>CACXQV010000057.1 GCA_902769875.1 uncultured Bacteroidia bacterium
GGTTTAGGCTGGAATGGCGGCGTTGCCACTTTGGAGGATATGGTCTTGGCAGCGGTCACAAGCCCTGTAGAAATCAATGCCGATACCAATCAGATAGTCAAATATTTGCAGAAAACCGACGACTATCCAGAGTTGTTCGAGAAAGCCTTCGGCAGCCGCGAAATCACCTTTATTAATATCCAACGCGCCATCGCTCAGTTTGTGAGAAGTTTGGTTTCCGCCGACAGCAAATTTGACCGTTACCTGCGTGGCGAGGAACAACTTACCGAAGATGAAATGGCTGGTTACGAATTGTTTTGCACCGAGGAAGGCGCCGACTGTTTCCATTGTCACGGTGGCGGCGGTCTGGCCCTGATGACCACCAACTTATTCTACAACAATGGTTTGGACGATGAGTTCAAAGACCCTGAAGACCGTTCAGCCATTACGGGAAGCCATCGGGACAAAGGTGCCTACAAAGCCCCTACCCTGCGCAACATCGCCGTTTCCGCACCTTATATGCACGACGGACGCTTCACGACTTTGGACGAGGTCATAGACTTCTACAGCGAGGGTGTGAAAAACTCCGAGAACATCAACCCGCTGATGCACCATGTGATGGACGGCGGCGTTCAACTTATCGACATTGAAAAAGTACAGTTGAAGGCGTTTTTGAACACGTTGACGGATGATGAGTTTTTGAATAATACTGAGTTTTCACGACCTTAGAATTTTGTTGTTCGTAAGATGTTTGCTTGATATTCTCATTGAACCAATGCGGATTGAAAAAATATTTCTAACTTTGCGACATAAAAGAAAAACGATATGAGTACGCAAGTCTTGACAAAAATCATCGCCGATTATTTCAAGACGCAACCTGTTTTGAAGGCGTGGCTGTTTGGATCTTACGCCCGAGGCGAGGAAACGCCCGAAAGCGACGTTGACATTCTCGTTGAGTTTGACCACAGTTCGCCCATCGGCTTGTTTGCATACGCTCGCATGTGGAGAGAATTGCAAGAACGCCTTGGGGTTGAAGTTGACCTTGTGGAAGAAGGCACTTTAAGGCCGTTTGCGATGGATTCCGCCAACCGCGACAAGAAATTAGTCTATGAGAGAACGAGTTAGAGATATTGAACGCTTGCGCCACATTAACGAATGTATCGGTCATGTGATGGACTTCCTCAAAGGCAAAAGTTTTGAGGAAATGCAGTCGGACGTTATGTGTTTCCACGCGGTGGTTTACAATATCATGATTATTGGCGAGGCTGCCAATATGTTGACCAAAGATTTCCGCTTGGAACATCCCGAAGTGCCTTGGCGCGACATTATTGATATGAGAAACGTACTGGTTCATGGCTATTATACGGTCAGCCCCCGATTCGTTTGGGAAACCTACACCAACGACCTTGTCTATTTGAAAGAACGGATAGAGATTTGCATCAAGGAGTTGGAGGAATAACTCTGCGCCCTTAGGAGCATACTTTGTTGCCGATAAATCCAGAAAAAGCATACTTTAACAGCCCAAAACCACACGATTGACCGATTGCAGAAATGACCCCAATCCCAACCAACATAAACCATTTTGACGGCCGTCGTTTCAACAGCTACAGCAACTACTTCAAGAAGCAGTTCGGTGGGCGAGTGCAGAAAATCAGCATCGATGCGGGTTTCAGTTGCCCCAATCGGGATGGGAGAATCAGCACGGGAGGATGCACTTTTTGCAGCAACGAGGCTTTCAATCCGTCGTATTGTCGGCCAGAGAAGTCCATCCGTCAGCAGATTGAGGAAGGCATTGAGTTCCATCGACGGCGTTATCGCAGGGCGAACAAGTATCTTGCTTATTTCCAGCCGTTTTCGAACACATACAAGCCGATTGAGGAATTGAAGAACATCTACGAACAAGCCTTGGAAGTGCCCGAAATCGTTGGAATCGTCATCGGCACGAGGCCTGACATTGTCGACAACGGCATCCTGCAGTTGCTCAACGAGATTCAGGAAACGCATTACGTCATGCTGGAATATGGCGTGGAAAGCGTTTTCGACGAAACCTTAAGGCGCGTCAATCGAGGGCATGACTTCGCCACGGCGGAAAAGGCCATTCAACTGACCGCTCATTACGGCATCCCCTGCGGGGCGCATTTCATTTTCGGTCTGCCCAGCGAAAACAAGGAAATGATGCTCCGTGCCGCCGAAGTCATATCACGTTTGCCTTTGACCACGGTCAAGTTCCACCAACTGCAAATCTTCAAGGGAACGAAGATGGCAGAAGAATACATTCAGCATCCAGAGCACTTCCATCTCTTTGACCTTGAGGAATATATCGATTTCGTCATCGACTTTGCAGAGCGATTGAGCCCCGACATCGTCATCGAGCGTTTTGCGGGCGAGGTGCCGCCGCGTTTCCTCGTCAGCGAGCCTTGGATGAAGTTGCGGTATGATGAGGTGTTGGCCAAAATCGAGAAACGGATGGAAGAAAGAGACACTTGGCAGGGGAAAAAGTACCGGCAACAAAATACTTCTCTTCAAAAATGATACTTTTTTGCTATTTTTGCACCTAATATTAAAAATTGGACTATGAAAAGGCTTTTCTTTACCTTAATCGTGATTTTTCTCGGCATCACCAGTTTTGCCGCCCAGCCCGTCATCGACCCCGAACTTGAAGCGGAGATGCAACGTATTGGAAATGAGGATAAAACAAAGGTTGTCATCCTCCTTTCAGAACAATCTGATGCAATGGCTTTGCTTCGTGAGGCTGAGTTTTTCGGCACCAAACAGGAAAAGCGGCAATTTGTCATCGAAACCCTGAAACGGCAAGCCGAAACCACTCAATATGAGTTGGTTGGACTTTTGAACGAGATGGAACGCAACGGTATGGTGGACGACATCCAGTCGTTTTGGCTTGTGAATTGCGTCAGTTGCAAGGCCAACAAAGCGGCCATCACCGACTTGGCGCAACAGCGCGACATCATGACGATTTACCACTGCCAAGAAACCCAATGGATTTTTGAAAATGAGGCCACGCCTGCCCCGAGAGGCAATGGACGCGAAATCACCCAAAACCTGCTGCAAGTCAATGCGCCGCAGGCGTGGGAACAAGGCTATAAGGGCGCAGGTGTTTTGATTGCCGTCATTGACACGGGCATCCGCCTCGACCACGCCGACTTGGCCGGTCGCTTTTGGGATGGTGGCGCGGAATATCCCAATCACGGCTACGACTTCTACTACCACGACAACGACCCTTCCGATGATTGGGGACACGGCACACATGTTGCAGGAACCATTTGTGGCACAGGAGCTTCCGGTTCACAGACGGGCATCGCTCCAGAGGCCACCATCATGGCATTGAAAACCTTCAACAACGAGGGCGTTGGCGAGGAAACCCATTGGGTGGCCGCCATGCAGTTCGCTTTGGAGCATGGTGCCGATGTGATGAACATGTCGTTGGGCCGACCCCAACCCAACCCTGCACAGAAACTGATGACGCGCCAAGCCTGCGACAACACTTTGGCGGCAGGCGTGGTGGTGGCAGCCTGTGCAGGCAACATCCGCCAGATGCAGTTCATGGTGCCCGTGCCGAACAACATCTATACTCCGGGCGACTGCCCACCGCCGCATCTGCATGAAGACCAATTGGTTAATGCTGGCGGAACAAGCTGCGTGATTTGCGTGGGCGCGGTGAATTACGACAACACCATTGCCGCATTCTCGTCCGAAGGCCCTTCGCAATGGACGGATGTCGCGGAATACAATGACTATCCCTACTCCGCAGGTAGCACGACCGAAATCGGCCTCATCCGCCCCGACATTTGCGCTCCTGGGGTGCAAATCAAGTCGCTGGACTACAACACCACAGACGGCTACACCTTGATGGACGGCACCTCGATGGCCACGCCTTTGGTGGCTGGTGCCGTCGCCTTGATGCTCTCCAAAAACCGTGAACTCACGCCTGCGCAAATCTCCGAGATTCTGGAGCGCACCGCCGTGAAACTCACCGAGCATAAGAGCAACGATTTCGGTTCAGGCCGCCTCGATGCCCTTGCCGCCGTCAATGCCGTGGATTATGACGGGATTGAAGAAAAACAAGGCAAAGCGCAAGTCTATCCCAATCCGAGCACGGGCGATTTCACCGTTGCCTGTGAAGGCATCCAAGCAATTTCCGTGTTTTCAGTCGATGGCAAGTTGTTGAAAACCATCGAGATGAATGGAAACGAATATCGTATCGAAAACTTGCCCAAAGGCGTTTATGTGCTGAAAATCGACACGGAAAACGGTGTCATCATGAACAAAATCGTAAAAATGTAGTGCAATGAAAAGAATTGCCTTGATTTCCATTCTGTTATTGGCCTGCATGATGGGTTTTGCCCAAGGCTGCCTCGACCCGCTATTGAGCCAGGAAATGGACCGCCGCAGCGATGGCGAGCAAATCGAGGTCGTCGTGCTGATGAAAGCAAAATACGACCGCACGCAGTTGTGCCGTCGCGCCGATTATTTCCCCTCACGCGCCGAGCGCAGAACGTTTGTAGTCAATGAGTTGAAGGCTTTCGCGGAGGCTTCGCAGTACGATTTGAAACGTGTCCTTTCGGAAATGGAAAGGCAGCAAATCGTGACCACGCCAAACGTTTTATGGATGTCGAATGCCTTGTATTTCAAGGCCACCAAAGCGGCCATCCTTGACCTTGCCTCGCGCCATGACATTGCCCTAATCAGCCTCAACCAAAAGCATTACTGCTTGGGCGACACCGCCATGGAACCTGCCTCCGCGACGCGAGAAATCACTTCGAATGTGCTTCGGGTGCGTGCCAATGAGGTTTGGGCATTGGGCTATCGTGGACAAGGTGTCGTGGTGGCCGTTATCGACACGGGCGTGAACTATGAGCACGTCGATTTGGCCGACCATCTTTGGGACGGTGGCAGCGAGTTTCCGCACCATGGCTACGATGTTTACAACAATGACAACGACCCGATGGATGACATGGGACACGGGACGCATTGCGCTGGAACGGTGTGCGGCGACGGCACTGCGGGTTCGCAAACGGGCGTGGCACCTGAGGCCACGCTGATGTGTGTCAAGTGCTTGGACGAATATGGCGGAGGCTCGGCAGCCAGCATCGCTGCTGGCATAGAATGGGCCGTCGAGCACGGCTGCGACCTTTTCAGCCTGTCGCTCGGCATCCCTAATTCCACGATAGCCGAGCGCACTTTGCTTCGCCACACCTGCGACGCCGTTTTGGACGCGGGCATTGTGGGTACCGTTTCCGCCGGCAACGAAGGCAACACGGGAATGTATCCTGTCCCCAACAACGTGGGCGTTCCCGGCAGTTGCCCTCCACCTTATATGGACCCCGTTCAGATGGAGAATCCGGGCGAGTTGAGTTGCACCATCACCGTTGGAGCCGTTGACAACAGCGACGCTCCGGCCGCTTTTTCCTCGCGTGGTCCCGTCACTTGGGCAAACACCGAGTTTGGCGACTACCCCTACAATCCCGGCATCGGCCTCATCCGCCCCGACCTGTGCGCTCCGGGCGTGAGCGTCAAGTCGCTGCATTTCGGCCTCTCGCCGGCCTATAACACCATGAGCGGCACCTCGCAGGCAACCCCAGCCGTGGCAGGCACCATCGCGCTGATGCTCTGCAAATGCGACTTCCTCACTCCGGCAGAAATCTGTCGCATTTTGGAGGAAACCGCCGTACCGCTTTCCGAAACCAAAAGCAACGTCACGGGCTTTGGCCGCATCAATGCCTTGGCCGCCGTCGAAGCGGTGGTGGCTGGCCCATTGTCGATGGTGTCATGCCAAATCAACGACCCGCAAGGCAACAACGACCACCAGATCAACCCCGGAGAAAGCGCCACCATCGACCTGACTTTGCTCAACGACACCGGCGAATCTCTCAACAACCTCACGGCACAACTCTCGACCAATTCAGACAAAGTCACTATCACAAGCGGCATGGTGCAGTTTCCTTCGTTTGGCCCCCATCAAACCCTCACGATTGAAAACGCTTTTGCCTTTGAAGTCAGCGAGGACGCCATCGGCAATGAAGACCTCCGTTTCACTTGTGATGTCTATGACGAGGACCTCCTGATAGGCCGATTCAGCCTCAATTTCAAGGTTTATGGCTATGTGCTGAACATTGCCGCAATCACTGCCCTGAATGACGACAACGACAACGGCCTGCTTGAGCCGGGCGAGACCGCCGACTTGCGCGTCGTTGTGGAAAACATCGGCAACTTGCCGGCTTCGTCGTTGATTGGGACGTTTTCCTCCGATTATGAGTTCCTTTCCATCCATGAAACGCAAAAGCCTTTCGGGACGATAGAAGAATCCGGCGAAAACTACGCGGATTTCCGTGTTTCGCTAAGCGCCGATGCACCTGCCAACGGCATGATTCCGCTCAAGCTCACCCTTGTGGACGAAGAAGGGAAACAGACATGGCTCGGCTATGACTACAAGACCTCTTGCAACATCGTTTTCACATTGCGCGACGCATGGGGCGACGGCTGGCATGGCTCCTATCTTTCCGTCAATTACGGCGACGGAACAACGCCCGAGCAGATGACCATCACTAATGGAACCTCGCTTACCCACACCCGCGAAGTGAAGACAAACTCACAAATCACGCTCACTTGGCACTCCACTGGTTTCGATTGGGATGTCAGCTTTGAGGTCGCCTACGAGGATGGCGATGTCATTTACCAAAACCAAGGCGGAATGTCTTCGCCGTTCTCGTTTGTGGCCAATTGCATGGGAAGCGGATATGTGGAAGTGGCCGAAGCCTTTTCGGAAAGCGAAGCCTCGATCTTCCCGAACCCCTCGCATGACAGTTTCACCATCGTTTGCGAAGGGATGAGGCGAATTGAAGTGTTCTCCATCGACGGAAAACTGCTGAAAACCGCACAAGTAAACACTCCCCAATGCCAGCTTGACGGTTTGGAAAGCGGGGTTTATTTTGTGAGGATTGAAGCGGAGAACAGTGTGATTGTAAACAAAATCGTAAAACTATAATCTATGAAAAGAATTGTCCTAATCACTATTCTGTTGTCAGCCTGTATGATGGGTTTTGCCCAAGGCTGCCTCGACCCACTTTTGAGCCAAGAAATGAACCGACGTAATGATGACGAGCGAATCGAAGTCGTTGTGCTGATGAAAGCGCAATACGATCGCTCGCAGTTGTGCCGTCGCGCCGACTATTTCCCATCACGTGCCGAGCGCAGAGCGTTTGTAGTCAATGAGTTGAAAGCCTTTGCCGAGGCTTCGCAACACGACTTGAAGCGCACCCTTGCCGAGATGGAAAATCACGGCATAGTTTCTTCCGTGCGCAGCCTTTGGTCGGCCAATACGCTGTATTTCGAGGCCACAAAAACAGCCATTCTTGAACTCGCTGAACGTACTGATATTGAAGCCATTACCCTCAATACCCAGCACCAATGGATTGCCGAAGGCGAAACACCGAAACCGGCATCCGCCACGCGCGAAACCACGCCGAACATAACTAAGGTGAAGGCCGACCAAGTGTGGGAATTGGGCTACACGGGTGCAGGTGTCGTGGTGGCCGTCGTCGATTCGGGTGTGAACTACAACCACCTCGACCTTGCCGACCACCTTTGGGACGGCGGCGAGGAATTTCCGCACCACGGCTATGACATCGTGAACGACGACAACGACCCGATGGACGACAAAGGCCACGGGACGCATTGCGCAGGCACGGTGTTAGGCGACGGCACGGCAGGCTCGCTGACGGGCATGGCACCCGAGGCCACCTTGATGTGCGTCAAGAGCATCCGTGGCGATGGCTTTGGCGGCGCGGTGAACATTGCCGGCGGCATGGAATGGTCGGTCGAGCACGGCTGCGACTTGATTAGTATGTCGTTGGGTATGGTCAATGCGGGGGTCGCGGACAAGGAAATCTTGCGCCGCACCTGCGAAGCCATCTTGGATGCAGGCATCGTGGCTTTGGTATGCGCCGGCAACGAAGGCCAAATCCAGTTCTATTGCCCCATCCCGAACAATGTGCGCGTGCCGGCCAGTTGTCCCCCACCCTACCTCGACCCTGACCAAATGGCCAATCCCGGCCCCTTGAGTTGCGTGGTGGCCGTCGGTGCCGTGAACTACAACGACGTGGCTGCCGATTTCACCTCGCAAGGCCCTGTCACTTGGCAAGACACCGAGTTTGGCGACTACGCCTACAACCCCGGCATCGGCCTCATCCGCCCCGACGTGTGCGCCCCCGGCGTGGGCATCAAGTCGTTGGACTATGAAAACACCAGCGGCTACACCAATATGGACGGTACCTCACAAGCCACACCTTGCGTGGCGGGCATCGTCGCCCTGATGCTGCAAAAGAACCCCGAACTGACACCCGCCGAGATTTGCCGCATTTTGGAAGAGACTTCCGTCAAGCTGACGCCCACCAAGAGCAACATCACCGGTGTGGGTCGTGTGGATGCCTTGGCCGCCGTGAATGCCGTGGAAGCCTACGACGGCATCAACGAGCAAGGCCTTGAGGCTGAAATTTTCCCGAATCCGTCTAATGGCAATTTCACCATCCTTTGTGAAGGCTTGAAGCAGGTTTCGGTTTATTCCGTTGACGGCCGTTTGGTGAAGGTCATTGAAACCAACGGAACGGAGTGCCGCATTGAGGGTTTGGAGCAGGGTGTTTATTTGGTGAGGATGGAGACGGAGAAGGGGATTGTTTCACGGAAAGTAATCGTCATTTCTAAAAGTTGCGGAATGAAATAGATAAAAGTTGCGGAGTGAAATTCCTAAAAGTTGCGGAACAAAACAGATAAAAGTTGCGGAATAGTTTTTGTATTTCATTTATTTTGAGTAATTTTGCAGCGAATCTTAGGACAGAAGTTTTATGGCAAAAAAAGTGAATTACAAAAAGCGCATTGCTGATGGTTTACTTGAGCGTCGATTACAAGGCAAAGGAGCCATCTTGATAGAAGGCCCGAAATGGTGCGGCAAAACAACCACAGCCAAACAATTTGCAAACAGTCTGTTGGATTTGGGCGACAGTGTTACCTTCGCTGAGGCGCAAACCGCATTGCAAGTCAATCCAACCGTACTTTTGGCAGGCAACACTCCAAGGCTGATAGACGAATGGCAAACCATTCCTGCACTTTGGGATATGGTACGCTCGGAAGTGGACAAAAGGCAAGCGTTTGGGCAATTCATTTTGACAGGAAGCAGTGTGCCTCCACAACAGGAAGAAATCCATCATAGCGGAACGGGCAGAATCGGACGTATCAGTATGCGACCTATGAGCCTTTGGGAATCAGGAGAATCAAACGGTACGGTTAGTTTAAGCGACTTGTTTGACAACAAATCGATGGAACCACAAAACAACCCGCTTCACATAGAACAGATCGCTTACTTAGTGTGTAGGGGCGGATGGCCGCTTTCCACTATGATGAAAGGTGAAATCGCGTTAGACGAAGCCCGCGACTATTACGAAGCCATCTACAAGAATGACATTCATCGGATCGATAACGTCCGCCGAAGCAGTGAACGCACTCGGCTCTTGCTGCGTTCATACGCACGGAACCAAGGATGTGCGGTCAGTTTCAGCCGACTGAGCGAGGACATTAAAGAGAACGACAACCAATCCATTACATACGAGACCGTATCGGATTATGTGGACGCCTTGAAAAAACTGTTCGTCATAGAGGATATGCCCGCGTGGAATCCCAATCTGAGAAGCAAAGTGGCGATTCAAACCTCAGACACTCGTTATTTCATCGATCCGAGTATTGCCACCAGTGCATTATCCATCGGCCCGAAAGACTTGATGAACGACCTCAAGACATTCGGCCTCTTTTTTGAATCGTTGGCCGTCCGCGACTTGCGTGTCTATGCCGATGCCTTGTCGGGCAACGTGTTTCATTTCCGCAATGCGGCAGGGTTGGAATGTGATGCCGTTTTGCATCGTCGCGATGGGACATACGGCCTAATTGAAATCAAGTTGGGTGGCCCTGACCTCGTTGAAAAAGGCGCATCCACGTTGTGCGATTTGGCAAAAAAAATCAACCCGGAAAAGATGCCGTCGCCTTCCTTTATGATGGTGCTAACGGCAGTAGGCGATTACTCCTATCGTCGCCCGAAAGACGGCGTTTGGGTGGTGCCGATAGGATGTTTGAAACCGTAAAACTGCATTTCCACCGGCACGTCTTGCAGTTGTATGTTGTGCAAAGGGGAAAAGTATGACCGATTGAAGAATAAGCGGGAAACGCAAAGAATGTTTCGGGAAACAATGGATTAACTACGAAACCTTGCAAAAAGAGCACTCAACTTTTTTTGCAAGGCTTTTTCATGCTATTGCATTTACAAACTAATCTCATTATTTTTGCAGCCTGAATAAATCATAGAGAAAACCTATGCAAATACCGTTTGACAGATCAAAACATGTTTTCCATTCGGACGCATTCTCTGAAATCATCAAAGATACTATCCGATTTTTTAATGGCACACCTGTTCATTTGTTGCCCCCGCCGGAAAATTTCATTGGAGCCGGCGTATATGCCTTGTATTACATAGGGGAAAGTCCTTACTACAAGCACTTGTATGAATTGAACAGATTGAATTTTGTCCAACCTATATATGTCGGGAAAGCGGTGCCTCGTGGTTGGCGGCAAGCGCGGGCACAAGAAGCATCAAACGAATTGTTCTCCAGACTAAGCGACCATCACAACAGCATTAGTCAAGCCACTAATCTGAGAATCGAGGATTTCAGGTGTCGTTTTATGATTCTTGAAGATGCGTCCGTTGACCTGATAGGAACCGTTGAAGCCGCTTTGATACGGCAATACACTCCTGTTTGGAACAGTTGCATAGACGGTTTCGGAAACCATGACCCGGGAAGCGGGCGATACGATCAAGCCAAGTCGGATTGGGACATTTTGCATCCAGGGCGCAAATGGGCTGAACGTTTGCGAGGCAATCATCCAGCCGAAACAGAAATCATCGCCAAAGCCGAAAGTTATTTTAGGACCGATGAACAGCATTGAGATTTTTTCGGGAGCGGGAGGCATGGCCAAAGGACTGGAAATGGCTGGAACCACACATCAGGCATTTGTGGAATGGAATCCTGATGCCTGCAACACACTTCGGCAGAATTATGGCGAAGACCTTGTTTTCGAAGGCGATGTACGCGACTTCACATTCTCCAATTACAAGGATGTTGACATCATTGCCGGCGGTCCGCCTTGCCAACCCTTCTCTCTTGGAGGAAAAGCAAAAGGTTTCAATGACAAGCGCGATATGTTCCCTGCCGCCATTTCCGCTATCCGCACCTTAATGCCGAAAGCCTTTATTTTCGAGAATGTGAAAGGTCTACTCAGAGAGTCTTTCGCCGAGTATTTCAAATACATCATTCTCCAACTTCAATATCCCGAAACCGAACTGAAGTCTGACGATTGGACAGAAAACCTTGCAGTCTTGCGAGAAATAGACAAGTCAAGCACATACAAACACCTAAAATATCAGGTTTCGTATCAATTGGTGAACGCGGCTGATTATGGCGTTCCGCAAAAGCGGGAGCGGGTCATCCTTGTCGGTTTTCGTGAAGATTTGGGGGTGAAATGGAATTTTCCAGCCCGATCGCACAGCGAAGATTCGCTTTTATGGGAAAAATATGTGACCGAAGAATATTGGAAACGGCATAACATTGATAATCCCGAAGATGAGGAAATCTGCGCCATCATAAAAAACAAACTGTTGGAAAAATACGGCATTTTCGCTCCCGAGCACAAACCTTGGCAGACCATTCGAGACGCATTTTCCGGCTTGGAGCAGCCCGACAGAAAAGGAGCCGAAAGTGCTTTATGGAATGCAAAACCTTATCCTGGACATACAGGCAGTGGCATTGACGAGCCTTCAAAAACCATCAAGGCGGGAGACCATGGCGTGCCAGGCGGAGAAAACATGATTAGGTTTACCAATGGCGAAACCCGCTATTTGTCTGTTTCCGAAGCAAAAAGAATCCAAACTTTCCCTGACGACTATGTCATTACAGGCTCGTGGACAGAAGCCATGAGACAACTTGGGAATGCCGTTCCCGTCCAATTGGCGTACATTATTGGCAATTCGGTGTTGTCCGCAATCAAAACAAACGGTGCGCCTCAAACCTGAAGCGCACCGATTTTCATTTCAACTAATCTTCTGATTCTTATTCCGCCACTTCCTTCGCCTTCGCCCTGAAGTTCACCAAGTCTTCCTCGATGAAGTTCTTCACATAGACGCTCTTGCCGATGACATCTTCCTCGACGGCGTGGACATAGACGTTGGCCGACTGGGTGAAGATGTGCGGGGCGTGGGTGGCGTCGTCGAGGATGAGCAACGACATCATGATGTCGCCAGTCATGTCGTAAAGACGACGGGCCAAGAAGTCCTGAACCTCCTGATTGTTGGCAGCCTTCACATAGTTGATGCTCTGCTCGTAGAGTTCCACGAGGGTGCGCACCGTGTTTTGCAAGGGCTTCAGGTCCTCGGAGACCTCGTTTTCGAGCATTTCCTTTATGATGGTGAGATAGGTGCCGTTGGTGATGTAACGGATGGCGGCCACCACCTGCAGCTGCGTCGTGCCTTCGTAGATGGAGAAAATACGGGCGTCGCGGTAGAGGCGCTGGCACTTGTACTCCATGATGAAGCCCGAACCACCGTGGATGCTGATGGCATCGTAGGCGTTCTGGTTGGCATACTCGGAGTTCATGCCTTTGGCCAAAGGCGTGAAGGCATCGGCGAGGCGCGAATACTTCTTGCACTCGGCACGTTCTTCAGGCGTCAGCGGACGCTCGCGCTGGATGTCCTCAAGGCACTTGTAGATGTCCACGTAATGGGCAGTTTGGTAGAGCAAGGAACGACCCGCGTCAATCTTGGCCTTCATGCGTGAAAGCATATCGTAAACTGCTGGAAATTCGATGATTCTCTTGTGGAACTGCTGACGCTCGTTGGCGTATTTCAGAGCCTCGTTGTAAGCCTCTTGACCCAGGCCCACCGACTGAGCGGCGATGCCCAAACGGGCACTGTTCATCAAGGCCATGACGTACTTGATAAGGCCCAAACGGGTCTCACCGCAAAGTTCAGCCTTGGCG
The DNA here is from genome assembly GCA_902769875.1 of uncultured Bacteroidia bacterium. Lineage (GTDB taxonomy): Bacteria > Bacteroidota > Bacteroidia > Bacteroidales > F082 > Limimorpha. Next base: position 13,069 of record CACXQV010000057.1, read on the forward strand.
TTCTTGTAGGTCAACTCGCAGGTCGGGGAGCCGTGGATACCGAGTTTATGCTCGATGTGACGTACATTGACGCCACCCTGGCGCTTGTCGTAGATGAACATCGACAGGCCACGACCGTCCTTGGTGCCTTCCTCGGAACGAGCCAGCACCAAATGAATATTGGAGTCACCATTGGTGATGAAACGCTTCACACCATTGAGCAGATAGCAGCCGTCTTTTTCACTATAGGTAGCCTTCAGCATAACGCTTTGCAAGTCGGAACCGGCATCAGGCTCGGTGAGGTCCATCGACATGGTTTCGCCGGCGCAAACGCGCGGGATGTATTTCATGCGCTGCTCCTCGTTGCCGAATTCATATAAGGTGTCAATGCACGATTGCAGCGACCAGATATTCTGGAAGCCGGCATCGGCGGAGGCGACCATTTCGCTCAACATGGAGAAAACGGTGATGGGAAGGTTCAAGCCGCCGTAACGGCGTGGCATCGAAACGCCCCAGAGACCGCCCTTGGTGCAGGCATCAAGGTTCTCCACAGTCTTGGAGGCATAAATCATGCGGCCATTCTCCAAATGAGGACCTTCGAGATCCACGCTCTCGGAGTTGGGTTCGATGATGTTGGCAGTGATGTCGCCCGTGATGTCCAACACGCAGCGGTAGTTCTCCATCGCGTCTTCGTAATCGACGGGAGCATAATCGTATTTGTCCTTGTCCGCAAAATTGCGTTCCTTCAGTTCGACGATGCGCTTCATCAGCGGGTGGTCGAGGTAGAATTGCAGGTTCGGGTTGTCGTTATAATAGTTTGCCATTTTGTTCTACTTTGTTTGTGGGTTTTTGTTTTCCGTTTTGTCCTTTTTCCTTCCTTTCATATTGATAAAATCTATCACCCCTAAAATCTGGAATGCAGATAATACCACAGCAATTACACAGAGGACAATAGCAACAATTACCATATTTATTTACTATTCTGTTTGTAATACTTGATCAGTTTCGGGACGACTTCTTCAACCGTTCCAACAATCACGTAGTCAGCAATCTTATTAATAGGTGCGTCAGGGTCGCTGTTCACGGAGATGATAATCTTGGAGTCCTGCATACCGGCGATGTGTTGGATCTGACCGCTGATACCGCAGGCGATATACACTTTCGGGTGTACAGTTACACCAGTCTGGCCGATTTGGCGGTCGTTGTCGCAGAAGCCCGCATCGACGGCGGCACGCGAGGCACCGACTTCGCCCTTGGCAGCCTCCACATGGTGGTCGAGGACCTTCACGACGTATGCCTCGGGGGAGACATATTTCGACACTTCGGGATAAACGACTTCGTTCTTGGCCTTACCTTCGTAGATGGCTTTCTGCATCACGCCCGAGCGGACGGTAGCCATCTGCGGACGATGGTCGGGGTTGACGATGGTCGCCACGATGTTGCCACCGAAAGCGGGACGAATCTGATAGAGCAGGTTGTCGTAGTGCTTCTTGGTCTTGACATCGTCGAAGTCACCGATTTCGAGCTGGGTGCAGTCGGCGGTGAGGCCACTGGTAAGCGAGGAGCTGACGCGCGGGCCGAGGTCGCGACCAATGACGGTAGCACCCATCAAGCAAATCTGCGGTTGTTCCTCCTTGAAAAGATTCACAAGAATATCGGTGTGTGGTGCAGAGGTGTAGGGGA
>CACXQV010000058.1 GCA_902769875.1 uncultured Bacteroidia bacterium
CGAAGAGAAGATCATCCCCGCCGACCCGTTCAACACCCTCGACCAAGAAGGCGTTGGCCAACTCGTCAAGTTGGGTGTGCAGCGTGGCCGTAGCCAGCGTGCCAACCTCAAGTGCGGCGTCTGCGGCGAACACGGCGGCGATCCCGCTTCGGTCCACTTCTTCTACAAGGCCGGCTTGAACTATGTGAGCTGCTCGCCGTTCCGCGTGCCTGTCGCACGTCTGGCTGCTGCCCAAGCCGCTATCGAGGAAGAACGCAATAAGTAAAAATCGGCCCTTCCACAGGCTCAGGGACTTTCACATATATATAAGGTAAAGGTCGTTGAGCTTGTCGAAACGCTGACCTCAAACATCAGAGAGCCTTCGGAAACGGAGGCTCTTTTTGTTTTTGTTCAAGAACGGGTTTCCCGACCTTTCGGAACGCATCAAAAAAATGGTTGAATCATCAAATTTGAGGATTCTAAAAAATCTTTTTTTGACAATAAAACGGAAATTTTTCCATTGAATTATTGTTTTTCCTATTTTTGCCAATCATAGCCCAGAAACTTCAGAATGAAAAAGACCCTCGTCATAGCCCTATTGCTACTCGTTGCCCAACTCCAAGCCCAAGTCAGGGTTGGGGCAAACGATGCCCTGGCGACCGCCGAGCGGTTCATAAGACAGGATGCCAAACAAACCGAGTTCACGCTCAGTTTGAGCGAAACCATACAAAGCGAACAATCGGGTGAGGACAACTTGTTCGTGTTTTCGGCGAAGCCACAAGGCTATGTCATCGTTTCGGCGACAAATGAAGTGATGGCTTATTCACTAAGCTCGAATATGCCTCTGAGCAATGACCTCCCCGACCATATCGCCTATTGGCTCGACCTTTACAACAAACAGACAGAATATCTAATCCAGCATCCCGACCAAATCAAAAAGCCTGAGAAACAGCAACATTCCGTCGGTCCTTTGACGACCTCTTGCTGGGGACAAGGTTGCTATCACAATGAATCGTGCCCCGTGGACAGCTTGGGGCCGTGCCATCACGCTTCGGCAGGTTGCGTGGCCATCGCCATGGCTCAAATCCTATATTACCACAAACATCCCTTGAGGGGCAACGGGGAAACTTCCTATTACTGCCAGCCCTACGGAACACTCAGTGCCAATTTCGGAGAGACCACTTATGGTTGGGAAATGATGTCCGACACACTCCACGAAAGCAATCCCGCTGTCGCCGAGTTGGTTTACCATTGTGGTGTCGCCGTGAAAATGAATTACAGCGCACACCAAAGTTCTTCTGACATTGCCATTGCCAACGATGCTCTCAGACAACATTTCGGGTATCCCGCGACCATATTATGCTATCGGAGCAAATACAACGATGAAGACTGGCAGAAGCTCATCAAGAACAATCTCGACAAGCAACTCCCTATTTATTACCGTGGTGTGTCGTCATCGGGTGGACACGCTTTCGTATGCGACGGTTACGACAACAACGGGCTGTTCCATTTCAACTTTGGTTGGGACGGCGTGGCCGACGGCTTTTTCTACCTTGGCGACCCTTCGGGTTTCTCCACAAAACAAACCGTCATCCACGACATCCAACCCATCGATGACATTCCCATCCACAGCGATGAGCACAACATCATCTATGTTTCACCTGATGGCAGCGGCGACGGCTCATCGTGGGCTGAGGCAACTGGCGACTTGCAAGGCGCTTTGTTCAAATTCCATTCCAACGATTGCATCATCTGGGTCAAGGAAGGCACCTACAAAGGCAACTCCGTTGACGAATATGCCTTCCGACTGATGCACAACAGCAGAATCTACGGTGGCTTCAAGGGTGACGAGCCTTTCGATTACGACCTTTCGCTACGGGATTTCGAGGCACATCCCACCATTTTGGACGGCAACCATCGTCAAGGGGTTGTCGACGTGCTTCCATACGTCGACAGCGACGAAATCATCATTGATGGCTTCACCATCCAAAACGGGGTTTCGAACGAAGGTGGCGGGATTCTCCTCACCAGTAATACCACAGTCAGCAATTGCAAGATTTGCCACAACCTCGCCCTTCAAAATGGAGGTGGAATAGCTGCCCATCCCAATGGGGTTGGCATCCACATCAGCAATTGCGAATTCTTTGGCAACGAAAGCAAAAACGGTGGCGCGATCCACGACCAAGGCAGCACCACATTCTGCCGTTGCAACATTCACGACAATGTAGCCACCCTCTATGGTGGAGGCGTCCATAACATCTCAAGTATCAGCCCAAGTGTTTTCATCAATTGCACCATCAGCCACAATTCCGCCCTAAACGGTGGCGGGATTCACAGCAACCAGTCAAGGACTTCGTATTGGAGTTGCCTGCTCAACAACAATACGGCAAAAACCGGTGGCGGATGCTTCGGAGAGTCAAACCTTTTCAACTGCACCATCGTAAAAAACGAAGGTTTGGAAAACTATGGTGGAGTTTACAACAAGCAGGACACGTCGCACGAAATCAAGAACTGCATCATTTGGGGCAACACCAGCCAAGGCGAATTTGAGCAAATCGGACCTGTCATGCGTCATACTTATTGCGCCGTGCAAGACGACACGACAACCGGATTGTCGAACATCGACCTTTTGGCCGAAAACGACGGTGAAGCAAATGTTTGCTATGTCAGATTCAACAATCCCGATGTGGCTGCCGGTTGTGGAGGCAGCCATGGCGACTGGAGATTGCAGTCAAACAGCCCCTGCATCGGTCGGGCTGAGAGCATCCCCCATCAACCCGACACAGACTTGGACGGGAATCCACGTCTAAGGCACGGCAAAGTCGACCTTGGCGCCTACGAATCCAACACCGCCTCCTACCCTATCGAACTTGACTTTTGCGAAAATGCACCTTATTACCATGACAGCCTCTGCCTCAATGCGCCAGGCACCTATACCTTCCTGTATCCAAGCTCGACCTACGACAGCTTGGTCATCATTGACCTGACTGCGGAAACCATCAAACTACAAGAAGAAATCTGTGAGACAAGCACATACGAATTTTTCGGCGAAACCCTCAGCGAACCAGGGCATTATTTCGCCCTTCTCGACTGCAAGGAATACCGGCTTGATTTGAGCGTGAAACCTTTGGCTGACTCATTACAAACCATCGAGATTTGCGAAGGAGAGAGCTACAACTTCCACGGCTCCCTTCTGGACGAAGCCGGACATTACACCGACACCCTTGGATGTACACTTCATCAACTCGACTTGACCGTCAAAACCATGCCAGTCATCAATTCGGAAAAAACCATTTGCGAAGGCGAAAGCTACAATTTCTTCGGAACGCTCTTGCGCGAATCCGGGCAATATTACCATGACGTCATTTGTTCGGGGCATTATTATTTGGACCTTACCGTCCTTCCCCTTCCCTCGTTGCAATGCAGCAACGACACTACCGTAGTCGCCGGCCTTCCCGCCATACTGAACGCTTCGGGTGCCGATGCTTACCATTGGTCGACGGGCGACACCACGGCAAGCATTATCGTTTATCCCGAAAAAGACCATTATTACCAAGTCACTGGCAGCTTGGCTAATGGCTGCAAGACCACTAAGTCAATCAAGGTGAATGTCGTGGAAGAGAATGCCAACGACGGCATTTGCCTGTTCCCCAATCCCGCAACCGACAAAGTGAACATCTACAAAAAAGACATTGACGAGGTGATCATCCTCAACGTATTGGGCCAGCCCGTCGACCGTATGAATGCCCAACGGGAAAATCTGACATTGGATGTAAGCCATTACGAAAACGGCGTTTACATCGTCTTGGTGAAAGTCCTCAACAACAGATACTACACCAAACTCATCATCCAACACTGACGACATCGCCACCCGACCCATCCGCCAAAGCTGGATTGCTTTCAGCACAAATTCCATTTTAAAACAATAAGAAACTCTTGGTCAAGCACTGACCTGCTCCACCTCGATTTCGTCGGCGGCGAGATACACCAAAAACGCCCTGATCTCCTTGTCGCCCAACTTCTTGACCGCCGCGACATACTTTTGGAGTTGGTTCTTGTGTTCAGGCGATTTTGCACCTGTCTTGTAATCAATGAGATAAATGGCATCGGGCAACTCTGAATAGCGATCCAAGCGCATCACTTGGCCATTGTCGAGGATTTCGCATTCTGTTTTCACCTTGGCGGACGCATCAAAGGCGGCACCAATCAGAGGATGGTAAGCCATTTGCTTGAATTTCAAACCAATCCATTCGGCATCATGGCTATCAATCGTGGAATTATTGAGGTAGGGTTTCAGAATGATTCCCAAATTTTCGTCAAAACGCACCTTCGACAGTATTTGATGCACCAGTTCACCCCATTCGCGAGGCTTCAAACGCTCACCCACCGACTGCCACAAGCGGCTTGGGTCGCTCTCAACCTTGATTTTGGAGAGCCAGTCCGCCGACTGCGAATCCACCAAACCAACCGCCAGTTTTTCAGCCTTTTCCGACTTGGGATTCATAAAACCGGCATTTCCCAACCGATACCTTTTGCAGTTTTCCCCTTCCTCTGTTTCAAACTTCAATTCCAAATCATCAGAGTTGACGAAATCACGGATTACATTGGGCTTGCCTTCTTGGCCTTGTTCAGCCATGACATATAGGCGTTGCTTGGCACGGGTGAAAGCCACATAAAGCAGGTTGAGATTGTCCAAACGGTTGCTTTCTTCTTCTTTTTCAACATATTGCGCGGCTTTTCCTCCTATGTTCCTGGCCGTTTTGTCCAACTTGAACATCACCTTGTCGACATTGGGGATGGGCTCGAAGTCCAAATCCTCTGGCCGCAGCCATTCCTCCGGAGCCTTGCTGACCTGAAGGCGCTTGTCGAGGTTGACGATGGCATCGGGATAGATGACCACGGGAAACTCCAAGCCCTTCGACTTGTGTATCGTCATAATATTCACCGCATTGCTCTCCACTGACTTGACGGCCAAATCGTTCTTTTTGGCATCCCAGAAAGTCAAAAACGCTTCAATGCCTTGCTTGGGCCCCGACTGGAACCTGAACACCTCATCCATAAAATAGTTGAGGAAAGCATCGCGCACCGAGTCCAAATGGAACACACGCAACAGATTGGCACACAGGTCGTAAAGGCAGGTAGCATTTGCCAAAACCGCGCTCAACAATCCCGATTCGCCAATGCCCATCACGGTTTCGATGGATTTTGACCCGGCGGCAATTTCCTTGACCGCATCAAACCAATGGCTGACATCACCTTTGAAGTCGGGATTGAGGTTCAACTGCCAATAATACAGGAGATTGGCGATATTGGTCTGGAAATCGCCGTGAATCAGATAGTTCAAGGCACTCAACATCAGCTGCACCTTGTTCGACGATTGCAGCAGAATCGACACCTTTGAAACCACTGGAATGCCTAGTTCATTCAGATAGTTAGCCAAATCAGAGCCCGGTTTGGTCTTGCGAGTCAAAACGGTGATGTCCTCATAGCGATAGCCATAACGCTCGGTCAGGTCGCGAACCAAAGCCTCTACCCTTTCGAAACAATAATCCGGCTCGTTTTCAGCGTCATACAATTCAACTTGCACCAATCCTTCTTCCTTTTTCGCGTTTTTTTGGAACACTTCGACGCCTTGTCCTGAATTGGGTTTCTTGTCGACATACACCTTTTGCAGTTCAGGCGATAGATATTCTTTGTAAACCGATTCGAAGAACACATTGTTGAATTTCACCACGTTAGCAAACGAGCGATAGTTGGTGTCCAAATTCTCGAAGCCGAAATTGTCCTTCAAGTTGCGTTCAAATTGCTCGAAGGCCGGCTTACGTTCATCTTGCGGTAAAGCATAGATGTTAGGCAAATTCACGATCTGCTCCACCTCACCGCTGCGGAAACGATAAATCGACTGCTTTCCATCGCCCACCACCAAACTCATTTGCCCAGCCGCCAAACCATTGTCAATCAGCGGCAAAAGGTTCTGCCATTGCATAACTGAGGTATCCTGGAACTCGTCAACGAAGATATGGCGGAAACGCTCTCCAATGCGCTCATACACAAAGGGCACCGTGAAATCGCCCATCACTTCGCTCAGCAGTTTGTTGAACTCCGATATGTGAACAATCTCATCGTCTGTTGTCAACTGTTCGAAGGCCAAACGAATCTGCGTGCGTAAGGCATAAAGATACAACACATCGCGTTGCGCTTTGTAAAACAAGTATTTACCATATTCCTCATCGTAAAACGCCCTAAGGTCGTGAAGGACGGGAAGCAGGGCTTCGTTCATCTCAGAAGTTGCGGGGTTCCCAAAACGTTTGATGCCAGCCGCCGAAAAACACTCGCCCTTTTCGGCAACCGTCATAAAACGGGAGCTCATCGGCTCGTAGTTACCTTTGGCCAATTTGTTGATGAAGCCCACAAAACCATTCGAGCCGTATGAAAAGTCGGCTTCGCCAATGCCAAACCGGTTTTCCAAGGCCTTGAATTTTCCCACCAATCGCTTCACGCCATCCTCAAAAAAACGTGTCTTATCTTGCAGGTAACGAAGCGTTTGCTCGTACTGCACCTGAGTGGCGATATTGTTTTTTTCCTCACGTTGGTAAGCCTTTTCGGTCAGCAGTTTCTTGACGAAATCGCCCAAAGGCACTTGAAGGTTGGTGGTGTGTTGCTGGTCGAACTGGTTGTCGCTGAAGTCGGAAAGCAGTCGGGTGAGAAATTCGTTCTCCTTCCCGATTTGTTGACCAATGTTTTCGACGACGGCCTCCGCGATTTCGTCATTGTCGATGCTCACCGTATATTGGTTGGGCAGGCCCAAATCGTGGGCAAAGGCGCGTGAGAGTTTTTGCACGAAAGCATCGATGGTGCTCACGCAGAAATTGCTGTAATCGTGGATGATACGGGTCAAAAGAAGCTGGGCATTTCGTTTCAATCCGTCGTCGCTGATGCCAAGTTCATTCAGCAAGGCCTTCTCCATGTCGGTGGGTTCATGTGCTGGGCTTTTGATGATACCGTCCAACTCTTTGACGATTTTGCCTTTCATCTCATTGGCTGCGGCATTGGTGAACGTGATGGCAAGAATGCCCTTGTAAGCCCCTACCGTTGCCTCGCTTTTGAGGCAAATCTTTAGGTATTCCTTAATCAGCGTGAAGGTCTTGCCCGCCCCTGCCGAGGCCTGAAAGACTTTGAAATTGGCATTCATAATCAATCGTTTTCGTGTTTTTTCGGCTTGATCATAGGTTGGTTGGGCATTGGAGTGTTTTTCCTGAACAAATTGCCAAAGCTGTCGAACGAGCGGCTGTAGGAAAGGCCCAAGCCTTGGGTATAAGGCGCACGGCGGTCGATGGAGAAGCTGTTGAAGTTGGAGTTGTAGTTGGAGTGGTTGTAGAAGTGAACTTGCAACCGTCCATCCTCGCTCAACTTATAATACAGGTCGAATTCGCCCACGATGTTCGAAGCGTCGCTGCCGCTGTTGCTCGAAATCAGGCCGACGTTGGTCTCAATGGTCAAGCGGTTTTCGAACAGTTCAGTGCGCAAAGCGATTTGATACTCGTCGAAGGAGTCGACGTTTCCCGAATGATAGCTCACGCCGAGGTTCAGGTTTTTGGTGATGTCGACTTGCATTTGGGTCGAAAACCATCCCATGCCCAAACTTTGTCCCACGGATGACGAGCCGCCCGCATAGGCAAACTTGCCCAGCACCAACAGCGTAAGCACTTGGTTGGCCATCACGGCTTGGTTGGTGGTGTCAATCAGGGTATACACCGTTTGCCGCATATCTTCGGTGGCGTTGGGCAACCTCATCCCGTAAGTGATGGTGGGTTTGAGCAGTGCGTTTTTCAGATGGATAAGGCATTCCACGTTGACAGTCGTGTTAACGGATGAAGTGGTGTCAATATCGGCGCCCAAATCAGCACTTTCGACGGCCATTCCGAGCCCCTTCGGTTTAAACAACATCGTCAGGTCTTCCTTGGTCGACATTCCCAGCTTCACGTTGCCATTGCCGGCGGCCTCGATGGTACCCAAATCGGCGGGAAGTATGATTTTCAGCGTGGCGTCTTTGGTGGCGTCCACATCAAGGCTCAAGCCGAAGTTCGTTTCCTTTTTCGTCTCCACTTCAACAATTTCCTCCTCCTCTTCAGGCACCTCATTATGGTTGACGAACACTATGAAATCGTTGTCCTTCACTTTCGAGACCCTGTTCAGCGGTATGGTCAGTTGGGTTCCTTTTCGGGTTCCGGCCTTGATGTCCAACATAATATCACTGAATGGGCCTTTCACCGTTATCAAGCCATCGGCGACAGCCGTACCGTAAAACGTATCGTTGTCTTTGCTTGTCGTGGCCAATGCCATGAAATTGCGGGGATGAATCTTCAGGTCGAGATTAATGTCCTTGAAACGGTTGTGGTTGATTTGGCCTTCCACCATGGCTTTGTTGCCCAAGGTATCGGTCAGCACCAAATCATCGAAACGGATGGATTGGTTGTCGATCAATATGGTGGGGCTGAAGGTGTAGAACGTGTTCAGATAGTCGATCTTGCAGCCGCCGCCAATCAGCTCGACACGTCCATTGATGTTGGGCTGCTGCACCGATCCCTTGATGTCGACCACGCCTTTGCTGACGCCTTGCATCCTCGAAACGATTCCCGATAGCAGCGGGCCGAAAGTGACCAATTGCAACGAATCAAGCGAAACGCTGAAATCAAGGTTTTCGTCGCGCTGTGCGTAATAATTGCCATACAGGTTCAGCATCCGTTTTTCCTTGTTGAAAATGTTCACGTCCAGTTCGACCGACTTGTCCTCGTTGTCCCAAAAACTTTCAATCGTGGCATCGCCAATCGCTTCGCCGTTCACTCCCAACCGGTCCACTTTGATGTCGGCCAAGACCATAGGCTGGGTCTTCAAACTGCCCAACGAAGCATCGCCCGAAACGAATCCATCCACGTCGAACCCCTTGGTCAGGAAGAAGAAATCAAAATTGGAAATGTCGAAACTGCGCAACTGCACCGCAATCGTATCACCGTCATTCATAGGCACAAAACCATCAACACGAATGGACTGGCTACGATGGCTGAACATCAGGTTCGAGATTTCTTCGCGCTTGCCGTTGAATTCGACAAAGTTGTTTGGCGACACAGTCCAAAGCGAGTCGTTGACCACAATATCCGCTTCGGTGATGGAAAAGATTCCGCCGCCTTCGTGCGGATGGAAATAGGTGGCGATGGAAGCCTTGTTGTGGTTTTCCTCCAAATTGTCGTCCCAATTGATTCGGGCAAAAACGGTGTCATTGGTCATCCGCGTGTTGATGGCGAAATTTTCAAGCCCCAAATTCAGTGTGTCGGTTTCACTGCTGTTGTTGTACTTGATTTCGTCCAATTTCAACGAGGTGAAAGCCGAATTCCTGACATTGAAATTCCTCAGCTCCAAGCCATTGAAATCAATCTCGCCGAATCGGATGTTTTTTGAACGCAAGGTCACGTTAAGGATGTTCGACCACGAGGTGAAAGCGCCGCTCAAGCTGGTGTTTCTGGCAATCTGCAACGACGGCATCAGGAGCCGGGTGAGGGTTCTGGTGTCTTTCAAAGTCAGGTCGAGAACGAAGTCCTGCTCAATATCGTCATCCTTCTTGTTTTCCTGGAAATCATCAAGTTCATCTTTCCAAAGCGGGACACTCATGTAATTGTCGACGTAAGCCTTGAAAGCCGGCACAATGTTGGCAAAACTAATCTTGCCCGCCATCTCGAAGTCGAAGAAATCGCAGTTCAGGTTAATCCGGCGCATCATCAAGTTGTCGTTGACGATGGAAGCGGTGAAGTCATTCATGAAATAAGAGCCCCGACTGTCGCGGTAAAGCGTGCTGTCCAAGCGCAACGTGCCTTCCAAATCGTCGATGTCGAATCCTGTCATGTTCGCGTAAATGGTCGTGCTGACCACCGAAACCGAGTCGCCTTTCATCAGGTTGAGCGCTCCCAAGTCAGCATCGCGGATAACCGCCTTGAAGTCGGATTGGGGATATTTAGAGTCCTGAAAATCAATCAATCCGTCGAAAACCAAGCCCAAATCATCGTCGTTCACCTTCACGATACCCTTAAACAGGTTTTGCTCCATCGAGCCATCAAGCTTGATTTCATCAATATGCTTTCCCAACAAACTGACATTCAAAACCTTGCCATCAAGGCTCAGCTCCGGATTGCCTTTTTGGGGGAACTTGACCGCGAAATCGGCGTCAAGGTCAAGGTCGCCCACATATTTCGAGGCGTTGGCTATGGTTCCCGCCTTCACACGGTCGGCATTGATGTAGCCCGAAAAGACGTTTGTGCCTTTGGCATCCTTCGACCGCGCTATGGAAGTCTCCAAATCGCCAATGCCCGAATTGAGTTTGATGCTCGACCTGAAATCGTTGTACGAGCCCTTGAAATTCAGCGACAAACGGCTGTCGCCCATCGGTTTCAGCGACTCAGGCAAAGGAATCGTCTTGGTCGAAGAAGGGATGTGGAAATTCACCAAATCGTCATAGTTGAACCTCATCTTTTTGATGTTCAAAGTGTGATAGCCATTCTCGAAATCAAGCGGATGCATACTGATATTGCCTTCAAATGAAGTTGATTTCCCCAACTCGGCCTTGATGTCATCGACACGGAAATGCTCAATCGGGCCACTGAAACGGCCTTCGAACTTCACGCGGTCGGGCATCTTGTACATCACCTCGGTGAACACGCCAATGTCAGACAACATCACATCGGAAGGGCGGATTGTGGCATCAAACACCACCGAGTCTACAAAGCTGTTGAAATCGTCAAAGCCGTGCATCAACATATTGAGGTCCAAGTCGAAACGGCTGTTGTTGGTTTCCATCAGCAAACCCTTGAGAAAAATCCCATTCGGCGACACCGAGGCATCCGATTGGAAGTGTTTCAAGACCAACCCGCTCAATTCGGAAGCGGCCAAATGACTGATATTGGCGTGGATGGAATCGCCAAACATATAGAAGCCAGTGGCTTCAAGGTTGATGTTGTCGAGGTCGAGATGCGAATAATCCATCAAATTCATGGCGGTTTTCAGCGAATCGGACCAGTTTTGGTTCCACAGCATAAAATTGACGTTCTTCAGCGAAATCTCGTCAATCATGATGGACATCGGCTCCGACTCTTTTTCCGTCGTGTCGCTCGGGAAGGCATCCAAAAGGAAGGCGAAATTCATCCTGTCTTCGCCCTCATACGTTATCAGATTGGCCTCGGTGTCGCCCAATTCGACGTTACGGAGATGGACATTGCCTTCCAAAAGCTCCCCAACGAAGACCTTGGCCCTCAGCCTGCCGATTTTTGCCAAGTCGTTACCTCTCAGGTCTTTAACCATAACATCATCCACAAACAGACGCAAATCGGGAGAAACCGCGATGCGCCCGACCTTGATGTCTGCACCAGTTTTTTCAGAGAGGTAACCGCCTACAAAACGCACCGCAAACTTCTGAATGATAGGGTCTTGTACGGCAATGAAAACGCTTGTGACAAATGCAATTATCACCACAAAAAAGATAAGGATGCTATGGATAATCTTTTTTTTAATAATTTTGACCCTCCAAATTGAGACCTATGAACGAATACATTTTAGGCATCGAATCATCGTGCGACGACACCTCAGCCGCAGTGTTGCAAGGCACTCGCGTACTCTCCAACGTGATTGCCGGACAGAAGGTTCATGAGCAATACGGTGGCGTCGTTCCCGAGCTTGCATCGCGTGCCCACCAACAAAACATCATCCCCGTCGTCGACACGGCCTTGAAGACTGCAAAAATAGAAAAAAATCAGTTATCCGCCATCGCTTTTACGCGCGGCCCCGGACTTTTGGGCTCGTTGCTTGTAGGAACCTCGTTTTCAAAGGCTTTCGCACAGGCTCTGAACATCCCTATGGTGGAAATCGACCACATGAACGCGCACATTTTGGTGCATTTTGCCACCGACGACACCCATACCGAGGTGCCTGAGTTCCCGTTTTTGTGTCTCACCGTGTCGGGAGGCCACACCCAAATCGTGGTAGTGAAAGACTATTTCGACATGGAGGTCATCGGCAAGACCATCGACGACGCGGCGGGCGAGGCCTTCGACAAGACCGCGAAAATCCTCGGCCTTCCCTACCCCGGCGGCCCCGTCATCGACAAGTTGGCCAAAATCGGCAATCCCAATGCATTCAGCTTCGCCAAGCCACAAATCCCCGACTTGGACTATAGCTTCAGCGGACTGAAAACCAGCATCTTGTACACCGTCCGTGACAACCTGAAACTCAACCCGAACTTCATTGAGGAAAACAAAGCCGACCTTTGCGCCTCGGTGCAAAAGACCATCATCGACATACTGATGAACAAGTTGGTGAAAGCCACCAAGCAGACAGGCATCAAGACCGTGGCCATAGCTGGCGGCGTGAGTGCCAACAGCGGCCTCCACGATGCCATGCTTGCCTTGGGCGAAAAACACCATTGGAAAGTGTTCATCCCGCGCCTCAGCTATTCGACCGACAATGCAGCTATGGTCGCCGTGGCGGGCTATTTCAAATTCCTGAAAGGTGATTTTGCCTCACAGGATTTGGTGCCATACGCAAGGCAGAGCTTGAAAGAATGATTTGCCCCTGAGCGCATGAAAAACTATCCAACGTTATGGTCGTCCCAATTTAGTAGCTACGTCATTTAGCCGAAAAAAAGGAAAATGACAAAAACCATGTTTCAATTTGGGAAATATGGTTATTTTTGCAACGAGAAAATGATGTTTCGCCATGCTACCCATGAGACTCTACACCGCCGGCATCGCCGATTTTGAGAACGTCAGACAAGACGACCGCATCTATGTCGACAAGACCGACCTTATCTATAAACTGACCAAGGAGTCACGATTTGTTTTCCTCAGCCGTCCTCGAAGGTTTGGTAAGTCATTGCTTTGCAGCACTTTGAATTATTACTTCCAAGGCCGCAAAGACCTTTTTGAGGGTTTGGCCATCGGCAGGTTGGAAAAGGAGTGGAAGCAGCATCCCGTGCTGCATTTCGACTTGAGCGCATGCAAGAACCAAATGAACCTATCGGGAATTATCGGTGCCTTGGAGTTCCAATTGCGCCAATACGAAGAACTGTACGGTCGTGTTGAGGAGGAAAACACGCCGGGCACACGCTTCGCAGGACTTATTCACCGCGCCTATGCCCAGACTGGCCTGAAAGCCGTCGTCATTTTGGACGAATACGATGCACCTTTATTGGATTATCTGCACAAACCTGCCGAATTGGAACAGGTTAGGAAAATCATGCAAGAGTTTTACCAGCCCATCAAGATTTGCGACAAGGACGAACAATTTGTATTCATCACGGGCATCACCAAGTTCAGCCAACTGAGCATCTTCTCCACCCTGAACAACCTGAGAAACATTTCGATGGATCCGGCCTATTCCGCCCTTTGCGGCATTACCAAAAGCGAACTGCTGACCGTCTTCGACCAAGACATTCAAATGCTCGCCGACGAATATGGATGCCCAAAGGAAACAATGCTCGACAGACTGAAGCTGAACTATGACGGCTATCATTTCGGGAAAAAATCTGAAGACATCTTCAACCCATTTAGCCTGATGAATGTATTCGTTTCCAAAATGTTGGAGTATTTCTGGTTCGGCAGCGGCACCCCAACCTTCCTTTTCGAGGAAATGAAACGGTTCAACACGAACCTGTTGGAATTGGAAAAGCTGCAAGTGCCTTCCACCCAGTTCGATGTTCCCACCGAGGGCATGACCTCTGCCCTGCCCCTGCTCTACCAAAGCGGTTATCTCACCATCAAAAGCTACGACTTCACCAGCGACCTTTACACGCTCGACTTCCCCAACGCCGAGGTGAAGGTCGGATTCATGGACAACTTCCTTGCCCGAA
Organism: uncultured Bacteroidia bacterium; assembly: GCA_902769875.1. Classification (GTDB taxonomy): domain Bacteria; phylum Bacteroidota; class Bacteroidia; order Bacteroidales; family F082; genus Limimorpha. The sequence goes on from CACXQV010000058.1 coordinate 13,868, forward strand.
TGATGAATATCGGCAACGCGAACACACGAGGTTTCGCCGGCTTATTCTATTCCGCCCTGCTCCGCCACGAGATTGACGAAGCCATGAAAACCATGCAGGCCTTTTTCTCCTCAATTCCTTATCTTGAGTTTGGCGAAAAAGAGTTGGACGACATCACCAAATATGAAGCCTACTACGAGGTGCTCACCTATGTGGTGTTCTCAATCGTCAACTGCCGCACTTTCACCCAAGTTAAGGTGGCTCGCGGCAAGACCGATGTCGTCGTGTTTATGAGCGATGCGGTCTATGTGATGGAACTGAAAATGCACGGCACGGCGGAAGATGCTTTGCAACAGATTGATTCCAAGGATTATGCGATTCCATACCAATCGGAGGGCAAACCCGTAGTGAAAATCGGAATCGCCTTCTCAAAAGAAACCAAGACGGTTTCGGAGTGGAAAGTAGCCAGATGATTCCATTTCGTTTTTCTTATCGCGCCAAATCGATATACACCGGCAAATGGTCGCTGAAACCGCCGAAATAGCGCGGACCGACATAGGTGCGAAACAGTTTTTTGCCGTGGTAGACTTCGTCGTCTTCAAACAAAAAATCAGCGTGGAAAATCCTTGCGCTACCCTCTTGGTAATGAATGCCTTCCATATCCTCCATCACAGCATTGGTGACAATGATTTGGTCAAAAACATGCCAATCGGCCTGATGCTTCAAGGTGCCTTCAAAACCCAAGCCATTCGGTTTTCCAAACAAGTTGACGAGGCATCCTTCCTCCATTTCCGAAGGATGTCGAGCACGAAGCACATCGTAGACGCTTGGGTCGGTGGGGCTGTCGTTCAAATCGCCCATCATGAAGATTTTGGCCTGATAGCCTTCGGGCATGGAGGCGCAAATCGAATCGACCTTGGCACGCAATATCGCCGCCGCGCACGAGCGTGAGCCAACAGTTTCGAGTTCTCCGCTGTAACGGCTTGGCCAATGGTTGACGAATATGTGAAGGGTGTCGGCACAAGCGGCACCGGAAACATCGGCTCCAATGAATTTCGCATAGAGAATATCCCTCGAATGGTAGGCCGGTTCGTCGGGGTTGTAATATGGAAAGATCGCGCTGCTGACCAACATAAAATGGTCCAACGAATACACGATGGCTGGATCGATGCCGCGCTTGTCGGGGCCTTCGTAGAGCACCCAGCGGTAGTTGTGTTTCTTCAAAGGGGTCTGCCCGAAAAGGGAGCTCAACACATATTCGTTCTCCACCTCGCACACACCCATAATGCCTATGGGATGGTTCTCCGACATGGCAAGAATGGCCTTGTACAGATTGTTGCGTTTCTTGTAGAATCGGCTTTTTGTCCAATGCTGCATGCCTTCCTCGGTGAAAGCGTTGTAAGCCTTCGTGCTATCCACAAACGGGTCATAAAAATTCTCCAAATTCCAGAAAGCGATGCGAACCGGTTCATTCTGCCCAAAAACAGCATTAGTAATCACAAAACACACAAAACCCAACAAAACAAACATCTTTAAAACAGTATGGGAAAGCTGCCTATCATTCCGAACTTGATTCGGAACAGCACGTTTTCCTGCGGCATCCCAGTTGGATGCCGCCTTCCTTCTAAAAAAGGGTTTGCATGTTTTATGGGTTTTGTGACAGATTTCCACGACTTCACTTCGTATTCCGCTGCAAATGTAAGAAAATGTTTCTATTTTTGCGGTATGAAATCCATAATACATTTCCTATTACTGCTATTTTTGTTGGTTGGCAAGGCACAAGCACAAAACTCCCATTTCTGGGACGGAATAGAAACCTTCGACGGCCCGACGGACAAAAACCCTATTCTGGCTTCGCAAATCGACTTCTATTTCGACAAATTGGTCGCCCCCTTTCCCGATTCCATCACATTGGAAATCAATCGGCTGATTGAAAGAACCCATTCAAACTCCGACTTGAGCGACTTCATCCTCTGGCATCTTTTGGAGAAATACCGCCATCCTGAATATATGAACCAAGACCAAGTGTTTGTATATCTTTACGACAACTACTTTTCACAATTGGAAATCAAGGATTTGAATGCTGCCAATTTGGCTTTGATTCGCGACAAAGCCGAGACATACCGGCGATTGGCCTTATTCAACCTTGCGCCCAATTTCGCAATCAGCGATTCCGTTGATTTACAATCCGTTGAAAGCGAATACACGGTATTGTTCTTCTACGACCATGACTGCGATGTTTGTCGTCAGGAAATGCAAGAGCTGGATTCCGTTGTTTTGGCACATCATGAAGTTACTGTACTTGCAATCGACATGAACCCCGATAGTTCGGGTGTAAGTCAGGGCGATAGTTCAGTCGATAGTTCAGGTGAAAGTTCTGGTATAAGTTCGGGCGGATTTGCATTCCGCCCGAAAGGAGATGGGGATTTGAAATCCCCAATTCAATACCACCGACGGATTACAAATCCCTCGGAACTGATAGCGTTATACGACATCGAAACCACCCCGCTAATCTATGTCCTCGACCGCGACAAACGCATCATTGCCAAGAAGATACGAGCGCGACAGATTCCGTTGGTGCTATAAATTCCTGTCGCCCCTACGGGGCTAATCGGTCGCAATTGTTTGATTGTCGGCAGGGGTTCACACCACCTGCACAAAATCTTTCGTCCCTACGGGACTAACCCAACAAAAACGCTCTCATTTCAGGAACACATCTCTCCGCCTCCTCAAACAACTTCCACTGCGCCCGCGTGCGCACCAAATTGTGGGTGGCATATTTTATTTTATAATAGGTGTTGCCATTGATGTAGTCCGTGAGAAACCGCACCGTCTGCATATAGGGGAACAGTGTGGCAGCGTATGGCAGGTTTTCCTTTTCAATTGGCGACAGGAAGGGTTTTGTGCCTTCCAAATAGCCTTTCGCAAAGGCTTTGAAAATCGCCATATTGAAATGGATGTTGTCCAAATCGGGGTCGTCCTCAGCACCAGTGTTGGCGGCAGAGCGCAAAAAATCTCCAAAGTCGGAGAAGACGAAACTCGGCATAACAGTGTCCAAATCAATGACGCAGAGCACATTGCCGTCCTTGTCGAAAAGCATATTGTTCACCTTGGTGTCGCAATGGCAAATGCGTTTCGGCAATTTGCCCTCACGATAGAGCCGCTCGCCAAGACACATTTCGTCGGCCTTTTCCCTGATTTTATCCACAAACTTCTGCACTTCCACCTCCCGCATCTGCCCCACACGATCCTCGGCAACGGCATTTTCCAACTGTTTCAAGCGAAACTCAATGTTGTGGAAATCAGGGATGATTTCACCAATTGGAGTTTCCAAATCGGTCAGCAGCGACTCGAAATCGCCGAATGAACGGCCCGCATAATAGGCATATTCAGGCGTAACGGCCTCGTAGGTATAGCTGTCGGCGATGAAGTCCATCACCCGCCAATATTGTTCGTTTTCAACAACATACGTCTTTCCGGTATCTGCTTTCAGGAAATGTAGCACTCGACGGTTGATGTCCTTAACACCTTGGTTTTCATACTTCTCCCGAATGTGGCTGGTCACTGCTTCGATATTGTTTTGCAACATTTCCACGTCGGTGAAAACGGCATTGTTGATGCGTTGCAGCACAAACTTCGGCTGCGGTTCGCCTTTCACGACGATTTTATAGGTGTCGTTGATGAGTCCGTTGCCCAATGGGGCAATGTTTTCAATGGTTTGCGGATCCAAAAAATGGCCGGCGATGCTGAAAAGATTGTTCATGGCGATGAATTTTTTTGCGAAAATAGGGATTTTTATCATTCTAATTCATATTTTTGCACACAATTCAAATCAAATCCTATGAAAAACAAGTTTTTGCACCTCTTCACCGGCCTCGTTTTGTTGGCCTTCGCCACTTCATGCGGCGAGAAAAATGAAACCGAAGTCCGCAACTACCGCATCGTCGGCAACACCATCGTTTTCGACGAGCCACAACGCCTCGAAGGGCAGAAAAGCGTCCTTCAATTCACCGTCGACCCCATTGAGAACGTGCGCATTGGCTTCATCGGCCTCGGCATGCGCGGCCCCGATGCCGTCGACCGCATGACCTACATCGACGGCGTGACCGTCAACGCCTTGTGCGACATCGAGCCCGACCGCGTCGAAAAAGTCCAAACGGACATCCTCGAAGCCAAAGGCCTGCCTCGCGCCGCTGCCTACACAGGTCGCGAAGCATGGAAAGAGCTCTGCCAACGCGACGACATCGACCTCGTCTACATCTGCACCGACTGGAAAAACCACGTCCCGATGGCCGTTTATGCCATGCAACACGGCAAGCATGTGGCCGTTGAAGTGCCTGCCGCCACTTCCATCGAGGAATGTTGGCAACTCGTCGACGTGGCCGAGCAAACACAACGCCATTGCATGATGCTTGAAAACTGCTGCTACGACTTCTTCGAGCTGACCGCCCTCAACCTCGCCCAACAAGGCCTGTTAGGCGAACTCATCCACGGCGAGGGGGCCTACATCCACAATCTGGAGCCTTTCTGGCACGAATACTATGAAAACTGGCGCTTGGATTTCAACCAAAGCCATTCTGGTGACGTCTATCCCACCCACGGCCTCGGACCTCTCTGCCAAGCATTTAACATCCACCGTGGCGACCGCATGAAGACCCTTGTGGCCATGGGAACGCCTTCCTACAACGGCAAGAAAATCGCCAAGGAAATGATGGGCGTGGATGACTTCGCCAACGGCGACATAACCACCACAATGATCCAAACCGAAAAAGGCAAGACCTTGCTCATCGAGCACGATGTCTACACCTATCGCCCTTACAATCGACTTTACCAACTTACTGGAACAGAAGGTTTTGCCAACAAATATCCCATTGAGGGCTTCACCCTGCTTGAGGAAAAACTGCCTGCCGGATTTTTGGCCGAAGGTCAGCACCTCAATCCGCACGCCTTTGTGCCTGCCGATGTGCGCGACAAGGTGTTGAGCGAATACCTCCACCCCATTGCGAAAGAAATCGAGAAAAAAGCCAAGGAAGTGGGTGGCCACGGCGGAATGGACTTCATCATGGACTACCGCCTCATCTACTGCCTGCAACACGGCCTGCCCTTAGACCAAGATGTTTACGACGCTGCCGAATGGTCGTGCCTCGGCGAGCTGACTGCCGCCTCGATTGCCAACGGCGGAATGCCCGTCGCCATGCCCGACTTCACGAGAGGCGACTGGAACATAGTGCAAGGCTACAAGCACGCGGAATAACCGCGACATTGGGACAAACACTGGTGGAGACGTGCCATAGCGCGTCTCCACTATTTTACGGCAACCGATTTGAAGAAAATCTCCGCATCTTTCCAAACGGTATAGTCGCGAGCATAGAGCAGATTCATTTGGTTGAGGACATCGGTTTCGATGTCCTTTTCCATATACGATGCAGGATTGTACACACCCTTGCGAATCTTGGGCAGTTTCTGCGTCTCATCGGCAGGCGAGCAATAGCCTACCCATGTCCTGCGACCGAGCAGCACCAAGACCGCATTTTTCAGGAACCGCACCGGCTTCTTCACCACCAAGGCCAAAGGCAGCCAAAAGATCATGCTGAAAACACTCATGGTGCAATCAAACAGGCGCTTGTTGCGACGGTTCGAAGTGGTGTCGATAGCCTTAATGTCAACGGTATAAAGGTCGCCGCGCGTGTTGATGCTGTTGCTGCCAATGATGGAAAGGCTGTCTTCAGGAGCAATCTTATAGTCGACATGCGAGGTATGCCAATCCATCATCTTGTCGATGATGACCTGATGCGGCACATCCTTCGAGCAGAAAATGACCTCTGTAATCTTGTAAATCTCAATGATGTCAGGCACTTGCGCAAGGTTTCCGATGAAGCCTTCGGGCGACTCGCCCTGCGTTTCGGAGCTCACCAACCCGATGAAATCCGGCTTGATGGAAGTGCTTTCGAGGAGCGTGTTCACCCGTTGCGTCTCCTCCGGGCTGCCGATGACGAGGAAACGTTTCTTTTCCGTCTTTTTCGACTGGAAATTCTCATTGCCCAACAGGATGCCGATGGAGCGCGTGAGGCTCATTTCGAGAGCCAGCCAAAGCATTCCGAAAAGAATCAAAGCCCTCGAAAACCGAAGGGTTTCAGGCAACAAGGCATACAACACCAAAATCACGCCACTGCCAAAGGCCACGCCGAGGATGGCTTTCGCGATGCTATAGGGCTTGTCGTAACCACCTGAAAAATAAGCTGATAACAGCCAAATCAAGATGTAGATCGGCAACACCGCCGCAAACAACAGGACGGGATAGGTGCCAGTGCCTTCGTAGATGGGGCCATGACCCCAGAAATAGCTGATGGCCGCCAAGCCGCCATAGCCCAACACGGCATCGAGGAACGGGACGGCAGCCTTGTGGAAAAACTGCGACACCAAAGCGAAAAACGCCTTGATGTAGATGGCCATATTAATAAGGAATGAAAACGACTTGGCCCACGACTTCCCGAAATGCTTCTTGGCGAAAATCTCCATGGCGCGATAGAATACAAACACATAATTGACGCTGGTCTTCTTGGTGCTTTCGCCCTTGTAGTGGATGATGCGCGTTTCGGGAAAATAGTAGTTCTTGTAGCCGCCCTGCGTGATGCGATACGAAAGGTCAATATCCTCGCCATACATGAAGAAAGTCTCGTCCAAAAGGCCAACTTTGTCCAAAGTCTCGCGCCGCATCATCATGAAGGCACCGGCAAGGATTTCCACCTCGTTGGTCTCGTCTTCAGGCAGATGACCCATATAATAACGTGCGAAACGCTTGCTGTGCGGAAAGAGGTGGCTAAGGCCGAACATCTTGTAGAAAGCTGTCATCGGCGTAGGCAGTCCGCGCTTCGATTCGGGCAAAAACCGTCCCGTGCCATCCACCATTTTCACGCCCAAACCGCCAGCGTCGGGATGGCTGTCCATAAAAGCGATGCACTTCGAGAAGGTGTCGTCTTCCACCACCGTGTCGGGGTTCAAGAGCAGCACATACTCCCCCGTCGACACTCGGATGGCCTGATTGTTGGCACGGCTGAAGCCCACATTCTCCTTGTTGGCAATGATTTTCACCTCCGGGAACTTCTGGGCCAGCATTTTCAGCGAACCATCAACTGAGTTGTTGTCGACCACATACACCTCGCCCTCAATGCCTTGCATGGCGCGACGCACCGAATAAAGGCATTGCTCGAGGAAATACTCGACATTGTAGTTGACGATGACGACAGACAGTTTCATTGTGTTGGACCGCGTGACAAGCGACTTCGGGGCTATTGGATTATTCAGGTTTGCTGTCCAAATTGATTTTCACCGCCTTGATTTTCGGGTTTTCAATTTCGGGCAGACCGTCACCAATGTTTTCCAAGCCACAGGCATTCAGAATCTTACCCTTGATTGCTGTATTCTGCATCCATCCGGTAAACCGCTCAGCGCCAGGGCCGTATGCATAAACCATCACAGGGAGGCAAGTATGGCTTCCGGTCGAATAGCAGAAAGAGACATCGGTGTATTTCCCTTTCTTGTCGGGCAAAGTCAAGCCACCCGTTTCGTGGTCGGCGGTGACAACAACGAGGGTGTTGCCATGTTCTTCGGCATAGTCCAAGGCGATTTGAATGGCGTGGCTGAAGTCAACCACCTCATCCACCATCCAAGCAGAGTCGTTGGCATGGCAAGCAAAGTCGATTTGCGAGCCTTCCACCATCAGGAAGAAGCCGTTTTCAGCATCGTCGAGGGTTCGCAAGGCGGTTTTCACGGCA
>CACXQV010000059.1 GCA_902769875.1 uncultured Bacteroidia bacterium
TGAACTCTTGGTTGATCTTCACGACTTTGAATTCCATCACGCTGTCAACAAACACGTCGTAGTCGCGAATCGGCTTGACGTCGATTTGGCTGCCGGGCAGGAAGGCTTCGAGGCCGAACACTTCGACGATGAGGCCACCCTTGGTGCGGCTCTTGACGTAACCGTTGACGATTTCGCCCTTTTCGTAAGCCTCGTTGACGCGGTCCCACGACTTGAGCAGCTGGGCTTTCTTGTGCGAGAGGACGAGCTGGCCGTTGGGGCCTTCTTGGTTCTCCACATACACTTCCACCTTGTCGCCCACCTTCAGGTGTGGGTTGGTGCGGAATTCAGCAACTGGAATAACACCATCCGACTTGAAGCCAATGTTGACCACCACTTCGCGGTCGGTGATGGCGACCACCGTGCCCTCGATGACCTCGTGGTCGGCGATTTGGTTCATTGTGCCTGCATACTTGTCTTCAAGTTTCTTGCGCTCGTCAGCCGTGTAGTTGTCGAACTTCTTGTGCGAAGAGGTCCAGTCGAAATCCTCGGCGGGAACCGGCTTCGGTCTTGGGGTTTTCACTTTCTTCTCAACCGGCTTTTCAGCGGCTTGTTCAACGACTGGCTTTTCTTCTGCTGGCATGGCCTCGTTGATGATGTTTTCGTTTTCTGCCATTTTTTAATTTTTGTTTTTTGTTGTACCCGCTGGCGTTCCGGAACCCCGCCGCGAGGAGGTTAAACCTTTGATTGCCAACCCGAACCGCTGATGTTGACATCTTTCCGGATGGCGGCTGGATTGAGGCTGCAAAAATAGGAATTATTTCAATACGCCCGCGCTTCCTAACGAATTATTTTTCAAAAAGAAAACCTATTCTTTCTCGGCTTGCATTGCTCGGATTATTTCCAACAGGTTTTTCGCATCTTCAACATCTTTGTTGAATGCGGCTGGGCTGAGTTTGGCCATCGTTTGGTATTTCTCCAAACTCTCTTGCGCCATTTGCGCTGCTTCTGAAAGTTTTCCTTGCTTCATCCGAAAAATCGCCGTATTGAAAAGCGTCAGCGCCACATCCGGCAGGTAGGCTTCGGGGCTGGTTTCCGCCAACTTCCGACGTATTTCCAACGCCTCACCATATTCCTTCTCCGCGTCGCCGTGCTTGCTTGTAGTGTAATGAAGAGCACCCAAATTGTTCAGCGTCTTCGCCACATCCGGCAGGTAGGCTTCTGGGGTAGATTCCGCCAACTTGCGATAAATCTCCAAGGCCTCACTGTATTCCTTCTCCGCTTTCGAAAAAGAATTGAGTTTATACAATCCATTACCAAGATTATAAAGACTATTAGCCACTTCATTTTCTGTCACCTCATCAATTCCAAAATGTTCGCCGCCTTCTCCTGATTGGTAGGCCACATACAACTCATCAAACAGTTGAATCGCGAAGTCCATATTACGCACAGATTCAATCTCACCGTAATTATTAAAGAACCGATAAGCCATAAAATACTCGTAAAACGATTTGTGCGAAAACTCAAACCCTTGAGCCGTGCGGGTCAGCAATGAACGCTGGCGGAAGGTTTTCTTGTCCACAACATTTTCTTGCTTCCTGTTTTCGTCCACAACATCTGGCAGGTTGTGTTCAGACAAGAAGTTTTCATATTCCTTCCGCGAAATAATCAATCGACCGTTTTTATACATATAACCAGCCACTTCCGACAACAAATCCCGCCATTGATGTATCATCATATCGTTAGCATAAGGCGATGTTTTATTGGTTTCGCGCTTAATCAATTTCGTTATGATGGCATCGTAGATGTCGAGGGTGGTTTCATAATTTTTGTTTTCGTCGCCAACCAATGCATCAATATACGAAAGCACCAAAGGCCTTTGGGCAATCTTTGGGCATTTTTTTATGATACTTTCAGCCTTTTTCTGTAGTTGTTCTTTGTTAGGCTCGTGATAATACAAATTAAACAAATACTCGCGGACTTGGTCTTTGTCGAATTGAACCAAATCCAACCGCTTGCACTTCAGGAAAAACCCGTCTCTTTTCGCCCTTGTTCGATTGAACACTTCCGATTCGTCACCGAAAAACTGTGGTCGGCAAGTGGTCACCACAAAGGCAAAGTCTTGATACGCCAGCTCCAATTTCTTGATAAAGTCATTGTATGTATTGTCGTCCTTGGCCTCATTGTTTTCGTCAACGGCATCCAACAGCAAAATGCTTTTCCCTTTGTCTTTAATACCCTTTATTTTATCAAAGACGTTTTGGTCGGCCAACGAATAAAGCCAAATGTCGTAAGGAATGTTGCCTTTTCTGTAATGTTTTACATAGTCAACGAACAAATTGACCAATGCTGCGGTTTTCCCCATCCCTGTATCGCCAAGGATGCAGAACACTCTTTCGGCGTTCTTTGTCCCTTCCACAAAAACCTCGTCAAAGAAATAGTCTCTCAATAGTTTGACAACCTTGTTCTTGTCTTTACCTTCCATTTCAATATAGGGCTGGACATAGATGCCGCCATATTTCAATTCCTGTTCAAAGTGAGGGGTTGGGTTATGCTCTTTAATATATTCTTCTCTCCATTTCTTCAATTGTGAAACCCAATATTTGTAGTATATGAAAAAAGCAACAATAACAACAAGAACTGTAATAGCAACAATTGTTCTTTTGGTAACGTAAGCAATAAGTAGACTGATAATGGTTGCCAAAATGCTAATTGTTGTGACAACAGTATTTAATTTGGTCGAATCTGAATCCATAACGACTTGATTAAGAAACAATGCGCAAAAATAAGTTTTTTCTCCGTTCATCCATACGATTATGTGAAAAAACATTTCAGATTTCGCACATCCCTAAGGGGATGCAAAAGAATGGTTATTTGCCGTATTACCGTACGATAATCCCTACGGGATTGCCGTTGCTCTTTTATCGAAATCTCTCCGGGATTGTTGTTGCTGGTTTGCCGGACGAAAATCCCTATGGGATTGCATTGGCTTCGCAAAAAGGTAGTGAAAAACGCTGTCGTTTCTATGGTGTAAGCCAACATTCCCGTAGGGAAATCGCGCTCGGTTGAATTGTTAATGCATTGTTTTTCAGCATCCCATAGGGATGTGCCATAGTGATTGTATTATCTTGAAAGGTTCTTCACAAACCCCACAACCAGCTCCAACACCTCCGGCGAAATGGTCTCCTCAATTTCGACATACTCGGTGGGCGAACCCGTCTCGCAATGCTGGAACAGGTGGTTCAGGTCGGGCAGCTCGCGCAAAGTCAGGTTGGTCTTGCCGTGCTCGGCGATGATGCGCTCGTAAGCTGGAAAGTTCTGTGAGGCCAACACTTGCAAATCCTTTGAACCATTGAGCAACAATGCGGGACAATTGGTTTTCACAATTGCGTCGGTGGGGTCGTATTTCAGGAAATAGTACATCCACGGCGAGGCCATTTGGCCTACGGTTTGCTCGGTCAGTTCCTCGTTGTAGCCCCAGCCTTTCAGCAATTGGCGCAACAAAGTGTCGGCCTCTTCCCTGCTGCTCGATGCTTCGATAATGTCGAACATTTGGACATTGGCGTTGCCGCTGAATTGTACCATCTCTTCCGACATGCCTTGCGCACGGAGGATGGCTGCCTGCTGTTCCTTCAGGACCTCGATACCATTCACGGCGGGGCCGGCCAACGAAACCAAGAAAGCCACCTCGGGACGGCGCTCGGCCACCATGAAATTGATGATTCCGCCCTCGCTATGGCCCAAAATGCCAATCTCAGAAGCATTAATCTCCTTGCGGTTAAGTAGATAATCGAAGGCAGCTTCGGCATCGTAGGAGAAATCCAGCGAAGTGGCGTTCAGCACCTCGCCCGTCGAGCCGCCCATTCCACGGTCGTCGTAGCGCAACACGGCCACGCCTCGGCGCGAAAGATAGTCGGCGATGACCCAAAACGGGCGGTGGTTCATCAGTTCCTCGTTGCGGTTCTGCTGCCCGCTGCCCGAAACCAACACCAAAGCGGGAAACGGCCCGTCGCCTTCGGGAATGGTCAAGGTGCCGGCAAGGGTGTTGCCTTCTTTTTTGTTGGTGAATGTCACTTCCTCGGCGCGATAGTTGAAGGGCGGCTGGGGGTCTTGCGGGCGGGCTTTGGGGGTTTCCTTTTCGCCTCTTGCAAGGTTCAAGGGGAAGGCCATGCCGTGCTGGGTGAACTCGCCTTCGATGGCCTCGCCTTTCAGCGTGCCCGAATAACTGGCACCCATTGCCGACAGGGTCAGTTGCAGGTGGTTGTCTTGGAAAACGGTCTTGTCAACAGGCACATCGAATGCGCCTTGGGCGGGAACGTCCAACGTGGCGGAAAAGCCTTTTTCAGCGGCCTTGATATTGAAGGCCATTTCCAATTGTTGCCCTCCGAGTTCGATTTGGCCTTTCCAGTAGCCCTCTATTTGGGCAAACGATGGAACGGCGAATAACAATAACAAGATTGCAATGTTGAGTTTTGTTTTCATAAACTACTGATTACACGGATTTTACGGATTAATTATAACTACGAATTTCACGAATGTTGCGAATTATTACGATTGAATTTGGCTGCTTCGCAGCGAATTACACGAATTGTTTTGTGTTTTTCATAAACTACGGATTACACGGATTTTACGGATTAATATAACTACGAATTTCACGAATGTTGCGAATTATTACGAATTGAATTTGGCTGCTTCGCAGCGAATTTTTACGAATTAGGGCATTAGGTCATCTTTTGTGCCCATGAACATCCTGATCCACCCAAAAGGGAACAAGATAAGGAAACACACGACAAACCAGAACCAGAACGCTTTGCCACGTCGGCGGGCAATCAATCCACCAACCACAGCTTGTATGGGGTGGAAAATTGCAACGATAATCAATATTAATGTTTCAGTATCCATAACGCTATTTATTTCTTTTTACGTCCGCTCTTCTTCAATGCTTCTGCGATAATCCATTGCAGTTGGCCGTTGACGGAGCGGAACTCGTCGGCGGCCCAGCGTTCCACGGCTTCCATCGTCTCGGCATCCACGCGGAGCAGGAAGGTCTTGTTCGTATTGTCTTTTTCTTTTGCCATCGTTCACCTCCCGTTTGATTTCACTTTAGCTATCATTTCAAGCGTTTCCTCCTCAGTGGCGCAGTTGAGGTAATACAATTTGCCATCCATAGTTCGCACTTCGAGCAAGGGACCGCCGTCATAGCAAACGAACAACATGCAACTTTCGCCCCCTTTCTTGCGGAAATGCCCAATGGCAACATCATCGGTGGCAAGGCCGTTAGTACGGATGGGGAAACTGGGCCAATGAGCCAATACGTTGGCCACGGTTATGTCGTTCAAGGCAATCGAGGCACTATACCCGCCGCCTTTAGCCGTGATGTAATCCTCTGACACTTCAACCGTTGCGGGTTTGCTGCCTTTGAAGAAGAAAAACAGCACCAAGGAAAAAACCACCACAGTAATAATGATGGCTATCCAGTTTTTCCTCCTTTCCTTCTTGCCTTCCTCCCCTTGCAGACCCATGTCGTATCTTTTGCTGAGCACAAAGCAGGCAACGACAAGGGCAAGAATCGCCACGAGTTGCATCACCAGATGAAAGCCCATGGGCAAATGCGCCAGCGTGAATATGCCGCCAAGAAACACTATTGCTCCGCCGCAAATGAGGAACACGTTGCGAAAACCGAGCTTCAAGCCTTCCAAATCGACCTTGGCCAAGCGTTTCTTCGACATCATGTTCACGCCCGAAATCATCATCGGGAACTTGTAAACCGCCCAGCCCGTGAGCATTAAAATCGCGCCTGTTATTAAATCTGTCCAAAGCATAATACTATCTGTTTTTCATTACAAAATACAAAACTACAATAACAGCAACCACCATCACCATGATGATGACGGCCGTAATCTTGGCCGCTTTATTTATGTAAAGACTGTTATAGCCCTCGCCGTTTTCGTCGCGACCGAAACCGTTGTATTTCCGCATGGCGACAATCACCCAAACCACAAAGGCAAGCGTAATTCCACCCATCATAATGCCAACGGCCATCGGCCCGATGACTTTGAACTCATGCAACAACATCACAAGGATGATCACTCCGCCGAGAATGTTGCAGGCGATGCAAGCCGACTTCTTCAGCCCGTCAATATCGACCAAGGCTTTCCGCTCTGGCGGCATATCGCCGTATGGGTTAATCCAGTTGGGGTTGCAGTACATCAGCCATCCTATTAGGATAAGCCCTGCGCCCGTGACTATTAATAATATGAATGTGGCTATCATGGTTTCAATGTATGAATAATGAAGCTATAAGACCAACAACCACAATGCCTATCAGCACCCACTTCCCAACCTCGACTTCGCCCGTAATCCTTTGGCGGCCAATCATAAACAAGACTACCGAAACGGCACCTGCAATTAGCATGAAAGTGGTGGCATCGACGCCAAGGAAATAGGCCAACACGCCTGAAAAGATGAACAAAACACCCGTCACGAGGTAGTTGATGAAGTAAAGCCACTGCAAATCGGGGTTTTCGGCCAAATCGTCATAGTATTTGGACTTCCAACCTTTCGGGGAGAACGGTTCGCGCCTCCAAATCGAAACGATCCGAAATGGCTTCCTGATGCGTCTCTTTTCGGGAAAATACCTGATGCTGAACGCATAGAGTATCGCAAAAACACCTATTACTATGCTAATTATACCGCTCATTTGTTTTGATTTAATGCGGAGACACAAAGCATTGCGCCTCTACGATTTGACAATTCTGTTTCCGATTTTTTCTTTCAGTTCTTCAATCAACTGCTCGGTCTCCGCAGCCGTTTTCCGGTTGACGAGAATCAAGCCTGAATCAGTGTAAATCATCAAATAAGGTGCCTCGTTGCCCAGCAGGTAGAACTTGGCATCGGAGCCGTCTTTCAGGCGAAACACACCTTTTTTGCCACCCACGAAGCCATGACCGTCCTTGCAATACCTGATGTCAGGCAAAGCATTGACAACCAACACGGAATCAATGGCTTGGTAATGAATTTCAGTGCCGTAGTCGCCCTCGATGCAGATGGTTTCGGGAAGCACTGCCACTTTGCTGTTTCTGAACTGCCAAAGGCTATACAAGACAAACAACACAACCGCCAAGGCCAGCACAACCAAATGCCATGTCGAGGCCACACCCATAATCCGCCACTTTGCCATAAATAGAGCAAAACCAGCAATAATGGCCAAGGCAAGCATTAGGTAAGTGGGGTTCATCCCAAAGAGCCAACCGATTACGCCTGTCAGCATCCACAAGATTCCAGTAATCAAATAGTTGACGAAATAGAACTTTTGTATTCCTGGGGTCAATTCGACTTCTGGATTCAACGCTTTCATTTTCCGCAAGTTCCGACTCTTCATCGGATCCCGCCTGACCTGAAAGGCTTTATAGATGGGAAACAAGCCAAAGACAATATATACGATTAAAGCAGCCATAGAAGATTAATTCAATGCAACATAATTCTTTTGCCTCGCTTTGCGTCATTGCGAAGAGGAACGATGAAGCAATCTATTCCGCATTCATCATTCCGCATTCCGCATTCCGCATTAATACAAACTACCAGTATTCACCACCGGCTGGGCCGATTCGTCGGCGCAGAGCACCACCATAAGGTTGCTCACCATGGCGGCCTTGCGTTCCTCGTCGAGTTCGACGACGCTATCATTCTTCAGCTTGTCCAAAGCCATCTTGACCATCGAGACCGCGCCTTCCACAATCTTCTCACGGGCAGAGATGATGGCGGCAGCCTGCTGACGGCGCAGCATAACGGCAGCAATCTCAGGAGAATAGGCTAAATAATTGATGCGTGCCTCAAGCACTTCGAGACCCGACATGGCAAGGCGTTCATTCAGTTTGGAGAGCAGCACATCGTTGATTTCCTTGCCGCCGGCGCGGAGGGTCAGATCGTCTTTTTCTGCCTCGTTTTCGTCGTAGGCGTACATGCCCGCCACCTCGCGCAAGGCGGCATCGCTTTGCACTTGGATGAAGCTCTCGAAAGCTCTCATGCGGCTGCTCACCGCCACGGGAGCCGTACCGCTACCGCCGCTGGCCATCGTCTGCGAGTCGATTTCGAACATGGCCTTGTAGGTGTCTTTCAGTCGCCAAACGAGGATTTGACCAATCATGATCGGGTTGCCCGTCTTGTCGTTCACCTTGATATTGTCGGGGTTGAGGTTGCGGGCGCGGAGCGAAACCTTCTTGGAGGTCATCAGGAAATTCACCCAGTGAAAGCCTGTTTTGGTGAAGGTGCCACGGTAATTGCCGAAAAACAGCATCACCATAGCCTCATTCGGCTCCAACTTTCGGAAGCCGATGGGCAGAATGCAGGCCAATAACAGGCCCAAAACCGATAGTATCGGTGTGTCGATTTGCCCTTTACCAAATGCAACCATGCCCCATACGCTCAAAGCGATGATGACAAGTTCAACAAACAATGCGACGAAACCGTTCATCGCGAGACCTTTGAATTCAAATTCCTTTGTTTCCATAATGATATTATTTTGATATTATTTTGATGCTGCAAAGATACATTAATTTTGGTAGTTGCAAGAAAAAAATCGATTTTTTTGAAAAAAATGTCCTTTAATGCATTATTTTTGCGGTGCTAAAGGGGTTTTGGAAGCCCCAAAGTCCTGAAGTCATATATCCCAAGTTTCAAGTCAATAATTAAAACCTGTTCGATATGAAGAAATTAGCAATTTTTGGAGCCTTGGTCGTGATGATGATGACCAGCTGCTCATCACTCAAAGTCGTTGACCAAAACGCCGCTGCCAATGCCGGAGTGGCCGCATTGCAGGCCTTGACCATCAGCGACGCGCAAATCAAGCAGTTGTGCAGCCAGTATATGGTGGAATCCGACGGGCAGAACACCATCTTGCCCGCCGACAACAGTTACATGCAGCGATTGGACCGCATTATGGCGCGATTCAAGAACATCAAGGATTTGAACCTGAACTACAAAGTCTACCAGTCGAATCAGGTGAACGCCTTTGCCAGCGGCGACGGCTCGGTGCGCGTCTACACCGGCCTGATGGACGCGATGAACGACGACCAAGTTTTTGCCGTCATCGGGCATGAATTGGGCCACCTTATTAATAAGGATGTCCGCGATGCCTACCGCGCCGCCTATTTGATGGTGGCAGCCCGTTATGGCATTGCCGCCTACAGCCAAACGGCAGGTGTCATTTCGCAAGGATTCCTCGGCGACCTTGGGCAGCAATTGGCCCAAAACGCCTACTCGCGCCGGCAGGAAACCCAAGCCGACGAAACCGCTTTCCAGTTCTGCATCCAAAACGGCGTGGACCCTTACGCCATGTATCACGCTTTGAATGTGCTGATTAGCCTTAGCGGAAGCAACAGCTCCCAAGGCAAATTGGCTGAATTGATGTCAACCCACCCCGACACACAAAAGCGTGCCGCCCACGTCAAGGAAATGTGCGAGGCTGCGGGCTACACAATGACCTCGCCCAACACATCAGGCGCAAAGCCCTCAAATGGCAATTCAGGCGGCTCAGGTTCGGGTGGAAAGAAGAAGGTTACCGTTAAGATGAACTGATTTTCAAACCGTTTCAAGGAACAAGCCGAGCACCGACTCGGCTTTTTTCATTTTCCGGCAAAGGCCTCCGCCAAAGCCTTGAACTTCCGCCCGCGCTCCTCGAAATTCTTGTATTGGTCGTAACTCGATGCGGCTGGCGAAAGCAGGCAGACATCACCCGTTTTGGCATGGTTTTTCAAATAGGCAAACGCCTCTTCCATGCTGGAATAATTGAATAAAGACGACCCTTCAACAGGCTCTGGGACCTTGGTCGCTGAGCTTGTCGAAGCAACTTCCATCAGTTGCATCATCCGTTCCCCGGCCTTGCCCGTAAAAAGAAGGTGCGGAACGGGGTTTTCTTTCAGGTAATCAGCCAAAGGCTGGTAGTCAATGCCACGGTCGAAGCCGCCAAGCAACAGGAAATCAACCTTTTGCAATGCCTTACACGCCGAAATGGCCGCCTGCGGAATGGTGGAAATGCTGTCGTTATAAAATATTACGCCGCCAAATGTGCCCACAGGCTCCAAACGGTGTTCCAACGGCTTGAATGAATATAAATATGGCATCAATTCACGACAATCAACGCCGAAAGCATCGCAAGCCGACAATGCCGCCTTGACATTCAAGTAGTTATGTTCGCCTTTCAAAGGCAAAGCAGAACGGTCGATTTCGCCAAAATCGCACTGTGTGAATACTTTAGGTTGCTTCGCTTTTCTCGCAATGACGCGAAGCGCATCGTCAAGCAAATCCTCATGGATAACCGCCGTGTCGTCGGCTTCCATAAAACGCAACAAGTTGAGTTTGGCTTGTTTGTAACGCTCAAAGCTGCCGAAATGGTCGAGATGCTCCTCAAACACATTGAGCAACACGCCAATGTGAGGACTTTGATGCACATACTCCAACTGGTGCGCCGAAAGCTCGTAAACCACAATGGATTCAGGCTTGATGTCCTCCAAAATGTCGAAGCAAGGGATGCCGATGTTGCCCGTGAGGATGGCGTCGCGGCCCGATGATTTCAAGAGATGGAAAATCAGGCTCGTGGTCGTGCTTTTGCCCTTCGTTCCCGAAATGCCGATGGTCTGTTTGCGGAACTGGTCGAAAAACAGGTCGGTCTGCGATGTGATTTCCACGCCTTTCGTGTCGAAGTCCTTCAACGAAATGCCCGGAGTCTTGATGACCACATCATAGCCGTACATCGCTTCAAGATAGCTTTCGCCAAAATGTTTCACGCCTTCCATTGCGTTCCTGTCGGCCACGGCCACCTCAGCGTCAGGCAAATGTTTCTGCAAGAAGGCCAAAGTCGACCTGCCCTCGCGCCCGAATCCGAGGATGAGGATGCGCTTTCCGCGTAACCTATTCAAAATCAATTCAAACATAAAGGCGGGATTTGAGGATTTGTTCAAACTTCTCGGGCAGGAAATGCTCGTTGTTGAAACGGTTGAGAATTACATCTATTGTCGGCCCTTCGACAAGCTCAGGAACCGAAGACACAGGAACCCGCTCTGGGGACTTGGCAAAAGTAGCGGTCATTGAGCCTGCCGAAATGCCCGCATTAATGCAAGCCCTCACCTCCTCCACCGTCCCGACGCACTCAAACGGCTTGACGGGTGCAGTTCCGTTAAGTTGCTCATAAATAGGGCGCAAGCTCTCATCATTCATTAAGTCCTTGCCGAAAATGGCGGTCAGTTTTTCCCTTGAAAGGAAGGGGGAAAGGATGATCCAAGTGAAGAGGCACTTGGGGCAATGGCCGCACCACGAGTCGGTTTTGCTGCCCACGTTGCAGCTGCGAAACACGGGATGATAGGCCTCGCATTGCGCAAACAACTTGGCAATCTGCAACTCGCTCAACTGACGCAAAAAACTGAAATACTGCACTTTATCATTCATGTTTTCGGCCACATAATTCCTGAAATCCCGTTCAAATTCGATGGACTTGCTGTATTGGTGATTAATATTCGTTCCGGGAACGGTGCTCTCATTCGCGCTGTTTTCGTTCGACAAAGCGATGTATCTTGAACGGCTTCCGAAGGCCACCAAAACGCCGATGAAAGCCAACAAAGCCGAAAAAGGCGTGTGACCGTTCAAGTAGCCTTCCTTGTTGAGTTGCAACATAGTAGGGTCGAGCGTTCGGTTGATGACGATGAAGTCGTTTTCGCCGTAGCCTGCCGTGCTGACGCAATTCAAAGTGGCGCCGCGTGGGTTGACAATCATCGGAACGACAGGCATTTGGCCTCGCAAACACTCCAAGGTGACGACGGAATCCTTTCCTCCTCCCACCGGAACCAAAGTTCGCTCGTCAAGCGGCAAGTCCACTTTCGCAAAAGTCGGGTTTCCGATGGATTCCAACCGCATCAAGCCTTCTTCGGAAACCGAAATGCCATTCAGATAGAGGAATTCGCCCAAGCCATTGTAATACAACTTTTTCCAGAACTTGACTTGGTTTTGGTTCAGGCCGAAAGGCTTCACAATCACCCGTTTAGGGCAAGCGATCTTCCAATAGCTCACCAATTCTGTCATCCCAATCTGGAAAGCCAAGATTTCCAATTGCTCCAGCGGAATGCTTTCCCAATCGAAAAACGGGCGAGCGGGAATGCTCAAGGTAGGGCGAAAACGGTAGCGGTCGTCGAGATTGAACTCAAAAGCCAAGGAAAGGTCGCCGTTTTCAAGTTTCACTTCCTGACGTTCGAAAGCGAACATGGCAAACTCATTCCTAAGGGCATCAAATTTATGTTGATTATCAGTGCGTTCCAAAATATTTGAGTTTTGAAGCCACAAAATTACAAAATATGCCGCGATTTACGTCGAAAAAGCCTAATTTTGCGGTATGGATTTAGGAGAAAAGTTTGTCATAAGAAGCAATTCGTTAGAGCCGAAGCAAGGTAACATCTTGATTTCAGAGCCTTTGATGAACGACTTCCATTTCGGGAGGTCGGTCATCCTGCTCATCGACCACGAGGTGGTGGAAGGCAGCTTCGGCATCATCATCAACAAGCGGCTCAACGTGGAGGTGTGCCACGTCGTGGATGTTTTCCCCGACTTCGACGGGCCTGTCTATCTCGGCGGTCCCGTGGCCGAAAACCAGCTTTTCTTCATCCACACCTTGGGCGAGCTCATCCCCGACTCCTACCCCATCATCGACGGTTTGTATTGGGGCGGCGACCACAAAACTTTGACCACATTGATCAACACGGGCATCGCCAACAATGACAATGTCCGTTTCTATCTCGGCTATGCCGGTTGGGAAGCCGGGCAACTGATTGACGAACTTGTGCGCAACACTTGGCTCATCAGCGACATAACGACGGAGCAATTCCTCAAGACCCCGCCAGAAAAGATGTGGCAAACCTTTGTAAACAAAATGGGAAACGCCTACGAAATGTGGAGGCGCTTCCCAAAAGATTTCCATGACAACTAAGCCTCATCCGAAGGCTCAATGCACGTTTTTGATGCACTCGATGGCAGCATCAAGCTGGGGTTTGTAGTAGCCATTGTAATTCGGAGAATAAGATTCGTCGATACGCCCCAAATTGGTGCGGTCGGCTGAAGTGCGTGACCACCCGTCCTTGATGCCCACAGCCCATTGGGCGTTGGCTTTCGAGGCCGTCAACCCAAGCAGGATGTCAGCCAACAACAAAAGATAGTTTTTCTTCATGGGGTGATGATTTTGATAGCCAAAATGTAAAAATAGCAGATATTTCTCCATTTTTGAAACATTTTGGAGTATTTTTCATAATTTCGCAGCATTAATCGCATTCACAAGAATCCTAATACTTTAATTATGAGAAAACTAAACAAATCCTTTCCCAAGAGAGCGTTGCTGTTTGGAGCAGCCCTCATGATGCTTGCCTCGTGTACGCAAAAAAAGCAAGAGAGCAAGTACAAGTATGAAACGGTGAAGGGC
>CACXQV010000060.1 GCA_902769875.1 uncultured Bacteroidia bacterium
TGGAGCCGCCGCATCACCGACAAGCATCGATTGGTCTATAATATTAACGACACGGAGGTTATTGTGCTTGTCCTCACGGCTTATGGGCATTACGACGACAAATAGTCGTGAGTTCATCCGTGAGGAATTTTTTTTGCCGAAAAGCTTGCGGAATGGGAAAAAGGTTGTATTGTCAATCGTGCATATTCTGGGCGTGGCAAGCATCCACAACGGTAATGGTATCACCTTCGATGGTGTATGCGTAATACCATTTATCAGTGTTAGCCATATAATAACCTTCCCATCGACGGATGGTAGGCTGGCGGCGCAATAAGGTTCGCTCTATGGCATAAATGTAGAAGATGGCATCCCGCACATTGCGCTCCATATCTTCATACGAATAGGCGTGACGGTACTTCAGGGAAACATTCCTATAAAATGTCCTAATTTTCCTGACGGCCCGCTTGGTATATCGATACTTATACGGCATCCTTCATAAAATATACAGATCGAACATCGCTCATCACCAGTTCGTAGGCTTCTTCTGGTGTATAGAAGTCTTTCTCGTCGGGCGACGGAATGTATTGGCTGTCTTCAAAGAGAGATTTGTCGCTGTAATCAATTATTTTATTACCCTGCATACCTATTGTTATTTTGGGAAATCGGTGCAAATATACAAATAATGCAACAAAGATATTGTGATTATTCGCAAAAAGTATAAAAAAAACTAAATTTCAGACGACATTTCCTCTCACCGGAACCTCTTCTCCATCCTAAGCACATTCTTCCCGTCAACGCGCTCGTAATTGATGCTGTCCATGAGGTTGCGGACGAGGAAAACGCCCAAGCCGCCTATGGGACGCTCGTCGACGGTGAGGGTGGTGTCGGCCTTGCTCACGCCGGTGGGGTCAAACTCCGCGCCCGAATCAGTCAGGATGAACCGTATCCGGCTCTCGTCGGCCTCGATGGTTACGCTTATATTTCCCTCAATATCATTCGGATAGGCATAGTCAATCACATTGGTGACGGCTTCCTCGACGGCCAACTTGATTCTGTTGGCAAGCCCGCTTTCCATGTTCAAGGCAGCCATGGCCGACTTCACAAAGGCATTGAGTTTCGTGATTTCGCTCACCTTATTAATCAATGTGAGTGTCTCGCAAAAGATGATAGGCTTCTCCTGCGGCACATATCGGATGGCCAACATGGTGAGGTCGTCGCTTTGCTCGGCACCATTGACAAAACCATTCACCCGATTCGTCATTGTTTGAATGAATGTTTCAGATGCAATGGATTCTTTTCCAATGCAATCCCGCAATCCCTTTTCGACACGCTTCAGCCCAAACAGTTCATGTTTTTCGTTCATTGCTTCGGTCAGGCCGTCGGTGTAGAGGAACAGGCTTTCGCCCGACAGCAACACTGTTTCCTGCGTGGTGTAAACCATGTTGTCCATCACGCCCAAAGGCAGGTGTGGCTTGGCAGGCAATTGCTTGGTTTCCTTGCCGATAACGAAAGGTTTGTCGTGGCCGGCATTGCAATAGCGCAGTCGTCCCGTCGGCAAATCGAGCACGCCGATGAACATGGTGACGAACATGTTGGTTTCGTTGTTCTGGCAGAACGACTCGTTGATGGCCTTCATGATGCGTGAAGGATTGCTCTCGTGCGCCGCAGTGGAACGATAGAGCGTGTAGCCCGCCGACATGACGAGTGCCGCCGGGATGCCCTTGCCGCTCACGTCGCCGATGCAGAAAAACAACTTTTCGTCGCGGATGAAATAGTCGTACAGGTCGCCGCCCACCATCTTGGCGGGGACGAGCGAACCGAAAACATCGCAGTCGTCGCGACTCATCGTTGCGGCTTGTGGCAGCATGTTCATCTGTATGTTGCGGGCGATATTCAACTCACTGTCAATGTGTTCGCGCTCCAAAGTGGCCTGTTGCAGCTTGGAGATGCTTTTGGCTGAACGCTGGATGATGAAGGCGAGAATCAGCAGGCCAGCAAGGGTCAGCAGCAGGTTTCTCCATTGTATTTTTATCAAAGGCTCAAACACCTCGTCGTCGTAATTGATGACGGCGATACTCCATGGGCTGATGGACCTTGGGGTATAATAATACACCGATCCTTTGGCTTGGTCTTCCCAATCGACGAATGAAATCACCGTGATACGCCCCGAAGCGGTTGTTGTGTGTTCGACGGTGGTGTCATTAATCAAGCCCATGATTTGCTCCACATCCTTGTGCTTTTTCTCATCAATAAGACTAAAAATCAACCTGCCCTTACCTGAAAACAAAAGGTTGTAAGAGGAAGGGAACATGTGTCTGGCATTCAACAATTTGCCAAGCCATTCTGTGCTCAAGTCAACACCGACAATGGCAGCCATGTCCCCGAATGCATCGTAAATTGGAAAAGTATAAGTGATGAGCGTCACATCCGGATAGTCTTCGTCCTGATAGGGTTCGCTCCAAAAAGAACTGTCGTTTTCAGCCGCAATGATGAAATCCGGGTTTTTGCTATAATCATGTTCATCCGAAGCAAGTTGAAAGGTTTCAATCACTTCGCCGCGACGCAGGGTGTAAGGCTCGAAAAGATGGCCTTTTTCGGGATAGTAGTCGGGGACCATGGCAATGCAGCAACCCGCAAAATGGGGATTTTGCTCCACGATGCGGCGCGTGACGGCAAACAAGGAATCAGGATAGGGGAGGAACTGCTCGAATTCCCAACTGCGGTTTCGTAAGGCCAAACTCACATCCTCAAGCGAATGCCTGACATCTATAGCCTTGATGATCAATTCCATTTCAGCATTGCGTTCCAAGTTGTTACGGATTTGCTTGCGGGCTGAGTATTGCTGGATGCCCGAAATCAGCAACATGAGCACAGCCGCCGTGATGAGGATGGCTATGCTGGACCTGTTGCGGACACTTTTATAAGCGTTTTTTATGTTACTCATGATCAATTATTTTCCGATGCAGAAACGAGAGAAAATGGAACCAAGCACCTCGTCAGTGGTAATTTCGCCAGTGATGCTACCAAGGTGATAAATAGCTTGTCGTAAGTCTTGCGAAATCAGGTCAATAGGAATGTTCATTTCAAGTTGTTGTTGAACTTGACTCAGGCTTTCCGAAGCGTGGAGCAAAGCCTCATAATGCCTCACATTGGTCACCAAAGTGGCGTCGGGGTGGGCGAAGGGCTGACTGT
Organism: uncultured Bacteroidia bacterium; assembly: GCA_902769875.1. GTDB lineage: Bacteria > Bacteroidota > Bacteroidia > Bacteroidales > F082 > Limimorpha. The sequence continues at coordinate 3,172 of CACXQV010000060.1, forward strand.
GTTTCAGGGTGTTATACAAGTCGTTCAAGCCAAACTTGTGCTTTGCGGAAAGGCAAATGACCATAATCTCTTCGTTGTCCAAATCTTGCCGCAATTGTCCCAGCAGGGCTTCGCCATGGTCGTCGAGGGTGTCCACCTTATTAATACAAAGGATGAGTTGCTGGTGCTCCAAATCGACTTTTCCGAGCATTTCAATTGAGGATGAAAGCATTGATTTATAATCAATTGTGGCATCTAACATACCGATAACGATGGTCGCTTCCCGAATCTTCTTGTAGGAGCGCTCGATGCCTATTTTCTCGATGGTTTCATCCGTTTCGCGCAGCCCGGCCGTGTCGATGAAACGGTAAAGTATTCCGTTGATATTCAGCGTTTCCTCGATGGTGTCGCGAGTGGTGCCGGCGATGTCGCTCACGATGGCGCGGTCTTCGCCCAAAAGGGCATTCAGCAAAGTGCTTTTTCCCGTATTCGTTTGGCCTACAATGGCCACAGGAATGCCGTTTCTGATGGCGTTGCCCAAGTGGAACGAGTCCCTGAGCCTGTTGACTTTAGCCAATATCTCTTGAAGCAATGCTTTAAGTTGGCTGCGGTCGGCAAACTCGACATCTTCTTCAGAGAAATCCAATTCCAATTCCATCAACGAGGTCATTTCCAACAACTTGGAACGCAACACTTGAAGCTCTTTCGAGAAGCCGCCACGCAACTGATTGATAGCCACGCGATGAGCGGCTTCGCTCTCCGAACCAATCAAGTCGGCGATGGCTTCGGCTTGGGCGAGGTCGAATTTCTTGTTGACGAAGGCGCGGCGCGTGAATTCGCCGGCTTCGGCCATACGACAACCATTGGCAATCAGGACTTGAAGCAGTTTCTGCTGCACAAACACAGAGCCATGCACACTGATTTCAGCCGAATCTTCGCCCGTAAACGAGTGTGGCGCCTTGAAAAAAGTCACCAAAACCTCATCCAACAGTTCACCTTTATTAATAAGGTGTCCATGATAGGCCTTGTGGGAAACGACTTCGCTGATTTCCATAAAGTTGCCACGATGCTGGAACAAAGCAGCAACAATCGGGAAAGCCTTGGCGCCTGAAACTCTGACCGTTGCAATCGCGCCCATGCCGTGAGGCGTTGCTATGGCGCAGATGGTGTCGTTATTTAGGATGTTGCTTTGCATGACAAATCGGCATTTCGACAGGCTCAACACCAATGGTTTTTGCAGGTCCCTGAGCCTTCGGTTCCTGAGCCTGTCGAAAGAGTCGAAGGGCCGTTCAATTTAACATAATGTCAGAAGGGCAGGTCGTCCACACTGTCTTCTTGCGGCGGGAAATAGTCAGCGGCGGGCGTGGCAGCAGGAGGCGTTTGGTGCATTGGCTGTGCCGATTGAACCGGTTGGGCAGCAGGTTGAGGTGCAGGCGTAGGCGCGGCGGCACCAACTGGGTCGAAGCGCCACACGCGCACGTCAGTGTACCATTTTCCGTTGAATTCGCGCGACGAAATCTCAATCTGCGCCTTGATGGACTGTCCAGGCGCAAATTTCTGGGCTTCATCAATTTGGTTGGTCCAGCAGGTTAAACACACCGTGCGCGGGTATTGTTCTTCGGTCTCGATGATGAGATCTTGCTTGCGCCACGGTCCACGGGCACTTTGGCCCTCAATCAGGTTGCCGAGTCTGACGACTTTTCCGATAATTTCCATAGTGTAGTGTATTTAATGATTTAAAATTCAAACAATTAATATTGAAAATTCCATTATTTGGACAACGGAATTTTGAACTGCAAAGGTAATCATCATTTCGGTTTCGGCAAACAAAAATGTTGAAAAACTTCATTCCACAAGCTGTTTTGGAATTGTCGCGTTTTTGCATCTTTTTGTTTTTTTCTTTTTGAAAATAATCATTATTATGTTAAATTGAATAATTCGCCCTCAACCCTAACAGGTCAATATCTGCAAGTTTTAGTGGATGATGATTTCAGGGAATTCCTAAGCGACTTTCATTATTCTCAAATTCTCAAATTCTTGATAATTAGAACACTTAGCGAATGAAGATTTCAGGGCATTTATGAGATTGCCTGCAATTTCGTATCAAGGCAACTTCAGTTCCTTGGAGATGAACATCACGGGATTGGGAGCGTTGTTCAGAACATAGCGCAACTGCTGCATTTCGGCATCAGGCACATGGACGTATACCCGCTTCCCCTTTTCAAAGTCAGAGGTTGCTTTTGGATAAAAATGAACAAAAAGGAACCGAAATATGTCTTTCAGAAAATATGCATCGCAATCACCGCGCAAGCCTCGGCATCGGCCAAGGCGTTGTGATGGTTCTTCTCGATGTCGTAACCGAAATGCAGGGCAACAGTCTGAACCTTATGGTTTTCCAAATCAGGGACCAGCTTCTCCGAGCCCAAATGCGTGCAATAAAACGGATAGTTCGGATATTTGATGTGGTAATAAACGTGCAAGGCCTTCAGCACGCGCTGGTCGAACGAAATGCCATGCGCCACCATCGGCAAGCCTTTCACCTTATAGGCAACCTGATACCAAACCGCAGGAAACAAATCGGCATGTTCCGTATCTTTCTTCTTGATGCCGTGGACCTTGGTCGTCCAAAAATCATATTGGTTCGGCACCGGCTTGATGAGGCTGTAAAACCGGTCCGCAATCACGTTGTTGCGCACGATGACCACGCCCACGCTGCATGCGCTCGTCAGCTCGGCATTGGCGGCTTCGAAGTCGATGGCGGCAAAGTCATCCAAATGATACTTAGGTATATATGACGGCCATTCGGCATCGGGCCAGTCGGCCAATTTCTGTTTCTGCTTTTGTTTACAAAACATGGCGCAAAATTACGGAAAATCCCATTTTGCATTGCGAATCGAAAAAATAATCTTATCTTTGCCCAAATTTAGGGCACACTCCTACCCTATTTATCTGTTAAAATTTTTGTAATTCACTCAATATCAACATTTAAAAACCAACTCAAAATGGAATTGAAAGGTTCGAAAACCGAAGCCAACTTGATGGCTGCCTTTGCAGGCGAATCGCAAGCCCGCAACAAGTACACTTATTTTGCCTCCAAAGCTCGCAAGGAAGGCTATAACCAGATTGCCGACATCTTCGAAGAGACGGCTCGCAATGAGCAGGAACACGCCAAGATTTGGTTCAAGCTGCTCCACGACGGCGATGTGCCCGACACGATGACAAACCTGAAAGACGCTGCCGACGGCGAGAACTTCGAGTGGACCGACATGTATGCCGGCATGGCCCAAACCGCCCGCGAAGAAGGCTTCACCAAGATTGCCGCCTTGTTTGAACTTGTGGCCAAAATCGAAAAGGAACACGAGGAACGCTATCGCAAGTTGTTGAAGAACATCGAAGACGGCCTCGTATTCTCGCGCGAAGGCGACACGGTGTGGCAATGCTCCAACTGCGGCCACATCGTCATTGGCAAGAAGGCTCCGCAAATGTGCCCCGTGTGCAACCACCCCCAGTCGTTCTTCCAAATCAAAGCTGAGAATTATTAAAACAGGACGGCGTTTCGACAGGCTCAACGACCTTAGGCCCCTGAGCTTGTCGAAGATCCGATACTGATTGTCACTCCCATTTAAACAACCGATAACTAACTAATAACTAATCAATTAACAACTATGAAAAAGTACGTTTGCGACGTCTGCGGTTATGTTTACGACCCAGAGCAAGGCGACCCCGACGGCGGTATTGCCCCCGGCACCCCGTTTGAGGCCATTCCTGACAATTGGAAATGCCCGCTTTGCGGCATCGGCAAGGACAGTTTCTCTGTCATGGAATAATCGGAATCTGTAGGGCTGTCGTATTACGGCAGCCGCAATCGGAATCAACCCAAAATGCGGCTGCCACAATGTGACAGCCCTACAACCAAATTCTAATCCAATGGATACCAATGCATTATTGAACATAGGCTACGGCCTTTATGTGTTGACCACCCGTCACGACGACATCGACAACGGCTGCATCGTCAATACGGTGACGCAAGTGACGAGCAACCCTTTGCAAATCGCAGTGACGGTCAACAAGGGCAACTACACGCACGACCTCATCAAGCAATCTTGTGTGTTCAATGTCAGTATGTTGACCACCGAAACGCCGATGAAAGTGTTTGAGCATTTCGGGTTCCAGAGCGGGCGCAAGGTGAACAAGTTCGCCGACTGCGAGGCCGAACACCGTGCCGTGAACCAAGTGCTCTACATACCGAAATACACCAACGCCTACTTGGCCTGCCGCGTCACACAAAGCACCGACTTCGGCACACACACTATGTTCATCGCCGATGTGCTTGATGCACAAGTGCTTTCCGACAAGCCCTCCTTGACTTACGACTATTACCAAAACAACATCAAGCCCAAACCGCAACCCGCCGAGAAACCCAAGGACGGCAAACGACGCTGGGTGTGCAAGGTGTGCGGCTACGAATATGAAGGCGACTATCTACCCGACGACTTCGAATGTCCCTTGTGCAAACATGGCAAGGAGGACTTTGAGGAGGTTTTTTAGGTAGAGACGGTGCATGCACCGTCTCAACAAACCAGAACGAAACATCAACATCTATGCAACAAATACAATTAACCGAAAACATATTTTATGTCGGCGTGAACGACCGCCGCACCGACCGTTTTGAAAACCATATCGAACTGCCCAACGGCGTTTCCTATAACTCATACCTCATTGTGGATGAAAAAGTTGCCCTCGTCGACCCCGTTGAGGCGGGTTTCGTCGAGGAATTCCTTTTCAAGGTGAAGTCGGTGCTGAAGGGCCGCGAGGTCGATTACCTTGTCATCAATCACGACGAGCCCGACCACAGCAGCACTGTGGCCGCCGTGCTGAGGGAATGGCCCAATGTGCAGGTCGTGGGCAACGCCAAGACTTTTGCGCCGCTTGAGGCATTCTACGGCTCCATCGAGAACAAAAAAACCGTGGCCGAAGGCGAGACCTTGAGCCTCGGCAAGCACAGCTTGCAGTTTTTCATGGCGCCGATGGTACACTGGCCTGAGTCGATGGTGACCTACGAGCAAACGAGCGGTATCGTTTTCAGCAACGACGCTTTCGGTAGTTTCGGCGCCTTGAACGGCGGCATCTTCGACGACCAAGTGAACCTCGCCTTCTATGAAGATGACATGCGCCGCTACTACGCCAACATCGTCGGCAAGGTGGCCATGCAAGCCCTGAAAGCCATCGAGAAACTTGGCAGGCTGGAAATCAAGATGATAGCTCCATCGCACGGCTTGGTTTGGCGCAGCAACTTGGCTTGGGTGTTGGGCAAATACACCCAATGGAGCAAGCAAGAGAGCGAGGAAGGCGTGGTCGTCGTCTACGGCTCGATGCACGGCAACACCGGCGTGATGGCCGACATCGTGGCGCGTGGCGCAGCCGAGGCCGGCATCAAGGAAGTGAAGGTCTATGATGTGGCCAAGACCGAGGTATCTTTCATCATGAGCGACATCTGGAAATACAAGGGTGTCATCATCGGGGCCTGCGCCCACTACGCCAATATGTTCCCCAACATGACCCTTTTGACGCACGAAATCAACGAGTTCAAGCCGAAAGACAAGTGCTACGGCTTGTTTGGTGGCATGAGTTGGAGTGGCGGCGGCGTGAAAACCTTGGCCAAATACGCCGAAGAAGGCAAGTGGAACCTCGTGGCCGAGAGCGTCGAGGTGAAAGGAGCCCCCATCCGCGAAGAGGATTGGGACAGGCTCTACAACCTTGGAAAGGCTGTGGCTGAGGCGGTTAAGGGTTGAGTCCCCTGCCCTATTAAAAATAGAATCCCTCCGTTTCGGTTGAAATGGAGGGATTTTTGTTAGAACATATTAATGAAAAATTCATGGTCAATTTGTGGAAATTCACGTTCCTTTAAACATAAACACGAATTATCAAAAATTATACACGAATTTAAAGAAATTGTATTTTATTAATCACTTATAACATGCAATTCCGTGTAATTCAATACAAAAATCCGAAAAGCCAAAGTGGAATTTTGTTGCCAAGCACATATTCCTCATCGGCAGATGCAATATAACCATTAGCAACGCCTGCAATTTGCTTGCCGTCCTTGCTTCGCCCACCTACCTCAATCGTGTATTGGTGGTCGATGGTGAAGTCAGCCGAGGTCTTACTGTACTCAACGACATGTTTCGCTGAAAGTTGGTTGACGAAAAACACTTCCCGTTCCGCGCCTTCGTTGACCTGTGTCGTGGCAAGGGCATGGAGCATGTTGGGATTCTCCATGTAAATTTTGTCGGGTTTTTGCAGGCGTTTCACATTCGTTACATCAGAATACAACAGTTGGATAAGACGAGCTTCGCTAAGGTTCTGCAAGTATTGCAACAAAGTAATACGCGAAAGTTCTGCCATCTTCGACAACTTGACGGTATCGAGAGCGTAAGGCACATTGGAAGAAAGAATCCCCAACAGCGACTTCATCTTCCTGATATTCCCAATATCAAGTTTCCGCAACTGGGGTAGTTCCATCTCAATGGTCGTGTTGACAATGTTCTCGATGCGCACGTAATAGTTACTTTGGCTTTCTTTCAGGAAAGGATAGTAACCATAGCGCAAATACTCCGAGAAGAGCGGCAGAGGACGCACCTGTGCATTGACCTCCGCACAAATGCTGTTGCCATCCGTCAGAATCTCCTGAAGTGTTCTTCGACGAAAGCCTTTCTGATGGAACATTTGCAGATACTCCCTGAACGACAGCCCAAGCATAGTATAGGAAATGCAACGGCGCGACAAATCGGCTTCGCCATCAGAAAGATTAATCAAAGAAGAACCGCTCAACACCATGTGCAAATCGGTGAACTCGTCGTAGGCGTTCTTCACCTCAAGGCTCCAGCCTTTGTATTTATGCACCTCGTCCAAAAACAGATACTTGCCGCCTTGCGCATGAAACTGCTCAATGAAATCCAACAATTTATGTGTACCGAAATAGATGTTGTCAAGGCTGACATAGAGCACCTCCGTAGTGTTTGTAGAACCAAACATCTGCAAAATACGTTGCGTCATGAGCGTCGTCTTCCCCACACCTTTTTGTCCTTTAATCATCAACAAACGCTCGTTCCAGTCGATTTCGTCCATGAGGTTTCTGACAAAATCGAGGTTCACAGTCTGCATCCTATTCAGATGTCTTTTAATCAGTGATTCCATTTTCTGATATTATTTGATTTCAAAGCGCAAAGATAGGCATAATGTTCAACATACAAAACACTTTTAAAAGAAAAATGTTTTATAAACTGAACATTTATAAGAAATATGACTTAATATTCGATTAAAATGTTTTACACACTGAACATTTTACATTCAAATCTGTTCAGTACGCAAAACACATAAAAAATCCCCACCCAATCGGGCAGGGATTTTTCAGATACCTAATATTAATAGGCGTGCGGCTTATTTGTACTCAGCGAGCACATCCTTCACGCGGTCGGGGGTCATGCGGCCATAGACCTTCTCACCGATTTCGATGACGGGGGCCAAACCGCAAGCGCCGACGCAACGGAGGCAGGTCAGTGAGAACTTGCCGTCGGGAGTGACCTCGCCGACGTTGATGCCCAACTGACGCTTCAGTTCGTCCAGCACCTTTTCGGCACCACGCACATAGCAGGCCGTACCCAAGCAAACGCTAATCGGGTGCTCGCCCTTCGGGGTCATGGTGAAGAAGGAATAGAACGAAACGATGCCATAGACTCTCGAAACCGGGATGCCCAGTTCCTTAGCCACTAATTCCTGGACCTCAGCAGGCAGATAGCCATACTCGCCCTGAACCTTGTGCAGCACATTGATGACCTCACCCGGCTTGTTGCCATACGACTTGCAGACGTCTTTGATGAAGTTGATCTTCGCTTCTGATAATTTAATAACTGCCATATTTATTTCCTTTCTATTGTTTACTGGTTATTGAATTACTCGCTGATCTCGACGTGTTCCGACTTGTCGAAATATTGGGTGTGCAGCAGTTCGTGTGACTTGTGGCCGCAAGGCTCGCCAAAGTATTCTTCGTAAATCTTCTTGATTGAAGGATTCTCGTGCGACTTACGGATCGGTTTGCCGGCATCCTCGCGGTAGATGGCTTCAGTGCGCTTCTTGATAATCTCGCTGTTGCCGTGGTGGTAAGGCTGACCAGCGCCGCCGACGCAACCGCCGGGGCAGGCCATGACCTCGATGGCGTGGAACTGTTCCTTGCCTTCGCGCACTCTCTCGAGCAGGGCGCGGGCGTTGGACAGGCCGTGGGCAATGCCGATGTGGATGGGCGTACCATCAAAGTCGACCCAAGCGTCACGGATGCCTTCGATACCACGAAGCTCGGTGAAGTCAATCTTAGGCAGCGGCTTGCCGGTGAACACTTCGTAGGCGGTACGGGTGGCGGCTTCGATCACACCACCAGTGGCGCCGAAGATGACGGCGGCACCTGTGGATTCGCCCAGCGGGTCGTCGTAGTCTTCGCTCGGCATGTCCTTCAGGTTGAGGTTGAACTGCTTGATCAAGCGGGCCAACTCACGGGTTGTCAGGACGTAGTCGATGTCGGGATTGCCATCCTTGTAGAATTCCTTACGCTTGCTTTCGTACTTCTTGGCCAAGCAAGGCATAATGGAGACGACGACAAGGTCTTCTCTCTTGATGCCCATCTTCTCGACCCAGTAGTTCTTGGCGACAGCGCCAAACATCTGCATGGGCGACTTGGCGGTGGAAGGCACATCCAGCATGTCGGGGAAGTTGTGCTCGAAGAAGTTGACCCAACCCGGGCAGCAAGAAGTGAGGATAGGCAGACGGACGCTCTTGTCGCCAGCCATGAACTTCTTGATACGGCCAAGGAGCTCGGTGCCTTCCTCCATGATGGTAAGGTCGGCAGTGAAGTCGGTGTCGAACACATAGTCGAAGCCGAGGCGGCGCAAGGCAGCGGCCATCTGGCCGGTGACGATGGTGCCGGCGGGCATGCCAAACTCTTCACCGAGGGCCACGCGGGTAGCAGGAGCCGTGTTGACGATGACGGTCTTCTTCGGGTTGTTGATGGCAGCCATGACGTTGCGGGTGTCGTCCACTTCGCTCAGGGCGCCAACGGGGCACACCTGCACGCACTGACCGCACATGACGCAAGGCGAGTCGACGAGGTCTTGCTCGAAAGCAGGAGCCACGACGGCGCTGAAGCCACGGTTGATGGCGCTCAGGGCACCAACGGTCTGGATGTTGTTACACATGTTCTCGCAGCGGCGGCACATGACGCACTTGTCCATGTCGCGCACGATGCTGGGCGACAAGTCTTCGCGATAGTGGCTCTGTTCGCCCTTGAACGGGATCTCGCGGATGCCGAGATATTGTGCAAGGCTCTGGAGTTCGCAGTTGCCGCTCTTGGCGCAGGTCAGGCAGTCGGTCGGGTGGTCACTGAGGATCAGTTCGACCACGGTGCGACGGGCGTTGATGACGCGGTTGCTGTGGGTCAGCACTTCCATGCCTTCCACGCAGTCGGTGGCGCAAGCCGGGGCAAGGTTACGACGCGGACGGCCGTTGAAGTCTTTCACCACTTCGACGACGCAAACGCGGCAGCCACCGGGTTTGTTTTCAAATTTCATTCCTGCCAATTCAAAATAGCAAAGGGTAGGAATATGGATACCGGCCATGCGGGCGGCTTTCAGGATGGTAGTGCCTTCCGGGACCTGAATCTGTTTGTTATCAATTGTTACATTAATCATAATATGTCTCCTCCTCTATTTTATTTGACAGAAATGGCATTGAACTTACAGGTTGAGATACAGGCACCGCACTTGATGCACTTGGAAGGATCGATCATCATCGACGGCAGTTTGTGGCCGGGAGCGATGTAGTCGGTCTTCGAGATGGCTTCAGCGGGGCAGTTCTTCTTACAAGCGCCGCAACCAATGCACTTCTCCTTGTCGATTTCGTAACGCATGAGTTTCTTGCAGACGCCAGCGCGGCATTTCTTGTCAACGACGTGCTCGACATACTCGTCCCAGAAGTTGTCCAAGGTCGAAAGCACCGGGTTCGGTGAGGTCTGACCCAGGCCGCAGAGGGCGGTATCCTTAATCACAGCGGCGAGGTTGCGGAGTTCCTGAAGGTCGTCCATGGTGCCTCTGCCTTCCGTGATCTTGGTGAGGATTTCG
>CACXQV010000061.1 GCA_902769875.1 uncultured Bacteroidia bacterium
ATACGAGGCCTATTACGAGGTGCTGACCTACGTTGTGTTCTCCATCTTCAACTACCGCACGTTCACGCAGGTGAAGGTGGCGCGGGGCCGCACCGATGTAGTCGTCTTTATGCACGACGCGGTCTATGTGATGGAACTGAAGATGCGCGGCACGGCGCAAGAGGCCCTCGACCAAATCAACTCGAAGGACTACGCGATTCCTTACCAAACCGAGGGCAAGCCCGTCGTCAAGATTGGTATCGCTTTCTCGCAAGAGACCAAGACGGTTTCGGATTGGATTATCGAGCATTGATTTCCATCCAACCCAAGCAAAAAAAAGCGGTACCCCAGAACGGGATGCAGTTGAACCAATTCAAGGCTTGATTCAATGGCAATTCGTGTTAATCAAGTCAGCAATTCTTCCATCAAATACTTTCCAGTATAACTCTCTTCACATTGCGCCACCTGCTCTGGCGTGCCTTCGCACACGATGCGCCCGCCACGCTCGCCGCCTTCGGGACCCATGTCGATGATCCAGTCGGCCATTTTGATGACGTCCATGTTGTGCTCGATGATGAGGACGGTGTTGCCTTTTTCCACCAACTTGTTCAGCACGTTCATCAGCACCTTGATGTCCTCGAAGTGCAGGCCTGTGGTGGGTTCGTCGAGGACGTAAAGCGTCTTGCCCGTGTCGCGTTTGGCGAGTTCGGTGGCGAGTTTCACGCGCTGCGCCTCGCCGCCGCTGATGGTGGTGGAGGCCTGGCCGAGGGTGAGATAACCCAATCCTACATCCTTCAATGTCCTGATTTTCTGTACGATGCTTGGGATGTTCTCGAAAAACTCCACCGCTTCATTGATGGTCATGTTGAGCACGTCGTTGATTGACTTTCCTTTGTAGCGCACCTCTAAGGTCTCGCGGTTGTAGCGTTTGCCCTGACATTCCTCGCACAGCACCGTCACGTCGGGCAGGAAGTTCATCTCGATGACGCGCACGCCCGCGCCTTTGCAGGCCTCGCAGCGACCGGCTTTTACGTTGAAGGAGAAACGCCCCGCCTTGTAATTCCTGATTTTCGACTCGGGCAACTCGCCGTAGAGTTTGCGGATGTCGTCGAAAACCTTGGTGTAAGTCGCTGGGTTCGAGCGCGGTGTGCGTCCAATCGGGGCTTGGTCGATTTGGATGATTTTGTCCAATTTCTCCAAGCCTTCGATGCTGTCGTAGGGTAGCGGCTCTTTCACGGAGCGGTAGAACTTTTGGCTCAAAATAGGGGAGAGGGTCTCATTAATTAAGGTGCTCTTGCCCGAGCCGCTCACGCCCGTCACGCAGACCATCACGCCGAGGGGCAACCGCAAGTCCACGCTTTTCAGATTGTGGCCTTTTGCACCTTTTATGATAAGGTAGTCGCCTTCCAAGGGCTTGCGGCGCGTTTTCGGCACTTCGATTTGGCGCAGGCCGTTGAGGTAGTCGCAGGTGATGGAATGGCCGTTCTTGATTTCGGCGGGTGTGCCGGCAAAGACGACCTCGCCACCGTGCCGTCCCGCGCCCGGACCAATGTCGACCAAATAATCCGCATTGAGCATGGTGTCCTTGTCGTGCTCCACCACAATGACCGAGTTTCCGATGTCGCGCAGTTCCTTCAGCGACTCGATGAGGCGTTGGTTGTCGCGCTGGTGCAAGCCGATGCTCGGCTCGTCCAAGATATACAACACGCCCGTCAGTTGCGACCCGATTTGCGTGGCCAGTCGGATGCGTTGCGCCTCGCCGCCCGAAAGCGACGCCGCCGGACGGTTCATGTTGAGGTAGTCGATGCCGATGTCCAATAGGAAATGCACGCGCTTATGGATTTCGCGCAAGATTTCCTTGGCTATATCGTTTTGTCTTTCAGTGAGTTTTGCGGGCAATTCGTCAATCCACTTGCCGAGGCTAAGCGTGTCCATGTTGGCCACCTCGGCGATGTTTTTCCCGTCGATGCGAAACCATTGCGACTCTTTTTTGAGCCTCGTGCCGCCGCAAACGGGGCAACTCACATGGTTCATGAACGAGCCCGCCCACCGCGTGATGGCCGCCGAGGCTTCCTCGTTGTTTTGGTCCTCAATGAAATTGATGATGCCCTCGAAGTTGATTTTGAAGGTCGAAGTGACGCCGAGGGTCTCGCGCTTCACTTCGAAGGTTTCGTTGGTGCCGTAGAGAATCACGTCCAAGGCCTCGTCGGTGAAGTCCTTTAGTGGTGTGTCCAAGGTGTAGCCGTACTTCAGTCCGATGGCCTCCAACTGCTTGAAAATCCAGCTGCCGGCCTTGTATTCGCCCGCCGGGGCCAGACCGCCCTTGCGGAGGCTCAAATTGGGGTTGGGAATCAGTTTTTCCTTATCGACCACTGCGATTTCGCCCAAGCCGTTGCACTTGGGGCAAGCTCCGTAAGGCGAATTGAACGAGAAGGTGTTGGGCTCGGGGTCTTCGTAGGAGAGGCCTGTAGTGGGGCACATCAGCAGGCGGCTCAAATAGCGCAGTTGCCCGCTGTCATTGTCCAAAACCATCAACAATCCCTTGCCGTAGCGGAACGCAGTCTGCACCGATTTCTTGATGCGGCTGAGGCCGTCTTCGTGAACCTCGATGCGGTCGATGACGATTTCGATGTCGTGGGTCTTGTAGCGGTCCACCATCATCCCGAACTCGATTTCGCGCATTTCGCCGTCTACGCGCACACGGGTGAATCCCGCTTGGCGGATGTGCTCGAACAACTCGCGGTAATGGCCTTTTCTGCCTCTGATGGTCGGAGCCAAGATGTTGATTCGCTTGCCATCGAACTCCTTGAGAATCAGGTCGGTGATTTGTTCTTCGGTGTAGCGCACCATCTTTTCACCAGTGTTGTAGGAATAGGCCTCGCCGATGCGGGCATACAGAAGGCGCAAAAAGTCATAGATTTCGGTGATGGTGCCCACCGTTGAGCGCGGGTTTTTGTTCACCGATTTCTGCTCGATGCTGATCACGGGGCTCAAGCCTGTAATCTTATCGACATCAGGGCGTTCCATGTTGCCGATGAACTGTCGCGCGTAGGCCGAGAAGCTCTCCATGTAGCGGCGTTGTCCTTCGGCATAAATCGTGTCGAAGGCCAGCGACGACTTGCCGCTCCCGCTGATGCCCGTGACCACCACGAGGGCATTGCGAGGCATCGAGAGGTCGATGTTTTTCAGGTTGTTCTCCCTCGCACCGAGGATTTCAAGGGTTTTATCTTCTGAGAATTCGTTCATGGTTTTAATGGATTCGCCTGTTTTGTTCCTAAATCTCGCTTAAATCTCGCTTAACCTCACTTTAATTTCACCTAAATTTCGCCTAAATCTCACCTAAATTGTTAGAGCTTTAATTTATTGTATTTCAGTATTTTATAATTATACTTCATCTATACTCGTCTAAATTTTCGCCTAAATCTCACCTAAATCTCACTTAAATCTCACTTAAATCTCGCTTAAATCTCACTTAAATCTCGCTTAATTTTCAACTAAAAGCCATTGTCGGTTCGCATTTGAAAATATGATATTGTTCTTTCTCATTTTTTGAATGATATTGTCTATCCTTTTCATCTTCTGTTCATCGCTAAAATCAATCGGCAACTTGCTCCAAAGCAATTCATTAATCTGTTTCCTGCTCAGTTCGGTATGGTCTTTCAGTGCCTTGATGATCCAATGTTGGCACTCGGCATCGTCAAATCCTTTTTTCAAGGTGTATTCCACTTCCAAGTTTGTCGCCTTGGCAATCCGTTTCGATACATACAAATGCGGCTTGCGGCCCTCAATCAGTCCTTCTTTTCTCAGCATTTTAATTGCGTTGCCGTTTAGGGGTTTCCCTTTCTGTACCCTGTCGAGTAGTACGGCCGTAGTGAGGTCAATATCAGTATGCTCCAGCAATAGAAGGCTATAGTTTTCGTCGATGACATTGCCAGGAAGGGTGAGTACCACGTTCTCGTTGTCGATCTTGTCGTAGTCTGGCATGGGCAGATAACGGTCTTTCTGCGACACGAACATCTTATGGATGCCAAAGCCTTCGGTGTCAATCATTTTGATGTTGGCCATGGCCTGTGCCAAAAACGAATTGCGGTAATGCTTCGGGATGCGCTCGCCGGTGATGTAGTCTTCGTAGGTTCCCTCAAAAAACCTTCCGCTGTTGCTGAATTCCAACTCGTTCTCTCGCTCAATCACGATGATGCGGGCATTTTGGGTGTAATCTTGATGGGCAATGCAATTGTGAAGTGCTTCAAGAATGGTTTCCGTGTCGTATTTCATGCCTTCTCCCGGCAGGAAACTCTCGTTTGGGAAAATCTTGAAAGGATAGTTGCGAATCTTGTGCATCACCTCCGTTGTGGTAAGAAGGAAAGGAATGGAAAACACCTGCCCCACATTGTCCTTGCCCGCCAATCGCCACACGATTTCGCCGATATGGTCAAGGTAATGCACCGATTCAGGCTTGCCGAGCAACAAGATGGCTGTTCTCGTTATCTTTCCGCCAATCGTCAATTTAGCTTTGTTCAAAAACACCTCGTCGCTCCAGCCATCCACCTCTTTCTTCAGTTTCGGATAGTGTTCCTTGAAACCTTTTCGAGCTTCGGCAATCGCCTCCTCATCCAAGTCGTCAATCGTAGCACCTTCAACGATTTGCTTCGACCAGTCCACATCCGTCACCTGCCTGCGAATCTCTTCATATTTGCTCATGTCCAATGCCACAAGGCTTTCGCCTCTTCTGCCATAGAAATGACCTTTCCAAGCCATCGGGATGCCACGAGGCGTAGCCGGAATCTGGAACATCAATACCCGTTTCCCGTCAATCTTTAGTTCGTGGATTTCGCGAAAAGTGTTGTTGTCCGTGGTGTGTTGCGACAAGTCTTGCTTCAGTTTATGTAGGCTTTTTATGTTGTTTTTGAACGAAGTACCTAACACTTCTCGCGACTTGTCATGAACGCCAAACACTATCCACGCAAAGGTTTTGTCCCTCAAATTGGCTTCGTTGCTTAGTGCCGAGAAGTATTTTCCCAAGTCGTCGAAGTCGAAATTGTTCTCCGCCTTCTTGAACTCTACCGCCTCGTCCTTATGGTGATAGCGCAAATCGTTGAATGTTTCGTGGATGTCCATTTTTTCTATGTATTCGTCATTCTGCACCCCTCATTTTCTTATGCGTTTTCGCAAAATCTCCAGTCGGAATCTTTATCTCATAGCTTTTACCGGGTGAAATGGTCAGCGAATTGGAGCGCAGCCAAGGGTTGAAGTATTTCAGCATCTTGTAATTCGTGCCTTGCTCGTAGGCGAAATCAATCAGGCTTGGAATCGACTTCGTGACGGTGACGGTCTTGGTCTCGAATGGTTGGTACCAGCCGCTGTCTCTGATGGTGAAGCCATATTTTTCAGGGTTTTCCGTGATGAGTTTCATGGCAAGGATACGGTAAACGTAGCGTTGCGTTTCCTCTGGCAATAGCATGTCAAAATAAGAATCCACACGCTGGTCTTCCATCGTCCTGCTGATGCGGCTGTTGCCACAGTTGAACGCCGCCGCCGCCGAAATCCAACTGCCGAACCTGTAGTAGGAATCTTTCAGGTATTTGCAGGCCGCAGCAGTCTCTTTCTCAACGCTGTAGCGCATATCGACTTGCTTGTTGATTTCGAGGTCGTATTCTTTCCCTGTGCCTTCCAAAAACTGCCAGAAACCGACAGCCCTCGATGACGAAACGGCGTTGGTCAGTTCGCTCTCGATCATGGCGAGATACTTGAAATCCTCTGGAAGGCCATATTTCTCCATGATGGGCTCCATCACGGGGAACCACCGCGTGGTGCGTTTCAGCAACAGTATGGTGGCCGAATGCCTGTATGTGTTGACCATCAGCTCCCTTTCCAACCGCTCGCGGACATAGAACAGGTCCAAAGGCACTTCCTCGCCGCAGAATGTCAGGTTTTGTGGCAACTCGATGTCGTGGGTGATATGGTCAATTTGCTCGAAAAAGAGGTAGTCTCGGTCGGTGCCCTCGTATTCTTCCAATTGTTCGTCATTGGATTGGGCTGGCAATAGAGTGATGGCTGCGGTTACACCTATTAATATAATAACAGCTATACCGCAAGCAAGGAGGATGTTCCTTGTTTTCATGGGGTGATTCGCTTGATGGTTTCTCTAAACTCTAAACACTAAACTCTAAACTAAAACGGGGTCACGAAATCCTTGAACATCGGCGAAACCTTGTCCTTTTCCGAAAGAATCGGGTTCTCGATGTCCCACTTGATGCCCAAATCGGGGTCGTTCCAGCGGATGCTCCCCTCCGAGGCTTTGTTGTAGACATTGGTGCATTTGTAGGTAAACACGGAATGGTCTTCCAAACAGGCAAATCCATGGGCGAAGCCTTCCGGAATCCAATACATGAACTTGTTGCCTTCGGTCAGCACGACTGATTCCCATTGCCCGTAGGTCGGCGAACCTTTCCGCAAGTCGACGGCCACATCCATCACCGCACCCTTCACCACGCGGACCAACTTGCCTTGGGCAAAAGGTGGTTTCTGGAAATGCAGCCCGCGCAAAACGCCTTTCATGGATTGCGACTCGTTGTCCTGCACGAAATCCATCTTCAAACCATATTGGGCGAAACGCTCCTTGTTGTAACTCTCAAAGAAATAGCCGCGCTCGTCGGTGAAGACGTCCGGCTTGATGACCAACAGGTCTTTTATCTTGGTTTCTATGATTTCCATTGTGTACTTTTTCAAAGGGATGAGGCCTTTGCCTTAACCCTCATTGCGGGCTTGACCCGCAATCTCCTGAACGAAAGAGTGTCGTCTTCGCGTTCGGGAGATGGCGGATTCTTGTCCGCCATGAGGGGAAAGGCAAATGGGTCGTTTACCCAGTGTTATTTCATTATAGATGTACGCATTCACCGTATGCACTCGCTGCCGCCTCCATTATGCCTTCCGACATGGTGGGGTGGGGGAACACGGCCTGAATAATATCTTCGCCTTTGGCGCCCAACTCGCGGCAGAGTACAGCCGAGGCCACCATCTCAGTCACGTTGTCGCCAACCATGTGGCAGCCGAGCCAATCGCCGGTCTTGGCATCAAAGACGACCTTGATGAACCCGTCGCGGTTGCCGGCAGCGGTGGCCTTGCCCGAAGCGGTGAAGGGGAACTTGCCGATTTTCACCTCATAGCCCGCAGCGATGGCCTTGGCCTCGCTCAGGCCGACGGAAGCGATTTCGGGCGTGGTGTAGGTGCAGCCGGGAATGTTGGCGTAGTTGAGCGGCTTGGGGTTGAGGCCGCAAATCTTCTCTACGCAAATGATGGCTTCGTGGTCGGCCTTGTGCGCCAAGGCGGGACCGTGCACGATGTCGCCGATGGCATAGATGCCTGGCACATTGGTACGATACCAATCATCGACATTAATCTTTCCGCGCTCGGTGCTGATGCCGAGTTCCTCAAGGCCGAGGTTGTCGATGTTGGTCTGCACACCCACGGCGCTCAGAACAATGTCGGCCTCCACGGTCTTTTCGCCTTTCTTGGTGGCGATGGTACACACGCACTTCTCGCCAGTGGTGTCGACGTGGGTCACCGAGGCCTCGGTCATCACAGTCATCTTCAGTTTCTTGAAAGCGCGTTCCACTTGCTTCGAGACTTCTTCGTCTTCGTTGGGCACAACGTTGGGCAGGAATTCCACCAAGGTCACTTTCACGCCCATAGAGGTGAAGAAGAAAGCGAACTCCGAGCCGATGGCACCCGAACCTACCACGACCATGCTCTCAGGCAGTTTGTCCAAGACCAAGGCCTGACGGTAGCCGATGATTTTCTTGCCGTCGATGGGCAATGCGGGCAGTTCGCGCACGCGGGAACCCGTAGCCAAAATAATATGGTCGGCTTCGTAAATGGTGACGTTGCCTTCGGCATCGGTCACTTCCACTTGCTTGTCGGCGGTCAGCTTGCCGTAGCCGGCAATGACTTCCACGTTGTTCTTCTTGAAGAGATATTGCACACCTTTGCTCATTGTGTCGGCCACGCCACGGCTGCGGGCCACGACGGCTTCCATGTCGGGTTTCACTTCGCCTTCCACCTTGATGCCATAGTTCTCGGCGTGATTAATATAGGTGTAAACCTGTGCGCTTTTCAGCAAAGCCTTTGTCGGGATGCAGCCCCAGTTGAGGCAGATGCCGCCCACTTCGGCCTTCTCGACCACGGCCACT
Organism: uncultured Bacteroidia bacterium; assembly: GCA_902769875.1. Lineage (GTDB taxonomy): Bacteria > Bacteroidota > Bacteroidia > Bacteroidales > F082 > Limimorpha. Next base: position 8,169 of record CACXQV010000061.1, read on the forward strand.
TTCTTACCCAATTGCGATGCTCTGATGGCAGCCACATAGCCCCCGGGGCCGCTGCCGATAACGATGATGTCGTATTTCATATTCAAGTATTTAATGATTTAATATTGACTAAGTCGAATGCTTTGCATTTCAAAGATTTAATATTTCAAGATTTCGGAATTCTATTTTGTCGCTTCGCGTCATTGCGAGGAACGAAGCAATCCAAAGACCTGAATCATTGAAAGCGCGAAAATACGAATAATTCTGCAATCAATTGGTGTTATAGGTGGATTGTTTTTTAATTTTGCAAGTTGAAATTCTGCGAAGGGAAATTCACCGAATGTTTCCAAAATTATTTACCTTTGCAGGCAAAATGAACAGCGTATGGAAAAATTCTTCAATACAGCCGGGCCGCAAATCCCTGAACTCAACTATACCATCGACCCTCTGACGCGCTTCGATCTGGAAGAGGTGCTGATGCTCATCCGACAGCAACGCTACTTCGTGATGCACGCGCCAAGGCAAACGGGCAAGACATCTTGTATGCTCGCCCTGCGCGATTATTTGAACAAAGAGGATGACTACATCGCCGTATATGCCAACGTGGAAGGTGGACAGGCCGCACGCAACGAGCGCGACGCGGTGGTGCGTTCTACTTGTGACACCTTGGCGGAGCAGTTCAGGCTCGTATTGGGAAACGACCTCCCTCTGCAAATCCGAGACGAAGTACGAAAGTTGGAAACAGACTCGATGTTGTCCATCTATCTGCGCCGCCTGTCGGAAAGTCTGCCCAAGCCGATAGTACTGATTATCGATGAGATTGACGCTCTGGTGGGTGATAGTTTGGTGGCCCTCCTCCGCCAGATACGTTCTGGCTATGCCGACCGCCCCAAGGCCTTCCCGCAAACCATCATTCTATGCGGCGTGCGCGATGTGCGCGACTACCGCATCGTGCTTTCCAACCAAGACATCATTACGGGTGGGTCGGCTTTCAACATCAAGACGGAGTCGCTGCGGTTGGGCAATTTCTCGAAGGAAGAAATTCATGAACTTTATATGCAACACACCCAAGAAACAGGTCAGGTTTTCGACGAGGCTTGCTTCCCGATGGTATGGGATGCCACCGAGGGACAGCCTTGGTTGGTGAATGCCCTTGGGCGTGAGGTCACATACAAGATGCGCGAAAACCGCGACCGCAGTGTCCGCATCATCCCGGAGATGATTGACAAGGCCATCGAGAACCTTATCTATCGCCGCGATACCCATATCGACATATTGATTGACAAGTTGGAGGAGCCTCGGGTGCGTCGGGTCATTGAACCGATGTTGGCGAATAGTGAAGAAGCAGATGATGGACTGATTCCTACGGATGACATACAATATGTGGAGGATATGGGACTGATTAAGCGTGAACGTGGAAAACCGCGCCGTATCGCCAATGGTATCTATCGCGAAATCATCCCGCGTGAACTGACTTGGAGTACGCAAGACACTTTGTCACAGCAACCGCAATGGTACCAAAACCCCGACAACAGCATCAATATGGAGAAGTTGTTGCTCGACTTCCAGCAGTTTTTCCGCCAAAATGCCGACGCTTGGATAGGTCGTTTCGACTATGCCGAAGCCGGACCGCAACTGCTGTTGCAGGCTTTTTTGCAAAGGATTGTGAACGGCGGTGGCTACATCGACCGCGAATATGGCTTAGGGCGCAAGCGCACCGATTTGCTCATCCGCAAACCTTTGACCGACCATTACGGCGGTCCGGTGCAGCGTGTGGTCTTGGAATTGAAAATAAAACGTGGCGACCTTGACAAAGTTATTGAGGAGGGATTGGAACAAACCGTGGGTTATATGGATTTGGTCGGCTCTGTAGATGAAGGCCACCTCATCATTTTCGACCGCACGCAGGAAAAGACTTGGGACGAGCGCATCTGGCACAAGCCCTACGAATATGAAGGAAGAAAGATCATGGTTTGGGGGATGTGATTTGACGATCATACGAGCGTTTCGGGCGAAATCTAACCGAAATCAGGTGGATTTCGCCCGAAATCGCATTATGTTTGCTATGGTGTTTCTTTTCTTTCGGCTTCCTCTTTGGCCTTTTTCCTCTCGCTGATTCGCTTGATGACTTTGGCCAAAACCGCCCAAAGCACAAAGAACGACACCACGCCGAGAACCCAAACCACTAATAATTCCGTAACCATAATCCTGAGTCTTTGATTTCCGTTTCCACCCGCAAAAATATGAAATCGGGCGCTAATAATAATATAAAGAATAAAAAAAAATGCAATTGAGTCTGCCGAATTGTTGTGCGTTTCGATAAAAACACTAAATTTGCACCATCAACCAATACAAGGACAACTATGAATTACGATGCAAATCCAGTACATCTCCTCTACAACAACGAGGAGCTGAAAGACAGAATCAATATGGTGATGGACAGCCGCGACCATACCACGGGCATCACTTTCGTCAACCTTTGCTACCAGATTGTGCAGATGGCCTTTCAGGAGCACATGGTCAAGAAGGCCGACGAGAACATCACCGTCACGAGCGAGGAATTGGCTCCCGAAGAGCAGGTCCGCGTGAGCCGCATCCTTTGGGAACTCATCTGGAACCACAAGATCTTTCTCCTCTTTGGCCGTAGCGAGTTGCTCGGACTGAGCAATGGCGAGGACCGTTTCGTGAAATATTGATGAAATCAGCCTGAGAAACCGGCCGCATGTTTCGTTCCAAGTTGAGGTTTGCGCTTGTTTGGAACCAGAAGATCCGATGAAAATCAAACAACAGGTGGTCGGTTTCACGCAAATTATGCGTCTTTTTCGGCATAATCGAGCCGGAAAAGACGTTTTTTTATGCAAAATAGCAAGTTTTCAACATATTTAAATCATTGAATTACAATGATATAAATAAAACAATCAACATTTTTTGCAGAAAATTTCCTAAAAAATGCGCGGCGTATTGAAAAATGTCGTACTTTTGCCGCGCTGAATTGAATGAGGGCTTGCCCTTGAAAATGATATGGTTAGGAACCTGATAAGTTAAACGTGATAGGTTTCTACACGGTGTGACCGGAAAGTCAAGCGTCTAAGTCGCAACGTGGGTTTATAGACTTCTAAGCCGTTTCGGGCTTATTATGTTTCCTGACTACATCTCGAAAAGTGCGACCCTCGGCCAGTTTGGTATGAGTTTGTAAGTAATTTCCTTTTAAGGGATAAAATAACTAATAAATTAAAACCTAACAAATTAAAATGCCGACTATTCAACAATTAGTGCGCAAAGGGCGCCAGAAATTGATCGACAAGAGCAAGTCGCCTGCATTGGATTCAAGTCCGCAACGTCGCGGTGTGTGCGTGCGTGTTTACACGACGACCCCCAAGAAGCCTAACTCAGCAATGCGTAAGGTGGCGAGGGTCCGCCTGACCAACCAAAAGGAGGTCAACGCCTACATCCCCGGTGAGGGCCACAACTTGCAGGAACACAGCATTGTCATGATCAGAGGAGGTCGTGTCAAGGATTTGCCGGGCGTGCGTTATCACATCATCCGTGGTGCTTTGGACACTTCGGGCGTTGATGGCCGCCGCCAGCGCAGGTCGAAGTACGGTGCTAAACGACCCAAACAGACAGCCGCAAAGAAATAACGATTAGTCAAAACAGAAAGACTTAAAGACATGAGAAAAGCTAAACCAAAGAAGAGAATTATCCTTCCCGACCCGAAGTACGGCGATGTGCAGGTCACGAAGTTCGTGAACAACATTATGCTTGAGGGTAAGAAGAATTTGGCTTATCAGATTTTCTACGAAGCAATGGACATCGTTGAAAGTAAGCTCAACGAGAATCCGGTTGAGGTGTGGAAGAAGGCCTTGGCCAACGTTACCCCTCAAGTGGAAGTAAGAAGCCGTCGTATTGGTGGCGCCACCTTCCAGATTCCTTCAGAAATCCGTCCTGCCCGCAAGCAGAGCATCGGTATGAAGAACCTGATCGGTTATGCCCGCAAACGTCACGAGAAATCGATGGCTCTGAAGCTCGCTTCGGAAATCATGGCAGCTTACAAGGAAGAAGGTTCTGCATTCAAGAAGAAAGA
>CACXQV010000062.1 GCA_902769875.1 uncultured Bacteroidia bacterium
CATGCCGCTCTCGAAGCCTTGCAAGAAGATGCTTCTGTAGCGCAGGTTGTAGCCCGTGGCATCATCGTTACCCGTCCAGGCAATATTAGCCGAGTTGGCAGTGAGGTTGCTCGTGGTCACATTGGTGGGGGCGGGGCAAGCAATGTCGGTGGTGAAGCTCACATTGTCAGTCCAGTCGCTTTCGCCGTCGTCGCCACAATTGGCGCGCACCTTCACGGTGTAGGCCGTTTCAGGAGCGAGCCCCGTGATGTTATAGGTGGTTTCAGTCACGTCAATGAGGTTTTCCTCATCGTCGTTCACGCAAATCTGCCAGGCATCGGCAGCGGAAGTCCAGCTCAAGGTGGCTTCGTGGCCAGTGATGTTGGAAACAGCCAGGCCAGTAGGCTTGGGGCACGAGGAGGCAACATTAAAGCTGAAGTCATCGAGGCGGAGATAATAGGCATCGGTATAGATGTACTTGATGGCGATGCGCTTGGTGTTTGCCGGGAATGTGTTTTCATACGTCATCCATTGGTTTTCGCCATAGATGGTCTCGTCATAGGTGAAGTCGGCCGGGGCAGCAGCTGCATCGGTGGTGTAACCTACCTGGAATTGTTCGGTGTAAGTGGTCGTAGTGCTGGAATTCATGTATTGGAAAGCCACATCAAGCCCCCGTTCCGTACCGCTGAACACGGGCGATATGAGATAGGCATTCGTCTCGGAATAATAGAATCGGAACACCTTCGAGCCTTCGGCGGCATCATCAGCTGTGGCGATGCCCGTGTTAGAACTCGTGGAAACGACATCCCAGCAATTCAAATCGCTAGCATCCTCGAAACCATAGGAGTAGGGTACCGCAATAGCAGCGCAGGGGGTGGTGAGGCTGACGGAAGAGGTCCAGCCACTTTGCTCGGAGCCGCAGTCGGCCTGCACACTTACAGCGTAGGTCGTGTTATAGTCCACATTGAAAGTGTATGGGTTGGTGACGTTGTTGGTCACGGTGCCATCGATGTCGATATTGAAGGCCGAAGCATCGCTGGTCCACGAGGCGGTGGCAGTGCCGTCGCCGTTGTAATTGACAGCAAGGCCAGTGGGTTTGGCGCAGCTAGAGGGAGTCTCGTAGGTGAATGTGGTCTTGGGGAGGAATTGACGAGGATAACTATACGTGTAAGCTGTGTTGGTGGTTTGGCTTACACCCAAAAAGTACCAACGGTTCCAACTGGCTGCCGCATGGTTGAGGTCCACCAGCAGATTGCCTCCATTATAGGTGTACTCATTGTCAAAGTCCAAAGTCAGCGTACCTGTCGAGCAGTCAAAATAACCTTCATACACTTGGGTCACCGGTGTAGTGTTGTCCAATGCGTCAAGGGTGGTTGCGGTGGTTTCGCCTAACGAAACAGTCCAAGTTCCCAATCGGTTGGCAGCGGTGTTGCTGCCATTGCTGGCGCTTTGGTCAATGTAGAATACCATTTGGGTGATTTCCTTGCCATTCATCGCCGTGAGGTCAGTGGCGGGGAAGATCATTTGGTTGTGTTGTGCGGCGTCGGCATTGTAGCCGTCAAAGGGAACCACATTGCTGTTGTCCGTCCCATCACACACAGTGAGGGTCTGTGCTTGTGCTGCCCACGGCGCGAGTATTGCCAAGAGCAGCGTCAATAGTAATGGCTTTTTGGTCATAATAATTTGATTTTAAATTAATTATAAATAGATAATTGATGAATTTGTTTGTTTTTTAACAGCCTGCAAAAGTAGTGAAAAAATCGATTCCGATTGATTTTTTTTGAATAAAATTCCAAAAATACAAGAATTTATGGAAATTTAGTCGCTTGATTCGATGGCAATTCGAGTGCTTTTCTTATTTTTAACACGAATTATCACGAATAAATCACGAATTATCAAAAATAATTTATGGAAAATTAACTCCGTTGAATCTGCGATTTCGTGGCTCGATTCAATGGCAATTCGTGTTTTTCTATTTTTCACACGAATTATCACGAATAAATCACGAATTATCAAGAATTTCAATTTATGAATCAATTCGTGTTTTAATTCAATGGCAATTCGTGTTTTTCCTTTTTTCTTTTTCACACGAATTATCAAGAATAAATCACGAATTATCAAAAATTTCAATTTATGAATCAATTCGTGATTCAATTTAATGGCAATTCGTGATTTTCTTTTTCTACACGAATTATCAAGAATTGGACACGAAATCGAAGATTAGCTACGCTGAATGCGGAGCATTTCGACGAAGTCAATTATCAAGAAGCACATTGCATTTATTGTCAACTAATTGCATCATAGATGCATTTCTTTTTTTAAGATTCGGCTCCAAAAATACAAATAATATTGGATTTGATGACTATAAAACAAAAAAAGCGGCACCCCATCCGATTCGGGTGCCGCTTTTCGGTTGCTGGATTTGTAAGCCTTACTTCGTCACAAGGTTGTAAGTGTCTTGGGCAATCACGAACTCCTCGTCGGTCGGGTAAACCACCACGGTCACCTTCGAGTTGGGCGTGCTGATGATGCCCGCGTCGCCGATGATTTCCTTGTTGGTTTTGCGGTCGAACTCGATGCCGAGGCCTTCCATGTTTTCGAGGATGGCTTCGCGCATGAACCAAGCGTTTTCGCCGATGCCGCCGGTCATGACGATGATGTCGGCGCCGTTCATCACGGCCATGTAGCCGCCGATGTACTTCTTCACGCGGTGGGCGAACATGTTGAAGGCGTAGGTGCAACGCTCGTCGCCTTCTTCCTTGGCGGCGCGCACGTCGCGCATGTCTTGCTTGCCTCCGGTGATGCCCACGAGGCCCGATTTCTTGTTTACCAAAGTGTTCATCTCCTTGGTGGTGTAGCCTTCCTTGTCCATGATGTACATGAAGACGCCCACATCCAAGTCGCCGGTGCGGCTGCCCATCACAAGGCCTTCAACGGGAGTGAAGCCCATCGAGGTTTCCACCGACTTGCCGTACTCGACGGCGGCGATGCTGGCGCCGCTGCCCAAGTGGCAGGTGACGATTTTCGACTGTTTCCAGTCCTTGCCGACGAAAGCGGCAGCCTTCTCGGCCACATACTTGTGGCTGGTGCCGTGGAAACCGTAGCGGCGCACGCGGTACTTCTCATAATACTCGTAAGGCACGGCATAGAGATAGGCCTCGGGCGGCATGGTGCTGTGGAACGAGGTGTCGAACACTGCCGCCATCGGGATGCCGGGCAGCACTTCTTCCATGGCGTGGATGCCTTGCAGGCTGCCAGGGTTGTGAAGCGGGGCAAGGTCGGTGAGCGACTGGATGCCTTCGATGACCTTCTTGTCGATGAGGACGCTCTTCGGGAACAACTCGCCGCCATGGGCCACGCGGTGACCGACGGCGTCGATTTCCTTCAGGTCCTTGATGACGCCCATCTTCGGGTCGACCAAAGCCTTCAGCACCAATTTGATGCCTTCGGTGTGGTTCGGGATGGGGAGTTGCTCATAATACTTCTCGCCATTGTATTTGTGGGTGAATTCGCCCATTTCGAGGCCGATTCGCTCCAAGAGGCCCTTGGCCAACAGGCGCGACGAATTGGCGTTTTCCATCTCAAGCAATTGGTATTTGATGGAGGAACTGCCGCAGTTTAAGACTAATATTTTCATTGTTGAATTGTTGGTTGTTGAAATGTTTAATTGTTGAATAACAAATCTGCTCTTTTACCCTCATGGCGGAGGTACATCCGCCATCTCCCAAGCGCGGAGACGTATCCTTGCGGCTTGGGAGATAGCGGGTCAAGCCCGCTATGAGGGTCAAGGACGGTTTTTGTCTTTATTTCTGTTTTTGGGCAATAGCTTGGTTGCAGGTGATGGCCACCAATTTGTATACATCGTCAATCGAGCAGCCACGGCTGAGGTCGTTGCAGGGCTTGGCGAGGCCTTGCAGCACGGGGCCTACGGCTTCGGCACCGGCGAGGCGTTGCACGAGCTTGTAGGCGATGTTGCCCACTTCGAGGCAGGGGAACACAAGCGTGTTGGCCTTGCCAGCCACAGGGCTGCCCGGGGCCTTGCTCGAACCCACCGACGGCACGATGGCGGCATCGGCTTGAAGCTCGCCGTCCAAAACGAGGTCGGGACGACGCTCCTTGGCGATGCGCGTGGCCTCGATGACCTTGTCGACCACTTCGTGCTTCGCGCTGCCCTTGGTGGAGAAGCTCAGGATGGCCGTGACGGGGTCGATTTTGGCGATGGCCTTGGCCGTGTCGGCGGTGCAGATGGCGATTTCGGCCAATTGCTCGGCAGTCGGCATGGGCGTGACGGCGCAGTCGGCGAATACCATGCGTCCGTCGGTGCCGTAGGGGCATCCTTCGGGCAGGAACATCGTGAAGGCGCCGCTCACGCAGCTCACGCCCGGCGTGGTCTTGATGATTTGCAAGGCGGGGCGGAGCATGTCGCCAGTGGTGCTGCGTGCGCCGCTCACGAGGCCGTCGGCCTCGCCGGCCTTCACCATCAGGATGCCGAGATACATGAAGTTCTCAGCCAAGTCGGAGGCTTGCTCAGGGGTCATGCCTTTGGCTTTGCGGAGGTCGTAAAGCAGGTCGGCATATTTCTGTTTGTCGGGGTTGTTTTTCGGGTCGACGATGCGGGCCTTGCCGATGTTTTGCAGGCCAAACTCGGCGGTCATTTCCTTGATTTTCTCGGCAGGGCCGATGAGGATGATGTCGGCCACTCCGTCAGCCAAAAGGCGGTCGGCGGCTTTCAGGGTGCGGGGCTCGTCGCCCTCGGGGAGCACAATGCGCTGGCGGTTGGCCTGCGCGTTGGCAATGATTTCTTGCATTAAGTCCATTGTGTGATGTTTAATTGTTGGTTGATTATTGTTGAATTGTTGAATTGTTTTCTTTTTATCGGGGCCTTCGGCAGGCTCAGGCGCCCTTGGCTTCTGTAAAGGCTTAGGTCTCTGGGCTTGTCGAAGGGCCGTTATTATTTTGGTTGCAAAGTTAGGAAAACTTTGCCTTGGTTTGCAAATAATCATTTATTTTTGCAGCCTCAAATGAAAACCATCCATGCCGCAGTACCCCGACATATTCTATAGAGGAGCCTTTGAGCAGACTGTCCAAGCCGCTGATACGGTGCGAGTTGTTGACAGCGTTGCTTGCGATAGCGTGGTGCCGAGTTTCATCACGCAGGGCTTCCATGGCACCTTGGTTCCGTTGCGGCGGATGTCGTATGAAGTGCTCGAAGGCTGGAATTTGGCCTTGCTGGGGCTGATGCTTCTGCTCATCGTGCTCAACAAGCAGCTTTATCCGCGCCAGTTCCGTCAGGTGCTGAGCATTCCGGGCGGCGTGGCCCACACCAACCAATTGCTGAGGGAATGGAACCCCATGCGGAGCTTCATCTGCGTCTCGTTCACGTTAGGTTACATCCTGCTCATTGCGCTTTTCGTGCAAAAGAGCTGCGTCATCCTTTCGCGCGATTTGCTGAGGTTCAACAACGCAAGGATGTATGGTTTCATTATGGCCTTGACGTCCGCTTGGGTGGCTCTCCGGCACCTCACGTTGCGTTTCGTCAACTGGCTGTTCGATGCCCGCGATACCGCCGACCGTCAGCAAACCGTGCAGTTTTCGATGTCGGTTTTTACGATTATCGTGATGATTCCCGTCACGCTCCTGCTGCTCTATAATCCATCGAAATATTTCGTTTTTGCCGGCTTCGGAATCCTTAGCGTGGCCGCGCTTTTAAGGCTTGTTTTGGAAATTTTGGAAACAAGAGTTACAACAAAAATATCCACGTTTTATATTTTTTCGTATCTTTGCGCCCTCGAAATCGCACCGGTTGCAACCCTTATGACGGCAGGTCTGCGTTACTTTGGTAATGGTTCTGTGTTTTAATGAGTTACATATTCCGATGTGGGAAGTATTTAGATTAAAAAGTAGCACTAATTCAAGTGTAGAAAGATGAAGATTAAGCACATTTTGGTGTCGCAGCCCAAACCTGCCGATGTTTCGAAGACGCCTTATGCCGATATAATGAAGAAGTATGGCGTAGACTTTACCTTTGAGAAATTCATCAAGCTCGACGACGTCACCGCCAGCGAACTCCGCCAAGAGCACATCAAGCTCCCTGAATACACAGCCATTATCCTCACCAGCCGCAATGCCATCGACCACTTTTTCCGCGTGGCCAAGGAAATGCGCTACGCCGTGCCCGAAACCTTGAAATACTTTTGCATCAACGAATCGACAGCGTTCTATCTGCAACGCTATGTGCAGTACCGCAAGCGCAAGGTGTTCTACGGCAACCAAACCTTCAACGACCTTATCGACATCATGAAGAAGCATAAGGACGAGAAGTACCTCTACTGCTGCTCCGACATCAGCTCCGACACGACCATCGACCAACTGACCGCCGCCAAGCTCAACTTCACCAAGGCGGTGATGTTTCGCACGGTGCCTGCCGACCTGAAAGATACGGTCGACATCAAGAAATACGACATGCTGGTGTTTTTCAGCCCGATGGGCATCCAGTCGCTCAAGGTCAACTTCCCCGACTTCGAGCAAAACGAGGTGGCCATTGGAGGTTTCGGCGATGCCACCTGCCAAGCCATCGTCGACGCAGGCTTCGAGCTCAACCTCCGCGCACCCACCCAAACCGCCCCTTCAATGACGATGGCCATCGAGGAATATGTGGCTGCCGAGTACAAAAAGAGCAGGAAGAAGTAAGACTTCCGTCATCCAAACGGTTATGCCATGATGGCCAAGGAGGACTTCCCGAAATATGAGCGTATCTGTAAGGAAAACGACATCCAGACGCTTTTCGACAAAGGCGTGGGCGTCAGCGTTTATCCTTTTCGGGTCATCTATTTGTTTCGGCACGACGAAAGCCATCCCGTCACCGTGCGTCTGCTCATCTCCGTTTCCAAGAAGCGCTTCCATCACGCCTTCAAGCGCAACCGCGTGAAACGCCTGATGCGAGAAGCCTGGCGCCGCAACAAAAGGCCGCTCTACGAAATCTGTAGAAAGGATAATATTTCGGTGGATGTGGCGTTAGTCTATACGGCCACGGTCATTCATTCGTATGACGAGATGTTCGCCAAGACGAAGAAAGCCGTCCAAGAGATTGTCAAGAGGTATGGTCAGACGAAGCCCACCCACCATGAAAAGCATAGCCAAGATTCCCGCTAAGTTGCTGATATTGCTGATTCGGCTCTATCAGGTCACTTTGTCGCCCTATTTGGGGAAAAGCTGCCGCTACACGCCCACCTGCTCCAACTACGGCATCGAGGCCATAGGGAAATACGGCTTCTTCAAGGGCGGCTGGCTCACGTTCAAGCGCATCCTCTCGTGCAACCCGTGGGGCGGAAGCGGCTACGACCCAGTCCCGTAGGGACGACATACCAGTAAGCAGGCGACGTGAGTCCCTGCACACACCCACACGGCAGGTGACACCAGTCCCTGCACACGCACGCGGCAGGCGGCACCAGTCCCTGCACCGACACACACACGAACAAACAACAAAAAACAATGAAATACCTCAACACCCTATTCCTGGCCTTGCTCCTCTCCGTGAGCGTGGCCGCCCAAGAAAAGCAGAACAACTTCGAAATCGCCAAAAGCCTCGACATCTACAACAGCCTGCTGCGCGAGCTGAACCTCAACTATGTCGACGAAATCAACCCCGGAGAACTCAATGAGGCGGCCATCAAGGCCATGCTCGACGGCCTCGACCCCTACACGGTGTTCATCCCTGAGTCGGACATCGAGAACGCCAAGTTCATGACCACGGGCGAATATGGCGGAATCGGTGCGCTCATCCAATACGATGGCGAGTTCACCCGCATCTCCGACCCATATTACGGCTGGCCGGCGCAAAAGGCGGGCATCATTGCCGGCGATGCCATCCTCGAAGTGAACGGCGTGGACTGCCAGAAGAAAAACACCCAGCAGGTGAGCGAGATGCTGAAAGGCCAGCCCGGCACCGAAGTGACCCTGAAAATCAGGCGCTACGGCGAAGACAAGCCTTTGACGAAGGTCTTGAAGCGCGAGAAGGTGAAAATCGACAACATCCCTTATTATAAGGTGTTCGACAACGATGTGGCCTACCTCGCTTTGAGCGGCTTCACCCGCGACGCGGCCAAGGAAATGAAGGAGAAATTCCTTGAAATGAGGAAAAACCGCCAGTTGAAGGGCTTCATCCTCGACCTGCGAGGCAACGGCGGCGGCTTGATGAACGAGGCTGTCGACATCGTCAACCTATTCATTCCCAAGGGCAAACCTGTCGTTTCGATGAAAGGCAAGGCCGCCAATGCCAACAGCATGCATCCAACCACCAACGAACCGGTCGACCTTGAGATTCCTTTGGCGATCCTCGTCGACGGCAACAGCGCCTCGGCCAGCGAGATTGTGGCAGGCGCCTTGCAGGACTACGACCGCGCCGTCATCATCGGGCAACGCACCTTCGGCAAAGGCCTGGTGCAGAACATATTGCCTTTGAGCTACAACACGCAAATGAAGGTCACGGTGGCGCATTACTACATCCCCAGCGGTCGCTGCATCCAGGAAATCGACTACTCTCACAAGAAGGACACGACCCAGATGAAGAAAGACACCTTGGGGCGTGCCTTTACCACCGCCCAAGGCCGCACAGTGTATGAAGGCCACGGCATCACGCCCGACGTGAAGGTGGACCGCGACCCCTACGCCACTGTGACAGCCTATCTCTTCGCCAAAAACTACATCTTCGATTATGCCAACAAGTTCTACAGCGAACACAAAACCATCGACTCGGCCAACCGCTTCCGCATCGACGACGCCACCTATCAGGACTTCATGAAGTTCGTGAAAGACAAGAAGTTCACTTACACCACGGAAACTGAAAAGGCCATCGAGAAGATGAAAAAGACAGCCAAAGACGAGGGTTATATCGAGAAAATCAAGCCCCAACTTGAGCTGTTGGAGAAAAACCTCGCCGCCGAGAAAGACAACGACCTGATCAACAACCGCAAAGACATTGAGGAATTGTTGCGCTCGGAGATTGTAGGCCGTTACTATTACCAGAAAGGCCGCATCGTGGCTTCGCTGAACGACGACCCCGACCTGAAGCGTGCCTTTGAAATCTTGCTCAACACCAACGGCAAGGACGAATACCACAACATCCTGAGCGGCAAGTGATGACCCGGCAGGCTTCCATAAGGCCCTATCTGAACCAAGCCTACCTATTGGGCCTGATGATGATGGCCGTCGGCCTCACACTCTCACCTTTCCTGATGGGGATGGCAAACTTTTGGTTGGTCCTCGTTTGGCTTGTTGATGGCTGCTCCTTTAATGCGGTGCCCGAAGGGCGAGGAATCAAAGCCAAGCTGTCCCGATTCTGGCACAACAAGGCCGCAGTCCTTCTCGTCGCTTTCTACCTCATGCATGTCGTGGGTCTGCTCTGGACTTCTGATTTCCAGTATGCAATGAAAGACCTGCGTGTCAAGTTGCCCATTCTGGTCCTGCCTTTCGTCCTGTCAAGTATGCCCCCCCTCGACTGCAAGCGTTTCAACCTGCTGCTGAACGTTTATGTGCTTTCTGTTTTTGTGGCCACGTTGTTCAGCAGCGTTTCCTATTGGCGGCACGACTATGTGGATGTCCGCGAGATTTCGCATTTCATCAGCCACATCCGCTTCTGCCTGAGTATCGTGTTTTGCATTGCCTTGATAGGTTGGTATTTGTTGGGTGCTTCGACAGGCCCATCACCCCGTAAGGTTAGTGAGACTTCGGTTCCTGAGTCTGTAGAAGGAGTCGAAGGACCGCCCACAAAGAAGCATCCAATCCCAGCCTTTGGCGTGAAAATGGCCATCGACCGTTACCTCCAGTATTTTCTGCTGTTGTGGTTCGTCTATCAAATCTACATTTTCGAGTCGCTTTCGGGTTATGTGGCCTTGGCTGTCGTAATCATCCTTTCGTCCGTCTATGCTTTCCTTCGTTGGAGGCAAGGGAGGGCGTGGCGCATTGCTGTGGCTGGAATGGCTTTGGCGCTTGTTGCGGCGGCTGCACTCGTCGTCATCAGCGAAGTGAAGCCGTTGCTGAAGTTGGAAACGGTGGATTTCAACACTTTGGACCAAAAGACCGCCCAAGGCAACGACTATTGGCACGATACGATTTACAATCCTGTCGAGGATGGCAAATTTGTTGGGCTGTATTATTGCCGAAAGGAACTGCAAGAGACTTGGCCGACCCTCAGCGACCATCCTTTTGACGGCACGACTGATACTGGTGAGAACTTGGAGGCGACTATGGTTCGCTATCTCACCTCGAAAGGCCTGCGCAAAGATGCCGAGGGTCTCAAGTCATTGACTGCCGAAGACATCCGAAACATCGAACAAGGCGTGGCCAACTACAACAATTGGAAACATCCCGGCCTTCGCGCCCGTCTTTCCTCGACTTTGTTCGAGTACAATCTGTATAAGCGTTTCAACAACCCCAATGGTGGCTCGCTCTCGCAGCGTATGGAGTTCACGCGGGCGTCGTTCCACATCATCAGGCAGCATCCGTGGTTCGGGGTGGGCACGGGCGATGTGCCGCAGGCGTTCAGTCAAGCGTACGATGAGATACAGTCGCCACTGAAGGAGGAATTTCGCTTTCGTGCTCACAATCAATATCTTGCCATTGCTGTGGCTTTTGGCTTGGTGGGCTTGGTGCTGTTCGTCTTCGTTTTGCTTTATCCTTGGTTTGCATCGCGCAAGCATCGCACATATCTATATATGGTCTTCCTCGGCATCGTTCTGGTTTCGATGTTGGCCGAAGACACGCTTGAAACCCAAGCCGGAGCCACGTTGTTCGCGTTTTTCGAGTCGGTTTTGCTGTTTGCCGCGCCGAAATCCGAGTAGGTTTTCCAGAAAACTTTGGAAGTAACAGGAAAATCGCTATCTTTGCGGCAACTAAACGAAACACTATGCGGAAAGAACAGTTTGTTTGCCCCTACGAGGTGTACGATTCGATGGAAGAACTACCCGTGCAGGATGCCGAGTTGATGCGCCGTGCGCACGAGGCTGCGCGAAACGCTTACGCCCCTTATTCCCAATTCTATGTGGGTGCGGCGGTGCGTTTGGCCAATGGCGAGATTGTGTTGGGCAACAATGTAGAGAACGCGGCCTATCCCAGTGGTTTGTGTGCCGAGCGTGTGGCCATGTTCGCAGCTATGGCGCAACATCCCGGCGTGCCTTTCGAGGCTTTGGCGATAACGGCTTGGTCGGCCACGAAAACCATTAGCGAGCCTGTCGCCCCTTGCGGGGCTTGCCGACAGGTGATGGTGGAGGTGGAGCAACTTTCAAAGCGTCCCCTGCGCGTGCTTTGCCAAGGCGACACAGGATCCGTCATGGTCTTCGATGGTATGGAATCGCTTATGCCGTTCATCTTTTTGGACAAGTTTTTGTAAGGGATTTTTTGTCAAGACTTTGAAAAACAAACACGAATTTCCATTGAATTTGATCACGAATTTTCCATAAATTGGAATTTTTAATAATTAATGGCCAATTGATGGTAATTCGTGTGAAAAAAGTTCAGGGTCGATCGACGTAATTGCTGGAAGAATTTTCGTTAGCTGCCTCCTGTTTTTGGGTGCTGCTTTTTTCGCTTGGGGTTGGATGGAAGTTACTGTCACTTCTCGATAATCCAGTCCGAAACCGTCTTGGTCTCTTTCGAGAAGGCGATGCCAATCTTGACGACAGGCTTGCCCTCGGCTTGGTAGGGAATCGCATAATCCTTCGAGTTGATTTGCGCCAAGGCCTCTTGCGCCGAGCCGCGCATCTTCAGCTCCATCACATAGACCGCGTCGCGCATAAACACGACCACATCGGTGCGGCCACGCGCCACCTTCACCTGCGTGAACGTGCGGTAGTTGAGGCACCTTCGATGTCGTGATGGTACAGACTGGCATAGAAATCGCCAGCGAAGCCCTGTGTGTTGGCGTTGTAGATGCCCATCATCGAGGAGAGGAAGTTGTCCATGAAGCCCACCTTCACCTCCGCGTTGGGGAAGTCGAGGGTGTATTTGTTGCTCAAAAAGTCATAGCCCTTGATGGTGAGGTAGCCCGCCTGATAGAGCAG
>CACXQV010000063.1 GCA_902769875.1 uncultured Bacteroidia bacterium
CCAAGGCCGTGGTCATATAGTTTGAAGGTCAGTTGGTGGCCATTTTCACCGTAAATGGTTACGATGGCCAAATAGCGGTGCGTCAACCAAAACTCACTGACAATGGCCGAGCCCCGACATTCGTCGCCGCAGAACACCCCAACTTCAAGTTGGTCGGAATGTTGCTCCTCTCCGTTGATCTGAATGACACAATACAGTGCCATATTATCCGAATAAGCCGCGCTTTCCGGAGTCCAATGGTTTGCAAACAAGGCAATATTGGACAAACAGACCATTAATAAAGCAAACGCTTTTTTCATATTACTTTTTGATTAGTTGTTTTGTCGTGATCCCGTTGCTCGTAACGACACGAAGCAGATACAACCCATCGGCTTTGCCGCTCAGGTCTATCCGCTCGAAATCGTTTTGGGTTTCCTTTGAGAGTATCATTTGGCCATAGGCATCGACAACCTCAATCTTGCGGACGCCCTTGCCTTCAATGCTAAAAATCCCATCAGATGGATTCGGGAAAATGTTGACGACATCCTGCCCGCTTTCATTCAGGCCCAAAGTGCCGAAATGCAAGGTGACAGGTTCGGTCGGGGTGCCTTCGATGCCGTCGGGGGCATAGGTCAGGCAGTCACCTGAACAAACCACTTCGTTGCCGTCGGTCAGCACGAAATGCACTTCCTCTGGCTCATCCCCGTATACGAGCAAGAATGCGACATAACGGTCAAGTGGCTCCACATACATCAGCCTGACGCTACCACGACATTCATCCCCGACAAATGCGGCCAACTCATACTCCTCGGAACGCAACTCATCTCCGTCCATTTCGACCACGGCGGTCACCAACATATTGCTGGAGTAGTCGGCGGTGTTGGGTGTGAAAAAACCGTCTTCTTTTGTGGCATTGCCAACGGCATTGCCACGTTCCGTCTGGAAGGTCAAAGTTTTCGTTTCGTCGCCGTTCGACTTGTACATATATCCTTGCCCGGGCTCCAACACGGTCAGCGCCGTTTCTGCCCTTGATGACATCGTTGGCTTCGGGTGTGAAACCACTCATAACCTCATCAAGGCTTTGGCTTTGGCCGCACGGATACCCAATCCAGTTCCAACCGTTGCTGATGGTGATGGGGTGGTTGCTTGGAGAGGCCAAATCCCCGACAATCACGGCATTGCAGTCGGCGTTGGTGCGTATCTTGTACATCTGTTCGTTTGCAATGGCATTAAGGGAACCGTACCAGTAGTTCGTCCCTTGATATTCAAACTGGTCGGTGATGCCGTCCCTTCCTTGTATGCGCACGCCCGCGATTCCTATGCTGTTCTCCAACATCTCCAACCCGTCAATGCCTTCCTGTTCGATGTAAGTGCTCCACCAGTTCCAGCCAGTGGCAAGCGCTTGGGTATGGACGTAATGGAAATGCGCAACGTATGCCGCTTCCTCCGAAACGGTGAACGAATAAGATGCTTCAGTCGAAACCACTTCGCCGTTCAGCGTCCAGTTCTTGAACTGGTAGCCCTCGTTGGCGGTGGCCGTAAGCGTGCAGGTGTCTCCGATGGCATAGTCGCCCGTGCCTGTCACTGTGCCGGCCTCTGTGGGGTCGAGTGTGGCGGTGATGGCGACCGTCGAAGTGAAGTTCAAGACATACGGCTCGATGGGGTTGCCGTAGCCGTCAACGTCAAAGGTGATTGCTGCAGGCGAAGTCAGTTCGAGTTCCTCGCCAAGGCCGTGGTCATATAGTTTGAAGGTCAACTGGTGGCCGCTCTCGCCGAATATGTTCAGGATGGCAAGATAGCGGTGCGTAATCTCAAACTCCGAGGCGATGGCCGAGCCGCGACATTCGTCGCCGCAGAAGGCACCAACCTCAAGCAAACCCGAATGTTGCTCCACGCCATCAATTTGGATGACGCCATAGAGAGCCATAGTTTCCGAATAGGCCGAGCCTTGGGGAATGTAGTGGTTGGTCATCTCAACGAAGTTGGCCACAAGGGTTCTGTCTCCAGTAACCGTAAAGGTATATTCCGCCTCGGTTGAAACCACCTCGCCATTCTCCGTCCAATTGGTGAAGATGTAGTTTTCATTGGCCGTGGCCGTCATAGTAATTGTTGTGCCAAAGTCGTAAGGGCCTGCACCAGTTACAGTACCGCCTTCACTCGGATTGGCAGAGGCTGTGATTTCGGAAGGACACATTTCAATAATGTTGGTAAACTCGTTCCAATAAGCCGCAGATTGGTATGCTTCTGCGCTCCCGCAAGGCACATACAATGGAATGGATTTGTTGACACCAAAAAAAATGCTATTACCAAATGTAGGAGTAGGAGGCGTTCCAGCAAACACGGTTATGTATTCAAGGTTTGAACAATTACGGAAAGCATCTTGATCTATCTTGGTAACTGAATTAGGGATAGTCAGCGATTTCAAACAAGTAGCACCATAAAATGCATATTGTTTTATTCTCGTTACAGTTTCAGGTATTACCAGATCGGTTACCAACTCGTTGTCAATATACAAATTATGGGCATAATAAAGTGGATTAGAAGCAAAGCCACCAAAAAAAATGTTGCACCATCCAGACAGGTCTCCTGCATAATAAACACCAGTCAAGCCGCTGCAGTTAAAGAAAGCATGCGAACCTATCGAGGTGACGGAATTGCCAATTGCCAAAGAGGGCAAACTGTTGCAACCATAAAAAGCAAAATCATCTATTGAGTTCAAGGAATTTGGCAAGATAATAGAAGTAAGTCCACTGCAACCATCAAATGAACAATAAACATTGGATAATCTATTGAGACCAATGGAAGACAATCCAATAAAATACTGTAACTCGTTAAATGAAACAATTTCTTCATTTAATCTGAACACTTCACCAATACTCTTGACCGAAGCTGCTTCCACATAACTCAACTCTCCATCGTTATTTCTGTCCCAATTTGCAACACAGATGGATTTTACAAGGGGGTCTGCGAAAAAGATGTTGGCATCGGGAACAAAATGTGCTACAATAGTCATATCGCTATCTACATAGAAAGTGTATTCAGCATTTATGGAAACGACAATTCCGTTCAAGGTCCATGTGGCGAAAGCATAACCTTCTAAAGGTGATGCCAATACCGTGCATGTTTGGCCAGCCTCAAATGTTCCGCCGCCTGAAACCGTACCACCTTCCTCGGAGTCGGCAACCACGTTAACCGTACCCCCACACAATCCATGGAAATTGCTGAATCCGCCCCATGAATAGGAAGCGTATGCATCCTCAAAACCACAAGGAACATAAATAGGAGTATCTGTAGTCAAAGAGCCAAAAGTATTGCCATATTCAGCCAAAGCGGGAGGATTTTCGGCAAGAACAGTAATATAAGAGATATTTGGGCAATCATCAAAAGCAAAACTACCAATAACTTCCACAGAATTGCCTATGGTTAACGAAATCAAGCCACTGCATCTTCCGAAAGCATACTGTCCAATAGAGGTAACTGAGTTGGGTATGGTCACTGAGAACAGGCCAGTGCAACCATAGAAAGCATTCTCACCAATAGAGGTCACAGAGTTAGGAATGAACGCATTCGAAGAACCTACAAGCAATTCGTTGGTGCTGGTTTCGATGATAGCATTGCAGTTTTCGCGAGAGTCATAAACTGTGTTGCCTTCCTCTACAGTAATGTATTTCAATGGGCATTTGAAAAATGCATAAAACCCAATCGAGGTCACGGAGTTGGGAATATTCAAAGAGGTCAGACTGGAGCAATAACTGAATGCACCAAAACCTATAAATGTCACGGAGTTGGGGATTATCACCGAAGTCAGACCAGTACAATGATCAAAAGCTAACTCGCCAATAGATGTCACGGAGTCGGGAATAAAAAAAGAGGTTAGACTTGTACAACGAGAGAAAGCCAACTCGCCAATAGATGTCACGGAGTTGGGAATAAATGTGTTTTTGCAACCTGTCACCAAAATATTGGTACTGGTTTCAATTATGGCATTGCAATTGTAGCGAGAATCATAGAACATATTCCCAGAATCCACGATGATTTGAGTCAAGGCACTACAATCAGCAAATGGATTCTTTCCTATCATACTGACAGAGCTTGGAATTATTACCGCAGTTAAGCCACTGCCTCTAAAAGCATTAACGCCTATCATAATCATTGAATTGGGGATAATCACTGAGGTTAGACCAATACAGTCTTGGAAAGCACCAGAACCAATTCCTGTCACTGAATATGTGGTTCCTTCATACGTCACAGTTTCAGGAATCACCAACGAACCAGTGACCGATGTGCCATCCACATGGCCAGTTAAGAATACACCACCATAATAAACTGAATAATTCAAATCGCCCACAGTGAAATCTTGGGCCTGTGCATTCGTCAATCCCACCACATTCAGCAGCAGGACGAACAAGGCGGCACGCATCGCCTTTCCGATTTTCGAAGCATGTGCTTTCATAATGTATTATTATTTAAGAGGTTTGTGTTTTCAGTTTTTACTCTTTTTCCAAGAAGGCAATAAAAAAACATGGACTGTTACTATTGTTTCTTAGTTTGTCTTTGGAGGCCTTCGACTGCCTATCACCACAACTAATACAGTAAAGCCCATGTGCGAAAACACATGAGCGCCGCATTACTGCCTTGTGGTGAATTTGAAAGGGTCGAAGTTTTCCAAAGACACAAGCCTATTGCTACGCTATTTTCTAAACATTTCTAAATCGTAATTTTATCTTTTCATCGGCAATGATTTGGTGACACTTCGGTTGGTTATCGTGGCAAAATTAGTGAATATTTCTTTTGCGCCAAAGAAACGAGCAAGAAAATGTTTATTTTTGCAATCGGAAAACAAAAAAATCTTGCCATGACTAAATATCCTATCGGCATACAAAACTTCCAGAAACTTCGCAACAGCGGGTTTCTTTATGTGGACAAGACCGCTTTTGTCTACCAACTCGTCTCAACGGAAGGCTACTATTTCCTCAGCCGCCCGCGCCGCTTCGGGAAGAGCCTGTTCCTTTCCACCTTAGAAGCCTATTTTCAAGGGAAAAAGGAACTCTTCAAAGGGCTGGCCTTGGAGCGGTTGGAAAAGGATTGGAAGGTTTATCCGGTGCTGCATTTGGATTTGAATGTCGGGAAATTCGACACCCCCGAAGCACCCCATGAAAGGCTTGACCATTATTTGTCAGGTTGGGAGAAAACTTATGATGTGATTCCCGAAACATCGCAATCGCCTGCCACCCGGTTTGAGAATGTCATCAGTCGAGCCTATGAAAAAACGGGACAAAAAGTTGTCATCCTTGTGGACGAATACGACAAGCCACTGCTTCAAGCCATTGGAAACAAGGCACTTCAAGACGAATACCGAGCCATGCTCATGTCAGTTTACGGCGTCACCAAGTCAATGGACGGATACATCCAATTTGCCTTCTTCACTGGTGTGACGAAAATCCAAGTTGATAGTCTTTTCGGCGATCTAAACAATATTACCAACATCTCATCAGATAAACGTTTTGCTGAGCTTTGTGGCTTTACTGAAGAAGAAATCCGCAACATTTTTGATGATGAAGTTAGACTGTTGGCAAAGAAAAACCTTTTGACAAAAGAAGATTGTTACGCAAAACTGAAAGAGAATTACGATGGCTACCATTTCAGCATTGATGCCTCTGGAATGTACAATCCATTTTGTTTGATGGATGTACTCAATGCCATGAAGTTCAAGGACTTTGGGCCTGAGACAGACACCAAAGAATTTCTCGTTGAGTCGTTGAGGCAGAACAGCTATAAGTTGGAGAATCTGCTCCAAGAGGACGAAACAGATTTGTTTTTGTTTGATACTGAACTGTTTGGAAATTCAATATTGGCATTACTTTATCAAAATGGATATTTGACAATCAAGGATTATGACGAAAGATTCGATGGATTTCAATTGGGAATTCCAAATGCTGAAATCAAACGATGCCTTTTATCAGTCGCAAGCTATATAAAATAGGTGTGAATTTCTCCAGCGCAACGCGGCGGATTGAGGGTTGGAAGATGGTCTAAACCGTACAACTATCACGCCCAAAGCAGCAATCCCGAACAGATTATCAGTCCCGTAACGAACAAGTCGATGATGCAGAAGCCCATGATGTCTTTTGCATTCAACTTGGCGATGGCCAAAGCCGGCAAAGCCCAGAAAGGCTGAATCAGGTTGGTCCAAGCGTCGCCCCAAGAGATGGCCATGCCCGTCAGTCCTGCATCGACGCCCAAAGTGGCGCCCGCAGTGAACATGATTGGCGCTTGGATGGCCCAGTGGCCGCCGCCCGAAGGCACGAACATATTGAGGATGGCAGCGCAGAAAAAGGTAAACAAAGGATAAGTCTTTGGCGTTGAGATGGCTACGCAAGCATTGCTCACCACCTCACCCAAGCAGATGCCCGACTCGCCCACGCCCGTGATGATGCCCATGATGCCCGCATAGAACGGGAACTGAAGCAAAATGCCCGACGCTCCTCCCACCGACTTGCCGAAAGCCCTGACGTAGGCCAAAGGCGTGCCGTGCAGGATAACCCCCAAAAACAGGAACAGCATAATGACCGAACCCAAATCGAAAGTGCCGCCCTTGAAGAACAAATGGATGACCAAATAAGACAAGCCAAGAAGGGCAATGATCCACGACAAGACGCGGCTGTTTTCCAACTTCTCGGCAGGTGTAGTGGCCTTCTGCCGTGGCTTGGCCTCCTCCTCGAACAGCAACGACGGTTCAATCGTAACGGCCTGACCTTCCTTGGGATGCATCAACGAGTTGACCACCACTATGGCCACGATGACCACGGCAACCATGAGCAGGTTTTGCGGTGCAAGGATGGTTTGGCCAATTGGGACCGGATGGGTCAAAGCGCCTTGGGTGACCTTTTCCAAATTGGAGGTTGAAGTGGCCATCGTCAGAGGGATGGACCCCGACAAGCCCGCGTGCCAAACCACGAAGCCGCTATAGGCCGAAGCTATGAGAAGGCGATAATCGACGCCTTTCAACTTCTTGGCGATTTCCTTGGCGAAGATGACCCCAACGATGAGGCCGAAACCCCAGTTGAGCCAGCAGGCAAAAGCCGAAATGCCCGTCACAAGGGCAATGGCACCCGCAGGCGTTTTCGGCTTTGCCGCCAATGCGCTGATGCCTCGCTTGATGGACGGCGCAGCAGCCAAAGCCGAGCCGCTCACCAACACCAAGGCCATCTGCATGGCGAAAGCCAACAGCGACCAAACACCGTTGCCCCAATGCTCAACCACTTCGACAGGCGACTGCTTGCACACAGGCATGGCAATGATGAAGGCCACCAAAGTGAGGACAACGGCGAAAACAAAAGGTTCAGGCAAATACTTCTGAACGAGCTTGACGCAAAAACGAATGATTCTTTGGAACATATTCTTGGATTTAAAGATTTAAGATTCAATGATTTAAGATTCAGTGATTGAGGAAGCCTACGACAGGCTCAGGCTTCCATATCTTTGGCATCAGCCAAGGACTCTGAGCTTGAAGAAGGGCTTGTTGATATTCCACTTCTTCAAGAAACAGCGCGTGGGCTGGCACTGAGATTCCGGCTTGGCAGCGGTCTTTCCGTTCGATGACGGCGCGGAAACCGTCCAAGCTCATCCGCCCCTTCCCCACTTCCAGCAAGGTGCCGACGATGGCTCGCACCATGTTGCGCAAAAAACGGTCTGCCTTGATGCGAAACACCAACAAGCCATCCTGTTCAAACCATCGCGCCTCCATAATCTTGCAGTTGTTGGTCTTCACTTGTGTGTGTACCTTCGAGAAACTCGTAAAGTCCTCATACTCAAAGAGCATATTGGCGGCTTGCTGCATTTTTTCCACATCCAAGTCGCCGTAAAGGAAATAAGCGTCTGAGATGTGGAACGGATTCTTCGAGCGCGTGACATAATAATGATAGGTGCGCGACACGGCATCGAAACGGGCGTGCAAGTCGGGTGCTACCTGCCAGATGCGATAAACGACGATGTCGTCGGGAAGGAAGGCATTCATCTGATGGGCCAGCTTTTCCGTGTCATTGAGGGCATTCTCCACGTCGAAATGGGCGTAGTAGTTTCTCGTGTGGACGCCAGTGTCGGTGCGCCCGCAGCCCGTGATGGCCACCGCTTGTCCAAGTTTGAGGCCAAGGCATTTCTCTACCGTTTCCTGCACGCTCGGCGCGTCGGGTTGGATTTGGTAACCGTTGTAGCGGCTGCCGTTGTAGGCCAAATGCATAAAATAGCGCGGCATTGTTTTGGTTTAATCGCGCAAAAATATGGAAATTTCGTGTACGGAAGCCCTTTTGTTACCCTCCCAAAGGCTAAAAAGACTATTTTTGCAAATCATTTGGACCGAAATGCAATTGCTTTATCAACTGAACGACGACGACTGTTTCTTCCCACCCGCCGACCGTGCCAACGAGAGCGGGCTTTTGGCCTTTGGAGGCGACCTCTCGCCCCAACGCCTGATTGTGGCATACGCCAACGGCATTTTCCCATGGTACAACGAAGACGAGCCACTGCTATGGTGGTCGCTCGACCCGCGCCTCATCCTCCGTCCGGGCGAGATGAGGGTCAGCAAGTCGCTGAGGAGAACCATCAGGTCGGGAAAGTTTGAGGTGCGTGCCGACACCAATTTCCGCGAGGTGATGTTGCACTGCGCCGACACGCCCCGCAAAGACCAAGACGGCACTTGGATCCAAGACGAGATGGTGGATGCCTACACACATCTGAACGAACTCGGCCTTGCCCATTCCTTCGAGACCTACCTTGATGGCGAACTCGTGGGAGGGCTCTATGGAGTGTCGATCGGGCAGGTGTTTTTCGGCGAATCGATGTTCCACACCGCCACCGACGCTTCCAAGGTGGCTTTCTACCATCTGCACAGTTTTTTGGCCAGGCACGATTTCAAGCTCATCGATTGCCAGCAAGAAACAGGGCATCTCGTGAGCCTTGGGGCCTATTGCATTCCCCGCAAGGAATTCCTCGACGAACTCAAAGCCCTGACGCGCGAGGCCACCTTGGTCGGGAACTGGGGCAACGGACAATTTGAGCCACTCTATCTCAACATCGAGCAACCGGAGAAACTCCAATTCAGGTCGTACAACATCGACGAAGATGTTGCCTTATTTGACGAATGACGACATTTTTCCATTTTTTTTGTTGGTCATCCCCAAAATTTTCCTAATTTTGCACGCATATTCGGAGCCGTGCCAACCACAGGCTCTTATTGTTTCACAAATACCTCTTTTATGGATTCACAAGAAGGAATCAATGTCAGTGTCAACTCTGAAATCGGAAAGCTCCAACACGTCTTGGTCCACACACCCGGACCCGAACTCGAAAAAGTGACCCCGGAAAACGCCCACACCTTCCTTTTCAGCGACATCTTGAACATGCAAGTTGCGCAAAAGGAATACGGATATTTCAAGAAAGTGCTCCAAAAAGTGGCCACGGTGCATGAAATTGGCGACCTTTTGACCGACATCCTGCAAATGGAAAACGTCAAGAGCAATTTGGTCGACCGCATCTGCAAGGCCGAGAACAGGGCTTTCCTTGCGTCCTATTTGAAGGCCTTGCCAGCCGAAGAACTCTCGCGCCAACTCATCGAAGGCGTACAGTTGGACGACGTCACCTACATCAACAACGAGCAGTATGCCCTGATGCCTGTTCCCAACCTGTTCTTCATGCGCGATGCCTCGTTCACGATGTTCGACAACATCATGATTGGCAACATGGCCACGAAGGTGCGCATGCGCGAATGCACCATCTTGAACAGCATCTACAACATGCACCCGCTGTTCGACACCAAGGTCATCAACCCCGTGTTGAACTACGACATCCACGGTGAAGGCACGGTGGAAGGCGGCGATGTGCAAATCATCCGCGACGATGTGGTGATTTGTGGATTAGGGGCGCGTACCAACATGCACGGCGTGGAAGCCTTGGTGGAGCACATGAAGACCAAGCCGGGCGTGAAGCACTTGATTTTCCAAGAGTTGCCTCTTGAGCCCGAATCGTTCATCCATCTCGACATGGTGTTCACGATGCTTGATGTCGACAAGTGCATGGTCTACAAGCCCGTCATCATGAACCCGTCGTTCAAGACTTTCCACATCACCATCGACGGGCAGAAAGCCATCGGCAAGGATACAAACGACCTGCTCAGCGGCCTGAAGGAAGTCGGCATCGACTTGGAGCCTGTGTATTGCGGCAACGGAAACGACACTTTCGCCTCGCGCGAGCAATGGCACAGCGGCTGCAACTTTTTCTGCCTCGGCCCCGGACAGTTCATCGGCTATGGCCGCAACCAACGCACCTTGCAAGCCCTTAACAAGGCAGGCTTCAACGTGGTGACGGCTGCCGATGTGGTCAACAACAAGTACAACCTCGCCAACGGGAAGAAGTGCATCATCGCCTTTGAAGGCAACGAGCTTTCGCGCGGCGGCGGCGGCGCACGGTGCATGACAATGCCAGTGCAGCGAATGGCTGTGGATTGGTAAGAAACGAAAAAGGCGCTCTTCGGAGCGCCTTTTTTCGTATGTGATTAGTATGCATATTTGTCAATCATCGTCCCAACTGAGCGAGCCATTCGGTGACTTTGGATTTTACGGGGTTATTTTCGGCAATTGTGACATATTCAAAAAAAAGTTATCTTATTGTATTCTATTGAAAATCAATATATTATAAGTAAAATCGTCTAAAAATCGTCTAAAAATCGTCTAAAAATCGTCTAAAAATCGTCTAAATTGAAATCTAATTGTCTTTTAGATAATATCTTCTTCCTTTCGATATAATCATCTCATCTACAACCATTTGATGGAGCATATTTCTAACAAAGTTTCGCTTCTGGTCGTCTTTTAGGACTTTAGACAATTTTGGAATGATAAGGGAATCTATCTCGCTTCTGGTTGTTCCTTTTGCATTTTGCTTCTTAATGAGTTCGTATGTCAAATCAATGTAATACTTCTTGTTGAAAGCCTTGTTCTGAACAAATTCCACCATTTCTCCCACTTGTGCCGATGCCGTTTCCGACAAAAAGTAATTTCCTTTCCTACCGTCAATCAACTTCTTCGACTTCAACAATTTGGCCATCTTTTCATCGATCGGCTGTTGTTTTTGAACCTTATCCAAGGCAATAATGTGAGCCAGCGTGAGATTTTCGTCTTCCTTCAACAGTTTGACATACTTTTCGTTAATTACCTTACCATAGATAGTTACGGAAACCTCTTTCTCTGTTATAGTATAATCCGGCAAAGGGAAAAGGCGCTTCCTTTGACATACAAACATCCTTTTGATGCCACTTCCTATGGTGTCAATCATGTTCAAATTGACCATTGCAGTACATAAGAAAGTATTGCGGTAATAACGTTGGGGAGCATCCTTTTCTATCACATTTTCAATGGTTTGCGGGATGAAAGCGCCTCCATTCGAAAACAGCAATGAATCAGGGGTTTCCACCACATTGATTCGTTCACGCAGAGAGTAATCCTGATGGGCTATGCAATTGTGCAAAGCCTCTCGGATGACATAATTGTCGTATTTCATCACCTCATCCGGAAACAAAGTGTTATTGGGAAGATAGCGGAAAGTGATGTTCCTGATTTGGGAGAGCAACTTGTCCACCGACATCAGGAAAGGCGGATAAAAGTGCTTGTAGTCCACTTCTATGCCATCTTCATCTTTCAAAATCCAAGTCATTTGCGCAATCGCAGGCATAAGTCGGACTGCCGATTCGGGTGTTCCCAAAAGGATAAGAGCTGCATTGGTAATCTTGCCGTTGACTGTCAGTCTTGCCTTGTTCAAAAAAGTCGCATCGCTCCATAGGTTGATTTCATCGGCAATGTCGGGGTTTTTCTTTTTGAACTCAAACCGAGCCTTGTTCAATGCTTCGCTGTCCAAATCATCTATGGTAGCACCTTCTGCAACTTGAGCCGACCAGTCGAACGATCTTTGGCTCCTTATGGTTTCTATCTCTTGCAAGTTGAGGGCCACCAAACTCTCTCCATCTCGCCCATAAAAATGACCGTCAAAGGCAATCGGAACGCCTTGCGGTGCTGTAGGGATCTCGAACAAAAGAATACGTTTGCCTTCCACTTCCAATTCAAAAACATTTGAAAACGTGAGATTTCCCGTTGTCTTTTGGGCAATTTCGTGTTTCAGCGATTGCAGTTTCTTTGGGTCGTTTCTGTATGAGGTGCCAACCACTCCTCTCGTCTTGTCGTGAACCCCGAACACAAGCCAACCGCAACGCACACCTTGCAGATTGGCTTCGTTGCTCAAAGCGGAGAAATACTTGCCAAGGGTATTGAAATCAAAGTTTTCCTTGGCCTCTTTGAACTCTACCGTTTCATTTTCCGAAGCCGAACGGAGTTCTTCAAATTTGTTCCTTATATCTTCGATGGTCATAGGCTTGTTTATTCTGCAAAAATAATCATTCTATTCGATTTGTTTCCTCGTTTCAGATGCCCTACACCTCGCGGTCGTTATAGAAGCGGATGGAAGATTTCATACTCTATTCGAATTTAAGATTTAGCTTTCACTCTTTATTTGTTTTCTTAATATCCCTATCCCTTCCTTCTGACAATTGTTTCATAAACGCATTTTTATTTTCAATTTGATTTAACTGTTTTTTTAGGTCAGAAATTAAATTCAAGTATCTATTATCCGATTCTTTAGACTTCGATCGGAGATAATAATAGATTATCAGTTTAATAACACCAAAATCCTTTATGTATCGATATTTGTTGTTTTTTAGAAAATCCT
>CACXQV010000064.1 GCA_902769875.1 uncultured Bacteroidia bacterium
GCCATATAGCCTTGCACCATGAACCAACTGAACACCATGGGCAGGAACGACAACAGAGCGGTGATGAGGTTGCGGAACGAGAGCAACAGAATCACCAACACGAAAAGCGACGAAATCCAAACGGCAATGTTGAAGTCGTCGTTGATGACCTCCACCATGCTTTTACAATAATAGAACGGCTCGAGGACGAAGGTCTTTGGGTTGGTCACCAAGGCATCGGTGACGATGTCTTTTTCGTCGAACAGCATCGAAACGTCAGTGAAGACCATATATTGGTTGTCGGCATTGCATTCGATGAAGTTGCCCAACATGTTGGGTGGCACCACGCCGCTTTCCAACAATGAAGCCGGCTCATATTCGGCATTCAAGAGCTCCTTGAAATCGTAAAACATCATCGGGTCGAGGCCAAACTCTTGGGCTCCCTTGTCGACCATGCGTATGGCGTTGGTTTTCCTTTCGTCGGTCCAATAAGCGTTCCATGCGGCGATGCGCTGCTCTTGGTCTTTCTGCGTGACGAAGAGCTTGGGAATCATGTCGGTATAGCTGTGGACATATCCTTTTTGCTTCAGCGAATCCAGAATGAGCATCAACGATTTGTCGGCCTCCAAAGCCTCGTCGATGTTGGTGCTGACGGTGGCGAAATAGAGATGGAAGAAGCCGTCGTTGTTTTTTTCGTTGAAGAGCCTTTCGGCCTCCACTTCGGCGGGCGAGTTGTAGTCGAGGTTGCGCAAGTCGCTGTCAAACTTCACTTTAGGCGAGAAAATGATGCCGATGACGACGATAATCACTATCAGTGCAAGGAACCATGGCTTTTTGTCGAACGGCAGGTTGTTGAGGCGTGAGATGCGACGGAAGGTCTTGCTGTCGGCTGCGGCATGGCGTTGTGGCAGGAAATGCGGCAGGAAGATGAGTGCGAACAGGGTGCTGCCCAACAAGGCGAAAGAGGCAAAAAGGCCGAAGTCGCGGAGCAGGTCGCTGTCGGTGAAAAGCAGGCTACAGAATGCGCCCACTGTGGTGATGCAACCCAAGAAAACGGGTGTCGACTCGTCCAACAACAGCTTTTCGGGGTCGCCGACGAAGAAGTGATGGATGAGAACGTGAAGGCAATAGCTGATGGCTACACCGAGCACGATGGCGCCCAATCCGAGTGCCATCAGCGACATCCCGCCTTTGAGCCAATAGATGCAAGCAAGCGAAAGGACCGTTCCGTAAAGGATGGGCAAGAGGAGTTTCCAAATGAAAGGGAAACTTCTGAAACACAGACCGATGAGAACCAAAATCAGCACTAAGGAGATGCCCACCGTCACCATCAGGTCCGATTTGATGCGGCCCGCATTGGAAACGCTGCCGATGGGGTCGCCGTGGACGTGGACTTTCACGTCGGGATGCGAAACTCCAAACTCTTGTTGTGCCTTTGAAAGCATTTGGCTGAACTCGGTGGAAGCCATCGAGTTGAGCGAGCGGAAAGCAGGGGCGAGGTAGGCGAGGGCTACGGTGCTGTCGGGGCAGAAGAGTTGCCCGTCGATGATGGTGAAACTTCCGATGGCGCCCTCAATGGCATCGCCCAGCACCACGCCGCGCAGGTTGAGCGGGTCGTAGGCAATGGCTTGGGTGATGTCGCCCGTCTCGTCTTCCATCATCATGTTGTAGTTGACCCACATCTGTTTTTCAACGGCTTCAGGCTCAAGGGCTTTCTCGAAATCGGCGTAGGCCGAGGTGTCGATGAAGGACGGTATGTGCTCCAAGACGAAATCAAGTCCGTTGATGGCCAGTTCAGGCTCCAGTTTGTATAAAACGTTGGAGATGAAACGCCCCGTCGAATCCTTTTCGTAAAGCAAATCGATGAATTCCTCGGTGCGCTCGGCCAAGACCTCCGGGCCAACGGGCTCGGCGGCTGAGGTCACTTGGATGTAAATCTTGTCTTTCAGTTCGATGGAACTGAACGCCAATTGGCTCTCCACGCTCGATTCGGGCAGCAGTTTGCTGATGTCCTCTTCGTATTTGAGCTGTAGCCCAAAATAGAGGAACAAGAGGGATGTAGCAACTAAAATGATGTACATCAAAAGCTTATGCTTTTCAAAAAAGCGGTATATAGGTAAAAAAATCCTATGCATTTTGTCCAAAAATTGAGGCCGCAAAATTACATTAATTTTCGTTATGTCTGGAAGATGGATTGGATTTTTAGGCCGCAATTGAATTGGTTTTCAGATTTGTTGAAATAATCGTTATTTTTGCAAAAAAATTCATCGATGAAAAAACTGCTTTTTTTGGTCACTTTTTTGTTTATGGTGGTTTCGGCCCGAGCCCAGGAAGTCACGGTCTGGAACAAGGCCAAGCGTATCCTCACCAAGCCTGCTAACATTGACACAATGTGTGTCTATCAGCCTCGTGCTTGTTTCTCGTTAGGGGTTTTCAGCACGGCGCAAAGGGCCGGCTTCCACACCGATGTCAAGTTCGGGGTATATTACCCTGATGATGAGC
This sequence comes from uncultured Bacteroidia bacterium, assembly GCA_902769875.1. GTDB lineage: Bacteria > Bacteroidota > Bacteroidia > Bacteroidales > F082 > Limimorpha. Next base: position 2,482 of record CACXQV010000064.1, read on the forward strand.
CTGTCTTCGGCATCTCGCATTACAATCTTTCGGAAAACATCTGCAAGAAAGTGGGACTTGAAGTAGGCTATGGCAACATTGGTCTTGGCTATGGCTTGGAAGTGGGGTCGCGAAGTGCTTGGAAGAAAAGCTCGTTCGCATTCAATTTCTTGGGAAAGACTTGGGGGCTGAGGTTCAATTACTTCAAAATCACCAACCCTTTCACAACAGGCCTTACCATTGGCGATGAAGGCGATGGGAATAGTTTTCATGACGAATTCACGACGACCGAAAACTCCATATTGAAAAACCTCGCCATTGACGGCTATTATGTTTTCAATAACAAGCGTTTCGCCTATTCGGCTGCCTATAAGATGGGATTTGTGCAACGCCGGACTGCGGGCTCGTGGATGCTCACGGCTCGCTATATGCAAGGCAGCCTCTACAATTCGCCTGAAGCCACATGGATGTCCTATAATTTGCTGGATTGCTTTTCCACGCTTCAAGCCTCGGTGGGTGGTGGCTATTCGGTCAATTTCGTGCCTTGGCACCGTGACCCCACCGACGTCCGCGACCACGGATTGCGCAACCTCACCATCAACTTGACGGCCATGCCTGTCATCACTTTGCTTAACTATCTGAAATGCTCGTATTACGAGAATGAGAATGAGGTGATTGGGGAGAAGGTGTTCAAGGTCTATTGCTTGCCAATGCCAAATTACGTCGGGAGTGCCGCTCTCAGCCTGACCTTTGGCCGCCTTTACTTCTCGACGCAGTTCACCTACAATTGGTTTTATTTCCGCAGCAGGGATGCCTTCGACAGCACGCAACTGATTCCCGATCATGTCGACGACCTCAACTTTAGCGGCAGTTTCCACGATTGGACGCTGAAAGGCATAGTGGTTTACAGGTTTTAGTTTTGCGCCAACACGTTGGTCTTGTTTGTTATGATGAAGGAAAAAGTGATATTGATTACCGGTGCCAGCAGTGGCATTGGCTACGATGCGGCCCAAACCTTGGCGCGGCAAGGGCATCGTGTGTATGCCGCCGCCCGAAGGGTGGAGAAAATGGAACCCTTGAAAGAGTTTGGCGCCAAGGTGATTAGGATGGACGTCACCGACGAGGCTTCGATGCAGCAAGGCGTTGAGGCTGTCATGAAGGCCGAAGGCCGATTGGATGTCTTGGTCAACAATGCAGGCTACGGCTTCTTCGGGGCCATTGAAACGGTGCCTATGGAAGAGGCGCGTCGGCAACTTGAGGTCAACGTGTTCGGCCTGGCACGACTGACGCAGTTGGTCTTGCCCTATATGCGCAAGCAGGGTGGCGGACGCATCGTCAACATGGCTTCCATTGCAGGCAAGATGGTGTTTTACATGGGCGGCTGGTACAATGTGACCAAGTATTCGGTGGAGGCATTCAGCGATGCCTTGAGGATGGAGATGAAGCCTTTCGGCATCGACGTGGTGATGGTTGAACCCGGAGCCATCAAAACGGATTGGGGCATCATTGCGGCGCGCCACTTGAAAGAAACGTCGGAAGGCACGGTTTACGAAGACCTTGGGACGCAGTGGGCCCACAATATGGATTGGTTTTACCGGACCAATTTGTTGTCGTCGCCCAAAGTGATTACCCAAGCCATCAGCCGTGCGGTGAACAGCCATCGCCCCAAGGCTCGCTATTGCCGTGGGCGTTTTTCCATTATCGGCAGGGTGGCACACTCCCTCTTGCCCGCCCGCTGGTGGGATGCCATCATGCGACAGGGAGGGAAAATCAAGGTGAAAGACAAGAATTGAGGCTACCTCTCTCTCCGTTCAATCACCTCTTTCAGTTTGTAGCGATTGCCGGTGGCTTTCCCGATGGCGTCGATGAATTGTCGGTCGTAGCCGGGGGTGTCGTAACCCCAGCGTAGGAAATTGCCGTTTTTGTCGATGCGCTTCACCACTTGGTCGTTATGCTTCACGATCAGGTATTTGGCCAACTTGTCCCAGCGTTTCATCATACGGTCGGCGTAAGCTATGCTTTTGTGGTTCAGGTAGCTCTGCCTGTCGACGGGCTGCATCGTCTTGATGGCCAAAAGCACGCTGTCTTGGTCGGCAAAAAAGTAGTCCTCAAGCTCGTTTTGCGCGTCGCGCAAGTCGCCAATCATCATCGAATAGCGTGGATAGACCATGTTGGCCACCCAGTTGTTCATCCAGAAGGCCGACTCAAAGCTGAACTCGTTGCGCGGGTTGTTTTCGGGCCTGAAGCAGTCGGGCACTTGTGTGATGCAGCAATAGAGCGGGACGTAGGCCACCATGTTGGCGTCGTCGCAATTGAACCAAGTGACGCCGCCCACGTCGTCGGGCAGCCACGAGCGCATTTGGCAAGTCATGGTGAAACCCGACTGCTGCGTGGCGATGGGTCGCTCGCGGAAGTAATCGGTGCTGTCGCTGTCGCTGAAGTGCATCGGCAACGGACGAATCGGCATTCCCCAAGGACCGGCGGTCATGTCGGCGGTCATGTCCAAGGGCGTACCCTCGAAATGGTCGCGCATGTCGGCCTGCAAGTCGCGCAACGAGAGCGGCTTGTCGGGCTTGATCCACAAGGGGAGATGGTCGCAAACGTCGAACTCGCCATTAATATAAGGTAGGAATTTGTCCATCTCCTCGTGGCTGTAGTGGTGGCGGAAAAAGCTCCACACGCGGGCATCGGCATAGCGCACGTTCTCGAAGTCGATGGGGCAGTAGGCATCGCGGAAGGAGAAGTCCTCGTCCTTGCCTTTGTAATAGCCCCACTCCTTGGCGAAGCTGATGACATCGGCGGCATAAACGCATTCTATTTCAGGCCGGTCGATGTTTTTGAGGTTCTTGCTGCTGATGCTGTTTTTCGACTTCTTTTCCAAAGGGAACTGTCGGATGCGGCTCAGGTTGGCATGGGCGCAGATGCAGTCGTCGGGGATGCGCAAGGCCACCCAAACGGCACCTTTGCGGCCTGGGCCTTTGCCGATGATTTCCATAATCCAAGCCTCGTTGGGGTCACAAATGGTGATGGTTTCGCCGCTGCTGTTGTAGCCGTATTCTTCAACGAGTTCGGCCATGCACTTGATGGCTTCTCGGGCAGTGGCCGAGCGTTGCAAGGCTAAGCGCATCAAAGAGAAATAATCGAGCAGGCCTTCATTGTTGACCAACTCCAAGCGACCGTCGAAGGTGGTCTCGACGATGGTCACCTGTTTTTCGTTCATCAGGCCGACCACATTATAGGTATAAGGGACTTGTTTCACAAATTGGCCTTCATGCGATGGCCCCCAACCGTGAATGGCAATGAGTTCGCCGTCGGCGTGCCGCCCCGAAGGACTGTAAAACAACGAGCCAGAGAATCCGAAGCCGTCGCAGTTGTAGGTACACATCACGCTACCATCGGCGGAGGCTTTTTTGCCTACTATTAGGTTGGTGCAGCCCCAAGCCGATTGGATGCTTAGGGCTGTTAAGATTAATAGGAATAGGAGCTTTTTCATAGGATTGGATATTTATGAGTTTGTTACTTGCTTATGCCACGAATCTATCCAGTATTTTGGGTAAGTTTTCAAAATTATTCTCACTAAACAATCTTTGTAAATCATTCGGAGTAAAACCCATTCCTGTGCGAGAATTTATGGTTTCTGTAAAATCACCTAATGGTATTAATTCTGGATGGTCGAGAGTCTTTATAATTTCTAAATACTGTAAACAATTGTTGTCTTGATGATATCCTCCAACTTGAATAAAGGAATACCTACTAGCATCCTTTATATGGGAGCATAAAATAAAATTACCACCAAAAGGATAAAACCAAATCCACCATGTAAATAATGTCGGAAGAATATATTCAAAAACATTAATTCTTTTTTCATTAAGAACACTCCTATAACCATTCACTAATTCCGCTCCATCTACACCTAGGTTTTTCATTATTGCATACAATTCCAAAATGCCAAAATGAAGGATCTTATCCTCATAAATTGGATATCTTTTTATATGGTCACTAATATTCTCAAACGCATTGACAATGAACCTTATACTCTTCCCCTCAAAGCACTCTGGATGCAATACAGCCTCAACATATTCTTTGGGCAACTTAGTAATAGAAGTAATCCTTCTGATGTAATACTTATGTTTTTCAACTTTTAAAGAATATCCAAAAAACCCTTTTGTAACGAACTTCTCAATATAACCATCAAAGTTTGTTTCGGCTCCATAAAAATGTTTGAAAATGTTCTTTGTGTTGTCGTAGTCCATTACAAACACCACATTGTCAAAATGAAACTTGTTGTAGAAATACGAGCCATCCGATTTGACAAAGTTTTTTTCGTTTGTATCCAAATGGGCAGAGAAAACATTCAAGATTCTAAACAAATGCGCTGGATCCAATCGATCCATATCTTCTATCACAAGAACAACCCGTTTGTTGGGATTATCTGATTTATATTTGTCAATACTATCCTGTATGGTTTTCGTAATCCAATCTTTCTCAAGCACAGAGATGTTACTACATTTGTCAAAGAAAGCCTCCAAAGCATCGGTTGATTTATATTCCTCTTTGATTTTAAGCACTTTCTCACGCAAATATTTGAGAATCTTATGTGTCTTTAAGGCAGTCAATACCCCTGAAACCATTTTCGGCGGTGATTGAAGCAGCGACAAAAATGACATTGCGCTTTCAGTTAGACCCATAAAATTGTTTTGGATAAAGAATATCCAAGCCACTTCTTCGTTTATCTCCAAGTTCTCATCCAACATCCCTTTTACGGTAATCTGAAACAGAATGTCTCTCTTAATCAGTTCGAAAATGTCTTTGTTCTCAACAACTTGGTAATTGACAGGATGAAGTGTGATTATTTCATAATCGTCTTTCTTCACTTCCTCGAATTTTGACAAGAAAAAAGACTTTCCGTCACCAAACTTCGCTGAAAGGATGGTTCTCGGATGCGATTTCAAGTGATACCCAAATTCTTCAATTGGAGCATCCATCGGAATCACAAATTGCTCATTTTGGGATGCTGCATTTTCTTTATTCTCTATCATAATAGCTGTTTGTTATATCGACACAAAATTACAACAAAAAAGCAAACTATCACTAATTGTGCAAAAAAAGAACCTTTTATTCAAGTTTTGCACATTCCTATGGAATGCAAAAGGTTGATATAACTTGTTTTACCGATAGCAATTGACTACGTCGAATCTTCGATTTCCCTACGGGATTAGTCGGACACAATGGAAAGGCAGCCCATCGGGATGCACCGCAACTTGCGTAACTTGAAACAGCTTGTTTGTTCAAATGGCAAAGCCAAAGTGCTTCTTTTTGGTTGTCAGATGCTCTTATAGAGAAGATTTTTTTATATTTTTGCAGCCAAATTTTTCAATGATGAATAAGTCTTTTTCTTTGAGAGCCGTGTTCTCTCTGCTTTTGGTTCTTTCTGCGTTATTGTGCGTGGCCCAGCCGCCCGGCGGCAGGCATCCGGGTGGCCGCCCTCCCGGTGGCAGGCCTCCATTTGGCGACCGTCAATGGGGTCAGGCTGAAGGTCAGGTACCCAACGTCAAGCCGAAGAAGAAGGTGCGCGAAGGCGACACTTTCGTGGTGACTGGCGTGCTGCGCGATGCCAAGACCAAAGAGCTTATGCCGTTTGTCAACCTTGCCGTGCTCGATTCCGTCGACAACGAATTCGTTAAAGGCGGCATCAGCAATATGGACGGTGTGTTCGAAATCAACGGGGTCCCGCAAGGCTCGTTTTTGCTTCGCGTTTCGGCCATCGGCTACGAAACCTATTCGACGCCCTTCGCTGTGGCCAACAACACCAACCTCGGCGTCTTGCTCATCAATCCCGGCGTGACTTCCCTTGGTGAAGTGACCGTGGCAGCCGAGCGTCCGCTGTATGCCATGGAGGGCGAGAAGCTGATTTACAATGTCAGCGAAGACCCGTCCATCCAGACGGGAACCACCGAAGATGCCTTGCAGAATGCACCCGGCGTGGAGGTAGACGTGGAAGGCAACATCACCTTGCGAGGCGTGTCGAGTGTGGAGATTTGGGTCAACGACAAGCCCTCGAAGCTCACCGAGGAGAATCTGAAAACCTATCTCCAAACCCTGCCTGCCAACGCCATCGCACGCATCGAGACCATCACCAACCCTTCAGCGAAATATGCAACCGATGCCGAAGCGGTCATAAACATCGTGACTTCAGCCCACATCAAGAGCAACCAATTTGTGAGTTTTGGCGTGAACGGCTCCAACCAGCCTTTTGTGTCGCCGTGGGTCAGCTATATGTGGAAAAAGGAGAAACTGAGTGTCAACCTGTTTGCTTCCGGCCGTTACAGCGACCGCAAAAACGCCTCCGAAAGCTGGTCGTTGCGCCGTCGCGATGCCTCCACACCCAACGAATATGAGGTGACTTGGGCCGACACCACAAGCCAGACCAGCAACAATCGCGGTTTGAGTGGAAACCTCTTCATGAGCATCGACTATGAGATGGATTCCATGAGCGACCTCTCCGTTGATGCCGGCGGTTTCTACAACTCGAACCGTTCCAATTTGTTCCGCACGGAACATCAGACCTATTATTATTTGGACACCGTGCCCGCCTATTCGATGCTTTTCGCCGACCACACTCAGAACAACAGCAATGGCTATTCGATGTTTGGCAACTTGGGCGCTGACTACACCAAGAAATTCGACAACGAAGGCCACAACCTGCGTGTGGGCGTGAATATGCGCCTCAGCAACAACCATGGCAAGGAATGGTACAACCGCTATTATGACGTCTATACCGACCTTGACGAACACCGCTATATGCTCTCAAACACCTATAATGCGAGTGGAAGTTTGGATGCCCGCTACAACAGGCCTTACAGCCGCGACGGCGAGCTCAGTTACGGCTTGCGTGCCGACCATACACAGCTCGACTTCAAATACGACCGTTACAACGACACCATTGGCATTTTGGTGGATACGCTTCGCACCTACCGATTGAAAGGCACTGAGAGCGGCGCCAATGCCGATGTCAACTGGACGCACCGCTGGGGAGGTTTCACATTGAGCACAGGCCTCGGTGCCGAATTGGAGCGGATGGGTTATGCCTACATCAGCGAAATGCCCTTTGCCGACGACAGCACGATGTGGCACTTCCACTTGCGCCCGTCCATCCACCTGACCTACCGCACCGAAAGCATGCACAACTGGAAGCTCAACTACTCGATGCGCACGACGAGACCCAGCCGAAACCAAGTCACACGTTTCCGCACCTATGGCGAGAATAGCTATTCGGTGGGCAATCCCAAAGGGCTGAAAGACTCGTACACCCATAATATGGAGGCGGGATGGCAGAAGTTCTTCGAGCGTTTTGGCAACATCGGCTTAGAGGCTTACGGACGCTGGAGCACCAACGAAATCAGCTCGCTGTCCGATGCCGAGTTCGACGACTTCTTGGACCGCATTGTGAGTTATTCGATGCCTTACAATATGGGCACTTCTTGGCGTTACGGTGCTTCGCTCAATATGACTTATCGCCCGACGGGGTTCTTCAATGTGCGTTTGTATGCCAACCTTTATGACTATGGCTATCGGATGGAATACGACCGTTACGATGAATACGGCAACATCAACCACCAAGTCGACCAGCGCGACAAGTGGTCGTGGAGCGTGCGCGTCAACGCTTGGGCCAAGGTTTTCGATCAGCTGCAACTGACGGCTTCGGCCAACTACACTTCGCCCACCCTCGGCTTGATGAGTGAGCGCAAGGCGCGTTATTTCCTCAACCTTGGTGCTCGCAGCGACTTCTTCAAGCGTCGTTTGTCGGTGTTCATCAACGTGCAGGACATCTTCAACTGGGGTGCGAGGATAGGTTCGGGGAGCGAAAACCTCAACCCGTATTATCTTTCCAACAGCACCAACAAGATGCTCAACAGCCGTTATGTTTCCGCTGGTGTCACGTTCCGTTTCGGTAAGTTGGAACTCGAAAGGCAAGCCAAGGAAGGAGCAAGCGAGACAGGAGACAGCTTGGAGTGATGGTTTTGCAATGACGAATTGTGCAGAAATAGTTTATTCTATGGAGCAAACACACTTCGACCCCCAAGGCCCGCAATCGGCTCGATTGCAGGAAAATCCTACCGATATTGGCCCACAATCGGCTCGATTGCAAGAAAAGCCTACCGATATTGACCCGCAATCGGCCCGATTGCAAGAAATACCCACAAATGAGCCATTTGACAAACGACAAATGCCTATTTGGCATTATCGCGGCAAGTTCCCACATCGTGAATACAAACTTTTGCAATTCATCACCTATCGTTTGTATGATTCTGTTCCCCAGAAGGTCATTGATGAATGGAAGGAAGAATTAAAGATAACCGATAAGACTATGTCGAATGATCATGAGGCACAAGAATTACGAAAGCGCATTGACAAATATGAAGATGCTGGATATGGCCAATGTTTTCTCAAAGACCCAAGGATAGCTTCAATTATTCAAGAAAACCTTCTCTATTTTAGTGGAATTAGGTACAATGCTCTCAATTGGTGCATTATGCCTAACCATGTGCATGTCTTAATCGAGGTAAAGGAAGGGTGGACATTAAGTACAATAATGCACGGATGGCGCTCATACACGGCTCATCAGGCGAATAAAATCCTGGGGCGGAAAGGAGATTTTTGGATGGATGAGTATTTCGACCGATATATTCGTGACGAAAACCATTTGGAAGCGGTTGTCAATTACATTTATGACAATCCCTATAAAGCGGGTCTTATAGATGAGAGCCAAGTTTGGCCTTGGAGTGGCCCCCAATTGGCCCGATTGTAGGCCTGCAATCGACCCCGATTGCGGAAGGGATAGAATTGGAATGTTGTCAGTCGGCCCGACTATGGCTCGCAATCGGCTCGATTGCGGAAAGAGCAGAGCAGGAAACCGTCAGTCGTGCCGACTGACGGCCGGTCTCTATATTTCGTGAAAGTGGTTTTGGCCATTGAAGAGCCTTTGCCCGCAATTGGGTCGATTGTAGGCCACAATCGGCCGGCCCGATTGCGGAAACAGCAAAGCAGGGAATCGTCAGTCGAGCCGACTGACGACCGGTCTCTATATTTCGTGACAGTGGTTTTGGTCATTGATGAACCTTTGCCCACAATCAAGCCGATTGTGGCCCGCAATCGGCTCGATTGCGGAAACAGCAAAGCAGGGAATCGTCAGTCGGGCCGACTGACTGATGGTCTCTATGTTTCGTGAAAGTGGCCTTGGTCATTGAAGAACTTTTGCCTATAATCGGGCCGATTGTGGCTCGCAATCGGCTCGATTGC
>CACXQV010000065.1 GCA_902769875.1 uncultured Bacteroidia bacterium
AAAATTCGTTTAATTCGCGAAATTCGCCGTTGTATTTGCGTCCGATAGGCTTCCCCCTTTTTAAAGGGGGTAGGGGGATTAAACATACCCACAAACGACCCATCAAGAAACCGTGACTTTTTGGCGGGTTTGGTCGTATGCCTGTCGGGGTGCTGCCGCAGACGAGGCCGTCTGCTAACCCGTTGGGGGTAACCCTCATCCCACGCACGCCTCATTGCGGGCTTGACCCGCAATCCCTACGCCTATGTTCATCCCCACCCTCCAAGCCATCGACTATTCATTTGCGGGGACGCAAATGACGACAATGCCTACCGCAGACGAGGCCGTCTGCTGACCCGTTCTCACAATGTGGTACGGCAGCCCTACATTATTATCTATGCACAAACGGCACGTCGCACATCACCAAGATTTCCTTCACGAAGGCCCGCTCGCTGGGACCAAAGTGCGCATCGGAACGCGAGAGGCGCGTCATCATGAGCGAAAAGGCGTGTTTCTTTTCCTTCGTCATGCGCTTCAAGGTTCCGTAGGCCCGTTTTTGCATCTCGTTTCTCGGAATCGGGACGAAGCCTGTGGCATCAAATTCCAATTCCTTCATGCAAGCCTCAAGACATTCGCGCTCAGATTCGTGGTTTTCGTAATCAGCGTCGGCCAAGTTGTAAAGCACACTGGCAACGGCGTTTTGCTCTTCGGGTGTGAACTTTTTGTCCATAATGCGATTTTTTTCATGCAAAGAAACGATTTTTTCTAATTTTGCACCAACAAACATGCAAAAATTCTGTCACTATGAAAAAAAACACATTACTGACGATGGCTTTGGCAGCCTCATTCGCGCTGCAAGCCCAATGGGTCGACGACCCCAGCAGCAACACACGCCTTGCCAATTGCAACGAAGCTGCCGCCGAGGTGTATGTTTCAACCGACATTACGAATGGCGACTCATACGTGCAATGGCACTACCAAGGCGAAAACGGCTGGTCGCCGTGGCTGCAACGGCTTGACGTCAACGGCGTTCCGCAATGGCCCGCCGACGGCATCCATGTCACCACGCCCGACTTCGCCACTTGGTCGCCCGGCTATGCCATGACCGCCGTCAACGGAGGTGTGGTAACGGTGTTCCGCACCCTCGGCCCCCATCACTGGGCGGTCAAAATCAACGCCGACGGCTCTTTCCCTTGGGGTGAGCATGGTTTCATACTCTTCGACGGCGAAGGCGGTGGCCGCTCCGAAGTGTTGTCGACCTACGGCTTTAACCACGACGACGGTGTTTGGGCCTTGGGCACCGACATGGACAGCACCTTCCTGCAATATATCAATGCCGACGGCACGCTGCGCCCCAAGACCACCATCAAAGACCCGGCTAAAAAATGCTCCAACGGCCTTTTGCTGCCTGCCGAAAACGGCGTCTTTGTAGTGTATTCAAAACACACCCTCCAAGGCTACACCACCTACAACAAGGAAATCCACGTTGCAGGCTACGACAAGAACGGCGGACAGATTTTCCCCGAGACGCTGTTGTTCGCGCAACAGGCCGTAGGCGCCAGCTATGTGCATTATGCCATTCCCGACAACAAAGGCGGCGGCTATGTCTACCAATTCCACAACGGCATAGGCGGCGTGTACAACACCTACGTCACGCATTTCGACGAGAGCGGCACACCCACCATCACCGAACCCAACGGCATCGCCGTACACAGTCCCGACTACAGCAACTTCTACACCACTGCCTACGCCACCGTCGCTCCCAACAGCAATGACCTCATCATCGCCTATCTCCAAAAGGACGCGGCCTCCCAATCGCAACATCGGGTCTATGTCAACCGCATCACCGAATCAGGCGAAAAGCCTTGGGGCGACGGCATTCTTGTGGCTGACTACACAGGCCAGTCCTATGGCAGCATCCATGTAGATGCCATCGATTATGCGGATGGTTTCGTCGTGACCTACGGCACCGGCCAAGGCACCATTGAGGCTGTGGGCTACGACTACGAAGGTAACCTGCTGTGGAACACCACAATGAGTTCGACCAACTACAACAAGACCATCAGCGAAAACACCTCCGGTTTTCATTACGGACAAAACATCGTGGCATGGGTCAACGGTGACGACGGAGGCGTCTATGGCCAAAACATCGGCTGGGACGGTGCCTTGGGCGAGGTCAGCCCCCTGCCACCGCCAGTCCCTTGCTGCTTCGCACCCGAAAACTTCGAAGGCAGCTATCAGTACAATGAAGAGACCGCTTCATACGGCGCCATGCTCACATGGGAAGCCCCTGCCTACAGCGTTCTGCACTACAACCTCTATCGGGAGAACCTTGATGACGCGACAACCGATGTCATAGAAATTGATGCCGAAGCAACGGCCTACTTCGACGAAGCCACGCCCGGCTTGTATAAATACCAACTCACAGCCATGTATGATGACCTTGAGTCGGAATTTGCATTAACCCCTGATGGAGAGGATTTTATCATAATAGAGGTGACATCGGTTACTGAAAACGCAAACGACAGCGAAATCGTCACGCCTTTAAAAATCCTTACCATCAACGGCCAAGTCATTCGCAATGCCAACCTTGGCGAGCTGAGTTCGGGCGTTTACATCGTCCAAGGACTGACCTCCACGGGGAAACTGATCACAAAGAAAGTCATAGTAAACAATGAATAAAAGGAATTTTAAAATCATTTCATCATGAAAAAACTCGTACTTCTTTTAGCGGGCTTGTTTGCTTTCACGACGATGCAAGCCCAGTGGGTCGACGACCCCATCAACAACACTTTTGTCGCCAACGCGGCCAACGACGATGGCGAAATCTACATCTCCACCAATGCGAACACGGGCGACACCTATGTGCAATGGGAATGCTTTGGTTCCAACGGCTGGTCGCCAAGCCTGCAACGCCTCAACTTTGAAGGTGTGCCACAATGGGGTGATGACGGCATCCATATCAGCGGACATGAGTTTGCCTCCTATTCGGAAGGCGTTTCCATGACGACCACTGCCGACGGCGGCGTGGTGAGTTGTTTTGCCATCTATGATGGATACACATACGCCGTAAAAATCAACGCTGATGGCACTTTCGCTTGGGGCGAGCAAGGCATTAGGCTCTTCGATGGCCTTGGCTTCTCGCGCACCGAGTTGGTGGCTGGCACCGATGGCGGCTTTTGGGCTCTGGGATGCGACTATGAAAACAGCTACCTCCAATACGTCAATGCCGACGGCACAATGAACCCCACCAGCATCATTTCCGCCGAAGGCTACAAGTGCATGTTCGGCCAACTCACTTTAGGCCTAAACAACTCTGTCTTTGTGACTTACGAAAGGCTTGGCAGCGGTTTCTACACCAACAAGGATTTGTATGTCGTAGGTTTTGCCACCGATGACACCCAAATCAGTCCGGATATGCTGCTGATGTCGGAACAAGTCTTCCAATCGACCTACATCCACTACGTCGTCCCTGACGGTTTGGGCGGCGGCTATGCCTACATCTGGCATCCGGGCATCAATCAGGTTTTCAACGTATATGTGTTCCACTATGATGAGAATGGCTTCTCGTCCATCAACGACACCAACGGCATCCCGGTGCATTCGCCCGACCCGTCAAGTTTTTATGGTGGAGCCAACGCCACCGTCGACCCCATCACTCACGACCTCATCATCGCCTACGAACAAACCGATGCCGCAACACAGTCGGAGAGCAGGATATACATCAACCGCATCACTCCCGAAGGTGAACGCCTCTGGGGCGAAGGAATCCTGCTGGCTGATTATGTGGGGTTCACTTATTCCGACATCTTTGTTGACGCCTTTGAAAACGGCAGCGGCTTCAGCGTGATTTACAACTTGAGCAGCGCCAACCCCTATTTCTCAAGCACATTTGCCATTGGCATGGACATGGAAGGCAACGAATTGTGGTCGACAACCATGAGCGTCACCCCTTACAGAAGAACCGCTTGCAACAACAGCACGGGCTTCCTCTATGGCCAAAACATCATCGCTTGGGTCAACGGGACCAACGGCGGCCTCTACGGACAAAACATACAGACTGATGGCTCAATGGGCAAGATGGAATACCCCATACCCTCACAGTGCCCCGGACCGGAAGACTTCCAAGGCGAGTATGTGTATGATTTGGAAACCGAGACTTATGGCGTAAACTTGACTTGGACACCAGTAGCTGATTTGGAATTTGATTACTACATCCTTTTCCGCACCACGGTCAGCACCGGCGAGGAAGAAGCCATCATCATTGATGGAGCCGCCGCCTCCTACTTCGACGAGACGGGCATAGGCCAGTTCAAATACCAGCTCAAGGGAGCTTCGGAAGAGTGTGGTTATTCCCTCCCGGCCACCACACTCGACGGTGAGGAATATGTGCTGGTGGAAGTCACGGGGGTGGAAGAAAACGTGAGCGACGAAATCGTCACCATTGTGAAAGTCTACAACGCCAACGGCCAAAGCCTGCATGTGAAAGACCTGAATGAATTAAGCACAGGCCTTTACATCATGCAAGGCACAACGCAAGACGGACGATTGGTGAGCAAGAAAATAGTGGTGGAAAAATAAGGGCAGAATGCCTATAAAACAATGTAGAGACGCGTTGCGGCGCGTCTCTACTGTTTTTGTGGGAACTGTTGGACTCGAACCAACGACCCCCGCCTTGTAAGGGCGATGCTCTGAACCAACTGAGCTAAGCTCCCTTTGCTTTCGGGCTGCAAAAATAGGAAATCTTTCGATTCGACAAAGCCTTTTTTTCGCTTTTTTCAACAGCCTTATCGTTTTTTTCAAAGTTTTTCCTATTTTTGTACGATACTAAAACCGCAAGAGCGAAACATTGGACAAAATGAAAAGACTCAATTTCAGCATGTTAAGGAAATATTTGCCGTTCTTTTTGGCATTGATGGCCATCGCCAGCTGCCTCACCGCCATCGGCGACGTGGGCAACCAAAACCGCTATGACTCTGGCGGCGGCAATGGTGCCGACTTCGACATCGGCGTTCTCATCGGCTGGCTCATCAACCTATTCATCCAAAGCCCGATTCTGGGTCTGATTGCGGTGGTCGTCATCATCATTGCCTATCGCATCATGAAGAAAAAGTCGAAAAACCCGAACCATATCAACAAAAACGTGAACAACCAAGCCAATTCGGAGGTCACGATGGACTACAGCGGCGTGGTGGCCGAGGAAATCCGTGCCATCGACCCCGCTTTCTCGTCCGACAAGTTCATCGGCTTCGCCCGCGAGGTGTTCATAAAGATACAAGAAGCGTGGACGACCAAAGACTGGAAACCCATCCGCCCGTTTGAAAGCGAGACCCTTTTCAACCAACACAAGCAACAGTTGGACGAATACATCCGCGCAGGCAAGACCAACGTGGTGGAAAAAATCGCCATCAAGCACTGCTCACTGCACGCATTCAAGCACGACGGCGACAAGGAAGTGCTGACCGTTTGGCTCAACGCCGTGATGCGCGACTATGTCGTCGACGACAAGACCAAGAAAGTGCTCGAAAGCGACCCCAACCGCGACTGGTTCATGAAATACGAGATGGTCTTCAACCGCAAAGCCGGCCTCAAGACCGACCCGGGCAAGAAAGGCAACACCATCACCAATTGCCCCAACTGCGGTGCGCCCACCGAAATCACCTCATCGGGCCAGTGCGCCTATTGCGGCAGCGTCATCACCAACGGCGAGCACGATTGGGTGCTGACTGACATTCATTCGCGGAACTAATGCACGGCTGCCAAGATGTGACAGCCCTACAGCAAAATCGATTAAACAATTAAACAACTAAACAATAAACAATTAAACATAACACAATGGGACTCATCAAAGCAATCGTAGGCTCAATCGGAGGGACGCTCAGCGACCAATGGTTGGACCTCATCAAATGTGACAACATGGATATGGACACCCTGATGGTGAAGCAAACCACCAAGTCGGGGCAAATTTCAAAAAGCAGCCGCATCCTTGTTGCTCCCAGTCAGGTAGCCGTTATCTACGACAGCGGTTCGGTGCTCGATGCCACCGCCGAAGAAGGTGTCTACACCTTCGACCAATCCTCGTCGCCTTCGTTCTTCGCGGGCGAGTTCGGCCCTGTCTTCAAGGAAATGTGGCAGCGGTTCACCTACGGCGGAACCCCTGCCAAAGAACAAGCCGTGTTTTTCTTCAACATCAAGGAAATCTTGGACAACAAGTTTGGCACTGCCACCCCCATCCCGTTCCAAGACTGGTCGCATCCCATCCCGAACCAAATGACCAACTCGCTGATGCCTTTGGGCGTCAACGTGCGTTGCTACGGCAAATACACTTTCAAGTTGGATGATGTGGCGGTGTTTATGCGCATCCATGCCGGCACGGCCAACGTGGTGAAGAAGACCGACATCACCGAGCAGATGCGCAGCGAGGTGATGGCCGCTTTCCAAAACGTGCTCAACGAGATGGGCAACAGCGCACATCGCGTGCCAGTGCTCGAGTTGCCGAGCTATACCGACGAAATCAAGCAGACGATGGACGGGAAGGTCTTCGACGAGCCCATCCGCGCCCGTGGCGTGAAATTAGTAGGATTCGCCATCGAAAGTGTTTCGTTGGACGATGCCAGCCAACAGAAGATTGACCGCTACGAATACAGCTCCAACTCGATGATGCAGCAAGGCAAAATCATCGACGTTATGGAGACCGCCGCCGGCAACGAAGGAGGTGCGGCTGGTGCCTTCATGGGACTCGGCATGGCCAACATGGGTTCTGGCGGAATGACCGGCAACGTGATGCAAAACGCATGGAACGGCGGTCAAGGCGGACAAACCAACTACGACCCCTACAAACAAGGCGGTCAGGCGGCAAGGCAAGGCGTTCCCTGCCCGAAATGCGGCACAATGATTACGGGCAAGTTCTGCCCTGAGTGCGGCACACCCGCCCCAGCTCCGAAGGCTACAGTGAAATGCCCGAAATGCGGCACCGAGAGCACAGGCAGGTTCTGCCCCGAATGCGGTGAGCCTTTGGCAGCTGTTGGCCCGAAAAGATGTCCGAAATGCGGCACTGAAGTGACAGGCAAGTTCTGCCCTGAATGTGGTACGCCCGTGTAAAAAACGTAGAGACGCGCCATGGCACGTCTCTACATCATTGAATGCGAGCGAATAACGGGGTTCGAACCCGCGACCCTCAGCTTGGGAAGCTGATGCTCTACCAACTGAGCTACATTCGCGCTTTCAGGCTGCAAAATTACACAAATTTTGAATATTTAACCCTAAAAATTGAAATTTTTATGCCCATTACAGAGAAAGACGAAAGAATCATCCGTGACAGTTTCCACCCGAAATCGTGGAACGACATCAAAAGCCACGACTCATGGTCAGTGTTCAAAATCATGTCAGAGTTTGTGGCTGGCATGGAAAGGATGGCCAAAAACGGGCCTTGCGTGGCCATTTTCGGCTCGGCACGCACCAAACCCGGCGAAAAATACTATGAAATGGCGGTTGACATCGCCGAGAAATTAGCCGACTACGGCTTCGGCACCATCACAGGCGGCGGCCCCGGCATCATGGAAGCCGGCAACAAAGGCGCGCAACAAGGCGGAGCGCAAAGCATCGGCCTGAACATCAACCTGCCTTTCGAGCAGCATTTCAACCCCTACATCGACCGCGACAAGAACATCGAATTCGAGTATTTCTTTGTCCGAAAGACCATCTTCATGCGTTATGCGCAAGGATTCATCGCCATGCCCGGCGGCTTCGGCACCTTGGACGAGCTCTCCGAGGCCATCACGCTCATCCAAACCAACAAAATGGTGGAATTCCCGGTCGTGCTGGTCGGAAGCGAGTATTGGAAAGGCCTGATCGACTGGTTCAGGAACACTTTGCTCCGCGACAAGATGATAAGTGAGGAGGACTTCGACATTTTCCACATCGTCGACACTGCCGACGAAGCCGTGAAAATCATCAAGGACTTCTACAAGAAATACGCCATCAAGCCGAACTTCTGATGATGCGCCGCTATATTGAAGTTCCGCTGCAACTACTTGACATCGAGGGAGAAGGCTTCCATATCATGGTCAAAGGGCTGATTCATGGTAAGGAAGCCCATTTCCTCCTCGACACGGGCGCCTCCCGTTCCGTCTTCGACCCCAAGACCATTGCCTCTTTCATCGAGGACGTTGAGTTCGAAAAGAAGGAAGGCCTGACCGCAGGCGTGGGCAGTTCCGACTTGGAAAGCGCCACTTTCAGGATTGACACTTTCTCGTTAGGCAATTTGGAAATCACAGATTATGAAGCCGTTGCATTGGACTTGGAGAACATCCACGAGATGTACGAAAAGTTGGGCTTGCCCCATATCGACGGCATCGTTGGAGGGGATTTGCTGAAACGGCATAAGGCCATCATCAACTACAAAAGCAAAAAGTTGAGGGTCACTCCATAGTGCTGGTTCAATCCACCTTAATCAGCTCTGAGCCAGCCTCTTCCTTCTTCTTCACATATCTCGAGTCCAAACAAAGGCGGAACCCTCCGAAAGAGTTCTTCAAGTCGGGGAGGCGTTTGCCGCGCCAGGCCACTCGTGCCATCGACTTGGGCAACTCGTATGCCCCGCCTCTGATGCAATGCATTTCGCCGTCTTTGCCCAAGTTGGCGTTGCGCTCTTTATCATAGAAACGGTACTTGGTGCCGCACCATTCCCACACGTTGCCCGACATATCGTAGATGCCTAACTCGTTGGGTGTCCGTTTCTTGACCTTCTTGGTCTTGCTGGCGTTCCCATTGAACCACGCCACCCGTTCCACCTCGTTGCTGCCGCTGTAGACATAGCCTCGCGAATGGTTCCCACCTCGGGCTGCAAACTCCCATTCCTCTTCGGTGGGCAATCGGAACTGCATCCCCGTGATGCTGTCCAAACGGCGCAGAAACTCCTGCACCTCATAATAGCTTACATTGGTGACAGGGCGTTTCGGGCATTTGTAACGGCTTGGATTGTAGCCCATCACGGCCTTCCACAGCTTTTGGGTCACTTCGGTCTGCCCGATGTAATAATCCTCGCGAACGGTCACATAATGCACGGGCAATTCATCCGTTTGCGAAAAGCGGTCATAGTTGATTTCAGCCGTGTCAAAATGCTGCGCGCCCATCCAGAAGCCACCCTTTTCGACCCTTACCATATTGAAAGACACCTTGTTGACACGATAGGAAGTGGGTGCAGGGAGCGTGTCTTGTGCGAAAAGCATCGTTTGGGCAAAAACCAACAAACCGAAAAAAAGGAAAAATCTCTTCATTTTGATTCAATTTGAAGGCAAAAGTAGCAATTTTGCACCAAAATCCGCTATCTTTGCGCAAAATTCTGAAAGATGACCAAAATTCTCATCATCGACGACGAGGCGCCCATCCGCCGCGTGTTGCGCGACATCCTCGAAAACGAAGGCTACCAATCGGAAGATGCCAGCACTGGCATCGAAGCCCTGCAACTCATTAAGGAACACGACTTTGACGCCGTTTTCTGCGACATCAAGATGCCCGAAATGGACGGCATAGAGGTACTCGAAGCCATCCGGAAAGAGTCGGACGTGCCAGTGATCATGCTCTCCGGACACGGCACCATCGAGACTGCCGTGGAAGCCATCAAGAAAGGCGCTTTCGACTTCATACCCAAGCCCCCCGACCTGAACCGCTTGCTTATCACGCTACGCAACGCATTGGACAAGAAGAACTTGACAATCGAAAACAAGGTGCTCAAAAAGGCCGTGAAAATCCAAAGCCAGATGATTGGCGAATCGGCTCCTATGTTAGAAGTGAAGGACATGATTGAAAAAGTGGCCCCGACCAACGCCCGTGTGCTCATCACCGGCGAAAACGGCACGGGCAAGGAACTCGTGGCGCGGCAGCTGCACGAACTCAGCCAGCGCAATCGCGGTCCGTTCATCGAGGTGAACTGCGCCGCCATTCCTTCAGAACTGATTGAAAGCCAACTTTTTGGTCACGAAAAAGGTGCTTTCACCTCAGCCATCAAACAACGCAAGGGCGACTTTGAGCTGGCCGACGGCGGCACCCTCTTTTTGGACGAAATCGGCGACATGAGCCTCTCGGCCCAAGCCAAGGTGCTGAGGGCTTTGCAGGAAAACAAGATCACCCGCGTGGGCAGCGAAAAGGAAATCCCCGTGGACGTGAGGATTTTGGCCGCCACCAACAAGAACCTGAAGACCGAAATCGAGAAAGGCAATTTCCGCGAGGACCTCTACCACCGCCTGAGCGTCATCGTCATACAGGTGCCGCCTTTGCGGGAGCGCAAGGACGACATCCCCTTGTTGGTGGAGAGCTTCGTCACAATGATTGCCCAAGACATGGGCAAAGCCGCGCCACAGTTTGAACTTGATGCCATCGAGGCTTTGCAGCAGTACCAATGGACGGGCAACATCCGCGAACTGCACAACATCGTGGAACGTTTGGTCATTCTTTGCGGCAGCAACATCACGAAGGACGACGTGGTACGATTTGGGAATCCGCTGAAATAGTTCTGGCCGTTGAGCCTGCCGAAACGGCTTTGCTGAGAAAACGGTTTCTGACAGTTGAGCCTGCCGAAACGATTTTTTTCGGCTATCCCCTTGCGGGGTATCGAAAATAGGCGTAATTTTGCAGCCCGTTCTTTGAGGATGACAAACCTAACTGTCAACCAAACAATTTGTGCGGCTGCCACAAATCGCATAGATTCGACGATACGAAGCGAGTCAATGTGACAGCAAAACTCTATGTACGGCTGCCACAATGTGACAGCCCTACAACTCTCAACTGAAAAAAGGGGATGTATGGTTTTGACAGCAAGACGAATTGTCATGTAAGCATGTCGAGCCTCGCAGTGACGCTCGTAAATCTTGACTGCACAACAATAATTGGCGAAAACAACTACGCTCTCGCTGCCTGATTGAAGCACAGTAGATCACTGGCTTAATCCCTTCACAAGGTGAGGGGACGAGACATCCCGCAGGTGGAGATTCCTGATTCCGGCCTGAGCCCGGGGTGCTAAGCAATTTCGGGATAGCCTTGTCGGCGCTCCGACAGCAAGGCG
>CACXQV010000066.1 GCA_902769875.1 uncultured Bacteroidia bacterium
TTGTTCGATTACAATGACATTAATAACAGTAACGTGAAGCACTTCCGCGAAGGCAAAGAGGAAGGCTTGAGAGAAGGCAAAGCGGAAGGCTTGCGCGAAGGCTTGGAAAAAGGCATCCTTCAAGTGGCCAAAAATATGAAAGTCGCCGGTGTGGATGAGGCCGTTATCTTGGCCACGACAGGATTGAATAAAGATGAATTGAAATCATTATAAACCAATGAGATGATTATAAAAGGGAATTCTATGTCGCAAAGCGAGGTGGAGTATGCGTCTGGTAGGCTTCTGCGATTTCTGCGTGAAATAAACAAGTAATCTCTCGTCCTTTAAGTCGGGGGATTTTTGTTTGTGCTTCATCGAAATATCCGTATCTTTGCCGCTCCAAAAACGAGCCTGAAATTATGGAAGAAAAACTGTTCAATAAGAATTATCTTTGCCTTTGCGCGGCTAACTTCTTGTTTTTCTTTTCGTTCTATCTACTGTTGCCCGTGCTGCCTTTCTTCATTATGGAGAATTTTCAGGCGGGCAATGCAGTGATAGGCACGGTCATTTCGTGCTACACTTTGGCCACTTTGGTGGTGCGGCCTTTTTCTGGCTATATGATGGACACTTTCAAGCGCAAACCCTTGTATGTGTTGGCATTGTCGATATTTACGGCGGTGTTTGTGGGTTATCTTTTCGCCGCCACCATCACCTTATTAATAATTATCCGCATTGTACACGGCTTTGCTTTTGGCCTCACTTCGGTGGGCGGCAACACCTTGGTTATCGACGTGGTGCCGTCAGAGCATAGGGGAGAGGGCATCGGTTATTACGGCGTGGCCAACAATATAGCAATGGCGGTCGGCCCGATGACGGGATTGTTTGTGTATGAGCATTTCAGTTTCAATGCCATCTTTTTGGGCTGTATGGCTTGCAGTTTGTTGGCGGTCTTTTTCGCAACCCAAATCAAGCATAGGGTGCGCCCGCCCGTCAAGCGCCCTCCGATTTCCTTGGATCGTTTCATCTTGTTGAAAGGTCTGTTGGCAGGCGTTTCGTTCACGCTGTTGGCCTTTGCTTACGGACAGATTTCCAATTATATCGCCCTCTATGCCAAAGAGATGGGCTTGACCATCAGCAGCGGATTGTTCTTCACTGTTTATGCCGTTGGTCTGATTGCCTCGCGCTTGTTTGCGGGCAAGATGGTCGATAGGGGTAAGGTGACGCAAACCATCGCTTTGGGTTTGGGCATTGTCGTGTTGGCTATGTTCAGTTTGGGTATGTGCCACCATTGCAACGCTTTGGGCACCAACTATACTGCCGTGGCTTTCCTGTTGATTGCCTTGTGCTGTGGTTTGGGCTTCGGGGCGGCTTTTCCGTCGTTCAATGCCTTGTTCATCAACCTTGGCACCAACGCCCAGCGCGGCACGGCCACTTCAACTTATCTCACCACTTGGGATTTGGGTCTTGGCATTGGCATTTTTTCCGGAGGAATGTTGGCCGAACATTTCTCCTTCTCTGCGGCCTATTTGGTTGCCTCGGCTTCGGTGTTGGTGTCGCTCGTTTTCTTTATTATTATTGTAGCTCCTCATTATCAAAGAAATAAACTACGCTAATGCGACCTGCGATTTCCATAGTCCAGCTTCGTGATGCCACATTGGATGATGCTCCATTCATTGCCCGTGTGGTTTTGGCGGGTATTGATATGCTTGACATTGATGCAACGCTTCTGGATGAGCAGCGAGGCATTTATGAGCATTTGATTGAAATTTGCCGTATGGGCGACACCTTGTATAGTTATTGCAACACGCGCATAGCCGAGGCCGATGGCAAAAGGGTGGGGGCTTTGGTGGCTTACGATGGCGCTCGTTATGCAAGGATGCGTGAAAAGACTTTCGGCCTTGTGAAGCAAACTTCTGGTATGGATTTGAGTCGCAATGCGATGGAAACTGGTCCGGGTGAATTCTATTTGGATAGTATGGCCGTTTTTCCCGAATACAGGGGTGCTGGCATTGGTAGGATGCTGATGCGCGACCGTGTGGATTTCGCTTTAAATAAAGGCTTCTCCAAGGTCACGCTTCTTGTTGACAAGGATAAACCGCATCTGCAAAAGTATTATGAATGTGAGGGCTTCGCTTTCATTGGGGAGATGTTTGTATTTGGAAGCTGGTATAATAAATTGGAGAAAGGGTAAAAGTAAAGATAATTTTCATATTTTTGCAAAACCAAACAGAAAAAGCCGATGGATTTTCCGCAATTGTCAATTATTATATATCATCATCAAATAATTCAATCAGTGATTGAAAAATTGCCCATTCCGAGAAAATCAATTTTTCAGACATTGTCTGAGAAATTACAATTAACAACTAATCAAGATGATGCAATTTTTCAGTCAGTGACTGAAAAATTATGAATAAAGACTGTAAATTAGAAACAGAAAGAACTATGATGAAAAAACTCCTTCTCTTAGCCTTTATCGTGGCCTCATTGCAACTCACAGCCCAACAAATGCTCGTCGGCTCCTACAACATCCGTTACAAAAACTGGAACGACAGCGTGCAGGGCGAACATTGGCAGAAACGCTGTCAAGTCATCTGCGACCAAGTGAACTTTATGTCGCCCGACATTTTCGGGACGCAGGAAGTGCTTTGGGAGCAACTCCAAGATATGAAGAAAGCCTTGGACGGCTACGACTACATCGGCATCGGGCGCGACGACGGCGAGCGCGGTGGCGAGCACGAGGCCATCTTCTACAAGAAAGACAAACTCCAACTCCTCAACCACGGCGATTTCTGGCTCAGCGAAACGCCCGAAAAGCCCGGCTTGGGCTGGGACGCAGCCTGCATACGCATCTGCACTTGGGGCAAGTTCAGCGCAAAAGTGCTTGATACTGAGTATTATCGTAGAGGTATGCTCAATCGTGGACTGAAATACAAAGAAAAAGTGTTCTATTTCTTTAACCTCCACATGGATCATGTGGGCGTGGTGGCGCGGCGCGAGGCTGCCAAGTTGGTCGTGGCCAAGATTCGCGAGATTGCCCACGGCACTCCCGTCATCCTCACTGGCGACTTCAACGTGGACCAAAACGATGAGATTTACACGATTTTCACCAAATCGGGCCTCCTGAAGGATTCCTACGATGCAGCCCGCATCCGTTTTGCGGAGAACGGAACCTTCAATGCCTTCAAAACCAACTACTTCACCACCAGTCGCATCGACCATGTGTTTGTGTCGCCAAGTGCGAAAGTGGAGGCCTATGGTGTGTTCACCGATAGTTATTGGACACCCGACGACGACCCTGACGACAACATCAAGGCCTCTGATGCGCCGCAGCAAATCTCATTCGACACCTACATTCGGCACAATCCTTCGGACCATTATCCGGTGTTTGTAAGGCTGAAATTATGATGCTTTTTGTCACAAAACAGACAAAACCGTCAAAACCTTTTGATAGGGGTGGAAAGCACGCCAATCGGCAGCTTCCTTGCGGCGACACGGTTGTAGAGCCGCTATATGTAAACATTGTTTTGCAAGTTTTGAAGGTTTTGTGATTATATCTTATCCCGCCGTTTTATTTCGCTTAAAGTCTGCAATACTACAGAAGTGATTATCAGCGCAATGCCAATGCAAAACGAGAAATTCAGTTCCTTGTATTCGCTGAAAATGAACATCGAGAGGATGATGCTATAGACGGGTTCCAAATTGTAAGTCAAATTGACGGTAAAGGCTGGAATTTTCTGCAAGACAATGATTTGTAGTAGGCAAAGCCCAATGGTGCAAATCACGACCATGAAGGCGAGATAGGCATAGTCCATCCCGACGGGATAAAGCCGTCCGACGGGGATGAAATGATTATACAATGGTATCAGGCAGGTCAGTCCGATGAGGCCGCCGACCATCTCCCAAAGCAGCATGTTCTTGGCTTCGTAATGCTTCCCAACCCTTTGATTGGCAATGGCAAACAGCGCATACAAGGCTGATGAAACCACGCCCAATGCAATGCCCAACCGATAGCGCGAATCGAAATGGAAAATGAGATAGATGCCGAGGATGGTGAGCAAGCTGAACAAAAATTCACGCCCCGAAAGACGGTGTTTGTTGATGATAGGCTCGAACAATGCCGTGAAAAACCCGACCAATGAAAAACACACCACGCCAATGCTGACGTTGCTGGCCTTGATGGAGGCATAGAAAAACACCCAATGCAGACAAAGCAACATTCCCACGCCGCCCATCTGCAAAACGTCCCTGAATTTGAACCGTTGTAAAGACGTACGGCCGTGCGTCTCTACGATTCGCAAATAAACGAACATTATCACCGCCGCTGCAGCCATGCGCCACCATACCAAAATGGCCGAATCCAAGGTGATGAGGCGACCCAACACGCCTGTGAAGCCCGCTATGAAAACGGAAAGATGCAGCAGGAAATAGTCCTTTTTCATGGTTTTCTACGTTGTCTGATGGCCTCAAAAGTGACGATGGCGGTGGTCACCGACACGTTGAGCGAGTCGGCGATGCCGTTCATGGGGATGATGATGTTTTGGTCGGCGGCTTCCACCCAAGCTTCGGAAATGCCCGTGGCCTCGGTGCCCATGACGAGGGCGGAGGCTTTGCGGAAGTCGGCATCAAGGTAGTCAATGGAGGCTTTGAGGTAGGTGCAATAAATGGTTATTTCGTTATTTTTCAGCCATTTGATACACTCCTCAGTGGAGCAGGCATAAACTGGAACGCTGAAAATGCAACCAATGCTTGCCCGTATCGCGTTGGGGTTGAAAAGGTCAGTGGCGGGGTCGGCCACGATGACGGCCTCCACGCCAGCGGCATCGGCGGTGCGCATCACTGCACCGAGGTTGCCGGGCTTCTCGACCGTTTCCAACACGATAACCAAAGCGTCTTTCTTGGGTTGAAACTCGCTGAGGCTCTTGTATTTGGGTATGGCCACGGCCAAAAGCCCGTCGCTGCCCTCTCGGTAGGCGATTTTGTCGAAAATGTCTTCCGAAACGGTTTCCGTGAACTCTGCTTTAATATTAATAGGTGTGCGCAACAACGCTTCACAAACATACAACTGCTCAATCTCGAAGCCGCAGGCTTGGGCGCGTTCAATCTCACGCTTTCCCTCAATAAGGATGCGGTTTTGTTCGCGGCGTTCCGAAGCCTTTTGTAACTTGACGAGGTTCTTTATTTTAGGATTTGCCTTACTTGTGATCATTGCTTTATTCCTTTCATTTGCGACAGCACCAATCCCACCACGACCACCAAAATGCCGATGATCTTGTTCGCCGTCAAGGCTTCGTGGATGATGAAATAACTGAAAATGGCCGTGAACACGGGAATCAGGTTGGAATAGACATTTGCCCGCGATGCGCCTAACTTGCTGAAAGTGAACGCCCACAAGGCGTATGCAACAGAACTGCAAAACACGCCAAGGCAGACCAACGGAACGATGTAGCCTCCCACATTGGCAAAATTGGATGGTTCGAATCGCTCAATGATGAACACCACTGGAATGAAGTAAATCATCCCGATGATGTTTTGCATCCAAGTGATTGTCAATGGTTTGTAGAGTTTTGTCAGTTTGATGAGCGCGATGGAATAGCCCACGGCCACTACAACGGCTCCAAATAGGAAAAGGATGCCTTTTGGCGAGGCTGTGAACTCAAGGTTTTTGTTGAGCAGCAGCACGATAACGCCGACAAACGAGGTGATAAACCCCACGATGTTCATCGGTGTGAGCCTCTCTTTCAGGAAGATACGCGCGGCGATGGGCGTCACCAAGGGAATCATGGCGATGATGCCAGACCCGATGATGGGGGAGGTGTTTTTCAGTCCGTAGCCCTCGAAAATGAAGTAGAGGAACGGTTCGAACATGGCCGCCAAAGCGAAAAGCCCCAAATGTTCTTTCTTGACTTTCTCGTTGAGGCGAAACACGAAAAGAATCGCGGTGAGGAAGATGGTGGCCACCACAAGGCGCAGGAATATGGTCGCGGTGGGGTTGAGGTTTTGGTAGACTTGCGTGGACCAAACAAACGACATTCCCCAGAAAACCATGGCGACGACGCCAGCCAAATGAACAATGTAGTATCGGTTTTTCATGCCGCAAAATTACGTTTTTTTGAGATTGTTTTTTAAAAGTGGAATATTTCGGCAAGGTTTTTGTAGTTTTGCAGCACAAATCACGAATGTTTAATCCTAAAATCCTACAGAAATGAAAAAGTTAAGTGTAATCTGCATGATGTTTTTGGCGGTAGCTTTCTTGGCTTCGTGCCGTGGTCCTCAAGGCCCGATGGGTCCGGTTGGCCCCCAAGGTCCTGCGGGACAAGACGGTAACGCGAATGTGGCATCCTCTACCGTTACGGTTCGCTCCAGCGATTGGCGATGGGTGAACGGCTGCCAGTGGAAGGTGGAAATCGACTATCCGGCCATCAACAACAATGTGTACAACTATGGCGCGGTGCTCGTCTATATGGATGTGGACGGCGCATGGAGCCAAGTGCCGCTGACCTATTATTATCAGGATGTGAATGAAGACGGCGAAACCATCAATTGTGCGGCTTCCATCGAAGTTGCGACGCTGAACGACGGCGGCGTGCGCCTGTTCTGGACGGAAAGCGATTTCTATGATGGAGCGCGTCCCGGAACCCACGACTTCAAGATTGTGGCCATCGAAGCCTCGGTCTACAGCCACCGCAGCGATGTCGACTACAGCAACTACGAGGCCGTAAAGACCACCTTCCAATTGGCTGACTGATTGGGAATCAAGAGAATCAATCACGATGAAGACTCGTCCTAAAGACGGGTCTTTTTTTTGCACGCAGAATGCGCAGAACTATGGGAAGCGCAAAGCGATGAAATATTTACGGTAGGTTCCTGCGAGTCTGCGGATTCTGCGTGAGGCAAATCATCCCACCACCAAAGAAAACCACATAAAACCGACATAGCCCAAGGTAAGCAAAGCACCCTCGAAGCGTGAGAGCTTTCGCCCCTTGCCCGTGAAGACGAACAACAACATCATGAAATTGGCGATGGCCAAAATGATGAGTTGCTTGTTCATCAGAGGATCGAAGGGCAAAGGTATGATGAGCGCACTGACACCCAAAACCATAAAGATGTTCAAAATGTTGGAACCCAAAACATTGCCGATGGCGATGCCTGAGTTTTTCTTCGTGGCTGCCACGATTGATGTGATGAGTTCGGGCAAAGAGGTGGCTGTGGCGACCACGGTGAGGCCTATGGTGCTCTCGCTCATGCCCCAATTGCGGGCCAATATTTGCGCATTGTTGGAAACGAGTTCGCCTCCAGCATACAGCCCTGCAATGCCCACAACGAGTTGCAGTATGGTCTTGCCCCAAGGCAGGGCTTCCTGCGATTCCTCGGCTTCCGCTTCAGGCGACTTTTTCAGCACGGTGAGCGCAAGATAGGCGCATCCGCAGAGGAGCAAAACGATTCCTTCGATCCAGTTGACATCGACAATCTGGTCTTTGCTCATGAAGAAATCGTTGGCCATCAAGGCGATGATGAGGGTGGCGAAGAAGCCTGCCGGGATGTCGCGGCGGATGGAAACGCGGCTCACGTCGATAGGCCAGATGAGCGAACTCACACCGAGGATGAGCAAAATGTTCATCGTGTTGCTTCCGATGATGTTGCCTATGGCCAAGCCCGGACTGCCTTTGGCGCACGAGAACACATTCACAATCATTTCAGGCAGCGAAGTGCCGAAAGCCACGATGGTCAGGCCGATGATGAGCGGCGACAATTTGGCGCGGATGCCCACGCTCGTTGCCCCGTTGACGAGCCAGTTCGCACCCAATATCAAGGCTACGAAACCGAGAACCAATAATAAAAGAGGTATTAAAGAAGTCATATCTATACTAATTCGGAATTATGAATGCGGAATGCGGAATGACGCGAAGCGATGCATAGGAGGGTCGAATCATTTGTTTTGGTTTTTGTTATGGCTACTAATATCCTGATGATTTCTTCACAGGAAGAGTTGATAGGTTCAAACTTGTTTTCTGTCAAATAGTCTGTAGCATGAAGAATATCTAACCAATAACTGGTTTCGTTAGCTTCTTTTAGAGCGATGTTCATCTTGGCATAGAAGTCAGGTAGGGTTTGTCCTCGAACCCCTTCAGCCACATTGGCACCAATGCTTGTCCCTGATCTCAACAATTGCTTGGACATGATATATTCATGCTGAATTTCGCACAACCATTTATACAAATTGATTATGTCTATAGCAAAATCCCTACTTTTCCTTTTGATAACATTATCATTCTCTTTTCCCATAGTAGTTTTCTTTATTCTATTCCGCATTCCGCATTCTGCATTCCGTATTCTGCATTCCGCATTCCGCATTCCGCATTCTGCATTCCGCATTAATTATAGTTTCTTGCCCCAAAAATCTTGCTGCCCACACGCACCATCGTTGTGCCTTCCTCGACGGCAATCGGATAGTCGTCAGACATACCCATCGAGATTTCCTTGAACTGCGACTGGTTAGCGAAATAATCGTGTTTTAGTGTGTCGAAAATCGCCTTCAGGTGCTTGAATTCGTTGCGGATTTCAACTCTGTCGTCGGTGAATGTGGCCATACCCATCACACCGCAAATGCGTACGTTTTCCATCTGTTTGAAGGCTTCCGAACCAAGCAACTGACGGGCTTCGTCCAAATCGAGGCCGAATTTGGTTTCCTCTTGCGCGATGTGGAATTGAAGCAGGCAGTCCACCACGCGGTCGTGCTTCTTGGCTTCCTTGTTGACTGCTTCGAGCAGGTTGGCCGAGTCGATGCTATGAATCAGCGTGACATAGGGGATGATGTATTTGATTTTGTTGGTCTGCAAGTGGCCGATGAAGTGCCATCGGATGTCTTTCGGCAGGGCTTCGTGCTTGTCGCGCATCTCCAAGGCGTGGTTTTCGCCGAAATCGCGTTGGTCGGCGTCGTAGGCTTCCTGCAAGTCGCTGACGGGCTTGGTCTTGCTGACGGCCACCAAAGTCACGCCGTCGGGCAGCGTTGCCCTGATTTTTTCCAAGTTTTCCTTAATCATGGTTCAACTTTTTTTGATGCTGCAAAAATACGCAATCCAAACAATTCAACAATTAAACATCTCAACAATTCATCAAAATTCCTAACTTTGCCCCCAATTGCAAACCTAAACTTTCCAAACGATGAAAAACACGAAATCAAGTATGCTCTATGTTGCGGCCATCGCAACAATGATGCTGTTCGGTTGCTCAAACAGCAACAACAAAGCCGTTGACAACAACCAACCCCAGACCTCCGAAGCCGTTTCATTCGATGAAGTGTTGGCCACCCGTAGAAGTGTTCGCAGCTACGATGCCACCAAGACCATCAGCGAGGCCGAGGTGCGTGAACTGCTTATCGCCACGCAGGAGGCTCCCTCGTGGGCCAACCAACAGCCTTCGAAATACTATGTGGCCATGAGCCCTGAGAAAGTCGAAGCGGTGGCGAATCTGGTGGGTGAGCGCAACAAGCAGAACATCGCCGGCGTGCCCGTGCTGATTGTCTCCACTTACGAGAAGGGCAAGTCGGGCTTCTTCCGTGGCGAGCAGACCAACGAGGTGGGCGACGGCTGGGGCGCCTACGACAATGGCCTCAGTAATGCCTACTTCATCCTGAAGGCCCGCTCCAAAGGCTTCGACACGCTCATTATGGGAATGCGCGACTCCGATGCCCTCCGCACGCTGTTCAACATCCCTGAAAACGAAACGGTTATGGCGGTCATTTCGTTGGGCTACAGGGCAAGCGAGCCGCGCCAGCCTGAACATAGGCCGTTAGAGGAGGTGGTGCGGTTTTTCTGAAATATACCATTATATTAAAGCATCTGTTTTCCATAAAATAAAACAATCTACTGATTAGTGTAAATTGAGGAAAATATGAAAAAGTAACAACGTCCTTTACTAGTAGAATAGCTGGTTTTTTTGCGGCAGGGGTTGCATTGCATTTCACCCCTGCCTAATATCCTACGTCACTCCGTGACTATGCGGCGGGCTGTCGGGGTGCTGCCGTAGGTCGCGACCTACGGTTACGGGTGTTGCGTCTTTCAGACGCGGGGTCGGTAGGCGGCGGCAAAATAATTCGTTTAATTCGCAAAATTCGCCGTTGTTTATCTACAGCAGTGAAGAATGCAAAGCATTTCAGCGTAGGCCAATCTTCGATTTCTCGAATTAACTGCGTTGAATGTTTTGTGTTTCTTGGCAATCAGAAATCTCTTGCTATAATCCAGTCAGAAACCGTCTTGGTCTCTTTCGAGAAAGCGATGCCAATCTTGACGACAGGCTTGCCTTCGGCTTGATAGGGAATCGCGTAATCCTTCGAGTTGATTTGTTCGAGAGCTTCTTGCGCCGAGCCGCGCATCTTCAGTTCCATCACATAGACCGCGTCGCGCATAAACACGACAACGTCCGTGCGGCCCCGCGCCACCTTCACCTGCGTAAAGGTTCGGCAATTGAAGATGGAGAACACAACGTATGTCAACACTTCGTAGTAGGCCTCATATTTTGTGATGTCGTCCAATTCCTTTGCCCCGAAATCGAGGTAGGGGATGGAGGCGAAGAAGGCTTGCATCAGTTTCATAGCACCTTCAATGTCGTGGTGGATCAGGCTGGCGTAGAAATTGCCTGCAAAGCCTTGTGTGTTGGCGTTGTAGATACCCATCATTGAGGAAAGGAAGTTGTCCATAAATCCGACTTTCACCTCGGCGTTGGGGAAGTCGAGGGTGTAATTCCTGCTGTAGAAGTCATATCCCTTGATGGTGAGGTAGCCCGCCTGATAGAGCAAAGGCAAGGCTGAGGTCATCGCCTCAGTGGGCACATCGAACTGTGTGGACGGCACCTGAAGTTGCTCCAGTTCAAGCAAGTTCGTGTTGAAGCGTTTCATTGCCTCAAAGAGGAAGGTGGGCGTTCCGCTGCCGAACCAGTAATAGTCAACCTCCTTGTTCGTAAAGGCGTACATCAGGCTGAAAGGATTGAAAATATCG
>CACXQV010000067.1 GCA_902769875.1 uncultured Bacteroidia bacterium
ATACCAGTCGTTAGCCATGTCTCAATCGGAATGTCACCCAATGACAAAACCGAATATCAGAACCCATGTAAAACTGCCTCTTTTTAAAGTGGACTCAATTAGGAGTAATTGTCAATCCCCAAAAAAGAACGGCCATTGAGGCCGTTCATTGATTGTTGTTCCCCGAATACGGGTGTTTACTCTTCCGTCAGATCGACGATTTCGGCCTCGGGGGCGTTCTTCATCACAGAGGCGATGCCGTTTTTCATGTTGGTTTCGCTGGCATACATCTGGCTCGATCCGATGATTTGGCCGTTGGTGGCCATCAGGTTGAAGTAAGGCTTGCCGTTGGAAGCCACCTTGCAATCGAAGCGTTTCTCTTCCTGGCTGTTCTTCTTGACCGATTCAACACCGTTGAGGCAGTTGGCCTTGGTGGCATAGCCTTGGCTGGTGAGGATGACTTGGCCGTTGGTGGCCTTCAGATTGAACTGGAACTCGCCGTTCTTTCTCGTAGTGATTTCAAATTTACCCATTTTTTATTCTTTTTTAAGGTTGGATCAGGGTGCAAATATACATTTTTTATTCAAACGCAAGCATGAAATCCACTTTTTTTGGGTGATTTCCAAGACTATTGCAGACGCGCCAGCAGCTCGTCGCGGTAGCTGGCCCCGACGGGAATCTTGTTGCCCGCCACGGTCACGTCGCTCTTGTCCAAGTCCTGAATGTGCTTGAACGAGACGATGTACGACTTGTGTACCCTCACGAACTTGTCCTTGGGCAGCACTTCCTCCAACTCCTTCAAGGCAAACAGGGCCGTGATGCGCCGCTGGGTGGTGTGGAAGGTGACGTACTCGTGCTGGCCTTCGATGTAGAGCAGGTCGTCGTAGTTGATTTTGTAGAGCTTGTAGTCGGCCTTCACGGTGATGAAATCGTTGGAGCGGCTGATGGTGTCGGCGGCGGGTTGCGAGGTGTTTTCCTTTGCAGGCTTCACGTTGCCGATAGCCTTGTTGATGGCTTGGAAGAAACGCGGGAAGTCGAAAGGCTTGAGCAGATAGTCGGCAACGGCGAGATTGAACGCATCGACGGCATACTCCGAATAGGCCGTGGTGAAAATGACGGCGGGCTTCTTGTCGAGGCTCTTCACCAACTCAAGCCCGGTCAAATCAGGCATTTGGATGTCCAAAAGCATGATGTCGACACGGTGGTCCTTCAAGGCTTCCATGGCTTCGAAAGCATTGGAGCAGGTGGCCACCAATTGCAATGCCTCAACCTTTGAGACATAGTCCTGCAACAGCTTTTGCGCCAAAAACTCATCGTCGACGATGATTACGTTATACTTCTCGTTCATAGCTCAATCTTGACTTTATAGATTCCTTTATCTTGTTCAATATCAAAAACATAGTCATCACCATAGTGCAACATCAGGCGTTGCTGCACGTTTTTCTGCCCGATTCCCGACTTCTTGTCTTCTTTGACGGGAAGCAGCGTTTTGGCGTTTTCGGCCACCGTGTTTTCGGCCTCGAAACAAAAACTTGTGCCTTTCTGCTTGAAGCTGATGTGTACAAAGCCCTCGGGGTGCGTCTCCAACCTACTGTATTTGAAGCAGTTCTCGATGATGGGCTGGAGTAACATCGGGGCAATCATGTATTCCTCCTTCTCAATGTCTTTCATCAGTGTCACATCGCGGTCGCCGTTCATCCGCATCATCTGGAAATCGATGAAATTCTCCACATACTTGATTTCCCTGCTCAGCGGAATCATTTCGGCCTGACAGTCGACGAGCACATAACGCAACATCTCCGAGAGTTTCAGCACGCCGTCGGCGGCATTGTCGTCGTGGGTGTAAACCATTGAATAAATGTTGTTCAGGGCATTGAAAAGGAAATGCGGATTGATTTGCGACTTCAGGTAGCGCAGTTCCATGTCGAGTTTCTCGCTCTTCAATTGGTCGGCCAAGATCTTCTCCTCGTTTTCTTTGCGTTGATAGTAGAAAATCAGCACGATGGCGAAGGTGGCGATGTACCAAATCAGGCGCACCATATAGGCCACAAAGAGGAAGGGGAACACGAAAATCTGGGTGAAAGGCTGCCCGTCGATGAAGTGCAGGAAACACACGTCGAGCATCGTTGAGGCGGCGGCCCAAATCGGGAGGATGAAAACGGACAACAGGATGAACAGCACCACCCTGTTCTTTTTCAGGAAAAAGGCAATCAGCACATTATTAATAAAGATGACCAACAGCACCACCATCCCTACGAAGCACAAGGAACTGACGGCGCGAAACATCAGATTGCCTGCGGAATGCACCGTGAAAAAGATGATAAACAGCACAATCCACACCACGCCCCATTTGTAGAGACGCTGCAAAAGGTCAAGGTTTGCGGTGGGCAATGCCGGTAACGGTCTTTTCATCTTGCTCGGTTGAAAGCGCAAAGATAAGGGGAAAACCTAAATCGCCAAGCGGTTTTCAACGAAAAAAAGGAAAATGTCAATCAGCGATAGCGAAAGTTTACGGTTTTGCTGTCTATGGGTCGGAATGTTGCCTATAACCAGCACTTTTTGATGAAAAGCGTTGCCTGCAACCAACGGTTTTTGAAATCCTACATAATCTAACCGTGGTTAATTTTATGGCCATTAAATTAGTGGCGGTTGTAAAGGAAAGAAAGTTTTCTGAACTAGCAACATTTTGGCACATCATTTCCTTTTCGCCGCGTTATCTTCGCTCTCCATCAGCGACTCGCGCTCCTCGATTTGCGCCATTTTGCGGTCGCCGCCCTTGAAGACATAACGCGCGAAAAGACTCACCGAAGGCATCCGCATTTCCGACCGATTCAGGCTGTAATAACCCGGCACATCAACGACTTCCTCGGTTTTCTCGCTAAGGAAGAAACCCTCCATCGAAAGTTCCACATAGAGTTGGTCTTTCAGGAAACTTCGGCCCAGCGCGATCGTTTCGATGAGCGGACTGCTGCAGGAATAGCCGTTGTATAGGCGTTTTGTGCCGTCATAAAGAAACTCGGCCTCCAGAGTAAAGTCCAATGGGAGTTCCATTTCCAAGGCCGCTACGAGGCTCATTTCCAAACCGTTGTATTTCGGCTGGGCATAATTCACATAGCCCAAGTCAAACTCCACCATCGGTATGAGGAAACCGCCCACCAAGGTCGTCGCCGAAATCCTACCTCCGTACTTCATGGAATTGGCCACATTGTCATAAATGGTGTTTGTCACCGCACCGTCAATTAGGTATCGCTCTCCGATAATTCCTTGACGATAAGCGAGATACGGCTCAACAATCAGGTTGGTGTATTGCTTGTGGTAAGTATAACTCAAACCAAGCCGTTGCGTCTTTTCGGGCAACAAAAAGGGATTACCGGCGGAATAGGCCAAGGCATCATTTTGGGTGTAGATGAACGGCGCAAGGAAGTGGTAGGAAGGATATTGCAGCAACGATTTGTAATTGAGTTTCAGCGTGTTGTTCTCATTGATTTTGTACATGAGCGAGGCGGAAGGCAGCGCGTGCCATAGGCTTCGGCTGATGGTGTCATAGATGTCAAAGCGAAGATGCTCGCCACGCAATCCCGCCGAAAGCGAAAATCGGTCGCTGAACTGCCAAGCCACCTGCGCAAACACGGCCAAGCGATTGTCGTGATAATCAAAGTATTGGCCACTTTCGCCAAAGGTGTAAGTATAGCCAATCCAGCGCGAATAGTTCTGTAAACCCGTGGTCAGTTTCAGTTTTTCGCACAGCGGGAGTTCGTATTTCAGCTTGGCGTTCCATGCCGACTGCCAGTTATCGGTCAAGCGGTCCAAAGTCTTTCTCGCGCTGTCGGCATCAGGATAATGAAACAGCGAATTGGAAACATATTCCCTTGCGCCGTTCATCGTGTAATAGTTTGAATTTAAGGTGATTTCGTGGCCTTTCTTTGCAAAGCGGTGGTGGTAATACAAGGTGTAGTTTTGGTCCCGCGACCGTCCTTGGCTCGTCACGTCGTTCCATTCCTCGAAACCGAGGCTGCCGTTAGTGTTGTAAAGCGAATATTGGTGGCTGTTCACCTTGTCCCTGTGCAACTCTAAATTGCCGCTCACCGAAAGCAAGTCGTTCTTGCTGATGCGCCAATCGAAACCCAATCCGGCCTTGCGGCTGATGGTAGGAGGCGAGGGCAGAATGTTGGTGGCCGTCATCTCATCGTAGCGGTCGACCTCGTCGTCGGTGACTGTGCAAAAGGTGCTGTCATAAACAAACCCCTCGTGGCGAGGCTTGTAGTAAGTGGCCGTGTAATTGCCGAAAACGCGGAATCTGGAAAACTCATAATCTACATTGAGGCGGCCATAGAGACTATGCAAAGGCATCTCGCCGCGACCCATAGCCACAATGCGAATGCCCTGCTTGCGTTCTTCTTTCAGTATGATATTCAATACATTAGCCACTTCAGAATCGTACTCCACGCTCGGGTTGGTGATGACCTCCACCGACTCCACATCCTCCGGATTGATGGTCGAGAGGCTGCGCGAGGAATACATACCGTCCACCAAAACGAGCACATTATTGCTCCCGTTGACGCGAATGCTTTCGTCGGAAGTTTTCACCGTCACGCCCGGAATGCTTTTCATCGCCTCAAGCACCGTGGGCGAATTGCGCAACACAAAGTCGTCCAAGCGATAGACGGTTTTGTCAACTTCCTCTTTCATCAAAACCTTTTCCCCGACCACACTCACTTCATGCAACTGCTTGTTTTCCATTACGATAGCAACTCGAATCCTTTGCTCTTTCTCCTTGATTTCTTTCACGACCCTTTTGGTGCGATAGCCCACAAACGACACAACGAAAGTCTGATTTCCAAAAGGCACTTCCTTCATCAGAAACGCCCCATTTGAATCGGTGATGGCGCCGTTGATGAGTTTTTCCTCCGCATCAACAAGCCGCACGGTAGCGTAAGGAACAGGCTCCCGCGACACGGAATCAATCACAAAACCGTGCAATGTGGCCTTGTTTTGCGCCCACAAATTTGACGACACGAGCGCGAACAACAACAAAAAGAAAAAATGCAAATTCTTGCGCATAACAATTTGTTTTTGAATTGATGACGCAAAAGTAACCCGATTATTATTCGGTTAAGCGGGCAGTCCAAACATTTTTTTGTTTTCGAAAATGCAACCTATTGTAAATCTTAAAGATAATAACTACTCTATTTCAATATTCTCATGGAGATGTTCTTTGTTTTGGATTAAATGTGTTGCCTATAACCAACAGTTTTTGATGAAAAGCGTTGCCTTTGGCCAACAGTATTTTGCCAAAAGTGTTGCCTATAACCAACAATTACGGCAAGGACAAAAGTTTCAACCAAATAGCGCATTTGCCTGATTCCTACATCTTTGCCGACGACATCGAATCGCCCGTCGGTGCCAAGCTGCCTCTTTGGATGCTGTTTTTTTTGTATTGATTTCTATCGATTCTTCCGCACCAGCACGGCAATCCCCAACAAAACCACTACTCCACCGCCAGCAACCCAAAGCCAAGGGAAACCCTTCTCCGTTTCCTCAACCACACCAAGCGTTTCAGGTTCAGGCTCAACATAATAGATGTACTTCCCCTCGCGGATGAGTTGTTGTGTGTAGTTCAGGATGGAGTCGCCGTGGGCAAAGGATAGCTCCTCGGGCGTGAAGTTGACAGGATAGTCGGGCAGCACACCGCGACCGAAGGGGAAACGCTCGTTCACCACAGTATCCGCCACAATCTTGATCATCGGAATCTGCACGGTGATGCCGGAAGCGGGCATCATATATTGTGTGAAATGCTCGGCTTTCATCTGATGGTAAGCCGAACCCGTCTCGCGTCCGACCATCACTCCCCTGTTTTGCTTCTTCACATAGCCCGCAAAGGAGGTAGAAGCCGAAAACGAGGCCTCGTTCGTCAGCACATACAGCCGTCCCTTGTAGTTGACTAAACTGTCAGGCTCGACCCATTCCGGCTCATTCTTCACGAAACCCTCACCATTGGGAAGCGGCTCATATTCAGCGAAAACACCCATCGGTTCCTCGTCCACGGGACAACTGCCGCCGAAGCATTTGAAGCCGCCTCTCTTGTTCACAAACCGATAGAGCGAGGTGCAGAATGGCTTTTGCGCGAGGTAGGAATAAATCGTTTCCATCACCTCACGCGGGCCACCGTAGTTGTCGCGCAGGTCGATGATGAGGTTGGGAATGCTGTCAGCAACGATTTGTGTGAAAAATGCCCTCACGCTGTCTTCCTGCATTTCGTCTAATTCGAAAGTTCGGATATCGAGATAAGCCACTGAATCCGAGAGTTTTTTATACTGGAAAAGCGCTTTTTCATCCAAATGGTAATGATGGTATTGGTATTTCGTCCAAAGCGGTTCTCGGTCAGGGTCTTTGCGCGACATCTGCTCAAAACGCTTCGTCTCGCCATCGGCAAAGGTGACAGTGATATTAAAATCTTTTGCAATTTGTCCACAATAATAATAGTCCATTCCGTTGATAGTAATAAGATCCCCGCAACTTTTCACATAGCCATCGGAAGATGTGTTAAACTCCAACAATATGGTTTTCAGCGAGTCGGCAGGGATGCCGTTCACCGAAACCACCTTTTTGCCAAGATATTCCTTGTACTTCGGAACGGCTCGCCACACCTGAAGCGTATCGTTGAACCAGCCCAACAACACCGATGAAGGCCTTGTTACACTCTTCATTTTCGTTTGTGAAATGATTGCTGTGTGGCTATCGTGAACTCTGGAAATCACGGAACGAACCATCACTTCAAAGTCGCCGACAGGAATGGTTTCGCCTATCGTGGCCTTCTTTCGGACGAAAAAAGCGTCAAACTCGTCTTTCGGGGTATAATCGTAAAATCCAGGAAAGGCATCCTCAAAGGCTTCCATCAGTCCGTCGAGGTCGGCAACGGCCTCATCGCGCGTCAGTTGGGTCTTGTTGTTTGCCTTGGGCGGGATGAAAGTGGTCTTCAGGCCGAAAGGTGTCATCGGGTCAACGGCTTGCGAGTTTTTGGAGATGCTGACCACCACGCAAGGCTCCTTGATGCGCTTGTAATAATAGCCCACGATGCCCAACACATCGCCCCGATGCAGGGTTTCGCCCATCTTGAACAGCCGCAACGGGCGCATACCGCTCACGTGCACCACTCGTCCGTCGGCAACGCGAATGGAAACACTTGTGTTCATATAACGAATCTTTTCCGGCGACATTCCCCACTCGATGAACAGAAGTGAGTCTTGCTCGAAGTTGCCCGTTTGTTGGTTAAATACATCAATAGAACAACTGAAACTGTTGCTGTAGAGAATGTTGGCGTGCGTGATAGTCCCATCCACGGGGCAAAGCACGGGCGTCCAAAAAGGCGCACCAATAATCAAACGGTCAAAATTCAACTCGGCTTGGGTCACGCCATCAGCCACACCGATGTAGTCTTGCGGTCGGTAAAGGATGTCATCGCCAGCTTTTTTGTTAGGGATGGGCCAAAGGAAAGTGTCTTGGGCAAAGGCAAAGTTGCTGGCAAGAAGCAGCAAAACGAAACACATTTTTTTATTCATAATGATTTGTTTTGGAATTTTCGGTGCAAATGTATCTTTTTCAATTTTCAATAAGACGAATAAGAGCCTAGTTTTGTGACATGATGCAAAAAAAATGAAAAGTTTCGGTTAGAGGCAACATTTTTTCAAATCATAAATTTTCCAACGAAAGCCCCTCCATCCGAATCTGATACGACGAAAACTCCGAAGGCAGGGCAAGCACTTTTTCCTGCAAGTCTTTCATGTCGATTCTGTCCTTGTTGCGCTTGATTTCGGCCACAAGGCAGGTCTTGTCAAACTCGTTCAAGGCCACCATATCGATTTCGTTTTTGCCTTTGCGGTCCCACCAATTGCCTACCTTCGTGAACTTGCCGCTTTGCATCGCCTTCTCTTGGAAATAACGCTCAAAGGTGCGCCCAGTGAATTGCGCATAATTATCTGTTACATATTGTTTTAGCAATCCAAGTTGGTTGCTTTCTATCAGGCCTTGGTAGGGATAGACGAAGCGAAACCAGAAGCGCAGGAAGCAGTCGTCAATCTGCCAGCGGATGTTCCTCACGCCCGGCTTGCTCAACAAAGGCGTGTTCTTGCTGATGAAAAGATAATCCTCGTGCATGTTGTTCAGGTAGGCTCCCGTG
Source organism: uncultured Bacteroidia bacterium (assembly GCA_902769875.1). Classification (GTDB taxonomy): domain Bacteria; phylum Bacteroidota; class Bacteroidia; order Bacteroidales; family F082; genus Limimorpha. The sequence continues at coordinate 8,156 of CACXQV010000067.1, forward strand.
TTTTTCCCGATGATGCTGTCAATCTCATTTTGTGTGGTCATGCCGCCGGCAATGAGTTGAAGGATAGAGAAATAAGTGCCATAGTCGCGGCCAAACTCCGAAATCAGCAGTTCGGTGCCTTCGGTCAGGAAGGGCGAGTCGGGCGACAGGGCATAGTTGAGCATTTTCTGTTTGGTCGTGGCGCGGGCATCCATCAGCAAGGCGACATATTTGGCCACGCCGCCCGTAAGCATGTAAAGGCACAGCAAATCGTCAGGCTTGTATTCGGGATTGTGGTCGGCCAAAATGGTTTTCATCGTTTCGATGCTGAAAGGAAGCAGACGCAAATGTGAGTCGCGGCGGCCATAAAGAGGCTGGTCGCTATGGTCGAAAATGCGCTTCATCATGGAATAGATGGAGCCGCAAAGGATGAGGTTGACATGGGTTTTGTCCTTGTTGCGGTCCCAAATGTCCTGTATCTCGCTCGGTATGGCTGCGTTGATACCCAGAAGGTTCTGAAATTCGTCGATGATGAGCGTATAATGATGGCTTTCACCGTATTTCATCAGTTCCTTGAAGAGGCTGCCGAAGTTTTCCACTTGCCCATAAAGTTGCAGGTCGAGCGCGTCTTGTGCCTGTTGCTGGAACTTGCGGCAAAGCACCTGCTCATTGTCTTTCGACACATACAGGTACAGACAGGCTTCGTTTTCTGCGCTTTTCAACAGCAAGGCTGTCTTCCCTATGCGCCGTCTTCCGATGAGTGTGGTCATTATGGATCGGTTGGCCGACTGTTGCCAATTCTTTTCAAGTATCTGTAATTCAGTGGTTCTATCGTAGAATTTCATATCCCATCATATTAATTTAACCGTCGTTAATTTAATGGCCATTAAATTAGTGGCGGTTGCAAAGGTAGAACTTTTTTTGATTGCATCGTGCCAATTGGAATAATTTTCATTGAACCAACATAATATTTCGTTGAAAACCGCGTATTTCACAACGGAATTATTCCTACTTTTGCACCTTATTTATAAAAACGACCTATCAACAGAAGAAACAATCTATGAACAAACTGGTTTTCAGAGCTTTAACTATTGCAACCATAATCTTTGCGCCTGTTTTCGCAATGGCGCAAGAGGGCACTTCAGCAGGCTCAACGCCCCTCATGCTCACCCTTGACCAAGCCTTGGAGATTGCGCTTTCGGAAAGCAACACCATCAAGATTGCCGACATGACGGTTGAAAAGACAGGCTATGCCCGAAAAGGCAGCTATGCCGCGCTTTATCCGAACATCAGCGCCAACGGCTCGTACCAGCGCACGCTGAAAAAACAGGTGATGGTGATGGACATGGGCGGCCAAGCCATGGAAATCAAGGTGGGTCGCGACAACAGCATCAACGCCACCGCCACCGCCAATATGCCTTTGGTGAACGCCCAGCTTTGGGAAAGCCTGAAACTGTCAGGGATGGAGGTGGAACTTGCCGTTGAGCAGGCCCGCTCGTCGAAGATTTCGATGATAAAGCAAGTGAAGCAAGCGTTTTATGCCGTCTTGCTGGCGCAAAAGTCGCTCACCGTAATCAATGAGGTCTACGAGAACGCCCAAAGGAACTACGAAAAGACCGAACAACGCTTCAGTGTGGGCAAGGCCTCAGAGGTGGAACGCCTGCGTGCCCAAGTGACGATGATGAACGCCGAGCCGAATGTTTCGAGTGCCGAAAACGCGGTTTTGCTCGCCACTTGGCAACTGAAAGCCGTGATGGGCATCGACTTGGGCACCAAGGTGGAAGTGGTCGGCGACCTCAACGACTACGTCGACGCCATGCTCGCGCCCTACGTCTCGGAAGACGACCTGAGCGGCAACAGCTCACTCATACAGCTTGACATCCAAGACCGCAAGCTGGAATCGACCTTACGGATGCAGAAAAAGCAATACCTGCCCACCCTCGCCGCAAGCATCAACTACAACTACAGCGCAATGGGCGACGACGAACTGAGGTGGTTCCCCTCCTCCACCGCCGCCTTGAGCCTCAGCATCCCTGTCTTCGACGGCTTCCAAAAGCACAACGCCATCAAGCAGACCAAAGTGTCGCGCAACATGCTCGCCCTGCAACGCGAAGACACCGAGCGCAACCTCCGCATCGCCATCCGCAACTACAACGACCAGATGACGCTCTGCCTGAAAAACTACCAAGCCGCCAACGCCACCGTCGAGATTGCACAAAAGAGCTACAGCATTTCGGAAAAGATGTACGAAGTTGGAAAAGCCACCCTCGTGGAACTCAACGATTCACAAGTAGCCCTGATGCAGGCACAACTCACACAAGCCCAGGCAGTTTACAACTTCATCGTGGCCAAAGCCTCGTTGGACGAATTGATCGGGAAGGAATAGGACATTGGCTGTTGGCTGTTGGCTATTGGCCATTGGCTGTTGGATGCTCCACGAGAGCCATAAACTCCAACACTTTTCGTGAAGCCGCCGGAAGCAAAAAGCAAAAGAAAGAAATAACAAATAGAAAAACAATGAAATACATCAAACTCAGTATCATTACTATTGCAGTGGCAAGCCTGATGATGGCTTGCGGCTCGAAGGACACCAAAACCGCCACAACGGGACAAGAATCGCAAAAAGCAGCTCCAGTGGTCAGCGTCATCACGGCACAGGCCGAAGACGTCGAAATCACTAACACGTTCACTTCCAACATCGAGCCTTTCGCCA
>CACXQV010000068.1 GCA_902769875.1 uncultured Bacteroidia bacterium
TAGCATCAACCGCGTCACCAAGGTGACCAAAGGTGGTCGTACTTTCACTTTCGCAGCACTGGTTGTCGTCGGCAATGAGAACGGCGTCGTCGGTTACGGTCTTGGCAAGGCCAAGGAAGCCACCGCCGCCATCCAGAAGGGTGTCGACGATGCCAAGAAGAACCTCGTCAAGGTTCCGGTGCTCAACGGCACGCTGCCCCACGAGCAATACGGCAAGTATAGCGGCGCCTACGTCTACATCCAGCCCGCCACCCCCGGTACCGGCGTCATCGCCGGCGGCGCCATGCGTGCCGTGCTCGAGAGCGTTGGCGTGAAGAACGTGCTGGCCAAGTCAAAAGGCTCGTCCAACCCTCACTCGGTTGTGAAAGCCACTTTCGCCGCCTTGACCAAAATGCGCGATGCCTATACCGTCGCCCAATTGAGAGGTGTGGATTTGGATACTGTGTTTAACGGATAAAACTTTTGAAAGATGAAGAAAGTAAGAATCACCCAAGTCAGAAGTGGTATCGGAAGACCACAAGATCAAAAGGACACTTTGAAGTCGCTTAAACTGAGAAAGATGCACCAGTCAGTCGAGGTCGACATGGACGACCCCAGCATGGCCGGCAGGGTGAACAAGGTCGCCCACCTTCTCAAGATCGAAGAAATCTAAATTGTTGAACTCATCAAATCTACATTATCATGGATTTAAGTAATCTCAAACCAGCAAAAGGTTCTACAAAGGAAAAGAAAAGATTAGGCCGTGGCCAAGGCTCAGGAAGAGGCGGCACGTCAACGCGCGGTCACAAGGGCTCGCAAGCCCGCTCCGGCGCAAAGCGTAAGATTGGCTTCCAAGGCGGTCAGATGCCTCTCGCCCGTTTGGTTCCTAAGTTCGGTTTCAAGAACATGAATCGCGTTGAGTATTGCCCGGTCAACCTCGCAACTTTGCAGAAACTTGCTGACAAAGGCATTACGGTGATCACACCCGAAGTGCTTGTTGAAAACGGTGTCACCCACAAGAAGGAACTCGTCAAGGTTCTTGGCCGTGGTGAATTGACTGCGAAATTGGAAGTTAGGGTTCACGCATTTTCCGCCAAGGCCAAAGAGGTCATCGAAGCTGCCGGTGGCACTTGCGACAAATACGAAACGAAATGAATAGATTGATTGAAACCATAAGGAATATCTTCAAGATCGAGGAGCTGCGCAAACGCATCCTGTTTACCATCCTCATCATCTTGGTCTATCGTTTCGGATCGTTCGTCGTCATCCCAGGCGTCGACCCCACCCAGCTCTCCGTCCTTCAGAGGAGCAGCGAGGGCGGTCTTCTCGGCCTGTTGAACATGTTCTCGGGCGGTGCCTTCGGCAATGCATCCATCTTTGCCTTGGGTATCATGCCTTACATCACCGCGTCCATCATCATCCAATTGCTCGGCATGGCGGTGCCTTACTTCCAGCGCCTGCAAAAGGAAGGTGAGAGCGGACGTAAGAAAATGAACCAAATCATGCGTTACCTTACGGTGATCATCGTGATCATCCAAGCCCCTGGCTACATCCGTAACGTCATCGAGCAGTTCAGGATGGCAGGCGCCGTTACCGCCGTCACCCCGTTTGACGGTTCCGCTCCCGGAGCCTTCTTCTGGGTTTCGTCGGTCATCCTGCTGGTGGCTGGCACGCTGTTCATCATGTGGCTCGGCGAGAAGATCACCGACAGAGGCATTGGCAATGGCATTTCCCTCATCATCATGATCGGTATCATTGCCCGCTTGCCCGGTGCCTTCGTGGCCGAGTGCGCAGCCCGCTTCAACCAAGGCGGAACAGGCCTTCTGGTTCTCGTCATCGAGCTGATTGTGCTGTTCTTCGTGATGGTTGGCACTGTGGCCCTCGTGCAAGGCACGCGCAAGATTCCGGTACAGTATGCCAAGCGCGTGGTCGGCAACCGTCAGTACGGCGGTGTGCGTCAGTACATCCCGCTGAAGGTGAATGCCGCTGGCGTCATGCCTATCATCTTCGCCCAGGCCATTATGTTCCTGCCCATCACCATCGCTGGTTTCAGACAGTCGGAAGCCCTCACGGGATTTGCCGCAGCCTTCACCAACATCAACGGTTTCTGGTACAACCTTGTGTTCTTCCTCATGATCATCGCCTTCACCTATTTCTATACGGCTGTGACGATGAACACCAACCAAATGGCGGAAGACATCAAGAAGAACGGTGGCTTCATTCCGGGAGTCAAGCCCGGCAAGAAGACGGCTGAATATTTGGACACCATCATGTCGAGAATCACCCTTCCGGGTTCCATCTTCCTCGGCATCGTGGCCATCATGCCCGCCATCGTGGCTTCGCTCATGAACGTCACCACCGGTTTCTCGCACTTCTACGGCGGAACCTCGCTGCTGATTCTTGTGGGCGTTGTGCTCGACACCTTGCAACAAATCGAAAGCCACCTCCTGATGCACCACTACGACGGTCTCACCAAGACCGGCCGCATCAAGGGCCGCGTTGGCAGAATGTGATGAAAACCATGTCCTTCCCTTGTTGGAGCAAGGCAAGCCAAACTTTCGGGAAACCTTCGGAAAACGCGCCGAAGGTTCCCCGAAAAAATGGTGAAATTCGGCTCCTAAACGTTCAGGATGAAGAAAATTGAGAAAAAAGTCCTCCAATTGGAAAAGAATTGTTACTTTTGCAGCCCGAAAATCGGGACCTCAACTTGGTGAGGGACAGAGTGAATAAACAACAGAATTAGTATTTGAAAGGATAAAGTATGGTAAAACAAATGTCGATAGAACAGGAAGGCACGGTAGTGGAAGCGTTGGGCAACGCCATGTTTCGTGTGGAGTTGGAGAACGGTTTGGTGATTATCGCCACCATTTCCGGCAAGATGCGTATGCACTACATCAAAATCCTACCTGGCGACAAAGTCAAGTTGGAAATGTCTCCCTACGATCTGACAAAGGGCCGTATCACCTTCAGATACAAGAGTTAGAGAGCAAACTACAAAAGTATATTGAAATGAAAGTTCAAGCATCTGTAAAGAAAAGATCTGCCGACTGCATCATCGTCAAGCGTAAAGGCAGAGTGTATGTGATTAATAAGAAGAACCCTAAAGAGAATCAGCGTCAGGGTTAATCTTGGTTGAAAATTTAATCTAAAGAAAAAGAAAATATGGCAAGAATCGCTGGTGTAGATATCCCGAGCAACAAAGCCGGTGAAATCTCGTTGACCTACATTTACGGCATTGGACGTTCGCTGTCCAAGGAAATCCTGAACAAAGCCGGTGTCGAACCTGCCAAGAAAGTCCAAGACTGGACCGACGACGAGCAGAAGACTGTCCGTGACATCATCGCCGAACAGTACAAGACCGAAGGTGAGCTTCGCGGCGAAGTTCAGATGAACATTAAGCGTTTGATGGACATCGGTTGCTACAGAGGTGTCCGTCATCGTGCAGGCTTGCCCGTCCGCGGACAAAGCACGAAGAACAACGCCCGTACCCGCAAGGGCCGCAAGAAGACTGTCGCAAACAAGAAGAAAGCTACGAAGTAATAAGTAGTTGGATCATATCAAATCAAAAAAAACCACACAATCAAAAATGGCAAAAAACAACAAAGTTACAAAGAAGCGTGTTGTGAAAATCGAGGCAACGGGCATGGCTTTCGTGAAGGCTTCGTTCAACAACGTCATCGTTTCTCTGACCAACAATGAAGGACAAGTCATTTCTTGGGCATCAGCAGGCAAGATGGGCTTCAAAGGCTCAAAGAAGAACACACCATACGCTGCTCAGATGGCTGCTGAAGACTGCGCCAAGACTGCCTATGACTTGGGATTACGCAAAGTTAAAGTTTATGTGAAGGGACCTGGTTCAGGACGTGAATCCGCCATCCGTGCTATCCACTCGATGGGCGTCGAAGTGACCGAAATCATCGACGTCACCCCGCTGCCGCACAATGGTTGCCGTCCTCCAAAACGTAGAAGAGTGTAAAGTCGAACAATTAAAAAACTTGAATTATGGCAAGATATACAGGTCCAAAAACGAAAATCGCTCGTAAGTTCGGTGAACCCATCTTCGGTTCAGACAAATACTTCGAAAAGAGAAACTATCCTCCTGGGATGCACGGCGCCAACGCAAGAAGAAAGAAGGTTTCGGAATACGGCACCCAGTTGAAGGAAAAGCAAAAGGCTAAATATACCTACGGAGTTCTCGAGAGACAATTCCGCAAGACCTTCGAGCACGCCCGCCGCAAGGAAGGCGTCACCGGTCTTATCCTGATGCAACTTCTGGAATCACGCTTGGACAACGTGGTGTACCGCTTGGGAATCGCTCCCACCCGCGCCGCCGCCCGTCAGCTCGTGAACCATCGCCATATCGTCGTCAACGGCAGCGTGCTCAGCATCCCATCGTATCTCGTCAAGGTCGGCGATGTGGTCGGCGTCCGCGAAAAGTCGAAGAGCTTGGAAGTCGTCGCCAATTCGCTCGAAGGCCGCCAAGGCAGCAACTTCGCCTGGCTGGAATGGGATGGCGAAAAGATGTGCGGACGTTTCATGAACTATCCGGCTCGCGAAGAGATTCCGGAGAACATCAACGAACAGCTCATCGTCGAGTTGTATTCTAAGTAATTGTTGCTTTTTAACCTGGTAAATAAATTAAATATGGCAATATTAGCGTTTCAAAAACCCGATGAGGTAATCATGGTTGAAGGCTCCGACACCAAAGGCGTTTTCGAATTTCGACCTCTTGAACCAGGTTTCGGCATCACCATAGGCAATGCGCTTAGAAGGATACTGCTTTCGTCGCTCGAAGGCTTCGCCATCACTTCTATCCACATTGATGGGGTCACCCACGAGTTCGCGTCAATCGACGGCGTCATCGAAGACGTTGCCGACATGGTCCTGAACTTCAAGCAGGTGCGCCTCAAACAAGTCGTTCCCACGGAAAACCACGAGAAGGTCAGCTTTACCATCACAGGCCAAGAGCAATTCAAGGCTGGCGACATCAACAAGTATCTCTGCTCCTTCCAAGTGCTCAATCCTGATCTCGTCATCTGCAACCTCGAACCCTCAGTGAAGCTGAACATCGAGCTCAACATCAACAAGGGCAGGGGATATGTTCCCGCCGACGAGAACAAGGTGATTGGCGCCCCCGTCGACACCATCGCCATCGACTCCATCTACACGCCCATCCGCAACGTGAGCTACAAGGTGGAAAACTGGCGCGTCGAGCAGAAGACGGACTACGAAAAGCTCGTCCTCGAAATCGACACCGATGGCTCCATCAATCCCAAAGATGCTTTGAAAGAAGCCGCAAAGATCCTCATCTACCACTTCATGCTCTTCTCCGACGAGAACATCAACCTCGTTCCCGACGAAAAGACCGTGACGGAAGATTTCGATGAAGGCTCGTTGCACACCCGCCAGCTCCTCAAGACCAAGCTCGTCGACCTCGACCTCTCGGTCCGCGCCCTGAACTGCTTGAAAGCTGCTGAGGTTGAAACGCTTGGTGAACTGGTTGCCTTCAACAAGGCCGACCTGCTCAAGTTCCGCAACTTCGGTAAGAAGTCGCTCACCGAACTTGACGAGTTGGTCAGAAGCAAAGGCCTCGAGTTCGGTATGAATGTCAGCAAATATAAATTAGATAAGGAATAAGAAGATGAGACACAATAAGAATTTCAATCACTTAGGAAGAAAAAGCGCTCACCGTAAGGCTATGCTCTCGAATATGGCTGCTTCGCTGATTCTGCATAAGCGCATCATCACCACCACTGCCAAGGCCAAGGCCCTGCGCATGTATGTGGAACCGCTGATCACGCGCTCGAAACCGGAAAACAACACTACCACCGAGCAAGGCACCAGCAACCGCCGCTTGGTGTTCAGCCACTTGCAAAACAAGTATGCCGTGACGGAGCTCTTCCGCGAGGTGGGCCCGAAGATTGGCACCCGCCCCGGTGGCTACACACGCATCATCCGCATGCCTGAAAACCGCAAGGGCGATGCCGCCGAGATGGCCATGATGGAGCTCGTCGACTACAACGAGGTCTACACTCGCGAAGGCCAAAAGGCTGCCGCCAAAGCCAAGAGCACACGCCGCAGCACCAAGAAGGCTGCTCCGAAGGCTGAGGCTTCTGCCGCCGAAGAGGTGAAGGAATAATCCTACAACTTTCTTACAGATGATAAAAGGCTGCCGCAAGGTGGCCTTTTTTCGTGTTCATCCTCTTTCCTGCGCAAGTGATTTTTTTCTCCTTAATGATTTCTTTTTCAAACCTTTGGACATTTTTTTGTAACTTTGCAGCCTCAAAAGAATTGAAGTTATTATGTTATATAGTTGTAAAGCATTGATATTCAGCATTTTACGGGGGGGGGCGTAAATTTCCTTTCAATGCTTTCGCGTATTCAACATCCAAGGCAGGGCCAATCAGGCTCGGTCTTGGTTTTTTTTGTGCCTGCCGGCCTCCTCTTGCTCCCCCTTGGCCCCCTCTCAGAGGGGGATGCGCGAAGCGGAACCGAGTTTGCCGAGAGACTTGGCAGAGAACCCACAGCCGGTAGGTTTCCCCCTCTGAGAGGGGGTGCCCGCAGGGCGGGGGAGTCAAAAACCAACTTAGAAAAATTACTAATCAAATCTTTAAATAAATCTTCAAACAAATAAAAAAAATGAACAACAACAAAAAACTGAAAGCCGTCGCGCTTTCGCTCGGGCTGGCAGCCCTGATGACGCCGGCCACAATGAACGCCCAAATCAACCGTGGGCTGCTGCAAAACCCCTACAAACAAGACAACAGCCAGAAGAACACTCATGGGCTTGTGAACCGCGATCAACAATACGAGTCCACCCTGAATGGCGGCCTTGGCAACGCCCAACAGGAAGACCCGACAACCGCTCCCCTTGGCGGCGGCATCGCCGTGCTCGTGGCCGCCGGCGCTGGCTATGCACTCTTGAAAAGAAAGGAGGAAACGAAATGAAAAAGTTGGCTTTGACCGCAATGGTGGCGTTGGCCTTGGTGCTGACCTTCACCCAATGCAAGAAAACCGAGAAGCCCGCTGCCGACGAAGGCGTGTTCGTCACCCTGACGGCCACCATGGGGCAGAATGAGGACAAGACCGATTTCAATACCGGAGACTACAGTTTCGTGTGGACCGAGGGCGCCACCGAGATTGTGTATGTAGGCGGCAGCCAACACAGCGGCTGCTTCGGCCTGCTTTATGGGACAGGCACCGGCACCGGCACGATGAACTTCAGCGGATACCTTACATCAATGCCCCAAAACGGAGAGTTCCTTTATTTCTTCTATCTCGGAAAAGGAGGGCTGAAACAAGGCGATGCTATGACGACGCTCGACTTCTCCAACCAAGACGGAACGCTTGCAAGCCTGACCAAAAACCATATCGCCATTTCGTACGGAATAGCGTTTGGAGGCAGTCTGTATTTTGATGCCACATTCTACCCGATATCGTCCTTCGCCTATCTCAACACGAGCGGGTTCGGGGCCGAACCCGTCAGCCTGCACGGCGAGGATGTGTATTCGAAGGCCACCGTTGACTTCCAACACGGCACGATTACGGGAAGCGCGACAGGCAACATCAGCATAGGCTCAGGGTCAAATGGCGCTTATGTCGCGTTGATTCCTTCCACTACGGACGAGACCACGCTGCAATTTGACGGCTACACCAAAACCGGCAGTTTGGACTTCTTGCGCGGCATACAGCCGGGCAGGTATTACTGCAAAAACAACGGCGCCGCCTTGCAAGTGGAGACAAGCGAACTGGAGCAAGTCGACCTTTCCACCCTGACGGACAACTATGTAGCCCAAAACGGCGACATCCTTACCAATACCCTTGGCGGCAACTACAAGATTTCCATCGCCGACGGTGCCACGGTGACGCTGAACGGCGTGACCATCAACGGCGTGAACGATCAACAATACAATTGGGCCGGCCTCACCTGCGAAGGCGATGCCACCATCATCCTTGTAGGCACGAACAGCGTGAAGGGCTTCTTTTATGCCAACCCTGGCATTCATATCCCTCAGGGCAGCACGCTCACCATCAAAGGCGTCGGTGAACTCACCGCTTTGACTAACATTCTTGCTCCCGGTGATCCTGCTTATGTACCTGCTAATGATGGACAAGGATTTGGTGCCGGCATTGGTGGCGGTTTTGATATCCCTTGTGGCAACATCCGTATTGAGGGCGGCACTATCAATGCCTCGGGCAGATTGGGTAGTGCCGGCATAGGCGGTGCCTTTTATGGAGATTGTGGAGACATCACCATTGTCGGCGGCACCATCAATGCCGGACGTGGAGCCTCTGCTCCTGGGATAGGCGGTGGGATCGATGCAAAATGTGGAACCATCACCATCGCCAACACCGTGAACTGCGTGACAGTCACCTCGGTGTTTAGTGAAGAAGATCCTTACCCCGCTCCCCACAGCATCGGTATGGCGGATAATGGCGTCTCTTGCGGCACGGTTAGCATCGGCGGCACGGTGTATTGGGATGGCGAAAACTACCAAAATGGCGGTGAAAACTATCTCCCCCAAATCCCGTTTGTCTATCAACCCCAAAGCCATTGACACATCCCGTTCTTCCGCATTTGCAATGCCGGAATGACATAGAACAAACATAATCAAACCTATGGAAGTCGGCCTTCGTTATTGAGGGCCGTCTTTTTTTGGTGGGTTTTTTGCCTACAGGGTGTGTGGAATCCCCCCTGCCCCCTTTGCAAAGGGGGAAACGCAAAGCGGCGAAAAAAAAGGACCCGAATTTTGCGTCCGGTAGGCTTCCCCCTTTTTAAAGGGGGTAGGGGGATTAAACATACCCACAAACGATCCATCAATGAACCGTGACTTTTTGGCGGGTTTGGTGGTATGCCTGTCGGTGTGCTGCCGCAGACGAGGCCGTCTGCTAACCCGTTGGTGTCGCCCCCTCATCCTCCGTGCCCCTCATTGCGGGCTTGACCCGCAATCCCTAAGCCTATGTACATCCCCTTCCTCCAAGCCATCGACTATGCATTTGCAGGGACGCAAATGACGACAATGAATTCGTGGTTAATTGATGGAAATTTGTGTTGACGAAAATTGATGGCAATTTCAGGCCATCTATGTATGAAAAAAAGCCGCCCCAATCGGAGCGGCTTTTCCATTGTTCGGTGAATCCCGATGCTTAGTTCTCAGCCTTGATGTTGTCCATACCGACCTGCACGGCCTGCATGTTCAGCGGGATGAGCTTGTGGGCACGCTCCGGCAAGCTGTGGCGCAAGCCCTCTTCGACGTTCTTGTTGTCGATGATGGGGCGCACTTTCAGGAAAGCACCCAAGATAATCATGTTGAACACCTTGCTGTTGCCCATGTCGGAGGCCAATTGTGCGCCTTCGATGCTGTAGATGTGGATGTCCTTGCGGGTGGGCTTGTGGGTGATGCCGTTGGGGTCGTAAATCAGGTAACCACCGGGCTTCACTTTGTCCTCAAACTTGTCCAACGATTGCTGGTTAAGAATGACGGCAGTGTCGAAAGCGTTGAGGATGGGGGAGCACACGCGCTCGTCGCTGACGATGACGGTCACGTTGGCCGTGCCGCCACGCATCTCGGGACCGTATGAAGGCATCCAGCTGACTTCCTTGTCCTGCATGATACCACTGTAAGCAAGGATCTTACCCATTGACAAGACACCTTGTCCGCCGAATCCGGCTATAATAATTTCTTCTGTCATTGCTTTGTCGTTTTTAGGTTTTGTTTTGACTTCGGGACTTCGGGATGCTTTGTCTCGCAGTCCCATAGTCATTTATTTTTTAATCAGCTCGAAGTTGTCCTTGAGGTCGCCCAAAGGATAGACGGGCAGCATGTTGTCTTGCAGCCACTTGTTGGCGTCGACGGCGCTCATCTTCCAGTTGGAGTTGCAGTTCGACACGATTTCAACGAAGTTGACACCGTTCTTGTTTTCAATCTGGTTCTGGAAAGCCTTCTTGATGGCCTTCTTGCAGTTGCGCACGGCGGCGGCGCTGAACACAGCCTGACGGGTGACGTAGCGCGTGCCGGGCAGTTGGGCCAACAGTTGGGTGATTTGGAGCGGGAAGCCGTTGTTCGGCGTTCCGTCGGGCCACTGAGGCATACGGCCGTAAGGCGTGGTGGCGGTCTTCATGCCCACGAGGGTGGTGGGAGCCATTTGGCCACCAGTCATACCGTAGATGCCATTGTTGACGAAAATCATGGTGATGTTCTCACCACGGTTGCAGGTGTGGATGGTCTCGCAGGTGCCGATGGCAGCGAGGTCACCGTCGCCTTGGTAGGAGAACACGACCTTGTCGGGCCACACGCGCTTGATGCCCGTGGCGCACGCCGGGGCGCGACCGTGGGCGGCCTCGACGAAGTCGACGTCGAAGTAGTCGTAAGCCATAACGGCGCAACCCACGGGGGAGACACCGATGGTACGGTCGTCAACGCCAAG
>CACXQV010000069.1 GCA_902769875.1 uncultured Bacteroidia bacterium
CAAAAGAAGCCTAAGGAAAAGGCTCTTCAAGGCCTCCCTCGACCCCAATTATCTCATCGAAATCCTCGCAAATTATCGCATTTGATGCGGTTGCCCTGCGAATAGCGGAGACGTTTTGTCACCGCCATTCGTTCAATATAATTCTCATAATCTCGTCGTTAATAGTCTCGGCAATTTCTTTTCATCCCTCCGATTATCCCAAATTGCAATTATCCTAATCTCTTTGTCAGCAACAAGATAGAAAACCCTATTGTGCCATGAATGTAAGACTCGGTAAGGAACATACCTATCATCCTTAGTGCCAAGAAATGGATTCGCCGCTAAGGTGCCCACTCTATTCATTATGTCGTCGACAACCCTATCAGCCACTTTCTCTCCAAACATTTCCGACACCTTCTCACCTATCGAAGCCAGTTCTTCTATGGCTAATTCATGCCAAATGATTTTCATACCGATGTAGCTTTGCCATTACTCTATCATAGACATCTTCATGGGGAATGCAAACCGAAGGATTGTTCTCCATTTCAGCGGCGCGACGATTCAACTCTTTCAATTCATCCTCAACTGACATATCCGAAACATTGTTAGGCATCACCAATGATAAAGCGTATGAATAAATCAACTCGGTCAGTTCCTCTTTGGTATAATAACCACATGACGGCAATTCAATATCGATTTTTACGGTATCCATCAGATTATTATTTGCTGCAAAAATACAAACTTTTCCCGAAACCACCCATAAAAAACGAACAGCGGAGATTGTTGGGCTCCGCTATTCATACGATTAAGACGTCAATCATCAGACCACGAACCTTCCGTAAGTTCATTCCAGTCATGGTCTCCCCCACCTGGACAAGGACCAGATCGAAGCTGAGATTTACCATATCCACGCCAAAAACCTGCATCTCTTTGCACTGTAGGAATCTGTGCTCCACATTTCGTGCATTGCCAAACTGTTCTATATGTACCCATTTTGATATATTGCCAGTTATATCCCATCGGCACTTCGGTTTTGTTTTGAATTTGCTATTTATTTTGATGCGCCAATAGTTTCAGACATACACACAAAAAAAGCGTGGCACTATTTCGCTTTCATCGGAACTTTTGAGGTCTTGGACTACCCTATTTACCCAACTACAACGAGTAAAGCCCACGCCTTTCGGCGGGAGTACCGTTGCTTTACTCTGGGTAAACAGAATCTTCTGAAAGTGTCCAAGTTCCAAAAGTTCCAGACTAAGCAATTCGCTTTTTCCTATTCTATGATGTGCATATCGCTTGAAAGCGTTATCTCATAGGCCAATGTTTTGGTTTATAATCAGTTAATTCTTAGTCTTTATAATCATCAATAAGATGGTCTATCACCGGTTTGAGTTCAGGGATGTCGGTCTGCACCGTTTCCCACAATTGGTCAGGGCGAATCTTATAGTAGCCATGTACCAACACATGGCGCATCCGCTCTATATCATCCCAATTGACTTCATTATGTGCTTCTCTATACTCTTTTGTAAGCATGTAAACCGCTTCGCCTATGATTTCTATGTGCTTGACATAGCCATAGAAAATGATGGGGTCGGACACCACTTCTTCAAAAGTATGCGTGTCCTTACGCCCCATCAACACATTTATCGCGCTCTGAATATGAAGCAAACGTTCTTTATCTCTAATTCTCTCTCTCATAAATCAGTATCTTATCGCGATTGGCAGTCTCTTCAGCAAAGGGAAGCAGACATCCCTCCTCTACAAGATCAACTTTCCGATGAAGGATTTTTTCAAGCACACCCATTAAATGAGAAATGTAAAGAAGCGAGATTTTTGCATCATTATCATACCTGACAAGGATGTCAATGTCGCTCTCTGCCGTTTCCTCACCACGTGAAAAGGAGCCAAACAGCCACGCTTTTTCAACAGGTACCGTCCTGAAGAAATCCGCTGTCTTTTTTGCTATTTGCTTGCTGTCCAGATCCATATTAAATAGGTGTGCTCAAAATAATCACAGTAACTTCTTCTTCAAAGTCTCGATCATATCGACCGTCATCTTGTCGAGGTCGTACTTGGGGTTCCAGCCCCACTCCTTGCGGGCGCAGCTGTCGTCCATCTTGTTCGGCCAACTGTCGGCGATGGCCTGACGAATCGGGTCGAACTTGTACTCCATCTCGAAGTTCGGATAATACTTCTTGATGGCGTTGTAGATGATTTCCGGGTCGAAGCTCATAGCCGTCACGTTGAACGAGTTGCGATGCACGAGTTTGGTCGGGTCGGCCTCAATGATGTCGACCATGGCATCCAAAGCGTCGGGCATGTACATCATGTCCATGTAGGTGCCTTTGCTGATGGGGCAATAGAACTTCTCGCCCTTCACGGCAGCGTAGTAAATCTCCACAGCGTAGTCGGTGGTGCCGCCGCCGGGCAAGGTCAGGTTGCTGATCAAGCCCGGGAAACGGACGCTGCGGGTATCCACGCCAAAGCGGGTGAAGTAATAGTCGCTCAGCAGCTCGCCGGTGACCTTGGTCACGCCGTAAATCGTGTTCGGACGTTGGATGGTGTCTTGAGGCGTATTGTCGTGCGGTGTGCTGGCACCAAAAGCACCAATGGATGAAGGCGTGAAAACGGCGCAGTTGAAGACGCGAGCCGTTTCAAGGCAATTCACCAAAGAGCCGATGCCGACATTCCAACCCAGCATAGGGTTCTTCTCCGCCGTGGCCGAAAGGATGGCAGCAAGGTTATAAATCGTGTCGATGTTATAGCGTTTCACCACGTCCACGATTTGCATGATTTGCGTCGAGTCGATTCTTTCAAAAGGACCGGTCTCGGCAATTTCACCAGTCAAAGGGCGAAGATCCGAGGCCACCACATTCTCGTTTCCGTATGTGGCACGGAGCTTCTTCACCAATTCTGTTCCGATCTGTCCGCCGGAACCAACTATCAATACTTTTTTCATTTTATTATATCGGTATTATTGAGACCGAGAATTCCTACACTGACGCCCTTTATCGTCATGGCGGAGAAACATCCGCCATCCCTTCTGCGCAAATACGAATCCTTCTCGCACAGAAGATTGCGGGTCAAGCCCGCAATGAAGGTAAAGGCTGAGTGTTGACCATCTTGGTCTCGTTTCTTTTATTTCAAAATTCCTAATTCCTTACCAATCTTCACGAAGGCGGCGATGCACTTGTCAAGATGCTCACGCTCGTGGGCGGCACTCACCTGCACGCGGATACGGGCCTGTCCCTTCGGCACCACAGGATAGTAGAATCCCGTGACGAAGATGCCTTCTTCCTGCAACTTGGCGGCAAACTTCTGCGACAGCGGGGCATCGTAGAGCATCACGGCGCAAATGGCGGATTGCGAAGGCTTGCAGTCGAAACCGGCCTCGGTCATCTTCTTGATGAAGTATTCGGTGTTGGCGTGGAGCTTGTCTTGCAGCGTGTTGGTCTCGCTCATCATCTCGAACATGCGGATGCCAGCAGCCACGAGACCCGGAGCCATCGAGTTGGAGAACAGATACGGACGGCTGCGCTGGCGCAACATGTCAATGATTTCCTTGCGGCCAGTGGTGAAGCCACCCATAGCACCGCCGAAAGCCTTGCCGAGAGTACCGGTCAGGATTTCGATCTTGCCACGGAGGTTGAAGTGTTCTGTCACGCCGCGACCAGTCTTGCCGACCACACCAGCGGAATGGCTCTCGTCGACCATCACCATGGCGTTGTATTTCTGGGCCAGTTCGTAAATCTTGTCTAACGGGCAAACGTTGCCGTCCATCGAGAACACGCCGTCGGTGACGATGAGGCGGAAGCGGCAGCCTTGCGCGTCTTGCAGTTGCTTCTCAAGGTCGGCCATGTCGGCGTTGGCATAGCGGAAACGCTGGGCCTTGCAGAGGCGCACGCCGTCGATGATGGAAGCGTGGTTCAAAGCATCGGAGATGATGGCATCGTCGGGACCGAGCAGCGGCTCAAACACACCGCCGTTGGCATCGAAGCAAGCAGCATAAAGGATGGTGTCTTCCGTGCCGAAGAACTCAGCAATCTTGGCTTCCAACTTCTTGTGGAGGTCTTGGCAGCCGCAGATGAAGCGGACCGAAGCCATACCATAGCCACGGGCATCCATTCCGTCCTTGGCGGCTTGAATCAGTTCGGGGTTGTCGGCCAAGCCGAGATAGTTGTTTGCACAGAAGTTGAGGCACACCTTGCCGCCAACCATGATTTCAGCGCCTTGTGCGCTCTCGATGATGCGTTCACGTTTATAAAGGCCATCGGCTTCAATCTGAGCCAATTCCTTCTTCAGATACTCTTGAAAATTTGCGTACATTTTATTTAAGTTTGAAGTTGTTCAGTTGTGTTTAATTGACGCGAGACGCGGGACACTTCGACAAGCTCAATGACCCATGCGCAACGCGGGACTTTGGCCGCAAAGGTACGAAAAGGATTGATAGGTTGGAACGAAAAACGATGATTTTTGGCCACAACCATACTTTATACCAATGGTACAGATTTACGATTGAATCGTAAATCTGTACTAATAAACTATAAATTATTTATAGTCAAAACATTAAACTCCGACATTTTCATATTTTGCTCGCCACCATACACGATATTGCAATGTTCGGCATCGGCAGACGACAATCCAGCCCAATATTTCAAGGAATGGGCGTAATCCGCCGAATAGGTCTTCCCCGACTTGATTTCGTAGGCAAACTGCTTTCCTTCAATGCTTTCCAACAAATCGACTTCGTTTCCCTTGTTGTCGCGCCAAAACGATAATTGTGGCGTTTCGCCTTTATTGAACGCCTTTTTCAGGAACAAATTGATGACATAATTCTCAAACAAACCTCCTTTAAGATAATGGGATTCAAGCTGCTTCGCGTCCTTTATCTCCAACAGCGAGCAAGCCAATCCCGTATCGTAGAAATACAATTTCGGCGACTTGATCAACCGCTTCGAAAAGTTGTTGAAATCGGGACGCAGCAAATGCACGATGTAACTCGTTTCGAGCAACGAAAGCCACGATTGCGCCGTAGAGACGGCAATACCGCAATCGTTGGCCAACGAGGAATAATTCAGCAACTGCCCAATGCGCCCCGCGCACAACTTGATGAATTTCACGAACAAGCCCAAATCTCCGACATTCTTCAACTGCCTGACATCGCGCTCCACATAGGTCTTGATATAATAAGGATAATACTCCGTAGGCGGGATGCCTTTATCGAACAAACGCGGATAGGCACCCATAAATATTTCATCCTCAACTGTTTGAGGAAGCACATTAGCGGTCTTCAGTTCCTCGCGGGAAAACGGCAACAATTCCAAAATGGCCACGCGCCCCGCCAAAGACTGCGAAATCTGCTGCATCAACTGGAAATTCTGCGAGCCTGAAAGGATATACATCCCTTCCTTGTTGGCCAAATCGACATGGGTTTGCAAATAGGAAAACAAGTTCGGGGCGTATTGCGCCTCATCGATAATGGTCTTGTCAGGATAGGTGCCCAAGAAACCTCGTGGGTCATCCATAGCGAAAGCTCTGTTGTCCAAATCCTCCAACGAAACATATTGGTATTCAGCGAATTTCTCACGCAACAAAGTGGACTTTCCCGACTGTCTCGGCCCTGTCAGCAACACAACTGGATAAAGTGTTGTCATCCGACGTAATTTTGCGGTAATCGTTCTTTCTATCATCACAAATTCAATTGATTCCGCAAAGATAGTACAAATTTTCGATTCAATCGTAAATCTGTACGGGAAAATTATCGCTTCACAAATTTCCGAACAGCCCAAACGCCTTCCTGCTCCATCCGAATGACATAAACGCCCGACGGCCATCGCGACACATCCATTGTGAAAGGTGAATTTGCTTGGCTCCCGGAAATCATTTTACGGCCCATCACGTCAGTCACGACAAAATTGACGGGCTGGCCTGACAAGGCTTCCGCGAAGCGAATCGTCACACAGTCGTTGGCTGGATTGGGATAAACCTGAACCATAGTTTCTTCCATTTCGGGAGCGGAAGTCGGGTATTTCAGGTGATTGAAAAGGAAATCGCGAGTGATGTCGAAGCAGGCATCAAATTTTTCCTCAATCAAAGAGGAAAACACCACGGAGAGGTAAAAAGCGTGCCCCTCGCCCTCGAAAGGGTGAAACTCGTAATCTGTAACGCCCAATTCATCAAGGCGACCGACTATGGCGTGCGAGCCGTACATAAAAGGCATCACACCAGGGAGAATCCCATTGTAGCAATAGCCCGAATCGTAAGGCACGGTGGTGTCGTCGGTGCCGTGAATCATACAGAGCGGCACAAATTCCTCTTTGTCGACGACATCGAGGCCATTCACGCCGCCCCAATGCGGAACGGCTCCGGCCACCACAGCCGAAACGCCGGCATATTCTTCATAGCCCGAACTGTGCATCGAGCCCAAATCGGGGCTTTCGAAGGTCTCGGCGGGGCGCTCGTCGTCATCCATGAAAAGCTCACACAAGATGGCAATGGAGCCGGCCGAGTTGCCGAGCAGAAAGACCTGATCCGTGTCAATCTTGTATTGATCGTGATGGAATTTGAAAAACCTGATGGCAGAACTGACATCCTGAGCGGCCATATAGCCATCACGAATCAGGGAAGTGGCATTGAGGTTCCAAAGCGAAAGCAAACGATAGTCGATGGAGGCAGCTGCGTAGCCATGCTTGGCCAAGCGCGTGCAATATTCCACCATATCGGCATAATCGCGGCTACCGGCCACAAAGGCGCCACCGAAAACGGTAATAACCAAAGGGCGCGCCGAAAAGGTGTCGCCTTGGGGTTCGTAGAAGTCAAGAAACAAGGTGGTGGGCGAAGTTTCACCTTCTTTGACGGCACTGCTGTAAGGAATGCCCGTTGAAATGCTCACTTCGTCAAAGACGGGTTCGGCATAGCGCACACCTTGTGCCATTGCCATATTCGTGAACAAGCCACTCAACAGGCCAATTACAGCTAAAAATCCGGTTGTCTTCATTCTATTCATTTGATTGATGTTTTGGAATTCACTGCAAAAGTAGGAAAAAACCAGAAAACCAAAGTGTTTTTTAAACGTCCGTTTTTGACAGGGTACAAATTTTCGATTCAATCGTAAATCTGTACGGGAAAAATTATCGATTCAAAACAGAAACCTCGTAGGGCTGTCGTACCACAGCAGCCGCATAATGGGAATTCCAATGCGGCTGCCACGATGTGACAGACATACAAACTAAACATAATCTCTTCGAAACCTTGCTATATCACAGTATCACAAGGGTGTGTCTTTTTTAATACTGCATGTAAGAGTTCTACATCTCTCAATTCAAACTACCAAATTCCTCCAAGTCCTGTTATTTCAGTACTACCACAACGCGGGCAGTGTGTAGTTTGGAATGGAAGTGGAAAATGATCAAATTGCCTATCCGCGCAACTATCGCAGAAAATCGTCAAGCATTTTTTACACCTACTAATACGAGTGTCATAACGCGTATTTCCACATGTTGGACATTGAGTAAAAGTACTCATAATAGTTTTGCGCGGTTATATCCCATTGCGCTCGTCGGTTTTATTTGATGAATTAAACTTCGCAAAAATAACAATACCATTTGAAAATCAACCCATTATATCGTAATGGATTTT
Organism: uncultured Bacteroidia bacterium; assembly: GCA_902769875.1. Taxonomy (GTDB): domain Bacteria; phylum Bacteroidota; class Bacteroidia; order Bacteroidales; family F082; genus Limimorpha. The sequence goes on from CACXQV010000069.1 coordinate 7,618, forward strand.
TTGACAAATCGTTCCAAATCTTTTGACAATTTGTCAAACATCATTTGACACTTTCCTCTCTCTCCAACAATCGGAATAATGTTTAAAGAAATCATGGTCGAGCGCATCGCTGATTTTCAACAACAAATCGGTGTAGATAAAACTGCGACCAAGCAGATAATGCATATTCTGTCTTGTGCAGCCGATTTGCTCCGCAAGCCATCGAACACTGCGCCCTTGTCGAGCGAGTTCTTCCTTGATAAGTTTTCCGATATGTGGTGCTTCCTGCGTGGTCATATCCTTGAGTCTTGGGTATAGAAAAAGCGTGGAATCAATTCCTTGCTTGAATCCCAGGGTTTCCACGCCCCACTTCTCTAACAAGTATTCCACGCCGTATCAGGTACGGCATTTGTCTACTTATCCTTGAGAAGTTGCCCCGCCGAAACGGGGACGAGTGGAAAATTTGGGATTCAAGGACAGCAACAAGTGCTATCTGCTAATATGTATGTTCTGTTTATCTTGCTTTTGTCGATTATTCTTTTTTTAGTTACTTATAGTATTGCTTTTCATTCTATTAAACTCACACAATCACTTCCCATACAAATCAGAATGTGTTCCTGTATCCGTCATTGTAAGGGTAAGCGTTTTTCCGTACTTTTTCCAAACGAGAAGCCAATCGAGTTGCAAATGACATTCCCAATGTCCTTTGTAATCTCCTGTAAGTTTATGGGGATAATACGAATCGGGCAATGTTCCTGTCTCGGCAAGGATGCTTAAAGCATTTCGCAAAAGACTCATGTCATAGCCCCGCTTTTGGCAACGCTTCACATCCTTTTTGAATTGGCCAGTGGTCTTAATCGTGTACATTAGATACCTAAATCTTCAAACAATTCCTCAACATTGGCATAGGTCGTCACCTTGCCTTCCTTTTCTTCTTCGATGGCCTTAGCAAGTGTCCCTCGACGGGAACGCGAAGGCTTCACAATGCGGCGTTCTGTTACGCTCACTCCATTTGATTCACGAAGGAGTGCCGCCAACGAAGCCGCAAACGGATTGTCTGTGCTGAATCTTAATGTAATCGTTTCCATTTTGTCATAATTTTCCGCCTGCAAATATAAACATTTTTTGAATCAAAACGCCGCAGCAATCTTCCTGATTTCAAGAAGATGGCGATTTATCTTTCTGTCATTTTTGGCGACCTGAAGATTATAGTCTGCCTGCATCTGGATCCAAAGTTGAGCATCAATGCCCAACACGGCCTCCAAATAGAGGGCATATTCAATAGAAACAGGACGCTTGCCATTGAGAATCTCATTCAACACCGAATAGGAGACACCCATCTGCTGAGCCAGTTGCTTCTGGGAGATTCCACGATATTCAATCTCTTCCTTCAACAATGTCCCTGGATGCACTGGCTCGGAGGGCATCAAATTGTTTGCAATCATTTGAGGGTCAATATTTTGCATTGCAATCATAGTATTCTCATTTATAGTGGTTTGACAATTCCAATATGTTGCAAATCGTCACAAGTGGCTCTTCAAACATATTAACTGTAAACTCAATACGATACTTATCGTTGACACGTATCGAAGAAATCCCAGCCTTGTCGCCGCCCAACACCTCATAATTCAACGCCTTGATTTGGTAAAGCGTTTCGATGCGCGGAGCACTGACCAAGGTTTTGATTCGTTGCTGGTACCTTTTGACAATATCTGGTTGAAACCGATGCTTTTTGTCACTGGTCTTGCCTTGTTCGAACAATTCCTTCAAATATGCCTGTCCAAATGTGACTTTCACGCCGCAAAGATAGGCATTATTTTGAAAAATTCGCAAAAAACCGAATTTTATTTTTCACACTTTTTTTTCTCCCACAACAATATTTTGTACTTTTGCAACCAAATCAAACAATCACATTAAAATGAACAACGCCCTATACATTTATAACAGCCTCTCGCGCTGCAAGCAACCTTTCAAACCCTTGAACGCCCCGCATGTGGGCATGTATGTCTGCGGTCCCACCGTTTATGGCGATGCTCACCTCGGCCACGCAAGGCCTGCTATCACTTTTGACTTGGTTTTCAGATATTTGAAACATCTTGGCTACAAAGTCCGCTATGTACGCAACATCACCGACGTGGGCCACTTGGAGCACGATGCCGACGAAGGCGAGGACAAAATCGCAAAGAAAGCCCGCCTCGAACACCTTGAACCGATGGAGGTGGCGCAATACTACACCAACCGCTACCACGCCGCGATGGACAAGCTGAACGTGCTGCGTCCTTCGATTGAGCCGCACGCTTCGGGTCACATCATCGAGCAGATTGCAATGGTGCAGAAAATCCTCGACCACGGCTATGCCTACGTCGAAAACGGCTCGGTGTATTTCGACATCGAAAAATATAACAAGGAGCATCCCTACGGCATCCTCTCGGGACGCAACTTTGAGGAAATGCTCAACACCACGCGCGAACTGAGCGGTCAGGAAGAAAAACACAACCCCGTCGATTTCGCTTTGTGGAAAAAGGCCGAACCCAAGCACATCATGCGCTGGCCTTCGCCGTGGAGCGACGGTTTCCCGGGCTGGCACATGGAGTGCTCGGCGATGGGTTGCAAATACCTTGGCGAGACCTTCGACATCCACGGCGGCGGCATGGACCTCATGTTTCCGCACCACGAGTCGGAGATTGCGCAAAGCGTGGCGGCCAACGGCAAGCAGCCCGTCACCTACTGGATGCACAACAACATGATCACCATTGG
>CACXQV010000070.1 GCA_902769875.1 uncultured Bacteroidia bacterium
CATTCCGTATGTCGAGGGCTTCAAGAAGAAACTGGAGAGCGTTTCCAATTACGAGGGTTTCTACGAATACACGTTCTGGCTCATCTTCAATATGTTGAATTTCTATGCCCGCACGCAAGTGAAGTGCGCCCAAGGCCGCATCGATGTGGTGTTGCAGATGCCCGACACGACCTACGTCTTCGAGCTGAAGGTGAACGGCACGGCGCGGGAAGCCCTCGACCAAATCAACAGCAGGAACTACGCGCTCCCCTACGGCACCGAAGGCCGCCGAGTGGTGAAAATAGGAGTCCAGTTCGACCACGACACGATGACGGTGGGGGAATACATCGTGGAATGATGAGAAAACACCACTAAAAATGCGGAACGATGTTGTCGCTCCGCATTTTTAGTGGATAAAAACCGGTGGTTATTCAATCACTATGTCAAATGGCATTCGTGCTTGGATTCCTGTATTTTTTTGCAGGTTGTCCAAGCCTTTGAGGTAGTCGTAATATCCGCCCAAACGCTGTTTCATTGCTGCGTCGAGCTTGTCGCTTTCGTTCAGCGACTCCGTTAGGCGAGAGAAGAAGTCTTTCTTTTTGGGCATATCCACCACTTTGTAATCGCTGCCAAGGTTGGCCTTTTCGGCGGCGAATGTAATGGCGTCTTCCATATCGCCGAGTCGATCGACCAGACCGAGTCCGATGGCGTCGGCACCCGACCACACTCGGCCTTGCCCGATGCTGTCGACATAGCTTTGGCGCAAGCCACGGCCCTCAGCCACGCGCTTTGTGAACTGGTCGTAGGTCTTCACCACATTTTCTTGCAGTTTGCCGTATTGGAACTCGGTGAGCGGTTGGGTGATGCTGCCGAAGTCGGCGTTTTCGTTGGTTTTGGCCACATCGAAGGTCAGGCCTATCTTGTCGTTCAGGAAGCCTTGGGCATTCGGGAAGGTGCCAAACACGCCGATGGAACCGGTCAAAGTTGTGGGGTCGGCGAAGATGTAATCGCCCTTGGCCGAAATCCAATAGCCACCCGAAGCGGCGTAGTTGCCCATTGAGACAATGACGGGCTTCACCTCCTTGGTCAAGTCGAGCTCGCGACCGATGATGGCCGAAGCCACGGCACTGCCACCGGGTGAGTTGACGCGCAGCACGACGGCCTTTACGTTGTTGTCTTCACGGGCTTTGCGGATGATCTTGCTGAGGTTTTCAGAATAGATGTTCTCGTCCTCATTGCCTTTGCCATCAAAAATCTGTCCGGAGGCATAGATGACCGCAACCTCGTTTTTGCTGGGGCTTTTTACATTGTACGACTTGGCATATTTGGCATTGCCCACGGCGTTGATGCTCTTGTTGCTGCCCGTCAAGCCCTTCAGTTCGTCTAACACTTGGTCTTTGTAATACAAATTGTCGACCAAACCATATTGCAAGGCTTTTTCGGCATTGAAAATGGTCTCCAAATTATCGGCAATTTGGTTGAGCTGTTCCACGCTGACGTTGCGGCTTTGGCTGATGCCGCTGAGGATTTGGCCCCAAACCGAGCCCAAGAGCTTGTCCATCTGCTCGCGGTTGGCTTCGCTCATCTTATCCAAGAAATAGGGCTCAACGGCACTCTTGAAACGGTTGTTGGGACCGCGCACAATCTGCATCTCGATGTCGAGTTTGTCCAAAAGGTGCTTGTAGAACATGATTTGCGAGGCCATGCCGTGCATGTCGAGGGCACCTTCGGGGTTGAGGAAAATTTTGTCGGCTACGGTAGCTACATAGTAGGCGCTTTGCGAATAGCTTTCCCCATAGGCGACGATGAATTTGCCCGACTCCTTGAACTCCATCAGCTTGTTGCGAATCTCTTGCAAAGTGGCTGTTGAAGTGGGTATGCTGCTCAATTCCAAATAGATACCCTTGATGTTGGCATCGGTTTTGGCCTGTTCGATGTTGCGCAGGATGTCATTCAATCCCGAACAGTCTATTGTTTCCATCGTTTGGAAGTTGATGCTGCCAAACGGATTGTCGACTGTGCGGTCTGGGATGTTGTAGTCGAGTTTCATGTAGAGCACCGAATTGGGTTTCACTGTAGCCGAGGTCTCTGTATCTGATTTTGATAGGCTGGAAATCATGGAAGAAACCACTCTGACCTTGATGAAGAAGTTGATTACCAATGCAATCAATGTGCCGATGAAAGCGGCAAGAACTACTTTGTAGAATTTCATGACGTTTTGTTTTTGTATGATTAGGCTGCAAAAGTAAGAAAAAAAAACTTACCTTTGCGGAAAATCTCAGCGATGGAGAAATGTTATCTGCTTTTCGGGTCGAATTTGGGCGACAAAGATGAAATCTTCGCGAAAGCCTGTCTATTAATTAATAATAGGTGTGGCCGAGTCGTGGAAGTTTCGGCTGCCTATGAGTCGGAGCCATGGGGCTTCGAGGCCGAGGAGTGGTTCCTGAATCGTGTCATAGTGATGGAAACCGCATTAAGCCCGGAGGAATTGTTGCGTCATTTGCTTGATATTGAAGCGGAATTGGGGCGTGTCCGTCACCCCGACATTCAGGGTTACACCTCACGGACAGCCGATTTGGACATTCTGTATTATGGCTCTCATGTCATCCGGTCAGAACGGTTGACCGTGCCGCATCCGCGTTTGCATTTGCGCCGTTTTGCTTTGTTGCCTATGTGTGAGGTGACGCCTGATTGGGTGCATCCGCTCCTGAATATGACCCAAACCGAGCTTTTGCAGTGCTGCCCCGACAATTCCATCGTTAGGGAGATTCCGACAGAAACACACGAAAAACCATGAATTACAACTACATCGCCATAGAAGGGACACTTGGGGCGGGGAAGACCACTTTGGCTTCGCGTATCGCCAACGACTTCAACGGGAAACTTGTCCTTGAAGAGTTTGAGGCCGACAAGAATCCTTTTTTGCCTAAGTTTTACAAAGAGCCCGACAAATACTCGTTTCAGGTCGAGATGACTTTTTTGGCTTTGCGCTATCAGCAATTGAAGGACAAGTTAGGCGTTTTGGACTTGTTTCACGACTTCATCATTTCGGATTATTATGTGGCCAAGTCGCTGATTTTCTCGCGCAACAATTTGCAGGATGATGAGTATCAATTGTTTTCGCGCTTTTTCAATATCATCTTTTCTGATATGCCCAAGCCTGAGTTGTTGGTTTACCTGTATTCAGACGTTGAGCGTTTGCAGCAAAACATCCGCAAGCGTGGGCGCAGTTATGAGCAGGAAATCAGTGATGCCTATTTGGAGAACATCCAGCAGGGCTATCTGTCATTCTTGCGCCAGCAGCAGGGCGCAATGCGCATCTTGATCCTCGACACCAATCGCCTCGACTTTGTGGCTTCCGAGAGTGACTACCACAAGATCATTGATGCCATCAACCAGCCTTACGAGGTGGGCTTGCATCGGGTGTCATTGTGAGGAATGACACAAAAAAAGCCGCCCAAACGAGCGGCTTTTTTGTCGGATGTGGTCGAAGATTATTTGTTCTTCTTCACTTTCACTTCTTTTTGGGTGATGACCATCTTGGGTTCGAAGGTGTAGACTTCGGCACGGCGGATTTGCGGCAGAATGTCCTTTTCGAGTTGAGGATAGATGGCGCACATGTCCTTGATCACTTGTTGCTGGTTGCCAGCGTTGTTGATGTTGTTGAGGATGGCATCCTTGTCCTTCAGGTTCGAGTTGGCGACAAGCTCTTTGAACTTGTTCCAGTCGGGACCATAACCTTTGCCATTGATTTGCACACCGTCAACCTTCTTGGCGAGATCTCTCATCTGCTTGTCGGCAGCACTGCAACGGTTGTTGGACAGCTCGTTGTTGTGGCCTTCCTCACCTTCAGGTGAAGCCCAAGCCCTGATTTCGATTCTCTTGACATTCTCGTCGATGAGTGACTTGAAAGTGGCGTCAGCTTCCTTGTTGAGTTTTCTCCTGTCGTTGATGTTGTACTTGTCCTTGTTGAAGAAGTAGATGCACTTCAGGACGGGTTCGTCAACATAAGAGGTGTCGTTCACTAAGATGGTTTCCCATTCGTCGATGTGGATCACGCCGTCAGCCAGTTTCTCGGTGGCGCCACGGGTGAAGTAGGCGTTGTTCACGATTTCCTCTTGGGTGGGATAGATCTTGCCGTCGTAGACGTAGAACATCGGGTCGCCCATGAGTTGGCTGTTGGCCATCTCTTTTTGGTAAGGCATGCAATAGTGCTTGGTGAACTCGCCACCTTCCTTGTAGTTGACGCGGAAGTCGCCTTCGCCACTGACCTTTTCACCAACGAAGGTGATGGGGTCGATGTCGATTTGGCCACCTTCGTAGGCGAGGTAAGGCTTCAGGTTCATGACGGCCTTCTTTTCGAAGTATTCACCCGGAATGGTGACGATGACGTCGAAGCAAACATTGTGGTTTTCGTCTTCAACCAGCGGATCGGGACTCACGCGATAGGTGATCTTCTTCGATTCGCGAGCCATCTTCTCGATGTCGCAAGGGTTGTTGAACTTGTAGCGCAAACCCAAGTTGGCCTGGCTGTACATATCCATGTCGTTGACGAAGTGGTTGGCTTCATCCGTGGCGATCTTCATGGTTTGGTCAAGGTTGTCCTTGCCGGTGAAGAGGTAAGTGTAGTCGAAGAAGATGTCGAACTTGGGAGCCACGTTGAAGGTGATTTCAACACCGGCGGGAACGGTGAAGGTGAGGTCGCGGGCAGTCTTGGCTTGGGCCAGGGCAGGAGTCTCAGGATTGTCGTTGGCATCGATGTGGCTGACGGCACCGGCTTGGTAGTAAACACCACCGATACCAATGTGAGGCACCAAGTTGATGACTCTTCTCGGGTTGTAGTTGAACATATTGAAAAGGTTGAAGGTCAGGTTGAGGTTGCCTTCAATGTAATTGGTCTTGTCTAAAGCAAGGTCGTAATAGACGCCGGCAGGGCCATCAGCGAAAACGAGTGCTTGGTTCTTGTGTTTGTGACCTGAGAGGAGGCCGTAGCCGCCCTTGAGGTTCAAACCAATGACTTTACCGAATTGGTAACCAATGCCTAAGTGGGCATTCCAATTCTGCAAGGCTTGGCTCTTGTAGTGATTAAAGTCTTCAAAGATCCAACTTTCGTAGTTGGCAAGGTCACCGTGGTTGATGGAGAGACCTCCGTCGGCTTGGATGTACCAATACCTTTCAACGGGTTTACCTTTCTTTTTGCCTTCCTGAGCGTACATGCTGAACGGAAGAACAGCCATGATGACGAGCATCAGAAGCTTCGAAATTGTCAAATTTTTCTTCATAATGCAATTGTGTTAAGTTTGTAATTAATTAATTGTTATTTGATTTATTCTTTGTCTAACTATTCCAATTAGCCTACAAAAATAGGAAATATTTCTATTGTCAACATCAAATTGTTGATTTTTTTGCCGTTTTTTCGATTTTTTCTCCAAAAATGACTGTAAAACAGCACTATTTCTGCATCAATTTCATCTGCTCAAAGGCTTTCCACATCACGATTCCAGCGCAAACCGACACGTTCAGTGAGTGCTTTGTCCCAACTTGGGGAAGTTCAATGGCGCCGCTGCAATAGGGTAGGGCATCTTCGCTCACGCCCTCCACCTCGTTGCCAAAAATGTAGGCCGTTTGTGGCTCAAAGTTGAAATCCTGCAACGGAACGCTGCCTTCCACTTGCTCGACAGCGAAAATCCGATAGCCTTCATTAATCAATGCTTGGCAGGCCTCTTCGGTGGTTCCGAAATAGCGCCATTTCACGGTTTCGTCCGCACCGAGGGCGGTCTTGTGGATTTCGCGGTGGGGCGGACAGGCGGTTATTCCACACAAAACCAATTCCTTGATGCGAAAGGCATCGGCGGTGCGGAAAAACGCGCCCACGTTGCTCAGCGAGCGGATATTGTCGAGTATTAATATAATAGGTAGTTTCTCGGCCTTTTGGAAGTCTTCCTTGCTGAGACGATTCAATTCATCGGTGTTGAGTTTTCGCATATTTTTCTCTTTTGGGGCGCAAAGTAAGTGAAAAAACGCTAATTTTGTACCCTTAATTTGAGATTTTATGGCAGGAAAGGCAGTCGAAACCCCATTAATGAAGCAGTATTACTCGTTCAAGGCGAAATATCCTGACGCGATGCTGCTGTTTCGCGTGGGCGATTTTTACGAGACTTACGGCGAGGACGCGGTGAAGTCGTCGAAGATATTAGGCATTGTCCTCACCAAACGCTCCAACGGCGCTTCGGCGGATGTGGAATTGGCCGGTTTCCCTTATCATTCCTTGGATTCCTATCTGCCGAAATTGGTTCGCGCCGGACTGAAAGTGGCTGTGTGCGAGCAACTTGAAGACCCAAAATTGGCCAAGAAGTTGGTGAAACGCGGTGTGGTGGAATTGGTCACGCCAGGCGTTACTTATAATGACAATGTGTTGGAGCAAAAGGAAAACAATTTCTTGGCTTCGGTGCATCTCGAAAAGGAGGTTTCGGGCGTTTCTTTCCTCGATGTCTCGACGGGCGAGTTTTTCCTTACGCAAGGCTCTAACGAATACATTGACAAGCTGTTACAAAGTTTCAACCCGTCGGAGGTTTTGGTGCAGCGCAACAAGCGCAAGGACTTCATCGACTTGTTCGGGGGCAAGTATTACCTCACCGTTTTCGACGACTGGGTCTTCACCGACGACTACGCCAACGAGACCTTAAACAAGCATTTCCAAACGGTTTCGCTGAAAGGCTTCGGCGTTGACGACTTCCCGAAAGGCATCGTGGCGGCGGGTGCTGCCATCCATTACTTGATTGAAACACAACACGATAAATTAGGACATATCACTTCGCTTTCGCGCATCGACCAAGGGCAATATGTGTGGTTGGACAAGTTCACGATTCGCAATTTGGAACTGCTGCATACGACCAACCTGAACGCCAAGACTTTGATTGACGTCATCGACAAGACCGTTTCGCCGATGGGCGGACGACTGATGCGCCGCTGGCTGAGTCTGCCTTTGAAAAACAAGGAGCAAATCGAGGCACGGTATGAGGTGGTGCGCTATTTCTTCGAGCATCGCGACCAGATTCAACGTTTTCAGGATGCCGTGCGGCAAGTTGGTGATTTGGAGCGACTTATCTCGAAGGTTTCGCTCTCAAGGGTGAATCCTCGTGAACTCTTGCAAGTGGGTCGCGCCTTGGACCAAATCGAGGTGCTTAAGAAGTCTTGTGAAGAAAGCCAACACCCTGCCTTGCAGCGTTTTGCGGAGCAGTTCAATCCTTGTGCGAGCATTCGTGAACGCATCAAGAAAGACCTCAATCCCGATGCGCCGGCGGTCATCTCCAAAGGCAACTACATCGCCGACGGCGTGGATGCCGAATTGGACGACTTGCGCAACCTTTCGCGCTCGGGCAAGGAATATCTGATGAACATCCAACGTCGCGAAACGGAACGCACGGGCATTTCTTCCTTGAAAGTGGGCTACAACAATGTGTTCGGCTATTATCTCGAAGTCACCAATTCGCACAAGGACAAAGTGCCGCAAGAATGGATCCGCAAGCAAACCTTGACCAACGCCGAGCGTTACATCACCGAGGAACTGAAGCAATACGAGCAGAAAATCCTCGGCGCGGAGGAGAGAATCAGCATCATCGAGCAAAGGGTTTATAATGAATTGGTCACCGCCGTGACGGAGTTTGTGGAACCGATTCAAGTGGATGCTTCGTTGGTCGCCCGCATTGACTGCTTGGTGAGTTTCGCCGACATTTCGCTGAAAAACAACTATGTGCAGCCCGTCATCGACGATTCGTTTGTCTTGGACATCAAGGAAGGTCGCCATCCCGTCATTGAGCAGATGATGCCCGTGGGTGAGAGCTACATCGCCAACGATGTTTACCTCGACACTGACAAGCAGCAAATCATCATCATCACCGGCCCGAATATGTCGGGTAAGTCGGCCTTGCTGCGACAGACGGCATTAATTGTGCTGATGGCGCAAATGGGTTGTTTCGTCCCGGCGGCTTCGGCGCGTATCGGTCTGGTGGACAAGATTTTCACCCGCGTGGGTGCCTCCGACAACATCTCGTCGGGCGAATCGACCTTTATGGTGGAGATGAACGAAACGGCGAGCATCTTGAATAATGTGTCGTCGCGGAGCCTTGTACTGTTGGACGAAATCGGGCGCGGCACCAGCACCTACGACGGCATCAGCATCGCTTGGGCCATCACAGAGTTCCTCCACGACCACCCCGTGAGTCGCGCCAAGGTGATGTTTGCCACGCACTACCACGAACTGAACGAGATGGAGGACTCCTTCGCCCGCATCAAGAACTACCACGTTTCGGTGAAGGAAGTCGGGAACAAGGTGGTGTTTTTGCGCAAGTTGAAGCGCGGAGGCAGTGCACATAGTTTCGGCATCCACGTGGCCGAGATGGCCGGAATGCCGCGCAAGGTTGTCGAGCGCGCCACGGCGTTATTGTCCGTTTTGGAGAAATCACACACCAGCGAGGAAGTAGAGAAAGCCGCCACCAAGAAAGTGGAAGACGGTATGCAGTTGAGTTTCATCCAATTGGACGACCCGCTGCTGCTGCAAATCAAGGAAGACATTCTGAACACCAACATTGATACATTGACCCCTGTCGAGGCTTTGATGAAGCTGAATGAGATTAAGAAGTTGCTGAATCATTGATTGACTTTTTCCAAAACCACCAGACCCCGTATGCCAACGAAGAGAGGCAGACCACAAGGATGACCCACCAAATGGCAAGGGATTCAATACTCAAATCTATGAAAGCAAAGACGATACAAAGAGAGTTGTTGACGATGTGGATAATGATGCCAGGGATGATGCTACCTGTGCGCCAATAAAGCCAACCTATAATGATGCCAAATCCTAAGGTGCTGATAATCTTCACCAAAGACATGTGAAACAAAGCGAAACCAATACCAGTAATGAGGATAGCCAGCCAAGGACGGCACCTCGACTTGAGCAGACCTGCAAGAAAAATACCACGAAATCCAATTTCTTCTACAATGGGGACGATAATGCAGCTATTTAATATTCCTGCAATACCCAAAAATAGATTTGGGTCTGATTTGTTCAAAGATTCACTTTCTTCCATAAAAAGATAAATATCAAGCATGGATACAGCAAAAAACGACACAAACAAATTAGCTACGGCGACCAAAACGGACATGCCAACCGCAGGCCAGGCCATGCGCCGCTCAATGCGACCGAATGACAAATCAACATAGTGTTTGCCAAAATACACAATGGAGATTAGCAAATATCCCAACGCCAACGTCCATTTCATAATTTCCTCGCTCTTACTGATATGCCCTAAAAAAACGCCGATAATTCCAACCGCAAAATACAAAAAGCTCCAAAGCAGAAACAGCTTTATCGTTTTACCTATTCCATCGTCCATTTTTCTATTGTTTTAATTTGCAAAATTACAACTTTTCAATGAAAACCAAGTATTTGGATTTGAACTGAAACTTCGTTTGTTAGGCATCCTGATTGTCTTTCCCCAAATCCTCCAACACCTGCTCTAGCATTAGTTCGACATCAGGTGAAACATACACATTGCTAATGTAGTAGGAAACCCACATAATGAGGGCGATAAAGCAACACACAAAGAAAACAACAAAGGCTTGTCCTAAATTCGAGGAATGAGAGACGAGCACGTATATAAGCACGTATGTTCCAAAGGCCAGAATAAGCAAAACGGATAAAATCCACATGAATCTGTTGACTTTTTTGTAGGTTTTCAGAGCCTTACGGATTCTCTGGGCGTACTCCGTCATGGTCATGGAAGCAGAAATGGTTTTATGGGTCATTCGGTAAACATAAATGCTTAAAACCACGATTCCTAAGCACCAAAGCCCGAAATATAGCCCAAGAAAATAATATAAAAAAGGAGCCAACACACCGAATAAGACGATTCTGCCAATCAGTTTCCGCTGCAATTCGGAAAGGTGCTTTTTTGTGGCTTCACTGACAAGCCTTTCGTCAACGATGCTTTCGTTGTCCAACTTTTCGTTCAAGGTGGCCAATTGCGCCCGCATTTCTTCCAATTCGTTGTTTTCCATTGCTTTGCGTTTTATTCGTTTGACATTTTCTTCAGTTGTTCCTTGATTCTGACCAATTTGACGGAGACATTCTTCGTGGAGATGCCGATGATTTGCCCGATTTCCTCATAGCTCATGTTTTCGAGCCAAAGCAAGATGATGGCCCTATCGACCACGCCGAGTTTGTTGATGCGGCTGTAGAGTTGC
>CACXQV010000071.1 GCA_902769875.1 uncultured Bacteroidia bacterium
AGGCTGAAAGGATTGAAAATATCGTCCGATGTTTTCCCGAAATGGTAGCCGTCGTATTGCAATTTCAGTATGTCGAGCATCTCATCCTTGGCGCAACCATATTCATCGGCTAACAGTTGGATGTCCTCGTCGAAAACGGTTTGCAGTTCTGTCTTGGTGATTCCGCAAAGAGCCGAGTATTGTGGCATCATGGAGATGTTGCGAAGGTTGTTCAGTGTGGAGAAGATGCTCAGTTGGCTGAATTTGGTGATACCTGTAATGAACACGAACTGCTCGTCCTTGTCGCAGATTTTGACATATTGGTAGAACTCCTGCATAATGCGTCGCACTTCGGCCAGTTTTTCAGGATTGTGCAGATGGTCGAGCAAGGGTGCGTCGTACTCGTCGAGAATGACGACGGTCTTCAGTCCCGTTTGCTGATGGGCACGTTGGATTAGCCCCCTGAATCGCACGCCAAGGTTCTTCTCTTCAGGCACCTTGCCGTAGAGATCTTCATAATCACGCAGTTGCGCGTCCAATGCATTGTAGATTTCTTCCTTTTCGTGTGTATTCTTGCACGCGCTCATATCGAAATGCAATACAGGATATTGTTTCCAGTCCTTTTCCAACTTGCTAATGGCCAAGCCTTCGAACAAGTCCTTTCGCCCTTGGAAATAGTATTTCAATGTGCTGCAAAGCAACGATTTACCAAAACGATTTACCAAACCTTCGCGGACGGCTGAGGAAGACGAAATCGGATTCTTTTGTCAGTTTGAAAATCAAATCTGTTTTGTCGACATAAATGCGATTGTTTTGCCTGATTTTCTCAAAATCAGCGATGCCGGCGGTGTAGAGTCTCATGGGTAGCATGGCGAAATAGGTTTTTCCGCTGCAAAAATAGCATTTTTTTTGCTTTTTGGCTCTATTTTCTTGCCCGAAAAATCGTTTGCCATTTCGGGAGACCTTTCGCCCGCCTTCTTCGCTTGGATTCCAACCTCTTTTGTTTGGTAGTGACTTGTCTGATCAAGAAAGCTCCGAATTGAACTGCCCAACGGTTCATAGTGCATGTGTTACGGACATCTTTGTTTCGATCCTGCCATTGATGACTTGCGGATTTCATCGTTTGCCAAGGCACGCCAAATGAAACGGTGCAGTGCCCTAAGAGTTGCCGCTCCCTTCGTTTTTGATATTCAACGCCTTGCGTTTTTTTCGCAAATTTTTTCGCCCCGATTGCCGACTTTTCCTTATTTTAGCCACTTCTTTCTAAACTAAAATCGAAGTATTATGCACATCGCTGTAGCAGGCAACATCGGCTCGGGCAAGACCACGTTGACGGGTCTGTTGGCCAAACACTTCAACTGGAAGCCTCATTATGAGGAAGTTGAGCACAACCCCTATCTCGACAGCTTTTATGAGGATATGCAACGCTGGTCGTTCAACATCCAAATATTTTTCCTCAACAGCCGTTTCCGTCAGGTGATGGACATCCGAAATAGCGGCGAAGACGTCATCCAAGACCGTACCATCTATGAGGATGCCCATATCTTTGCGGCCAACCTCTATTCGATGGGGCTGATGGAAAACCGTGATTTCGAGAACTATCAGTCGCTGTTCGAGCTGATGACTCGATTCCTGCAGCCGCCCGATTTGCTGATTTACCTCCGCGCCTCGGTGCCTACCTTGATTCGCCACATCGCCAAGCGCAACCGCGAGTTTGAGCAAAGCATCAGCATCAGCTACCTGACCAACCTCAACGAGCGTTACGAGCAATGGATTAGCGGCTACAAGGAGGGCAAGCTGCTCATTATAGACACCGACAACATCGAACTCGAGAACCCGGAGGACTTGAGCACGGTGGTCGACAGGATTGAAGCTTCACTTAATGGATTGTTCTGATGATGAAAGTAGTAGGAATTATACCGGCACGTTACAATTCGACACGTTTCCCTGGCAAGCCGTTGGCCATGATCAATGGGAAGACGATGATCCGCCGCGTGTGCGAACAGGCTTGGAAATCGAAATTGGACGCCGTCGTGGTGGCTACCGACGATATGAGGATAGCCGACGAGGTGTTGACTTTTGGTGGGCAATATGTGCTCACCAAGCCCAACCACCAAAGCGGCACCGACCGTTGCTGCGAGGCCATGGAGATACTCGAAGAGAAATATGATGCCGTAATCAACATTCAAGGCGACGAGCCTTTCATCGACCCAAGGCAAATCAATGTGCTCATCGACCTGATTTCGCAAGAGGATACGCAATTGGCCTCGTTGGCCAAGCGCATCGACGACGAGGAAGAGCTTTTCAGCGCCAACTCAGTGAAAGTGGTGATGGATAATGAAGGCAAAGCCTTGTATTTCAGCAGAAATCCCATACCTTACCTGCGCAACGTGGCTCGCGAACAATGGTTGGACAAGTGCGATTTTTACCAACACGTCGGCATCTATGCCTACAAGGCCGCTATCTTGCGCCAAGTGGCAACGATGCAACCTTCGCGCCTTGAATTGGCCGAGTCGTTGGAGCAGCTGCGCTGGTTGGAAAACGGCTTGAGCATCAAGATGGCGGTCACCGATTCGGTGAATGTCTCTGTCGACATCCCGTCAGACTTGCTCAAAGTGGAGCATTTGGCACGTACTCAAACGCTTTATAGAGGATGATTTCCGTTGCAGAAGCCATATCTGAGCTGTTGTTTGTCCGCGACACCGTGGTCGTGCCGGGATTGGGTGCCTTCGTCAAGAAAGCCATCCCAGCCAAGGTGAATCTTGCTGACAACCAATTTGCCATGCCAACTTGCGAGCTCGGTTTTGATGCCAATCTCCGGGAGGATAACGACTTGATTGTCATTTATATGACGGAGAACGGCGGAATGCCTGAAGGCGAAGCCCGAAAGCAGGTGGCTTTGTTCGTCTCCGATTGTTTCAACCGTATGAAAGCTGGTCAGAAGGTGACGCTCAAGGATTTGGGAACCTTGTATTACGATTGGGCTGAAGACTTGGTTTTCGAGCCCGACAAGAGATCCAACTACAACATCGACGCCTTTGGCTTGAGTGATTTCGCGCCCCAGCCTGTGACCCGCATCAAGACGAAGGAGGAAATCAAGGTCGAGATAAAGGAACGGCAGAAAGAAAAGAACACGCCCATCACCGTTGACGAAAAAGCTGTGTATGATGATGGTGACAAAAAGGGAGCAACGCCCCCGCGCCGTTTTGGGAAACGGGCAGTCCTGCTGATTGCATTGGTTTCAGTCATAGTTGGTTATGGCTTGCATTACTTCAGAATCATCGATTTTGGCCAATGGAAAAAAACTGAGCGAGGTGTCTATCATCCGAAGGCTTATTCGCTGCCGAGCTATGCCGTGGATTGGGACAAAGTGGTGGAAAAGGCTTTGGAGCGCCAAGCCAAGCGTCTTGCCATGCAGGGCGAAATCCGCATCATTGCAGGTTGCTATGGAAAGTCGGAGCTTGCGGCGCGGTTGGCCAATTCGTTGAGGAAAAATGGCTATCCTGACGCTTTCTATGAGCTGAGAGACAAGCAATGGTATGTCTCGTTTGGCCGTTATCGCACCGAGGAAGAAGCGATGGCCGTGCTTCGCGAAATCAGGACCAAAACGGATTATAAGGCTTGGATATTAAAATAGCCCGTAGGGGCGAAAGCATAACAGGCTGGCGGTGTAACCTCCTGCCGATTGTCGTCGAAAAAATCGAAGAACATGTCAAAAAAGAACAAATTAGAACGCTTTGCCGAGAACAAGACCTTCCCTAACTTGTTCGAATACAGCTATGAACGTATCAATAATGAGGGTTTTCCCTTGCAGGGGAAATGGCACGAGGAGTTTTTCCACAATGCCAATCCCATCGTGCTTGAATTGGGCTGCGGCAAAGGCGAATACACGGTAGGTTTGGCTCGTGCCCACGGCGATGTCAATTATATAGGTGTCGACATCAAGGGTGCACGCATTTGGCGAGGGCTGAAACAATCGAACGAGGAGGACTTGAAAAACGTGGCTTTCTTGCGTGCCCGCATCGACCAAATCGAGCATTTCTTTAGTAAGGACGAGGTTTCCGAAATTTGGGTCACTTTTCCCGACCCGCATCCGGGCGAGGGCGTGCGCAATGCAAGGCACAGGCTAACTTCGCCTGAGTTTTTGGAGCGATACCGCAAAATCGTCCGTCCCGACGGCATCCTCAACCTCAAAACCGACAGCCCTATCATGTATGAGTTTACCTTGCACGATGTAGTTGAAAAACAAGGTCTTCCACTACTCTATGCCACCGATGATCTTTACGCGAATGACGACAACCTCGAAGTGAAGACCATCCGCACCTTCTATGAACAGATGTGGCTCGACCAAGGTTTGACTATCAAGTATTTGAAATTCGGAATAAATCCAGTTGAAAAAGTTCCCATTTCTGAAATGGAAAAAAGGATTGTAATAGAGCGTTTGAAAGATATAGAAGATGATAAGGCTGTTTTGCTTGATACCGAAGAAGTTTTCAAGGAAGTTGAAAAGATTGTTCAATAATGTTATGGTTTTAAATCTGAAATCTTAAATCACAACCAATATGTACACTGAAAACAAACAACTCTACATCGCGCATTGCGACAACGGGCCAATCTATATGGTGGGCAAAATGGCCAACCGCCACGGCTTGATTGCCGGTGCCACGGGAACTGGCAAAACCGTTACCCTACAAGTGCTTGCCGAATCCTTCAGTCAGGCGGGCGTGCCTTGTTTCATGGCCGACATGAAAGGCGACCTCTCAGGCATCAGCCAAGCTGGAAAGATGAGCGGCTTCATCGAGAAACGCCTTCCGGAGTTCTTCCCAGTTGAAAACGCCGAAGGCGACAACTCTCAACGCTCAACTTTCAACTCTCAACTCTTTAGCGGCTGTCCAACCCGCTTCTTCGATGTGTTTGGCGAACAAGGCCATCCGCTCCGCGCCACCATCTCCGACATGGGACCGCAACTTTTGGCACGACTTCTCGGCCTCAACGAAACCCAAACGGGCATCCTTAACATCGTTTTCAAGATTGCCGACGACCGAGGTCTGCTTCTTATCGATATGAAGGACTTGCGCCTTATGCTCGACTATGTGGCCAAGAATGCCAAGGAGTTCACCACCACCTACGGCACAGTGTCTTCAGTAAGCGTCGGGGCCATCCAACGTGCTTTGTTGGCCTTGGAAGCCGAGGGTGGCGACTTGTTCTTCGGCGAGCCTTCATTCAATGTGTTCGACTTCCTTCAAACCGAGGGCGGGCGTGGCGTGATGAACGTTTTGGCTGCCGACAAATTGATGCTCAATCCCAAGCTCTATTCCACCTTCCTGCTGTGGTTGTTGAGCGAACTCTACACCCAACTTCCCGAAGTCGGCGACTTGCCGCTGCCCAAGCTCATTTTCTTCTTCGACGAGGCACACATGCTTTTCAAGGATACCTCGAAGGCATTGGTCGACAAGATTGAGCAGGTCATTCGTTTGGTGCGCTCGAAGGGCGTGGGTGTGTATTTCATCACCCAAAGCCCCGACGACATCCCGGATGCCATTGCCGGTCAGCTTGGCAATCGCGTTTTGCACGGACTTCGCGCCTACACTCCCAAGGAGCAAAAGGCCGTGAAAGCCGCCGCGCAAACCTTCCGCGCCAATCCGAACTTCAACACTGAAACGGCCATCCTCGAACTCGGTACGGGCGAGGCCTTGGTTTCCTTCTTGGACGAAAAGGGTGCGCCCTGCATCGTGGAACGCGCCAAGATCCTGTTCCCATTGAGCCAAATCGGGGCCATCACTGACGACCAGCGCCGCGACCTGATTCGCAAATCGCGCATCTACGGCGTGTATGACAAGAGTTTCGACCGCGAAAGTGCCTACGAAGTCCTCGTTGCGCAACAAAAGCAAGAGGAAAAACGCCTTCAGAAAGAGGCCGAGGAGGAAGAAAAGCGCAAGGCCAAGGAAGCCAAGGAGAAAGAACGCGCAAGAAGCACCTCTTCAAGATCGACAACCACAACAAGGAAAAAGAAATCGGCGGGCGCGAAAGCATTGGAAAAGACGCTCAATACCACTGCGACGACCATAGGCCGGAACCTTGGCAACACGATAGTCAGGTCGATTTTGGGGAGTATTTTCAAGAAGAAGTAAAGTGAGTCAATCTTTCCCGATCTCCTTCAGCATCGGCACAAACTTGAAGTCGCCGAATTCTTCTTTCCTCAATGAGCCGTCTTCCATTTTGGTGAGGCGTAGCATCGTCTGTCCTTCGCCTTCGGCGTTGTCCATCGGGATGACCATGATGCCTGCGGGTTTCAATTGTTCGACGAGAGTCATGGGTAGGGTGGGGGCTCCCGCCGTGATGATGACGCGGTCGAAAGGTTGGTAGGTGGGCAAGCCTTCAAAGCCGTCGCCCAAGAATGCTTTCACTCGGAAAGGCAATTGTCCGAGTATTTCCTTGGTCTTGAAAAAAAGGTTGCGTTGCCGCTCGATGCTGAACACCTTGGCGCCCATCGCGGCCAACACACAGGCCTGATAGCCTGAACCTGTGCCGATTTCAAGCACCTTCATCCCTTTTTCCACCTGCAAAAGCTGTGTTTGGAAAGCCACGGTGGAAGGCTGGGAGATGGTCTGCCCCGAGCCGATGGGGAAGGCTTGGTCTTGGTAGGCGAGCTCGACGAAAGAAGAGTCGAGGAAAACGTGGCGTGGCACTTCGTTGATGGCGGCCAAGACGGCTTCGTCGGTGATGCCTTTCGTGCGCAGCTGGTCAACCATTTGTTTGCGCAAGCCTTTGTGGCGGTAGTTGTCTTCTATGATGGAGTTCATTTGTCTTGGGATGCTATTGTTTTTTGAAGACTATAAAACTTCCTTGATGTTTCAAATCGTTTTCCATACAGGCGCATAAATGTCGTTTTGATACTTTTCGTGATGTCTTTTGATGGCTTCGTTTTTGCGGATTTTTTCGTAGACAATTGGAAAAGAAACGATGAATTCTGACTTCATCACATTGCGATCGGCGAACCAAGTCGGGTTTTGCTTATAGTGGTTTGACACCGTATAAATGACGAACGTCCTTAAATTAACCTCTATTCGTGAAAGATAGGGGATGAGCAGGTTCCTGATTCGGCAATCGGCATAATATAGGTTGGTGGCCCACAAAAAGGAAGCGCCTTCAACAAACCTGTGATTGCGGTTTCGCTTGTTTGGATAGGTCTTTTCCAATGGAAACCAATAGAACCCCAATCTGTAGTAGCCGATGTCAAGCAAAACTTCCCTTGCTTTGGCTTCATCCTCGATAACCATCCCTCTTTGCTTGAGTTTTTGGATTTGTTCGTCTATGTTGGTGGCAAATTTCATTTGTGATTTCAATTAAAAGGGGGAACTTTTCAGTTCCCCCAAGATCCTTATTATAGTGCAACTATGCAGCCTGTGCATAATGGCACTTTGACCGCTGCAAAGATACATATTTTTTTGAAGATGGAAAGATGAGTGGATAAAATTCATATTTTTGCCCTTTGTTTTGATATTGAAGATTGTCATAAAATGCTGAAAATAGGTGTCTTAGGAGCGGGTCATTTGGGAAAAATCCATTTGGACTGCATCAAACAAATCTCTGAATCCCCCCAGTCCCCCTTAAAAGGGGGATATGACTTGGTCGGCTTTTTCGACCCAGCCGAGGAAACGGCGCGGCAAGTGGAAGCCGAAACAGGGACAAAATGTTTCGATTCCGCTGATGCATTGATTGATGCTGTGGATGTGGTCGACATTGTGACTCCCACCATCCGTCATTTTGAATGCGCATCGAAAGCCTTGCTGAAACGCAAGCATGTCTTTATCGAAAAGCCTATCGTGGCCACCCCCGACGAGGCCAACGCTCTGAAAAAGCTGGCTGACGAGGCCGGCGTGAAGGTGCAAGTTGGGCACGTCGAGCGGTTCAATCCGGCCTTCATCGCTGCTGAGCCATTCATTGGTGAACCGCTTTTCATCGAGGCGCATCGCTTGGCACAGTTCAACCCGCGTGGAACGGATGTGCCTGTCGTCCTTGACCTTATGGTACACGACTTGGACATTTTGCTCACCATCGTCAAGTCGCCAGTTTCGCATATCAGTGCAAGTGGCGTGAGCATCGTCAGCCCTACGCCTGACATTGCCAATGTTCGTATCGAGTTCGAGAATGGCGCGGTGGCCAACCTCACGGCTTCGCGCCTGTCGATGAAGAACATGCGCAAGACCCGCATCTTCCAGCAGGAAGCCTACATCACCGTCGATTTCTTGGACAAGAAGACCGAAATCTTCCGCATCAGCGACACCGTCGACGCTACCAATCCGCTCTCGGCCACCATCACCTTGGCCGATGGCAGCGAAAAGCAAATCACTTTCGAGATGCCCGAAATCCATCCTATCAACGCCATCAAAACCGAATTGGAGAGCTTCTACGACGCCATTGTCCACAACACCACGCCCGCCGTGAGCATCGACGATGGCATCAATGTGTTGAAACTGGCCTACCGCATCCTCGACAGCGTCGACGAATCCATCGCCAAAGTGAAGAAATAAACGTCGCGTCCTACAATATTCCATTTTGGCTGTCGTTACCTTAAATATAAAAATACAATCATGATTCGAAAATCTACCCTTTTTGTCCTTTTGGGAATCGTTTTCTATGCCTTGGGCCTCAGTTCGTGCAGGAAGTTTTCAGGCACGCAAACCGTTCCTTCCTATATCCATATCGACTCCATCACCGTCGACCCGAACACGGATTACTATACCTACGGGGCTAGCACCTCGAAGGTTACTGACGCTTGGGTCTACGTTGACGACCAACTGATTGGCACTTACGAGTTGCCGGCCACTTTCCCCGTCCTGAAAAAGGGGCCGCACGAAGTGATTGTCATAGGTGGCATCAAAGTGGATGGCCGCTCGGATGCGCGCGACAAGTATCCTTTCTATCAGCGCAGGGTGTATGGGACGCTGAACCTCACTGAGGACAGCATCGTCACGATACAACCCGTGCTGAACTATCTGCCCATCGGCGAAGGCACCAACATGGCCTGGATGGAAGACTTTGAGACGACCAACACGCTGTTGCCCGAAGATGGTAGCGATGCGAACCTCGTCCGTGTGGCGGGCAGCGAGGCTTGGCAATCCTCCAACTCGTTCTTCTCGGGCAAGGTGGAGTTGCCGCCCGATTCGTTGGATTTCGCCTTCGCTACAGCCGACGAGTTCGATTTTTATGATGACTTTGACGCCGGCGTCTATTGCCTGCTCGAGATGGATTATTGCTGCAACGATACGTTTTGTGTTGGCGTACAGTATTATGAAAGCTATCAATTGAAAACGCTGAAGTTGGTGAAGGTTACGCCGACCGACAAGACGCACGTCCGGCCTCAAAAGTGGAACAAGATCTACATCAACATTGGGCCTTGGATGAACAAATTCAATTCGGCCTCCTATTTCAAGATTTATTTCACTTCCGACCTGACCACCCAGGAGGATGTCGACTATGGGCAGGTGTATCATCCCATCAACGAGCGTCGTTATTATTATTTTGACAACCTGAAACTGCTATATCGCAATTTATGAACAAGAAGAGATTGTCGTCGGTCTATTTCTTCGTCGATTGGATTGCCTCCATTCTGGCGTGGACTTTGTTTTACTTCTTCCGCAAGGCGCACGAAGACCTTTATATCAATTATTGGGACCGCATCACGCATTCGTTTGTCACGCCGAGTTTCTGGATCGGCGTGATTGTCATCCCCATCAGTTGGCTGGTGCTTCATGCCGTGACGGGCGCCTACGAGAAAGTCTATATGAAGTCGCGGCTCAAGGAGCTGGGCCAGACGTTCTTCATCACCTTGCTCGGTGTGGTGGTGCTTTTCTTCGTGGTCATCCTCGACGACGAGGTGGCAACCTACAAGTCCTATTATCAGTCGTTTATCGCGTTGTTCACTTTCCAGTTCCTGATGACCTATATTCCGCGCCTCATCATCACCACAACAGTGGTTTCGCGCATCAGGAGCAAGAAAATCGGGTTCAACACGCTCATCGTGGGCAGCAACGACAATGCCTGCGCCATCTTCAAGGAAATCGAGGACGAGGTGAAGCCTTCGGGACGCAGGGTCATAGGCTTCCTCAACGTGTACGACAAGAAGGAGTACAAGTTGGGTAAGTTCTTGCCTCGGCTTGGCTCTTACCACGACATCGAACAGGTCGTCAAGGCGAACAACGTGGAAGAGGTCATCATAGCCATCGAGCGTTCCGAGGTGGAAACGATGAAGGTGTTGCTCACCGTGGTCGACACGACCGATGCCAACGTGAAAATCATCCCTGCGATGCAAGACTTGGTGTTCGGCTCGGTCAAGCAGTCGGCCATCTGGCAAGCGCCCTTGGTGCAGGTCACGCCCGAGCTGATGCCCATCTGGCAAAGGGTGGTCAAGCGGGTTTTCGACATTGTGGCTTCCGTTCTGGCTCTCGTCGTCCTCTCGCCCGTGTTCATATTGTGCGCCATCATCGTGAAAACGACCTCGAAAGGGCCGGTTTTCTATGTGCAGGAACGCATCGGCAAAGGCGGCAAGCCTTTCAAGATGGCCAAGTTCAGAAGTATGAGGGTGGATGCCGAATCGAGCGGTACGCCTATGCTTTCGAGCGACGACGACCCGCGCATCACCAAGTTCGGAAAGTTTATGCGCAA
>CACXQV010000072.1 GCA_902769875.1 uncultured Bacteroidia bacterium
TTGCAGCAGAGGCATTCGGCTTCAAGGGCATCCATGAGCTCCATTTGACGGGGAATGCCATAATCGAACTCGTGATTGCCAAGGGTCACGTAATCATAACCCACGGCGTTCATGATGTTGATGATGTTACGTCCGTGAGAGGAAGCACCCAAGCTACCGCCTTGGACAAAATCGCCATTGGACACAACGGTGACATACTTGTGGGTTGCCTTCATCTCGTTCTTGAGAGCGGCAAAATTGGCGTATCCGTCAACGCCACAGTGGACGTCGTTCTCATAAAGCACAATGATGTCCTGCGGAGGAGTTGAGGCTTGGCGGTTCGAACCGCATGAAACCGAAAGGAAGCAGCAGACGATGCTGGAGGCAAGAATGAGTAAGAATTTTCTTTTCATAAGGGTGTTGTTTGTTGATTAATGTTAGGGTACAAAAGTACGAAAAGGTTTGATAGGGTGTACACCTCACCCCTCTTTTTTTATTCTGAACAGGACTAAATAAAAAAAGCACGGACGAATCCGTGCTTTTCGATATGATAGTCCTGACGAATTAAGCAGCAAGATTTGCCAACCCTGCATAAACAAGGTAGAAAATCACGCAACCTGCTAAGCCAAAGAGCACGCCAACGATGGCCAGGCCTTTTTTTCTATTTTTGAGGAACAAGCCAATGAATGCCAACAGGAAGCCAAGTCCGCAAAGAACCAAGCTGATGATGTTAAGGACAGGCACCCAGCAAATAACCAGGCCAATCAGGGCCAAAATAAAACCGGCGATGCCGAGTCCATTCTTTCTTTTGACGATTTGATCCATTACATAATCCCTAATTCGTGTCGGGCGCAACTTTTAGTGAGTGTTGATTGTTTTAACCGCGCAAAAATAAACCAAATTTTAATATTTCCAACGTTTTTGACATTTTTTCTCTAGTTTCAGCCCCTTATTTGCACAATTCTTAAGCCAATTGAGACTCTGCTTCGGCTTTATTTTGTACTTTTGCCGCAAATATCAAAACACTTCAATAAGATGAACGGCACCTTATATATTTACAATAGCCTTTCGCGCTGCAAGCAGCCTTTCAAACCTTTGAACGCCCCGCATGTGGGCATGTACGTCTGCGGTCCCACCGTCTACGGCGACGCCCATCTGGGTCATGCCCGTCCGGCCATCACCTTCGACCTGGTCTTCAGGTATCTGCAACATCTCGGATACCACGATGCCGACGAAGGCGAGGACAAAATTGCCAAGAAGGCCCGCCTCGAGAACCTCGAGCCGATGGAGGTGGCACAGTATTACACCAACCGCTACCATGCCGCCATGGACAAGCTGAATGTGCTGCGTCCGTCCATCGAGCCTCACGCCTCGGGTCATATCATCGAGCAGATTGCCATGGTACAGAAGATCCTCGATCACGGCTACGCCTACGTGGAGAACGGCTCGGTGTATTTCGACATTGAGAAATATAATAAGGAGCACCCCTACGGCATCCTTTCGGGTCGCAACTTCGAGGAGATGCTCAACACCACGCGCGAGCTGAGCGGCCAGGAGGAGAAGCACAACCCCGTCGACTTCGCTTTGTGGAAGAAAGCCGAACCCAAGCACATCATGCGTTGGCCTTCGCCTTGGAGCGACGGTTTCCCAGGTTGGCACATGGAATGCTCGGCCATGGGCTGCAAATACTTGGGTGAGACGTTCGACATCCACGGTGGCGGCATGGACCTCATGTTCCCCCACCACGAGTCGGAAATCGCACAGAGTGTGGCGGCCAACGGCAAGCAACCCGTCACCTACTGGATGCACAACAACATGATCACCATCGGCGGACAAAAGATGGGTAAGTCGCTAGGTAACTTCATCACACTCGATGAGTTCTTTAACGGCAGCCACATCAACGCCAAGGGCGAGGAGATGATTGCACAGCCCTACAGCCCCATGACCATCCGCTTCTTCATCCTGCAAGCCCACTACCGCAGCACCTTGGACTTCAGCAACGAAGCCCTACAAGCCGCCGAAAAGGGCTACAACCGCCTGATGGAAGCAGTGAAAGCCGCCAAGACCTTGAAAGCCACCGATGGCGCACAACCGCTTGACATCCAAAAGATTGTGTATGCCTGCTACGATGCCATGAACGACGACTTCAACAGCCCCATCGTCATCGCGAACCTGTTTGAAGCCGTGCGCATCGTGAACACCGTGAAGGACGGCAAGGCACAAATCAACGCCGAGGAACTGGCCTTGCTCAACAAGCTGTTCCAAGATTTCGTTTTCGACATTCTCGGCCTCGTGGAAAGCAATGCCTCCGACGGCAACGGCGCTTTGGTAGATGGACTGATGCAGACCATCATCGACATCCGCAAGCAAGCCCGCGCCAACAAGGACTGGGCCACTTCAGACAAGATTCGTGACGAATTGGCCAAACTTCACATCACCCTAAAGGACGGCAAGGAAGGCACGAGTTGGGTGATGGATTAGTTGGCTTTCAACTGTTAGCCTTCAGCTGTTAGCCAACGAGCCATCAAGCGAATAGCCAACAGCCAAACAGCATAAAAACAAGAAAAACAACATAAACCGAACATCATGGCATACAAATTCAAAAATCTCGTCTTCGAGGGCGGCGGCGTGAAAGGCATCGCTTACGTCGGCGCATTGGAGGTATTGGAAAAAGAAGGAATCTTGAGCAAAATCAAGCGCGTTGCCGGCACCTCGGCAGGCGCCATGGTGGCTGTCCTTGTCGGTTTGGGCTTTTCCGCCGACGAATTGAAGGACATCCTTTGGAAAATCAATTTCAGGAACTTCATGGACAGCTCGTGGGGCTTGGTGCGCAACACGACTCGCCTTCTACAAGAGTACGGCTGGTACAAAGGTGATTTCTTCCGGAGCCTGATGGCTGACTACATCAAGGACAAAACCGGCGATGGCGAAATCACTTTCAAAGGCATCAGGAAATTGCAGAAGGAAGGGAAGCCGTTTATGGACATTTTCTTGATTGGTAGCGACTTAACCACTGGTTACACGAAAGTGTTCAGCTATGATTCCACCCCCGATATGAAAGTGGCCGATGCAGCCCGCATCTCCATGTCGATCCCGTTGTTCTTCACGGCAGTACACGACAAAAACGACGACCATTTCTATGTTGACGGCGGCCTGTTGGAGAACTATGCCATCAAGGTCTTCGACCGCACCGACTTCGTTTCCAAGAGTGGCATCAGAAGGACCGATTATTACGAGAAAATCAACTCGTCAGCCCAAAAGAAAAAAAGCGGGACCCAGTTCGAATATGTCTACAACAAGGAGACATTAGGCTTCCGCTTAGACGCCAAGGAGGAAATCGCGATGTATCTTGAACACGCCGAAGCGCCAACCAAGGAAATCAACAGTTTCTTCACCTACACGAAAGCCTTGGTCACGACGCTCATCGACTTCCAGAACAACGTCCACCTGCACAGCGACGACTGGCAACGCACGATTTACATCGACACGCTCGGCATCAGTTCCATCGACTTCGGCCTGTCAGACACTAAAAAACAGAAGCTCGTCGATTCAGGGAAGGAGCACACCGAGGCTTATTTCGAGTGGTACAACAACGACGAGGAGAAAGCCAACAAATAAATCACGATCACTCTCCGTAATCGATTTCCTTGATGACATAGCCTTGCTCGTCGTACCATTTCCAATGGCCGCTAACCGAGCCCTTCTTGTAAAAGCCTTCGTAATACAAATTGCCGTTTTCCTGCCAAGCGGAAGCGGCGCCTGTGCGTTCACCGTTCTCGAAAGTGCCGATGCTCTGCATCCTGCCATCAGGGAAATAGGCGACCCACTTGCCTTCCATCTTGCCGTTTTTCATACCGCCTTCCATCTTCACCTGACCCGAGTCGTAATATTCGACCTCCTTCACGCAGTTGTTGTGTTTGTCGAAATAGCGGACCACTTGTGGCTGCCCGTTTGGATAGGAAACCATCACTTTTTCGGTCAGTTGCGGAGAGCAAGCTGCCAAAAGCAACATTGTACTTAATGCGAGGAATATCTTTTTCATTTTCAGTGGGTTTTATCTGTTAAACTCAAGTCGTTCACCACGACTTTCATCGCGGAACTCGCCGTTTTCATACACCAAATTCCCGTTCACGAAAGTGTGCGACACGCGCGAACGCATCCAGAGGCGCTTGTAGGGCGTCCAATGGCACTTGGTGAACTCATTGGCAGTCGAAATCAGATGCCGGTCATTCAAATCAACGAGCGCCAAGTCGGCGTGGTAGCCTTCGCGGATGAAGCCTCGACGGTCGATTTGGTACAAGATGGCCGGATTGTGACACATCAGCTGCACCACTTGCGGAAATGTCAGCACACCATCCTGAACCCATTCGAGCATCACCTCCAACGAATGCTGGATGGATGCGAATCCCGACTTGCTCGTGAAATAGTTGCCCGTGTATTTCTCGTTGCGGCGATGCGGCGCGTGGTCGGAAGCGATGGTGTCAATCAGTCCGTTTTGAATGGCTTCCATCAATGCCACCTTGTCCTTTTCCGCCTTGATGGCTGGATTGCACTTGATGCTGAATTTCATTTTTCGGTAGTCATCGTCGCAAAAGCGAAGGTAATGCGGACAGGTTTCCGCCGTTATTTTTTTGTCTTTCAACGGAATGTCATTCCTAAACAATTCCAATTCCCTTGCCGTGGAGATATGCAGGATGTGGAGCTTGGCATTCGTTTTCGAGGCCAAATCGACGGCCTTCGACGAAGAAAGGTAACAAGCCATCTCGGTGCGAATCTTGGGATGCAAGGGGGCTTTCGACTCAACGATTTCCCTGTCCACCATCTCTTCATACAGTTCCGAGTTGTGATGAATCAGTTCCTCGTCCTCGCAATGCGCGGCAATCAGGCAGGGCGACTCCTTGAACAAGGCTTCAAGAACCTCATTTTTGTCGACAAGCATGTTACCCGTGCTGCTGCCCATAAAGAGTTTGATGCCGCACACACGCTTGGGGTCGGTTTTGATGACTTCGGCAAGGTTGTCGTTGGTCGCGCCCAAATAAAAGGAATAGTTGGCCAACGATTTCTCTGCGGCAATGTCAAATTTCTCTTGCAGAAGCTCTTGCGTAGTGGTTTGCGGAAGCGTGTTGGGCATATCCATAAACGAAGTCACGCCGCCGGCCACGGCTGCATGGCTTTCGGTGCTGATGTCGGCCTTATAGGTCAATCCCGGCTCACGGAAATGCACATGCTCGTCAATGATGCCCGGAATGAGGTATTTGCCTGTGGCATCAATCTCATGCGCCAGTTCCATGTCAAAACCTGTAATCTCGTCCGTCGAAAGGTCGTCCCCTTCCCGAATAATCTTGGCAATCTTGCCGTCCGAAACAAAAACACTTGCCTCGAAGGTCTGTCCTTCGTTGACAAGTGTCGCATTTTTAATAAGATAGTTCATTTTCTCGGTTTTATCTTTCCTGTCAAGCCCCTCCAACGCAGATTGATGACCCCGAAGATGGCCTCCTTGAAGATGCCCTTGCTCATCTTCGATTGACCCTCGCGGCGGTCGGTGAAGATGATGGGCACTTCCTCAATCTTGAAGCCGAGTTTCCAAGCGGTGTATTTCATCTCTATTTGGAAGGCATAACCCACGAACTTGATTCTGTCCAAATTAATGGTTTCGAGCACTTTGCGTGTGTAGCACACGAAGCCTGCGGTGGTGTCGCGCACATGCATCCGCGTGACGAAACGGACGTATGCCGAAGCGTAATACGACATCAAGACGCGACCCATCGGCCAATTGACCACATTGACACCCGTCTTATAGCGCGACCCGACAGCCAAATCTGCACCATTGGCGCAAGCATCGTGCAGCCGCGACAAGTCGTCAGGATTGTGGGAGAAGTCGGCATCCATCTCGAAAACATACTGATACTCACGCTCCAAGGCCCACTTGAAGCCCGTGATGTAAGCCGTACCGAGGCCCAACTTGCCCGCCCGCTGAATCATGAACAAGCGGTCGCCGAACTCCGTCATCAGCGTTTTCACGATGTCGGCGGTGCCGTCGGGGCTGTTGTCGTCGATAATCAATATATCGAACGCCATAGGCAGGTTGAATACATAGCGGATAATCTTCTCAATGTTCTCCTTCTCCTTGTAAGTCGGGATGATGACCAAATTCTCTGACATAAACCAAGTTCGTTTTTCTATCAACGCGCAAAGATAAAAGAAAATTGCGCACGAAACGACAGGAAACTGAAATTTGGTTTTGCCGTCATCGGGAAACGCCCTTATACTCGCTCCAAATCTCCGAATTTTTCATAGATTTGGAGCAAGTATAGGCTATAGTTGCTCCAAATCTTGCAAATTTTGTATGATTTGGAGCAAGTATAAGCACCTTATGGCAACTTGAACAGGTCGTCCATCATAACTTCGCTTTGCGCCATACCCCAATACTTGTTGTGCGTAAGCCCAAAGGTGGTGATGAATGTCAAGTGAAGCGCAGCCTTGGTTTTCGTGTGGTGCCGAAAGACTGACATCTTGGTTCTCAGGTGCTTGCTGTACTCGTCGGTGATGGTGTAGGAATGTTTGCTGTATTTCATCTCGCAAATGTTAATCACATCGTCGGCGCGGCTCAAAAGCAGGTCGATTTGTGCGCCTTCCCACTCGGTTTCGTCCTCGTCCACCATAGGTTTCGTACTCCATCCGTAGGCATTAGTCAAAACGCCAGAAATCCCTAACTTCTTCTTAATCTGTGGGATATGGTGCAAGCAAACCCGCTCGAAGGCATAGCCCGCCCAAGAGTCGTGGGTGTGTTCATTGAGGTTGCTCCAATATTGGCCGTCTTGCCCTGAATGTTTGACCACGAAGCGAAGATGGAACAAAGTGAACAAGTCGGTGAGCTGATACAACATACCCTTCGACTTCCTCCCCATCGAGGAATAGGAGCGGATGAAATCGCAGAGTTGCAAGTCTTTCAAGGTCTTGGTCAATGCGCCGCCCGAAGGCAGTTTAAGTGCTTCCTTCAACTCTTGTTGTGTCATACCCTTCCCGTTGCTGACCAATTCCTCAACCACCTGTCGGGCCATCGTGGAGTCCTTGAACAGCGAGCGAAACAGGAAATTGTATTCCGTGCGCAGCGGTGCGCCATCGGCGAAAAAGAGCCTGTCGATGTTTTGGGCGAAGGTGAGGTTTTTGTCGAGCATATCTATATAATAAGGTATGCCACCGAAAATCATATAGGCCTCGGTGATTTGGTAGCGCGTCCAAACGATGCCTTTCTGCTCCAACTGCGCCTCCATCTCGCCCAAGGTGAACGGCGCAAGGTAGATGGTGCGCGAACAGCGGTTGTAAAGTCCGCCCTTGTCGCCAATGACCTTGTTCATCATCCACGAGGTGGAACTGCCGCAGATGAAGAGTTTCAGCCCGTCGCGGGTCGAGGCCCAAGTGTTCCAGAAATAGCTGAAGGCCGTCAGGAACTTGGACTTGGGCGTGTCCATCCAAGGCAACTCGTCGAAAAACACGACGATGCGCTCTTTTCCGAGGCTGTCCAAATAGGCTTGAAGCTGCTCGAAAGCCTCAAACCAGTTGGCAGGCCGCCGCAAGTCTTGCCCCGACCGCTTTTGCAACTCTCTCTGAAACAGCGACAACTGCACCGCCATCGGGGTTTCGTAACTGCCGGTGAACATGAAGTCGAACTCGTTGTGGAAAAACTCCCTGATGAGGAAGGTCTTCCCCACCCTGCGGCGGCCATACACCGCCACCATTCGTGCCTCGCGCTGTTCGCAAACCGATTCAAGCAGTTGCTGCTCATACTTCCGTCCTATGATTTTGTTGTCGTTCATGGCTTTATCTCCTTGGTTCACGCCGCAAAGATAAATCTTTTTTCAGAACGACACCCTTATACTCGCTCCAAATCTCCGATTTTTTCATAGATTTGGAGCAAGTATAGGCTATACTTGCTCCAAATCTTTTAGTTTTTTGTAGTTTTCGACATCTCAGCCTTTATAAATGTCAGATTTTGGTTCATGAATCACAGCCTCTGCCGTTCTTCCTCTCCCGCCAAACTTCCACGATACTTGCTGGCCTTGGCCTTCAGACGGTAGCGCAAAGTCAGGTAGATTTCGCGGGAATCGTAGGTGCCGCTTTTGTAAATCCTCAAAGTTGGATAATAGGTGTCGTAATAATAACCCGATTGGTTGAATAGGTCATTCACGCCCAAAGTCAGGGTCAAGGCATTGTCCAACAAGGCTTTCTGCACATACATATTGCAAATCCACATGTTTTTGGACCTGAAATAATTGTCCATGTAGCCCTTGCCCGCACAGCCAAATTCAAGATTGGCCTTCCAGCCTTTTGGGAAAACGAAAGTGTTGTCGATTACGCCAAACGGGGAAATCTTGTCCAACGAAACAGTCTCTGTTTGGCTGCTGACGGAAAACCATTGCTTGTTGAAACCAAGGGACAACTGAGGATGCCAGACCCCAATTTCAGGAGCCGCAGACAGCATGAAATTCATCCTCGGAATCCTGTCGAAGTTTTGCGGCTTCAATACCGAAATGCTCGGGTCAGTGTCCAAAGGCTCTGCCCATTCTATAATGACATTGCGCTCATCACGGAATCCAATGGAGCACTGAAGGAACTTCCACGATGCAGCCAACGAGTAGTCATGTGTCAGGCTTGGTTCAAGAAAAGGATTGCCCGTCTGCAACGTGAAGCGGTTGATGTATTCCACGGCGTTGCGCAAGTCGCGGTAAGATGGGCGACTGGTCTTCGCGGAATAACTCGCCATAAGTTGAACCTTGTCGATTTGCATTGAAAACGAGGCACTGGGGAAAACATGATTGAACTTGCGGCTTTGGCCGTCGATAATCTGCTCTTGCTCGTAATAGTCGTAGGCGGCGTGTTCGTAGCGGCAACCCACGCTGAACATTCCTGTCACCATCTCGCTGAAAGGCACCATGCGGCTGTATTCCACAAAAGCGGCAAGGTTTCTGTCCTTGATTTGTGTGAAAGAAGTCTCGGCATACTCCGAATGGCTGATGTAATCATCACGGCGCGAGGTGAACGAAGCCTGACCGCCATACGAAATCTCACCCCCGAAAAGAGGTGTGCTAAGGGTCAGTTTGCCAGCCAAAAGTCTGTTTTTTACGGGATTTTCCGATTCGATGATACGGTCGTCCCACTCGCTGCTGTGCTCGATGCCATTATTATAAACGGTGTGCCCATTGCTGAGAAAGTCGGTGTTGAAGTCGATGGATGTGTTTCCCAATTTGCCGAGATAAAAAGCATTGACACGATGCCCCATATCGTAATCGTACTTCAGCAGTTGGCGGCTTTCAAGTTGGTCGTAATAGGCTCCGTCCATCTTGACCGCACTGTTGATGAAAGCGGAATCGTTCATCACCGCCCAGAAAGTAGGGCTATAGCGCACGCCAACGATGTGGTCGGGATTGAAGGAATAGTTGGCCTCGAACACGCTGGAAAGTCGGGCATCCCGCGTGTCTTCCTTCAAGGTGTTTTGCTGGAGCCAGTCGTTTTCCACCTTGTTCTCTTGGATGATGCTGGACTGCTGCAAAGATTTCATATCGCGGTAATCGACGGTAGCCAACAGTTGCCAGCCGTTCTTGCGGTAATTGAGGCTCACGATGTCGCGCAGGTCGGTGTTGGCCGCCGATTGATAGACCGATGAGCGCACATCCACGCCCAAGCCCTCATTGGGGTTTTTCTTGGTGACGATGCGCACCACCGCCCCGACCGTGGCATCATACTTCGCCCCCGGATTGGTGACCAACTCCACGCGCTGGATGTCCTTGGCGTTGAGTTGCTCCAATTCGCTGAAGTCGCGCACCTGCCGCCCGTTGATGTAAACCAACGGTTCACCCTTCCCGAACACCGTCAGTTTGTCGTCGTTTTTGGCAATGCCCGGAATCTTGCCCAACACATCGTCAGCCGCGCCCACCTCGGCAAGGATGCTGTTCTCGACCGTGGTCACTTGCGCGTCACCTTTAATGTAAACATCGGGCAGACCCGCACTGACCGTCACTTCATTGAGGCTGACGGCATCCATTTCAAGTTGGATGGTGCCCAAGTTGGTTTGCGTTCCCGAAAGCGGAAGCCATTTGTCTTTGTAGCCGATAAACGACACTTTCAGCAAGGCCGCGTTTTGCGCCTTCTCCATTTTAAAGGTTCCGTTTTCATCAGTGACGCAGCCAGTAATAAAAGCCGAGTCTTGGCTCATCTGCACCACATTGGCGTAGGGAACGGATTGGTTGGTTTCGTCAACGACCTTGCCGTTGAAATTCTGTGCCTGAATGCCCCAAACGAAGGACATACAACAGGCGAAAGCGAAAAATCTTTTCATAACGCTAAAGTTTTAATGTTTGACAATTGCTCTATAATATTTTAGTGCATTAGTTAATTAGAACACTGCAAAAGTACAACAAAATTAAATACTGTCAAGAGAAAAAGTGATTTTTTTCACTCAATCCCGCAACACCTTTAGTTTGACGGACTTATGCCCGAAAAGTTACAGTTTGCTCCAGAATTTTTTCGGTAAAACCACGCCATTCCGCAATGCGACCCATCGGCTGCCGCAATGCAAAACAAAAAAAAGCCCACCCGAAGGCAGGCTTTTCAATATCAAAACTCACGAAGTCTTATTCCCCTTTTCTCGCATTGCAAATGCTGATGCTCTCTGCTCCCGAATTTGGAAATTCGGGTCTTACAAATCGGGCATATCCTTCATATCTCTATTATATCCTAAATCTTTACCACAAATGACATCCATTATACGACATGGAGGATAAACTGAACCTTCTTCACATCTGTATTCAGGCAATTCCTTCACGATTTTTTCATTACCGCTAACCGTCCATATTCTCCAGTTTGCATCTTGGTTTTTAAACACGTACAACT
>CACXQV010000073.1 GCA_902769875.1 uncultured Bacteroidia bacterium
GTTTATGCTTCTCCCCTCTCCCATGACCCGCTGAAGACAGACTCAAAAAACGACCGATTATTGAAACCAATCACCACCGCTTTGGTGCGGTTGCCCTGCGCTATTCGTTTTATAATGGCTGGTTTCGGGAAAAATTTGTATTTTTGCAAAGCAAAAAAGAACATTATGGAATTCAAACCTTCATATTTTATTATGACCATTCGGAAGTTTGCGGAGCATTATTCTATGACTTCCAAGCAAGCCTATCAGTACCTGAAACGCTTTGCTGGCATAGCGTTCTTGGACGATTGCTTTGAGGCTGAGCATACGCTTTCGTTTGAGGATGCCATTGAGGATTTGACAAGAGTTTGCCAAAATCACGGAGGATATTTGAAATATGCTTGAACTCTACCACGGCTCGAATGTTGCCATCGACAAAATCGACTTGTCCAAAGGTCATATCAACAAAGATTTTGGCAAAGGATTTTATTTGACTACTTTGCCGCAACAAGCAATGGAGATGGCAAAGCGTAAGGCAAGGCAATTTCTTGACGCAAAACCTGTCGTAACCACTTTTCTTTTTGACGAAAATGAATTGACATCGGGTGAATTGAATGTCAAGGTGTTCCATACGGTTAGTGAAGAATGGGCTATGTTTATTCTTCAAAACCGAAAGGCTTCGCGGACTGGATTTCACCATGATTATGACATAGTTGTCGGCCCAGTTGCTGACGATAGTGTAGTGCAACAATTGGATTTGTTTGAAATGGGGTTGATAACGCTTTCACAATTGGTCGAAGCATTGCGTTATCGCAACATCAACAACCAGTATTTTTTCGGTACAGAGCGGGCTGTGGCAAAACTTATACGGATATGAGCAAGGAACAAACATTCATAACGGATTACCTTTACGCTGAATTGGTGAAACTGATTATGCTTTATCAAAACGTTTCTTTTCAGAAAGCACTTGATATGCTCTACAATTCAACGCTTTACGATAAGATTTCGGATACGGAAACGGGCTTGTACCTACAAAGTCCAGACTATAATTATGAACTTTTGCAGGAAGAAATGTCTTAGAGCTGAATTTAATACTCCTTATTATTATTATTAATATGCTCTCCAACCTAAAAAAATATCATATCATCTTAGCCTCCAAATCCCCGCGCCGGCAGGAATTGCTGCGCGGCATGGGCGTGGATTTCGAGATTCTGACCAAGGAAACGCCTGAAAACTATCCGACGGATTTGCCCTTGGACGAAGTGCCTAAATTCTTGAGCCTGCAAAAGTCGATGGCCTTTGCTGATGATGAGTTGCCCGCTGATTTTCTGCTGATTACATCGGATACGGTCGTCATTTGCGAAGGCGAGATTTTGGGCAAGCCGAAGGATAGGGAAGACGCTGCCCGTATGTTGCAAATGCTTTCGGGCAAGACGCATCATGTGGTGACGGGCGTCACGGTGCGCTCGGCGGAAAGGACAGAGTCGTTTGCGGTGCGCTCCAATGTGACCTTTGCTGACTTGGAGCAAGACGAAATCGACTATTACATCGAGCATTGCCGCCCCTTCGACAAGGCGGGTGCCTACGGCATCCAAGAGTGGATTGGCTATGTCGGCATCAGCGGATTGGAAGGCTCGTTCTACAATGTGATGGGCCTGCCGACGCGGAAACTTTTCCAATGCTTGAAAGGGTTTTAATGGGATTTGCTTCGCAAAGAAATCTTTCAAAAAACGGAAAAAATCGTTCAAAAATCCTTGATTTCTCATTTGTTAGATTTTTCGAATTGATTTTTGACGGATTTCTTGCCGTCAGGCAATCTCCCCAAAAAACATGGATTTCTTGCCGTAAGGCAAAACCATTGTTATAGATGTGAGTTTTTTTCCTAATTTTGCGGCATAATGCTGTAAAATGAACGGAAAACGCCCCAAAATATTGATTACCAACGACGACGGCTATGCGGCCAAGGGTTTGCGCAAATTGGTCACGCTGATGCGCACCCTCGGCGACGTTGTTCTCATTTCGACCGACGAGGTGATGTCGGCCAAAAGCCACTCTTGCTCCATCCACAAAAAGTTGTATGTGCGCCTCGTGCATGAGGAATGCGGCTTCAAGGAATACCGCTGCAACGGCACGCCCGTCGACTGTGTGAAACTCGGTTACCAGAAACTGATGGAGCATACGGATTTGGTCGTTTCGGGCATCAATCATGGGATGAACGCCGCCACGACGGTGGTCTATTCCGGCACGATTGGCGCGGTCATCGAGGCCTGCATGAACGGATTGGACGCCATCGGCTTCAGCCTTTTCAGCCTCAATCCCGATGCGGATTTCGACCATTTGGACACGGCCATCCTCGAAATCACGAAACGAGTGCTGAAAGCTGGGCTGCCCAAGGGCGTTTGCCTCAATGTGAACTTCCCCAAACGCAGTGAGGAGCCGATGAAGGGCATCAAGGTGTGCCGTCAGGCGGCCTGCCGCTGGGTGGAGTATTTCAAGGAGCAGTACGACGAGAACGGTGAGCGTTTCTATGACCTCGAAGGCACTTTCGAGAGCGACGACATCACGCCCGACACCGACCTTTGGGCCTTGCAAAACAACTATGCCTCGCTCGTGCCCACTTGCTTCGACTGGACTGCGCACCGCTGCATCGAACCGATGAAGAATTACGAACTTATAAATGTAAAACCATGAAAATCAAGGATAACTTTTGGTTGGGATTGTTGGCGGGAGCGGCCAGTTTCGGGCTGTTTTTCCTGCTGTTGAGCCTCGTCAATTGGGAATCGTTGGGCGCGTTTTCCGATCGTGCGCCTTATCTGTTGGCCTTCATTCCGGGGGTCGTCTTGTTCAGGATGATGCTCGTGAAATGGAAACTCGACAAGATGGGGCGCGGTGTGCTGGCGGTCACGGTTGTGGGGATGCTGTTGGTGTTTTTCCTTGTTTAACAAATTGTGGACCAATGAAATACTATATCATAGCAGGTGAGGCTTCGGGCGATTTGCATGCTTCCAACCTTGTTGCCGAAATCAAGAAGAAGGACAAGAAGGCCGAGTTTCGCGGCTGTGGCGGCGACTTGATGAAGGCGCAAGGTGTCGACCTGCTGAAGCATTACCGCACGATGGCCTATATGGGTTTCGTCGAAGTGGCGATCAACTTGCGGAAAGTGTTGGATAATATCGCGCAGGCGAAAAAAGACATCGTTGATTACCAGCCTGATGTGGTGATTTTGGTGGACTATCCGGGCTTCAATTTCCGCATTGCCAAATTCGCCCACGAAAAAGGCTTCAAGGTGTTTTATTACATCTCGCCGCAGGTGTGGGCTTGGAAACGCCGTCGCGTCTATAAGGTCAAGAAATCGGTGGATAAGATGCTGGTTATCTTGCCTTTCGAGGAGGATTTCTACAAGGGCTATGGCGTTGATGTCACTTATGTTGGTAATCCTCTGCTGGATGAATTGGCCAAGTTCGGGACGGCCAACCGCTCCATTTTCTTGCGTCGCAACAGCCTCGGCGAGAAGCGCGAAATCATCGCCTTGCTGCCGGGCAGCCGCAAGCAGGAAGTGAAACGTGTGCTTCCCGTGATGCTGAAGGTGGTGAAGCGTTTCCCTGAGTACCAGTTTGTTGTGGCGGGCGTTTCGTCGCTTGATAAGTCGTTGTACAAGAGGATTATGGGCAACACCGATGCCTTTTTCGTGGAGAACCAAACCTACGAATTGCTTCAGAATTCAAGCGCTGCTTTGGTGACCTCTGGCACTGCCACTTTGGAGACGGCCTTGTTTTCGGTTCCGGAGGTGGTATGCTATAAGGCCACGGGCTTCTCGTATCATCTTGCCAAATGGATGATCAAGGTGAAGTTCATCTCGTTGGTCAATTTGGTGATGGACAAGGAAGTGGTCAAAGAGCTGATTCAAGGCGACTTGAACGAGGACAACCTCGTCAAGGAATTGGATTTGTTGCTGCACGACGGAACGCGCCAGCGCCAGTTGCTTGAAGATTATGAGGAATTGAAAGACCGTTTGGGCAATGCCGGCGCTTCAGCGATGGCGGCCACCACGATTCTTGATGCCTTGAAACCGAAGAAATAGCCTTGGATGTGTGACAGGAGCAAATACCCCTTCGTCAGGATGCTGATTCCCTTTGCCTTGGGCATTTGGTGCTGCGCCTGCCTTCCGGGGGTACCTCTGTCATCTATGATGTTGGTTTCCATTGCATTGGCTCTTTTTGGCCTTTCAGTGGTGACTTCCTCCGTCTTGAAACGCCAAAGGATGGGTTGGCTTTTTGGCGTGGTGATGGCCTGCTATCTTTTCCTTGGCGGCTATGCGCTGACTCGTGTCCACGAGGCCGAAACGCGGAAAGACTATTTCAGGAATCACGAAACCGGGGCGAGCTATTATGTGGCCCGCGTTTGCGACTGCCCGACCGAGCGCGAGAGGTCGATAAGGACCGTGCTGCAATTGGAGCATCAGTTTGGCGAAAGTTCGGCGTCGCGAGCCGTCACGGGCAAGGTGATCGCCTATTTCCCCAAGTCGGATTCGGCTTTCGCTTTGCGCTACGGCGATTTGGTCGCCTTTCCCGCCCCGATTCGGGAGGTGAGTGGCCCGAAAAATCCCGGCGAATTCGACTATCGTGATTATTTGCTGCGTCGGGGCATCACCGGGCAAGTCTATTTGAGGGATGACGATTGGCTTGACTTGCAGGTGAACAACGCCAACCCGATTTACGCTTTTTCCTATCGCGTTCGCGAAATATTGTTGGCCTCGTTGCGACAAAACGGATTGAGTGACAATGAGTTTGGCGTTGCCGCGACCATCCTTTTGGGCTATGATGAAAAGCTCGCCGACGAGGTTCGCAAGAACTATGTGGCAGCTGGATCGATGCATATCCTGTGCGTGTCGGGTATGCATGTGGGCATCATTTTTCTGCTGGCGAGTTTCTTGTTGGGTTTCCTCAACCGCAACCGATGGCAAAAGACGCTGAAACAGACCTTGTTGCTCGTTTTGGTTTGGTTTTATGCCTTCATCGCCGGCTTGTCGCCGTCTGTTTTGCGTGCTTCGCTGATGATTTCGTTCGTCATCATTGGCGAAATGATACATCGTAAGGGCTTTGTCCTGAACTCGATAGCGGCATCGGCCTTCATTTTGTTGTGCCTGAACCCTAACAATCTCTTCGAAATCGGGTTCCTGCTCTCTTACTCGGCTGTGGTGGGCATTGTGGTGTTGCAAAAGCCGATTTACAACTTGTTGTATTTCAATAATATGCTTTTGGACAAGGCTTGGGAAATCACCACTGTGGCGCTGGCCGCGCAGATGGCCACGATTCCTTACACCTTGTTCTATTTCAACCAGTTCACGTCCTATTTCTGGCTCTCCAACTTGTTCATGACGCCCATAGCCTTTGTGGTGGTCATCACCGGAATGGTATTGCTTTTGGTCGCTTGGATTCCTTATCTGAACATCTTTGTAGGCCGTTTGGTTTGGGGCGCGGTGTTTGTGATGAATTGGATTGTGGCAAAGATTGAGAGTTTGCCGTTTTCCATCATCAAAGGGTTGTATGTCAGCGATTTGGAGTTCGCTTTCTTGATTTTGGCATTCGTCTTGTTGCTTTTGGCGGTTTCGATGCAAAAACGGCGTTTGCTCGTCGCCATGCTTTCGTCGTTGCTTATCGTCATGGTTTCTGTCACGGTGCGATTGTATTCGGCTGATACACAGCATAGAATGACTTTTTTCAGCCTGCGCAAACATACAGCCGTCGATTTCGTCAACGGGAGCGAGCATATCATGTTGGCCGATTCAAGTTTGAGAGCCGATGAATCCACGATTGATTACAGCTTGAAGGGCGCGTGGGCGCGACAGCATCTTTCAGCGCATCCGCAAATGGTTGGTTTTGGGGATGATTTTGAAAACGATTACCTCAGCAAGAAGTCAAGTTTGGTTTCCTTTGAAGGAAAATTGTTGGCCGTGTGGGACGACGTTGCCTTCAGCGACAGTTTGGCTTATCGTATTCCTGTCGACTATCTTTTGGTTCGTGGAAGGCAAAAGCCTGATGTACAATCGGTTGTCAATAGCTATGATGCCAAGATGCTGATTGTCGACGGTTCGGTGCCTCGATATTTGGCCGAGAAGTGGGTGGCTCAGGCTGACGAGAAACGGCTTCCCGTCTACGATTTGTCGGCAGGGGCTTTGGTCGTCGATTTGGGCGAATAGGCCGTGATGATGACAGCCGAAAGAATCAAGGCGATGCCGATGGCGAGATGCAGCCCGAAACTTTCGTCGAACACGAAGATGCCGATGAGCACCGCCGTCAGTGGTTCCAAGGCGCCCAAGATGGCCGTGGGCGTGGCTCCAACGTATTTCGAGGCGTAAACCATCAATACCAAGGAAAGCGTGGCAGGCACCACGGCAAGCCAAGTGGCATAGAACCAGCTTGTTGCGTTGTGTGGCAGCTGCAATGGATTACCCGATGCCCAAGCGAAAACCGCCATGCCAAGGGTGCAATAGCCAATCACATAGAAGTTGATTTTGAACGACGACATCTGCAAGGGACAGCGGTTGACCACGATGATGTAAATGGCATAGGTGAGGGCCGAAACGAGCACGAGAATCACGCCGGTGAGGTTGAGCGTGCCGCCTGAGTCGCTCCAATATAATAGGAGTACGCCCACCAACGAAAGCACGATGGCCGCAACGGTTTTGAACGTTATCCTTTCCTTGAACAGCACCGCCATGATGACTGCCGTCATGATAGGGTAGGTGAAGAGCAGGGTGGAGGCCACGCCGGCCGCAATGTATCTGAAACTGGAGTAGAGCGTCATCGAGGAGGCGATGAACAAGAGTCCCAAGGCCGTCAGGGTGCCAAACTCGCGAAGGTTCACTTTGAGGCTTTCTTTCTTGATTGACAATATGATGGTGATGATTATCCAAGCCATTCCGAAGCGGCAAAACAGCACCGAACTGGTGGTCATGCCTTGCTTGTAGAGCTTGAGTGCGCCCAAGGGGTTGGTGCCGTAGAAAATGGCGGCCAAAATGCCGCTGATGGTGCCGAAAAGTTTCTTGTTGTTGGTGATTTTGTCCATTTCTGCTCGTCTGAAAAAACGGCGCAAAAGTACGGAATTATTTCCAAGGTTAATTCGATTAAAAATGTTGTTTTATAAGTGTCGAAAAATCAATGTTATACGATATTTCATCAAAAATAATTCAAAAAAAAGAAGAAAAATGCTTGCCAGTTTCAGAAAAGGTCGTACTTTTGCACCCGCAAAGCAAAGCAATAGAGTTCTTTTTCAGGCTGGTCCGGTAGTTCAGTTTGGTTAGAATGCCTGCCTGTCACGCAGGAGGTCGCGAGTTCGAGTCTCGTCCGGACCGCTCAACAGAGCAACCCAAAAGGGTTGCTTTTTTATTAGGATAGAAATCGCTTGCGATTGTCCTCCCCAATTCAAACGGACTTCAAGAGGAGAATCGAAGTGAAGGAAGTTATTTCTCTAATTCTCAAATTCTTGATAAACACGTCATGTCTTTTCTTGAAGAAATCAACAGGCGCAGGACCTTCGCCATCGTCAGCCACCCCGACGCGGGTAAGACTACTTTGACCGAGAAATTGTTGCTCTACGGCGGCGCCATTCAGGTGGCCGGTGCCGTGAAGTCGAACAAAATCCGCAAGACCGCCACTTCCGACTGGATGGAAATCGAGCGGCAACGCGGCATCTCGGTGGCCACCTCAGTGATGGGTTTCGACTATAAGAACATCAAAATCAATATCTTGGACACTCCAGGTCACAAGGACTTCGCCGAAGACACCTTCCGCACCCTGACTGCCGTCGACAGCGTCATCGTCGTCATCGACTCGGCAAAGGGCGTTGAGTCGCAAACGGAGAAGCTTGTCGAGGTTTGCCGCATGCGCAACACGCCTATTATTGTCTTCATCAACAAGATGGACCGCCCCGGCATGGACCCGTTTGAACTGTTGGATGAAATAGAGCAGAAACTCCACATCCGCCTCACGCCGCTGAGCTGGCCCATCAACAGCGGACCCAAATTCAAGGGCGTTTACAGCATCTACGACAAGAGCCTCTATCTCTTCAACTCTGACAAACAACACATTACCGAGGGCATTGCTTTCGATGACCTCAATAATCCCGACTTGGACAAGATGATTGGCGAGGATGCCGAAACGCTTCGCAACGAAACGGAACTGGTGCAAGGCGTTTACGACGATTTCAGCCGCGAGGCTTACTTGAAAGGTGACATCTGCCCCGTGTTCTTCGGATCGGCCTTGAACAATTTCGGCGTGAAGGAACTGTTGGACTGCTTCATCGAGATTGCGCCCACGCCGATAGGCCGCGACACCGAGGAACGCCGCATCGAGCCGACGGAGGAGAAGTTTACGGGCTTCGTGTTCAAGATTCACGCCAACATGGACCCCAACCACCGCGACCGCATCGCCTTCGTGCGCGTGGTTTCGGGCCGCTTCGAG
The DNA here is from genome assembly GCA_902769875.1 of uncultured Bacteroidia bacterium. Classification (GTDB taxonomy): domain Bacteria; phylum Bacteroidota; class Bacteroidia; order Bacteroidales; family F082; genus Limimorpha. The sequence continues at coordinate 8,442 of CACXQV010000073.1, forward strand.
CGCAACAAGAACTACTTTCATGTGCGCCAACGCCGCGAACTGAAGTTCTCGAACCCCACGGCTTTCATGGCGCAGAAGAAATCCGTCTTGGACGAGGCCTATCCGGGCGACATCGTGGGCCTTTACGATGCCGGCAACTTCAAGATTGGCGACACCCTGACCGAGGGCGAAATCCTGAACTACAAGGGCATTCCGAGTTTCTCGCCCGAGCAGTTCCGCTATGTGGAAAACGCCGACCCGATGAAGTCGAAACAGTTGGCCAAGGGCTTGGAACAACTGACGGATGAGGGTGTGGCCCAATTGTTTACGGGCAAGATGACAGGCCGCAAAATCATCGGAACGGTGGGCGAGTTGCAGTTTGAGGTGATCCAATATCGCCTGCTGCACGAGTACAACGCCTCTTGTCGCTACGAGCCTATTTCGCTCTACAAGACCGCGTGGATTACCAGCGACAACGAGGCGCAATTGGCTGATTTCAGGATGCGCAAGGCACTGAACCTCGCCGTGGACAAGGAAGGCCGCGACGTGTTTTTGGCCGAGTCGCCCTACGCCCTGCAAATGGCGATGGAGAAATACCCCGACATCGAGTTCCATTTCACCTCGGAGTTCTAATCAACACGAATGGCCATAAATTATCCATAAATTGTTCCATAAATTCTTGTTTTTGAAAATTTGTGTCCAATTAATGGTAATTCGTGTGAAATAAAAAAGGAAGAACACGAATTGCCATTGAATTGAATCAGGAATTGATTCATAAATTGAAGTTTTTGAAAATTTGTGTTCAATTGACGGAAATTCGTGTAACAAATGAAATAGGAAAAAGATATTTTTGTAATTTTGCGCCCTCAAACAGAAAACCAATGGAATTACTATATAAAACATTGATTATCAAGCAATTGGGTGGTGGTAAATCTCCGCTCCACACTTTTGCATATCCTCTATCCAAGGCAGGGCCAATGGGCTCGGTCTTGGATTTTTTTTGTATCGGAACTACGGATTAAACGGATTAAACGGATATCCGTATCCGTCCGCTGCGAGGCAGCATAATTACTTCTGTATCCACTCCGTAAAATCAGTGCAATCTGTAGTTGAATCTTGAATCTTGAATCTTTAAATTAACATAAAATGAACAAATCAAAGACTTTGAAAGGCTTTTGCAGAACCCTTACAAGACCGAAAGCGGCAAGAATCGTGGAATGATGAACCAACAAGGCACACGCGGCACCATCAGTGATGGTGACAACGGCTTCTCCATCGAAACCTTCGGCCAGAACGGTGCCCCGCTTGGCAGCGGCCTTGTCATCCTGATTGGCGCAGGCCTCGGCTATGTGGCACTCAAGAAAAAGGAGGACGAGCAATGAAAAAGACGACCTGTTTTGTGATGGCATTGGCCTTGGCGCTGGGCCTCACGCAATGCAAAAAGGAACAAACCAACAGCACCGTCGAACCCCAAGGCGTGCGCATCACCCTGAACGTGGAGGGCAACGGCAGCCGACATTCTGTCAATCCCACTGACGATGGCGCTACAGTGTCTTTCGAGGATGGCGACGTCATCTATGTGGGCGACGGCCACACCTACATCGGCACTTTGACCCGCGTTGGTGGAACATTTTCCGGAGAAATCAGCACCCCGCAAGGCGACAGACTGCATTTCTACTTCGTGGGCGGACTCCCAAGTGGCGATTTGACAAAAGGAAACAGCACATCATTTGGTGCCAACATCAGCGACCAGAGCAGCAAACTGCCCGTATTGGCCTACAATTCGGTAAGTTATGCAGGTGCTACTTCGTATACTTGCAAACTCAGGAACAAGTGCGCCTTGGTGAAGTTTGACCTCACGAATGGCACACCCAAAGCCATTCAAGTGGACGGTTTGCTGAACACAACCGCCATCAACTTTGATCTCAGCGGTGAAGCCGAGCCTATTGCGGCAGGCAATGCCACAGGAGCGATTACCTTGAACAATCCCTTGAACCAAGCCAGCAACGAAAGATGGGCCATCCTGCTCCCCGGCAGCAACCTTGGCAATGCCACTTACAACGGCGGAAGCCTCACCTTTACAGGAGATGTGCCTGCGGTGGCCAACAACGGCTATATCAATAGCGGCATCCAGATTGCCACCCCAACGCCCACATTGGCCGATGCGTGGGAAACGGGCGCAACGGTGGTCATTACATATAATTACAATCCAGAAACTTACCCTGTAAAAAACACCTGCACTTTCAGAAACGACGGAGGCGGCACATTTACGTTCGTAAGCGGCACAGGATGGGCGGGCGGAACCTCTACTCGCGCCAAGGAGATGAAGGTGGAAGGCAACAACTTGATTTTCAAGCAGAACTTTTATGATCAGATTGATGATTTATGGAATTATAATGGTTACCAAGTCACCTTTGACAAATCAACAAACGCGTATGAAGAGTGGAAGGGGCAGTTGGCGCTTGAACAAAATAATCCTTATTTCATCAGCATCAGTGTGGACGGCGTGGATATCACCGACCAACTGACCAAAACAATCACCATCACCGTTGATGACCTTTTAAAAGAGGAATGGCAGAATTGGGATGAAATTGTCAGTAACAACCCAACCTTGATTTATGTTGATGATGAAGATTATGTCAGGAGAAAATCAGACAATTACTATTTGAAGCAAGATAATTGGGGTATGCAGAGGGTAACAGTATATGATTATTATGATCCTTATTCTACCTACGTTTTTGAAGAAGAATAAAATTGGTGTCCCTATTCACAATGTGTTCTTTAAATGGAGCGAGCCGTAAATCTTGTGAGGGAAACGGTAGCGCGGTCGGGTAGGTTTTTTCCCATACAAGCGGCAATTCAATAGGAAGGCGGCCTTCGGGTCGCCTTTCGTTGTTTTTGTGTGGTTGTAGGGCTGTCGCACTGCGGCAGGCGTTCTTGCGAATTTGCAATTCGGAAGCGGTGAGGAGGGAATTTGCAATTCCCGCATAATTGTAGAGGCGCCACATTGTGGCGTTTCTGCTTTTTTTTGCCTTGGCGGGGTTTGTTGAATCCCCCTGACCCCCTTTGCAAAGGGGGAAGCCTGCCGGGGTTGTGCGTACCCGATGCTGGCAATGTGTTTGATGTTGGCAATGTATTCGATGCTGGCAATGTATTCGATGTTGGCAATGTATTCGATGCTGGCAGGGGTTTCATTGCATTTCACCCCTGCCTAATATCCGCCGTCACTCCGTGACTTTGCTGCGGGATGGTCTCCGTATGTTTGTCGAGGTGCTGTCTATCGGTGTGCTGCCGTAGGTCGCGACTCTGCCGTAGGTCACGACTCTGCCGTAGGTCACGACCTACGGTTACGGGTAGTTGCGTCTTACAGACGCGGGGTCGGCTGAAAAATTCGTTTAATTCGCATAATTCGCCGTTGTATGGGCGAAGCCTCATTCCGCGAAAGCGGAACTCTCATTGCGGGCTTGGCCCGTAACCCTACGCCCTCGACTTATGCATTTGCGGGGGCGCAAATGACGACTATGCATTTGCTGGGACGCAAACGAACACCATGCATTTGCGGGGACGCAAATGACGACAATGCCCCTGCCGATAAAAAACGGTCGCAAAAATGGAAGAAAAATTTGTGCGTTCAAACAGAAACCCCTAATTTTGCCGCAACAAACAAATCGAAGATTCGAAGTAGTCAATTCAACAAATCGAAGATTCAACGCAGTTAATTCAACAATCAATAATTCAACAATCAACAACTAAACATCATCGTTATGGGTAAATTTATGCAAGAATTCAAGGAGTTTGCCATGAAGGGCAACGTAATGGACATGGCTGTCGGTGTGGTCATCGGCGGCGCGTTCGGGAAAATCGTTTCCTCGCTGGTGTCCGACATCATCATGCCGCTCATCGGCGCCATCACGGGCGGCCTCAACTTCACCGAATGGAAGTGGGTCATCCGCGAAGCCGTCATGGAAGGCGAAACCGTCGTGAAACCCGCTTTGTGCCTGACGTGGGGCAACTTCCTGCAAGTCGTGTTCGACTTCATCATCATTGCCTTCTCCATCTTCTTGGTCATCAAGGGCATCAACAGCATGAAGCGCAAAGAGGAAGAAAAGCCCGCCGAGCCTGCCGCTCCCGCCGGCCCGACACAAGAAGAACTCCTTGCCGAAATCCGCGACCTGCTGAAAAACAAGTGATTGCTTCAGTTTGGTCGAAAAGAATGGGGCGGCTTCGTTTTTGGGGTCGCCCCGATTTTTCCCCATTACAATTGATAATCCGAGCAAACGACAATACACGGTCATTTTGCGCGAGGCATATCAATTTGAGGAAATCGTCGCAGTTTTCCCGAAAAACACTACATTTGCACTCTCAAAGAGTAGTCCAATGATGCGTAAACTATGGCTTGTCATCGGCTTGATGTTCTGTTTCGCCTTTTCCGCGAGGGCGACACACCAGCGTGCAGCCGAAATCACCTACACATGGCTCGGCGGCAATGCCTATGAGTTTACGCTCACCACCTACAACGTGCCCAATGCGGCTTGGGACCAGCGCGATTCGCTCTATGTCAAATGGGGCGACGGCGCGGCCGAAAGCATCCCGCGCGTCGACTGGCAGAACTTGGGCGACGATTGTGTGGTGAATCATTATAAGGCACGACATACCTACTCATCCTCCGGCACTTACACAATCAGCATGGAGGATGCCAACCGCAATTTCGGTGTCGTCAACGTGCCCAATTCGGTGATGGTGCCGATGTATGTCGAGACGCAATTGGTCATCAATCCGTTCTTGGGCTACAACAATTCCGTCCGCCTCCTCAATGCGCCCGTCGACAAGGGCTGCGTGGGCAAGCTCTACCTGCACAATCCCTCGGCCTACGACCCCGACGGCGACAGCCTGAGCTACAGTTTGGTGCCTTGCAAGGGCATGGATGGTATGGACATTTCGGGCTATTCCTATCCACAAGCATCGCAATCGTTTGAAATAGACCCTGTTACGGGCGACTTGCGATGGCAAAACCCGATGGTGCAAGGCGAATACAACGTGGCTTTCATCGTTGAGGAATGGCGACACGGCGTGAAGATCGGTTCGGTCATCCGCGATATGCAAATCATCATCTCGCACTGCGACAACGACTTGCCCGAAATCCATTGCGACGACCAGTATTGCGTTTTGGCGGGGGAGCAGCTTTCCTTTGTGATTGCGGGCTCCGACCCCAATTCCGACAATGTCGCACTGACTGCTTCGGGTGCGCCGTTTGAGGTGGCGCAAAGCCCCGCGATGATGCATCCCGAAACGGCCTTCGGATTGGATCCGGCGTTTGAGTTCGTCTGGAACACGGCTTACGCCCATGTCCGCAACACGCCTTATCAGGTGGTGGTATGTGCCAAAGACGACGGCTCGCCTGTGAGCTTGACCAATATCAAAGCGGTGACCATCAAGGTGATGGCTCCAAGGGTCGAACAGTTTTCCGCCGAGGTGCATGGCCACGATGTGACTTTGTCGTGGTCGCCTTATCCTTGCCCCCAAGCCGTGGCGTTTTTGCTCTATCGGAAGGCGGGTTGTGACGGTTATGCACCCGATTTTTGCGAAACCGGAATCCGCGAAGGCTACCAATTGCTTGCCACTTTGAACGATGTCGCTGCGCTTTCTTTCGTCGACCACGACCTTTCGCAAGGCGTTGAGTATGAATATCGTATCGTTGCCCAATTCCCAGATGGAGCCAAAAGCATTGTCAGCGATGCGGCTTGTGTGGAATTGAAGAACGACAGTCCGCTGATGACCCACGTCAGCAACGACAGCATTGACCTTGTTTCTGGGCAAGTCGTCACTCGTTGGTCCAAGCCGAAAGAGATTGACGAACAATATGTTGTGCCGTTTAGTTATTCCTTGACCCGCATCCTCGATGGCACAAGTTCCATCGTTTACGAAGGTTCCGACACTATCTTCCTTGATGCAAATGTAGATTTGGCGCAGGCCACTTCATTAATATATAAGGTGCAAATGCGCGACGCCAACCAACAGCTGATGGGCGAGAGCGCGGTGGCCTCGGCGGTGATGCTTTCGGCCAACGGCACCTTCAGCGAAGCCCGCCTCTCGTGGACGGAGGCCGTGCCTTGGCTCGTTGACAGCACGCAGGTCTTCAAGGAGATGAATAACCGTTTTGTAAGAATCGCTTCGGTGACGGGGATGGAATATGTTGATGCTGAGGTGGAAAGTGACGAAACCTATCGCTACTATGTGCGCACTTTCGGGCATTACACCTTGGAAGGCATCATGAGGCCTTTGGTCAATTATTCGGCCATCAAGACCGTGCGCATTGGCCACGAGGATCCGACGGAGGAATTTTCCTACACACTGCCCAACGTGTTCACGCCCAACGGCGACGGCTTCAACGACGTTTTTGAGCCTATTGTGACAGGCATCGACTTGATTGTCAGTGCAAAAACCGTGGTTTTCAACCGTTGGGGCAACATTTTATGGGACACCGACGACCCGCTCATCCAATGGGACGGCAAGAGCAAACTGACCAAAATGGACTGCCCGCCCGGCACCTATTTCTACATTTGCGACATCACCTACCTAAGCCAGACCGGCGAGGAAAAACTGCATCTGCAAGGGTCCATCACCATCGTCAGATAAAAAACGTAGAGACGGTGCATGCACCGTCTCTACAATAATTTGTTGGATTGCTTCGCAAGAAATTCTTCAATAATCAATTTCAAAATCAAACAAAAATCATTTTGAAAGATTTCCATTGTCAGAAAAAAATAAAAAACGTAGAGACGGTGCATGCACCGTCTCTACAATCGGAAAATCCGTTTAATCCGTGAAATCCGTAGTTAGTATTTCATCATTTCAATGAGGTCGACCATACGGTTCGAATAACCCCATTCGTTGTCGTACCACGACATGATTTTCACCATCTTGCCCATCACCATCGTGCTTTGTGCATCGAAGATGCTGCTGTGCGGGTTGTGGATCACGTCGACGCTCACGATCGGGTCCTCGGTGTATTCCAGCACGCCTTTCATCGGGCCTTCGGCGGCCTCCTTCATTGCGGCGTTGATTTCCTCCTTCGTGGCTTCGGTCTTCAAGGTGCAGACGAGGTCAACCAACGAACCCGTCGGCGTAGGAACGCGGACGGCGATGCCGTCGAGCTTGCCATTCAGTTCCGGGATGACGATGCCCACGGCCTTGGCGGCGCCAGTGGTGGTCGGGATTTGCGACATGGCGGCGCTACGGGCGCGACGTAAATCGCTGTGGGGGCCATCGAGGATGACTTGGTCGTTGGTGTAACTGTGGATGGTGGTGATGTAGCCCTGCTCGATGCCGAAGCGGTCGTTGAGCACCTTGGCCACGGGAGCCAAGCAGTTTGTAGTGCAGGAGGCGTTGCTCACGCATTCCACATCGTCGGTTAGGTCGTTGTTGTTCACGCCGACCACGACGGTGGCGTCGATGGCGTCTTTCGAGGGAGCGGAGAGGATGACCTTCTTGGCGCCGGCCTTCAGGTGGTCGCCATAGCCGCCCTTGCTGCTTTCCTTCGAGCGGAACACGCCGGTCGATTCAACCACTACGTCAGGGGTCTTGCTCCACTTGATGTTCAGCGGGGCGCGCTCGGCGGTGACGGGGATGCGCACACCGTTGACGATGAGTGCGGTTTCGTCATATTCCACGGTGCCGGGGAACTTGCCCTGGGTGGAGTCGTATTTCAACAAGTGGGCCAGCACCTTGGTGCTCGTCAGGTCGTTGACGCCCACGATTTCCAGATTCGGACGTTCGCAGATGATGCGGAACACGTTGCGGCCTATGCGGCCGAAACCATTGATACCTACTTTAATCTTTTCCATTGTTGTAAATTTATGATTTTTAATCAATTACGTTTAATTTAGGTTGTAAAAAACCATGCAAAGTTAGTCATTTTTGAGTTGTCCGCGTATTTCTTCCATCAAAAAGGTATAAATGTAGGCCGGACTTTGCAAATACAAACCTGTTTTTATGTATCTGATGACTTCCATTGGATTTTTTTGGAAAAACACGATTTTCATTGAATTAGGCCACGTATTGCCCCATGAATTTTGTATCTTTGCACCTTTGAAAAGGTACAAAATCACAAACCAATGTTCATCCAAGACATACCTTCAGGCCAACTGCTTTATATCATGCTCTATGGCGGAGCGGCCATGGCTGCCCTCATCGCCTTCGTCTATCTGCTGCTGCGCAGGGGCAACGCCTTTGCGCCCGACGTGACGCCGCCGCTGGCCATGCGCCGCTGGGCTGTGGCATTCTTTGCCGTGGCGTGTTTGGGCCATTTTTGGTGGCTCCTTCTATACTTCCGTTCTAACGACATCAACTCTGTGGACGGCATGGTGGTTTCGTTGCTCGACTGCGTGGGGCTGCTCACCACTATCGCCGGCACGCTGTTTGCCATGCTCCAAGACCGCAAGCGACCTGTCTGGCCCGTCGTCGTGGCGATTTTACTATACGCGGTGCTCCTGGCGCTGAACCTTGTCTTCCCCGATCGTCGTTTCTATGACATCGCCATCGCCTGCATCTTGTTGTTCTACGTGCTCTTTATCATATATATGGTGTTCGCTGTCAGGCAATACAGGCAGTGGCTGCGCGACAACTACGCCGACTTGGAGCATAAGGAGGTCAGGCAGAGCTATATGCTCATCGTCGTCGTCTCGCTGCTGCTCATCCTCTTCTATATGTGGGACACCCGCTACATGGCCATCAGCTTTATCGTGCAAGCCATCGAAATCCCGTTTTTCGGTTTCCTGCTGTGGCGTGTGGAAACGCTGCAACAATTGGATGGCACGCCAGTAGAAGCCACGGAAGAAGCCCCTGCGGAACAGGAAGATGATGATGCGTCACCGTCAGACGCTCCCTCCGGCATCGGGCAACTGCTTGAGCTGCATTGCGAGGGAACCCAGCTGTACTTGCAGCACGACCTCTCCCTTTCCCAACTCTCGCAGGCCATCGGCACCAACCACTACTATCTCAGCCAGTATTTCACCCAGCAGGGTCTGACCTACAACGCCTACATCAACGGGCTGCGCATCCGCCATTTTGTCAATCTCTATAATGAAGCCGTTGCCAACCAACGTTCCTTCACCGCGCAACAACTGGCCAGCGAGAGCGGCTTCAGGAGCTACAGCACCTTCAGCACCGCCTTCAAGCAACGCATGGGACAGACCGTGACGGCCTGGATGCGCGGTCAGGGGCAGTAGGGAGCTGCCCCAATGACTTTTAGATTCTGCAAAAACGGATTTGCAGAATTTGCAAAACAGTTTCAAAATCTGCAAAAAAATAAAACGGTTAGTTGCAAAATCTGCAATTTTTGCGGAATCCGCAAAACTTTTATCGGGATTTGCAAAACCTCTGTTTTGGGGTTTTTGAGGCGCTTTTCATATAAGAAAATGTACTACTTTTGCACGGTTGAAGGCCGAATAATCTTGAAAAACGTTATTAAATTTGGAATCTTTAAATCTTAAATCTTTAAATAATACTAAATCCTTAAATCTCAAACTAAATGAAAAAAATGAAATCATTGAAAACCATCACGCTTTCGCTTGGGCTGGCAGCCCTGATGTTTCAGGCTGTGACAGTGGATGCCCAAGTCATCAACCGTGGGCTGCTGCAAAACCCCTACAAGGAGCATGGCAAGCAAAACGGTGCGCTGATGCGAAGAAGCTCGGGTAGCACCTACAACCTCACCACCGGACAGTTCGGCGGCAACGGCGGCCAAACAGGTGGCAACTACGGGATTGGCATCGGAACGTTCGGACAAGAACCTCCTCAGCCTGCACCGCTCGGCAGCGGACTCTTCATCATGGCAGCGGCTGGCGCGGCCTACGCATTTTCAAAAAAACGTAAAAATCAGGAAAACAACTAAAAAACACAACCATTAAAATGAAAAGACTTAGCACAATCATCATGGCTTTGGCTCTCGTGCTTGGAATGAGCCAATGCAAGAAACAAGAAACTCCCACCAATGGCAATAGTGGAGAAAAGGTTTACATCACCTTGAACGTAAGCAACAGCGAAAGCCTCGCTGTGAACGTGAACGACAACGGCGGCAGGCACGCAGTGGCCCCGAACCTCGGCGTGATCCAATTCACCAATGGAGACAAGCTCTATGTGGGCAACAACGGCAAATACGTCGGCCAACTGACCTATAATAATGGCGCTTTCGGCGGTACTCTTTATTACCCAACAAGTGGCGACTATCTGCACTTCTACTTCTTGGGCAACGCGGAGCTTTCTGAGGCACTTCCCGAAACGATTGAAGAGGGAACAGAAATAACTTCACGTACCATCAGCATTGCCGACCAAACCAGCAACCTGCCCGTGCTCTGCTACGGCCACTCAAGCCAGCCATATACGGGCACTGGCAGCAATTACACCGCCGTTTTGGAATACAAGTGCGCCTTGGTGAGGTTCAATCTCAACAAGGAAACAGATTATAAATGCACCTTGTCGAACATGCCAACGGAGGCCACCATCAGCTTTGCCACAACAGCTGGTGATGGTTTCACTCCGATTGCCAAGACCTCAACCACAGGCACCATCGACCTTTACAGGGAGGAAGGCAACACGGGCGTGAGATGGGCCATCCTGCTGCCCGGCACCAACCTTTCAGCCGCCGGCAATGTGAGCGGGGCACCCTCTGGAACACTTAATGCAAACCAGTTTATCAACTCTGGAATAACGCTTATAAATCCTGAATTTGCAGCACCTGATCCAGCAAATGCTGTCAAGACAAGTGGTGGCGTAATGACCCAATTCTCGGTGAGTTCTACGCAGAAGGTCTATTTCTCGAGGGCCAACCTGAGGTTTGGCGTAAATGCTGGCCAGAATGGATCTACTAATCCCGGATGGTCTCTCCACGCTACCCAGTTAGATGAACACGAGGATTATTATGGACAACACAATCCTTCTTCGCAAAATCCATCTTCTGACATGGATAGAATCTGCTGGGGGCGGCTTTCCAACGATGGTGGTAATTTTGCTTACCCCCCTGGAGGCAATTGGATTTATCCTGATAACTCTGACTTGACTGGGGATAATGACTGGGGATCCGTCCTCACGGGTGATGGGAACAACAATTGGCGCATGCTGACCGCCAGCGAGTGGAATTATTTGTTCAACGGGACCGCGAGGGGAACGAGACGATTCTTAAAGGTAAGGATAGGCATACCCATGGCTCTTGCAGATATTTATGGTCCTGCGGGTTTTCGTTTTGGTGTCCTCTTGCTTCCTGATAACTATAACGGCGCTGGCCTCTCTATGAAAGATAAAGATAATAAAACATATAGTTTTAATAATAGCAATAAAGGCTTTGTGCTCATGAAACCACTCCAAGCCGATGGCTCGGATGATGTTTCTAAGATGCTGAATGCCGGAGCCGTGTTCTTGCCCGGCTTGGGCTATCGCAATGGCGATGATCAGGTGATCCAACAATATCAGCAATATTATTATTATAATATGAGTGATTGGCAAGACTATGGTTACTATTGGTCGTCAACTCATGTTAATAGTTATGGGGTAAATGAAACCGACCGCATGGCGAAGGTTTTGTATTTTGACGACTCCAGCGTCAACACCGGTCTTGATATGTTTCGCCGCAGAGGCTGCTGTGTCCGTTTGGTGTGGGATGCCAACTAAGCGGTTCGCAAGGAGGCGGGATTTCCAATTCCGCAAGCCGGGGGAAGGGAGATTTGCCATTCCCGCATGAAGATCGTAGAGACGTCACATTGTGGCGTCTCTATGTTTTTTATTGCGGTAGGATGGACGGCGGCAGCGTCAGCGGGTCAAGACCCGCTGTCCCTACCGGGGTGCTGCCTGGCGGGGTGCTTCCGTAGGTCAGCGACCTACGGTTACGGGAGGTTGCGTCTTTCAGACGCGGGGGTGGCGGGCGAAAAAGGCGGGCTTTTTTGGGGGTTGTTTTTGGTGGTTGGGAGGAGTAGCCTTGACTTTTCGATAATAATGAGTAATTTTGCACCCTGTTTTCTGAAAGAACGATATGCCTGAATTGGATATAGCATTGGAATTGGCGAAGCTACACTCTGTAAGGGGTGTGGCGTTCGTCCGTCAGTTGAAGATGCTGATTCGTCTCAACATATTTAAGCCACTTGAAGACGAGAAAGACATTTTCGCAGCGGAGGCGAGCCATCGCGATGATTGGCCTTCACTCCTCGACGGAGCCAGAAAAGCCGTCGCTCACGGTAACAAAGTCTATATCCTTCCCAATCCCAAGGGGATCAAAACCGCCGACTATATCTTTGAAAACAAAGGGGTCTGCAAGCTGTTCGATTTGAAAACGATAACAGGAAAGACTTCGCTCGGGAACAGGTTGGTGGAATCAGTTGACCAAACCAATAGGGTGCTTGTGAACGTGTGTACCACATATAACCCACGCTTGATGGCTTCGCAGATTAAAAACTATTTCGATGCTAATCCATTTGCCGTGGAAGTGTTGGTTTATAAAGGCAAGAAAGCGATTTCTGTTACTCGGCGTTTCACGGAGAACCCGCTTTATATGGTACTTTTCAGGCAAAAATACATGCAATAAAAAAAGCCGTCCCGAAGGATGGCCTTTTTAAAATTGGGGCAGGGTCGATAAGGGCTTACCCCCACTCGGCAAGTACCGGATTAGTCATTTCTGACACTGCAAAAATACAACATTTTCTGAAAACACGGCAAAAAAACAACGGATTTTGCATTTTTTTTCTTCATTTGACGCTTTTTTCGAGAGGGCCGCCTTTTTGCCTGTCGGGGCGCTGCCGTAGGTCAGCGACCTACGGTTACGGGAGGTTGCGTCTTTCAGACGCGGAGGAGGGCTGTAGGGCTGTCACACCGTGGCAGCCTCATTTTGGGTGTCAGGGGTGCAGGGGCGCAGGGATGCAGGGGTTATCGTCCTTGCGGACTTCACCCCTGCCGAATCCCCCTGCCCCCTTTAAGGGGGAAGTCCGCCGTCGCTCCGCGACTTTGGGGGGGGGCTTGTGTTTTCCCCGTAGGTGGGGATTTGGCTGCTGTGTTTGAGCAGGGACTGACGTTGCCTGAGCAGGGACTGACGTCACCTGAGCAGGGACTGACGTCGCCTGCTTACTGATATGCCGTCCCTATGGGACTTTGTGTCGGCACACGAGGGAACCCCGTAGGGGTGGCAGCGATGTAGGCAGGCGGTGTGAACCCCTGCCGGTGTGAACCTGCCGGTGTGAACCCCAACCGATGAACGGTGTGTAACCCCTGCCGACACGGAAAATTAATGGAAATTCGTGGTACATTTGTGGTAATTCGTGTGAAAATCCGTATCTTTGCTCCCGATTTTCAATCAAAATCTGAGTTACTACTTCCGATTTTCAAACTAAAATCATATAAAATATTGATATTGTGCTTGTTAATTTAACCGTATGCACGATCAAATGGAATGTTATTACGCCTACGATTTCCTGAAGTTGCTATGGGATGGGAAAATTGTTTAGTTTTCCTCAAACATCCGAATAAAAAATCCTCAAACATCCGAATGGATTTTCCTCAAACATCCGAATAAAAAATCCTCAAACATCCGAATGAATTTTCCTCAAACATCCGAATTGGGAAAATTTTGTTATTTTTGCACCCATAATTTATTTACGTGATATGGGAAAATACAAAAAACGAATTGCTGACGAGTTGCTGGAGCGCAAACTCAAAGGGAAAGGTGCCGTGCTGATTGAAGGGCCGAAATGGTGCGGCAAGACCACAACCGCCGAACAACAAGCGGCCAGCGTTCTGTATATGGGAAACACGGATGATTTGGAGCAAAACCTCCGTATGGCCAATATAAACTCCAAGATGCTATTGGATGGTGCCTCGCCTCGGCTCATCGATGAATGGCAGGTGGCCCCGCAATTGTGGGATGCTGTGCGTTTTGCCGTCGACCATCGCGAAGGACACGGACTTTTCATCCTGACGGGTTCAGCTGTTCCGCCTAATACCGACAAGATTCTGCACACCGGCACAGGGCGGTTTGCATGGCTTACGATGCGCACGATGAGCCTTTGGGAATCAGGCGAATCGAATGGAATGGTGAGTTTGCGTGAACTTTTTTCTGCCCCCAAACAGATTGAGGGAAAGAATGAACTGGAACTGAAAGACTTGGCTTTCCTGACCTGCCGTGGAGGCTGGCCCGATGCCACCTTGACCGATGGCGACATTGCCCTCGACCAAGCGTTTGATTATGTTGATGCCATTGTGAACACCGACATTTCCCGTGTTGATGGAGTGAAACGGCAGGCCGAGCGCACCCGTCTTCTGCTTCGCTCGTTTGCTCGTCACCAAGGCAGCGGAGCGCCCATTCGCTCTTTTCGCAACGACATGATTGTCAACGATACGGACAAGCTTGACGAAGAAACCGTGGCATCCTATATCAATGCGCTCAAAAAGATTTTCGTCATTGAGGATATGCCCGCGTGGAATCCGAACCTGCGCTCGAAGTCGGCTATCCGGACCTCCGATACAAGATATTTCGTGGATCCTTCCATTGCGACGGCGGCATTAGGTGCAAGCCCCGACGATCTCATCGCCGATTTGAACACTTTTGGGCTTCTGTTTGAAACTTTATGTGTCCGCGATTTGCGCGTCTTTGCCGAGGCACTACAAGGGCAAGTATATCATTTCCGCGACAGCAATGGCCTTGAATGTGACGCGGTTGTGCATCTCCGGAACGGCTCATTCGGACTGGTCGAAATCAAGTTGGGAGGTGATGACCTTATCGAAGAAGGAGCGAAAACCTTGAAATCGCTTGCCTCGAAAATCGACACGACACGGATGAAAGAGCCTTCGTTCCTTATGGTATTGACAGGCACTACAAGTTACGCCTTCCGCCGCGAGGACGGCATTTATGTGGTGCCTATCGGATGCTTGAAAGATTAGCATCGTATGACCATTTTCCCTATTTTTGCAGACCTTATTAAATTGTTATGTCAAAAACCTTCGAATCAGGTGCCCTTGCGGCCAATCTGGAACAGACCAGATACAAAGATATTTTCATTCCCGCTGAACATCAGCGTTTTATCGAACTTTCTGCCAAGTATTTCGGCATCAACAAACGCGCCAAGGAGTGCATCACCGAATACCATCACCCGCTCTCCAACCATACTTTTGTGACTGAGGAACTGCGCAAGATGCTGATGGACGACTTTTGGTTCTACACCCGCGACGACATCCCCGCCGACGCGCTCCACATCCCTTTGGAGATGATGCACAGCCTTTTGAAACCCGATGTGGCGGAAAAACTGCGCCTCCAAATCATCATCACATTGATGGAATTTGCCAATAAGGTCATTTCCGAATCGCCCAAGCATTTTGAATTGATTTCGTTGGTTTTCAATATCTTGGAAGATGCCTTTGAGAGCTCTGAGGTCCCTGGGCCTGCCGAAGGGCCGACCTGCAATAAAGAAGTCTTTATTCTTGCCACAAAACACGCCGGGCGCTATTTGGACAAAGTGGCTGCCGACGAGCGTTTCAAGGCTTCGGCCTGCCATCTGCTTCGTATGATGTTGCAAGAAAACTACCGCTATTGGCAGCAGACCTCGCAAGTGGAAAAATGGGTGGAGAGCAAACGGCAGATGCTCACCGACGACGAAGTTCAAAAGGTATGTGCTGAAATCGGCAAGCCTTATTTCGACCAGTTAAATGCCGATTTGGCCGCCGCCGATACTTGGGAAAAACTCACTGATTTGCCTCATTTCGAGCAAATTGCAAAGCGATTCACTGAGTCGGAGAAGGCGTTCCCACATTTCATCACCAAGTTCCATTATGTGTTTTTCCTCTTGCATTTGCCGGGTATGGAAAACCAGCGCGAGCGCCTCATCTGGAACATGGACCGCATGATGCGCGATGCCATCGACGAGATGAAGCAAGAGGAACTGATTCCCTTCATCGACACGATTTTCGACCTCGCCGAGGAACTGAAGCAGGACTATATGTCAGCCGTGCTCGATTTCCAACTGACTTTGGGTCTCAAAATCATCGACGTCGACCAAACCGAGATGAAGGAAATCGTCAACTATTTCGAGAAGAAACTCATCGCTTTCGGTTTCGTCACTCCGGGCAACGTGTTTGTTGGCGAAGATTGGCAACTCTCTGTGGATGAGAATCATATCAAGAATATCCGTGTGTGGCTCGAACTGATTGAACACGCCAAGTCGCCTATGGAGAAACTGCTTTCCGCCTTGATTGTGAACCTCAAGTTGGGCGGCATTTTCCTCAGCGACACCGACCTCTTCCAGCGCGAAATCACGAAGGTTTTGAACTCCAACATCACACCTTATTATAAAAAGGTGAAGCAACTGACGCGCATTTTCCCCGTCTATTTCAACGAAATCGGCGCGGAAGGCGAAATCCGCAACGTGACGACCAATATGGACGAAATCTCTGGCCGACAGGACAAATTGGTGCATTTCCTCCGCAAACAGGTCCACACGGAAAGTAATAACACGCTGATTGGCTTGACGTTGGATGTGTTCAAGTTTTGGAGCGACGGCAACCTTGAGGCCTTGAAACCCATCGTGCCGAACAACGTTTTCGAGAGCATCGACAAGGAAAGCACTTGGTTTGTACACGTCCACAACCTCGTGCAGATGATGTGCGAAATCTCGTGCCTCAATCCTGATGCTCTCCCGCGACGACTACGAAAACCTCATCGGTTCGGCCTCGCGTCGCCTCGAACTTGACGGCGAAATCAGCCAGCGTGAACACGCCCGCCTGATGGACATCCGCGACCTATATGCTTATCTCAGAGAGAAATACAGTTTCGAGTCGGTCAATATTTTCAGTTCGCTGCGTAGTTTCCCCTTCATTGCCGACGAGGAAATCGACAAGTTCGAAAAGGTCTATAAAGCCAAGGATTTCGGCCAGTCGCTTACGATGATCTATGCCTTTATGAACCAACTTAAAACGGTGATTTTCAATCCCGAACAGAGTGAAGGCTGGGAAAACATCTACCACAAGCGGCATATCGCCATCGGCATCCCTTCGATGTATGGCACCTATCGCGAGAACAAGTTTGAGGCCATGGGCCTGACTTTCCGCCTCGAGCGCGTCGCCACCCAACTCATGGAAAAGGTGGTGCAAAGCATCAATCTCGAATACATTTCGGAACGCACACTGAATCAGATATATAGAATTCTCGAATACTTCCGCAACGGTCTCGAATTGGACGGCATCACCAACCAAAGTTTCAACTCGAAATTGGATATGCTGCGCTATTCACTGACTTCGCGGAGTTTCTCTTTCGGCCAGTATATCAACATTTTCCAGTTTATCGCCGAGGACGTGCGACGCATCATCATCAAGTATTTCCTGAAGTCGTATGAATATCCGCTGAAAATCGTCATCCCGCAACTCTTTGACCCCGAAGGCAAACTCAGCGAGCGCGAAACTGTGGCTTTGGTCAGCCAAAAATCTGAGGAATTCCATCGCGACTTGCTTTCCGATGCCTTCCTGATGCAGCCTTTGGATAATTTCATAGGCCGCATCCTCACCTCGTTGCGCACCATGGAATCAACGCTGAACGAGAAACTCATCAGCGACATCATGACCTACAACTCCGAAATGCTGATTTGCCCCTTCTGGCAGGTGACGCCACAGATGGACAACCAAGTGTTTATCGGCAACAAGGCTTACCATTTGAAAAACCTTTATTTGCATGGGATGCCTGTGCCTCCGGGTTTTGTCATCACCACCGAGACTTTCCGCCGCAACGGGACCATCAACACCATCCCCGAACTGCGCACCGAAATCCACGGCATGATTCGCAAGCACATCGAGGAGTTGGAACGCATCACGGGGCGCAAGTTCGGTCAGCCCAACGACCCGTTGCTCGTTTCGGTGCGGTCGGGCACGGCCATTTCCATGCCCGGCGCGATGGACACTTTCTTGAATGTGGGCCTGAACGACGAAATCACCGAAGCCATTGCGCGAGACAAAAGCATTGCTTGGGCGGTTTGGGATTCCTATCGCCGTTTCTTGCAAAGCTGGGGCATGGCCAAAGGCATCGAGCGCGATGTATTCGACGACGAAATCAATGCTTTCAAGCAGAAAAACAACGTGAAGATGAAGGCCGACTTCAGCATCGGCCAAATGCGCGAGGTGGCGCAATCCTACAAGCGCATCCTTGCCGACCACGATGTGTATTTTGAACAAGATTCGTTCAAGCAGTTGATAGAGTGCGTCAATATGGTCATCGAGTCGTGGAACTCTGAGCGTGCCTTGGCCTATCGCCGTCATTTGGGCATCTCCGAAAACTGGGGCACGGCGGTCATCGTGCAACAGATGATTTTTGGCAACCGCAGCGAGGTTTCAGGCTCGGGCGTGGTGTTCACCCAAAACCCGCAACGTGAGCGTCCGGGCGTACACCTTTACGGCGATTTCACCATGCGTAGCCAAGGCGAGGACATCGTGGGCGGGTTGGTCAAGCCGCTGCCGATTGGCGAAACGCAGCGCAAGACCGCCGGATTGGAAGGGCCTTCGATGCAAACCCTGTTGCCCGACATCTACAAGAAGATTTTTTCCATCGCCGTCGAGCTCACCGAACACCTCGGCTACAGCCCGCAGGAGATGGAGTTCACCTTCGAATCCGACAAGCCCGAGGACTTCAGAATCCTTCAAATCCGCGACCAAGACCTGAAGGCGGAGGAGGAAAAGATTGCTTTCGTGCAGTCGCCCGACGAAATGAAACAGTTGGGGCACGGTATGGGCATTGGCGGCGGCGCGATGAACGGTTTGGCGGCTTTCAACGAAAGCCAAATCAAGGCGTTGCGAGAGCAATATCCTGAAAGCCAGATTATTTTGGTGCGTCCCGACACGGTTCCCCAAGACATCGGCATGATTTTCGACTGCGATGGCCTGCTGACGGCGCGTGGCGGAGCCACCTCGCACGCTGCTGTGACGGCAGTGCGTCTCGGCAAGGTCTGTGTGGTCAGCTGTGAGGGCCTTGAAGTTGACGTAAACGATGAATTCGGCCAACTGAATGGCCATCCGCTGAAGATGGGGGACGAAATCGCCATCGACGGCAACCTTGGCTTGGTCTACCTTGGTCATTATCCAACGGAGAAGATGAAGATGGGCAAAGGATATAATTATTAGTTCAAGTTCTGCAAGTTGCGGCGCATCCCGATGGGATGTTGTTGTCCGATTGTCTTGTTTTACCGAATGCGCATCCCTATGGGATGCCATTCTGTTGTTTTCGACTAATCCCGTAGGGATTTGCCGTCGGTAAAACAAACTTTTTTATCTCGTATGGATATGCTAAACTTGAGTTATGAGTTGGGAATGATGGTTGGAGGTTCGTTTTTTGTTTCACGGACGTATGCTTTTTTTGTGTGATGTATGCGCGTATATTAATAAGGAGTGTGCCGCTATGTGTCTTTTCCGCGCCTGCCGTCCGAGCGTTGTTCGTCCTCCAGGTCGTTCCCTGAACCCGCCTTTTTGGGCCTCGGAGGCGGTCTGGAACGGCCTTCCCGCCCCCTGAACCCGCCTTTTTGGGCCTCGGAGGCGGTCTGGAACGGCCTTCCCGCCCCGGAACAGGCCTGTTTTCCGAGGCCTGCCCGGAAAAAACCGCATTTTTATTTCGCTGTAGCCCAATGCGATGCAGGTTTCTTGAAAAAAAGTTTGAAAAAAGTGTTGCGGGCAACGGAAAAAGCCGTACTTTTGCACCCGCTTTCGGACAGGAAACGGGGACGGCACGAGGGAGGTTTGGAAGCGAAGCTCTTTGAAAGTCTGAGGCCAGCACAAGAGACGGCGTCGTCGTGAGGCGGCGTCGCGGGAAGGCGGCCGCCTTGAGGCGGCCGGTCCAT
>CACXQV010000074.1 GCA_902769875.1 uncultured Bacteroidia bacterium
GCCAAGGGCTGTGGAACTCCACTCCGACAAACCCCATACGATCCTATATGGCAAGAAGTTACGACAACGGCCAGACTTGGACTACGCCAGAAGACATCACCGACTTCATCTTTGGCGCCAACTGCATCGTTCCCGAACATCAAACTTGGCGGGCTTCGTTCTTTGGTTCGGGCAATGGGCTGCGCACTTCCACGGGTCGCATCATGTTTGTGGCTGCCATTCGCGAAGGCTCGGCGCAGTCGTTGAACAACTATGCTGTCTATTCCGACGACAACGGCCAAACTTGGCAAGTGTCAGGTCGTGCCTCGGTGGGTGGCGACGAGGCCAAGGTGACCGAACTCGCCGATGGCCGCATCTTGATGAGCATCCGCCATGGCGGCAACCGATGGTATAACATCTCGGAAGATGGTGGCGAAACTTGGCACCCCACAACCTCCACATGGTACGATCTTGTGGCTCCTGCTTGCAATGGCGATATGATTCGGTATACTTCTGTCAATCAAGGTGATGACAGGAATCGTCTGCTCCATTCCTTGCCTTACGGAACGGCACGCGAGAAGGTGACGGTCTACCTGAGTTACGACGAGGGCGCCACTTGGCCAACAAGCAAGTGCATCGTGCCTTACAGTGCGGCCTATTCTTCGCTTTGCATCCTTCCCGACGGCACCATTGGGCTCTATGTCGAGGAGGCGTATCCTGGCGCTTCGGGCTATTCTCTCGTGTTCTACAACTTCACTCTCGAATGGCTCACCGATGGCAACGACGGCTACGACCCGACCCATATCATCGAACAACCGACTGCATCGGATGTGTTGCCCATCTATCCCGTTCCGGCCTCCAATTCGGTTTCCATCGAAACGGAGGGCATTGAGAGGGTAGCGGTTTTCGATGCGAAAGGTCAATTGGTAAACAGTTTTGATGTTGGTAATCAATCCATTGTCTATCTTGACGTTTCGGGTTGGGCTGCCGGCGTTTACTTCATTGAAGGTGTGGATAAAACTGGTGTCAGGAAAATCGGGAAGTTGGTGCGATAGTTTTTTATGGCCATTTTGTACAAACGATTGATAAAAACCGTATTTTTGCAATTCGTCAATTAATATGCGACAAATAATATGCGAAAGGTAGTAACGAATTCGGATATTAAGGGTGCGCTCGGTCTTAAGGGATTCTTCGGCACTTGCGTCGCGGGTTTGGCCTATGGCTTTCTTGGCTTGGGCAAAATCAACCGCTTGTTCGATGGAGCTGCTGATTATCAAGGCCGTGAGTTTGCCGACCACCTGTTGGAGAATATGCACATTTCTATGGATATAGCTCCCGACCAGTTGGAAAACATTCCCAAGACAGGAGGTTTTGTGGTGGTCAGCAACCATCCTTTTGGCGGCATCGAGGGCGTGATGCTTTTGAGTGCTATCGCCAAGGTGCGCCCCGATTTCAAGATCATGGCCAACTTCATCCTTTCGCACATCCCGAACCTGAAGGAGAACTTCTTTGCCGTCAATCCTTTCGAGAAAAATCCCGAATGGAAGAGCAGCGTAGGCGGCATCAAGGGCGCCATCCAGCATATTGCCGACGGCAAGGGCTTGGGCGTTTTTCCGGCGGGGGAGGTGTCGCGCTACCATGGCCATGACTATCCCGAAGACCTGCCTTGGAGCACTTCGATAGCCCGAATCATCAAGAATGCCGGCGTGCCGGTGATTCCCGTTTTTTGGGAAGGCCGGAACTCGAAGCTGTTTTATGCTGTCGACAAAATCCACAGCATGATGGGCACGGCTCGCCTGACGCGCGAATTGGCCAACAAGGAAGGGACCCGTTTCAACCTTCAAATCGGGAAGCCCATCCTGCCCTCCGAAGTGGCACAGTATGAGAAACCTGCTGATTTGGCGGCATATCTGCGCAGCCGTTCCTATGCACTTGAGGCCAATATCGCGATGCCACTCACTGAGAAGAAAACGCAGAAATTGGACGAAATAGACGGCCCTTCCGACCTCTCGTTGATGCAAGCCGAACTGAACGCCATCCGCGAAAAGTCGTTCCTCTATTCCGCTTCTGACTTTGATTGCTATCTTGCTGACTACGAGGATATTCCGAATTTGATGCACGAGATAGCCCGTTTGCGTGAGGAAACCTTCCGCGCCATCGGCGAGGGCACGGGCAAGAGCCTCGACCAAGATGAGTTTGATGGACATTTCAAACACTTGATTTTGTGGGACACTACCAAGCAACAGATAGCGGGCTGTTATCGTTTGGGCATTGGCAGTGAGATTGTTCCGAAGTTTGGCATCAAAGGTTTCTATGTCAGCACTTTGGTGAATATTGACGAGACTTTCACCGACCATCTGGCCCACACCATCGAGTTGGGGCGTTCTTTCGTTCCTCTGGAGTATCAAAAAGAGGTGTTGCCGCTGATGTTGCTGCTCCGTGGCCTCTCCGATGTGGTGGTGCGTTATCCCGACATCCGCCATTTCATTGGCCCCGTGAGCATCAGCGCGTGGATGCCGAAGTTCTACCAAAGCATGATTGTCAAATACGTTGCTGAAAAGCATCCTGTTGGAGACGAGTTGGCGCACATGGCCAAGCCCGTCACGCCTTTCCATCCCGATTTCCTGAAAGTGGATGCCGACGTGCTGATGCGCAACAATATGGACACTGTCGACAAGTTCGATAAGTTTATGTTCCGCCTGAGCAACGGCACGAACCGTTTGCCCACGCTGTTCAAGAAATACCTGAAACTGAACGCCAAGTTCCTCTGTTTCAATGTCGACCCCGATTTCAACGACACCCTCGACGCGCTTCTTTTCCTCACCTTCACCGATTTTCCCGAAGATGAGGTTATGCCGCTTTTCCGCGACAGCAGCGACGAAGAGAAGGAAATCGTCAGGAAACGCTTCGGGTATATTTGATTTTCACGCAGTTTTCTTTCACGCAGAATACGCTGAATCCGCAGAACCTGTAGGAGGCAAGTTTAGCGTCGCATTGCGCTTCCCATAGTTCTGCGATTTCTGCGTGCGATAATCGTTATTCTTCCGATTCCTCTTCCTCGATGGTTTGTGCGAAGAAGCTGAAATTCACTTTGCCGTAATGCCTTTGCTCCATAAAGTGCGGATGCTCCTCAAAGCTCTGTTTTTTGTCGTGTTCGAGGATGAACATTCCGCCTTCGCGCAGCAGGTTGTTGTCGAAAACGAGGTTCACCAAGGCCTCGTAATGTTGGCAGTCGTAAGGCGGGTCGGCAAAAATGAGGTCGTATTGCATCTTATGTTTGTCCAAGAAACGGTACACGTCGGAGCGGATGACGAGCAACTCTTTCATATTCAGCTTGTTGGCCGTGTCGCGGATGAACTTCACGCAGCCAAAGTCTTGGTCGACGGCCACCACCTTGGGGCATCCTCTTGAGACCAATTCGTAGGAAATGTTGCCCGTACCGGCAAACAAATCCATCGCTTCGGTTTCTTCGAGGTCGAAGTGGTTCTCGATGATGTTGAACAGGCTCTCTTTGGCCATATCGGTGGTGGGGCGCACGGGCAAATTGCTTGGTGCGGTAATCTGCCGCCGTTGGTATCTTCCTCTTATGATTCTCATTTTTTCAGTTTTTGACCCGAAACTACTTGGCTCTCGTTCCGTGTCTTAAAGTTTGATAATGAATGCAATAGTATTGGAATGGCACTTCCTTGAAGGTTTGGCTGTGGGCGAGCGTTTCAGGAGCTTCCACGAAATGCAGGTCTTTGATATAATGTTCGCAAAGGTCGATGGTCTCGGAGTCGGGGCGGATTAGGCCTGAAAAGCAGACGGGAGTGTCTTGCCCCGAAATCCCGTTTTGTTCCATCGCGAAGAGCAGGAAATAGGCGAAGTCTTCCTTGGTGTTGAACCTGAAATTGTTGAAGAAATGCAGCTTCCCCTCTTTGATGGCGGCCATATCGAAATCGTGGTTGCGCACGTTGACATAAACGCCCGTCGTGGTTTGGCTTTCCATCATCTTGTTGATGAAAAGTGTGCTCGTGTGCATGAATTGGGCGTTTTCCCATTTGGACAACACCTTGTTTTTCAGAGTTTTTTGGTAGGCATACACGTTGCGGCATCCCGCTTTTTCAATCTTATCGGAATGGACGGCATAGCCTTCGGGTATTTGGAAAGTGAATTCCAAGTATTTTGCCTTGTCGGCTTCGTTGAACAAAGGCTCTGGGACGAGAGTGCAGAAACGGTTGTCGAAGAGGCACGAAACCGATTGGAAGACTTGGTTGCCCATCCCTTTCGAGGCCAAGGCGCGCTCCAAGGTGCCGAACAAGTCGTCGCTGCCGGTCGGATGGTCTGATTGGTGGAATTCCAAGCCAACGAGGTTATTTGTGGTACTGTCGAGAAGGGCAAAAGAAAGACCACCCAACGAGAATTGGATGGCCATTCTGTATTGCGATGACTTCTCGGCATCAAACGTCTCGCTGTATTGCGAGATATGGGGATTCAATGATGCCGCCA
This sequence comes from uncultured Bacteroidia bacterium, assembly GCA_902769875.1. Classification (GTDB taxonomy): domain Bacteria; phylum Bacteroidota; class Bacteroidia; order Bacteroidales; family F082; genus Limimorpha. Next base: position 4,468 of record CACXQV010000074.1, read on the forward strand.
TTCATCCTAACGGTTTAGAGTTTCTCCCAGTTGCCGTCGGTGGTGGCTTCTTCCATTGAGCCGACTTTCAGGCCGGCATAGCGGTTGATGCTTTCCCTTTCGGCCTTGGCGTTGTCGCGGCGTTGGTTCCATTCCTTCTCGCTGAAGGAGGCGCCTGGATTGGCGAGATAGACCTCGTAGGGCGTGCGTGCCTCAAACACGGGGATGTCGATGCCGTTACGCTTGATCAAACCGGCTTCGAGTTCAAACTGCTGCTGAGGTTGGCTGAAGGGCACAAACTTGATGTCGTTGATGTTGAAGCTGTTTCTCTTGCCTCTGATGGAGTCCATCACCTTCACGAAACCGAGGGTGTCGTTGATGGTGCGGGTAAAGGTCGTGTCATCAGGGTCAGGAACAATCTTCACGATCGGGATTTCGGCGGTTTGGCAGAACATGATCAGCGAGTCGAAGCTGTTGGTGTACTGGCTGTTGGCGTTCTTGTAAAGCACCTCTGCGTTACGGATGTCGATGAGGCGTTCAACGACTTGGGTTTCACGCATTTTCTGCTCGTTGCTGAACTTGATGGGAGCCTGGATGCTCTTGACGACTTGCAGGGCTAAAAGCACGATGACTGCAAAAAGTGCGATGTTGATGACGATGGATAATCCTTTTTTCATTTTCGTATGATTTTCTAATTATTTGCTTTTCTCTGTGGCGGCAAAGTTAGGATTTTTTCCTTTATGTGGAGCATTTTTTTTTCTTGATTTTAAAAATGGATTTTATGGAAATTTAAATATTTGTCGTCCAGATATTTGCGAATCTTGTCGGCGATGACGATGAAGATTTGGAGCTCTTTTTTTTCGAGCCAATTGGTGGCATCGTCGTCGCGATTGACGGCTTTTGCGAAGGCCAAATCGACTTCGAAATGGTTTTTGGCGAGCCATTCCTCGGCTTTGGGTTCCTTGTCGATGGCGCTGTCGATGGCCGCGAGTTGGGGGAAACCGTGCTCCATCAGCCAGTCCTTGGCCTTGGTGTCGCCTTGTATGGTCTGGCTCAGGGCACCCAGTTCGGGGTAGCCGTTGCGCATCAGCCATTCGAAGAATTCGTCGCCCTCCGGCTCGAAGGTGCAGGCAAAAGCCATCAGTATTTTTACGGGGTAGCGGGTCATTGTTATTCTTTGATGAGTTTTGAGGCCAAAATCTTGTCAATGATTACTTTATCTCTATAAGTATGAAAGAAGATGCTCCATTTTTTGTTGTGGGTCACAAGCACTTTTTCTCTTTTGCTTTTGCTGTATTTCTTGGCAATTTTCCACTCGGTAACCTTTATGCTATCCGCAAGAAAAGTCAATGAAAGCATTTCAGCATAAAGTTCAGCCGCGTAACGCTCGGCGTGTTCGCGGCTGTTTTTTTCGACAATGAAATCCTTGATTTGGTCAATGTCTTTCTTTACCACATTACGAATCTGGATTTCATACCTCTTCATAATGCTTTCTAATTTTCTCGTTCAACAAGTCTTGGAACTCTTCGAAAGAGAAACAACCTTTCAAGGTTTTGGGATAAACCTTTTTCTTTTGGCGAAAAGAGGTGGTTGTGTTGGTTTGATTTATATTTGTCGTTGTGGTTTGCATACAATTGGTGTGTTTTGCCCTGCAAAATTAGATATTTTATTTATTGGTCGCAAGTATTTTTATTTTATAACCTATTCTTCTCCGCATTTCCCGCCCCAGTGCCTTTGTACTTGCTGCGCGTGGTGTTGAACTTGTAGCGTATGGTGAGACCAAACTCGCGGCTGTCGCTCCAGCCAATTTGCTTGGTTTGGATGCCGTCAAAGTATGAGAGCATTTTGTTCTTTTCGGTTCCAAGCAAGTCGTAACCTCGCAAGCGGATGGAAAGTCGGTCGTCAAAGAAGGTCTTGGTGAGGCTTACGTTCAGCGACCCAGTATTTCCAGTAAACGAACCGTTTTCTTGGTCGCCGATGGTGGTTAGCCAACCATCGATGGAAGCCACCCAACCGTGACCGAATTCAAAACTGTTAGCCATACTAAATTGAAATACAGGTCGGTTCAATTCGTAATCGCCAGTGGAAGTATGCAGTGTGAACCATTGCTTTTCCATTGCGACAGTAAGTTGAGGCGACCAAATTCCGAATTTCGGAGCCACAGCCACCATTGCCGAAACGCTTTTCAGAGATGGGATGTTTGTTTGCGTGATGACCGTGACGCTACTATGCCCCTCCAAAGGCTTGGACCACATAATGATAGCATCTTTGCGGTCGTTGTAATTCATCGAACATTGCAGAAACTTCCAAAGTCCCGTCAAAGTGAGGTCGTGTACATATTCGTGCTTCAAAGAGGGATTACCTGTCTGCATCAAGAAGCGGTTGCCGTAACTCATATTGTTACTCAATTGATTATAAGTGGGGCGGCGAGTCTTGGCGGCATAACTCAATTGCAGTTGAACTTGATCGATTTGTGTGGCGAAAGAGAGACTGGGGAAAAAGTTGCCGAAATTGCGACTTTGCTCATCGATGTGGAGGCCGTTTTCAAAATAGTCGAACTTCACCCATTCGTAGCGCAGGCCTGCTGAAAGTTGTCCAATGGGTGTTTCACGGCTGTATTCCACAAAAGGCGCAATGTTCGATTCTTCCAACTTGGCGAAGGAAGTCGGCACATAGTTTTCGGGCTGAATGTAGTCGTCGTTGCGGTGGGTGTTGGTATATTCCGCGCCAGCCGTCAGATTACCACCGAAAAGCGGATAATCGACCGTGAGTTTTGAGGCGAAAAGTTGATTCTTCACGATGTTTTCAGAGGTGAAGATGCGGCTTTCCTGACTGTCGCTTTGTTCGTTGAAAAGGGCGTATTCGTGGCTGTCGTTGCTCAAAAAGTCGGTGTTGAAATTGATTTCAGCTTCACCGATTTTGCCTCTGTAATAAGCATTTATCGCGTGTCCAGGCTGCTGATAAGTCGTTCTGCCATCGACCGTGTTTTCCATTTGGTCGAAATACTGACCATTGGCGGTAATGTCGCTTGACGACCAAGGTGTTTGTATTCTGTCAGGTCGAAGCGTGAAGTTGTAGCGAAAGCCGATGGAATTGTTCTCATCGAAAGCATAATTGGCACCAATCACATTTCGCGAGGTTTGGCTTTTGATGCGATTGTCTTGGATAAACAGTTGCTCCCATAAGGTGTCGGAGGGTACAATCGTGGTGGTGATGCTTTGCCAGCGAATGTTGGTCAAGGAATAATGCAGTGTGCCGAACACATCTAATTTGTTGTGGCGATAATTCCAGTTGAGTTGTTCTACGAGGTCGGTGTTTTCCGATTGATAGTAAGAGGAACGCACGTCAAAACCGAAGCCTTCGCCTTGCACGGGCTTGGTGCGTATCTTGACCACACATTTCACCGAAGCATCATAACTCGCTCCCGGATTGGTGATGACTTCCACATTCTTAATGTCTTCTGATTTCAGTTGGTCGAGTTCAGACATATCGCGTATCTCGCGCCCATTGATATAGATAAGCGGAGCACCTTTGCCGAACACTTCAAAACCTTCGCCCTTTTTGGTCAAACCAGGGATTTTGGCCAATACATCTTCTGCTGTTCCCGCCTTGCTCAGCACGGAGTTTTCCACTTGTGTGGCAATGCCTTCGGAGGTCATTTTGTAAGTTGGTCGCGAAGCCGTCACTTCCACTTCGTTCAAAAGATGTTGGTCGGGTATCATTTTGATGTCGCCCACATTTCCGCCAAGGCAGTTAATGAATTGCGAAACATAGCCGATGCTTGAAACTTTCAGCAGTCCTTGGGCCTGCTTTGCCTCAATGGAAAACCGTCCGTTGACATCTGAAACAGCACCTTGCACAAATGTTGAGTCGGGCAACGACAATAAAACCACATTGGCGAAAGGCAAGGGATAGTCGTTTTCGTCGATTATTCTTCCATTGATGTTTTGCGCTTGGGCAAACATCACCATCAAGCAAAGAGTGAGGATAAAAAATGTTTTTTTCATTGAAAATAGGATTTGAAATTTGAACGTAATACGGATTTGCCACGAATTAGTTACACATTCATTCATTTTTCTTGCTGCAAAGAAAGACAAACGCCCAGACCGCATTGTTACCCAAACGGGTAATAATGGTTTGAAGAGCGAAGAATTACCATTTTGGGTAAGGAATGGCCATTTTTTGTAATTTTGCGAAACGAAAGCAACAATTATGACCCAAATTGAAGACTTTTTCAACGAGAAAAACCGCGTGGAAAGCATCACGGAGGCGGATTACCTGCGAATCAAGCCATATATCGAAACAGCTAAAGCCTTTGCGCAAACGACTTACCAGTCTATATACATCATCGATTACTTCAAGAAAAGATTTCTGTATGTATCTGACAATCCGATATTTCTTTGCGGGCATTCTGCCAAAGAGGTGATGGAGATGGGCTATGGTTTTTATCTGAACCACGTGCCTGAGGCCGAACTTCCGATGTTGACAGAGCTTAATCAGGCAGGATTTTCGGCCTTCAATGCCACGCCACGCGAAGAAAAAAAACATTGCTTGATGTCGTATGATTTCCATATCCTTTCAGGTGGGAAGAAACTGCTTATCAATCATAAAATCACGCCGCTGGTGCTGAATGATTTGGGACAAGTGTGGCTGGCACTTTGCACGGTGTCACTTTCCTCACGTAAGGAGGCTGGACACATTGAATTTCGTCATTGGGGAACCAGCCAATACAGCGTGTATACTTTGACCGAGCATCAATGGATAGATCAAGACGAAATCAAGTTGAAGCCCGAAGAGAAGGAAGTTTTGGTGCTTTCGGCTCAAGGTTATACGATGAAGGAAATCGCCGAAAAGGTATGCAAATCCATCGACACGGT
>CACXQV010000075.1 GCA_902769875.1 uncultured Bacteroidia bacterium
CGTGCACTTGCTGGATTAGTTTCTTGAGGCGCTCGCCGGGCGAGCCTTCGGTCTTTTCCCATTTGTAGCGTCGCTCGTGCATATCCAACTGACTATGCAACTCGTCAACAATCTGCTTCATCTCCCACTTGTTCTTGCAGGCACTGATGTCGAAATGCAGCACGGGGTGCTGTTTCCAGTCCTTTTCCAACTTGCTAATGGCCAGTCCTTCGAACAAGTCCTTGCGGCCTTGGAAGTAGTACTTCAATGTGCTGCAAAGCAATGACTTCCCGAACCTTCGCGGACGGCTGAGGAAGACGAATTGCGATTCGTGCGTCAGTTTATAGATAAGGTCGGTCTTGTCGATGTAAATACGTCCATCTTGGCGGATACGTTCAAAATCGGCGATGCCGGCGGTATAGAGTCTCATAGGTAGCATAGCGAAAGAAGTTTTTCCGCTGCAAAATTAGCATTTTTCCTTTTGCCCCATACGAGATAGGGGAAAAATGCCGGACTTAGAGAATTTTTTGCAATCATTTTCCCATTTTTTCAAAACCAATCCAAAAAACTCCTATTTTAGCCGATTGTTTTTGAAGCGCGAATTGCAAATTCGCAAGAACAACAATTAAACAATTCAACGATCAACAAATCGAAGATTCAACGTAAGTTAATTAAACAATCAATAATGAGCACCAACTTTGACCCACGCGCCAACTACGAGCTGACCAAGCAACAGGCCGGCTACGTCGAGCGCAAGAAAGCCACACAAGAAGACTATGACCGCATAGGCTTCATGTCGGGATTGGAAGTGCACCAACAGATCAAAACGAAAGAGAAACTGTTCTGCCACTGTCCCGCCGGACAATTCAACAAGTTTGACGACTACGATGCCGAACTCATCCGCCACATGCGCCCAACTCTTTCGGAATTAGGCGAATATGACGGCACGGCCTTGATGGAGTTCAAGACGAAAAAGGAAATCGTCTATCGCATCAAGAACGGCACTGCCTGCACCTACGACGTGGACGACACCCCGCCGTTCCCCATCAACCGCGAGGCCTTGCACAACGCCATCATCATCGCCCTGCGTTCCAACCTGAACATCGTGGGCGAAGTACACATCACCCGCAAACAATACCTCGACGGCTCCATCCCGACGGGCTTCCAACGCACCGCCATCGTGGGCGTTGAAGGCCTGTTGAAACTGCCGAAGAAAGACATCCGCCTGATTCAGTTGAGCATCGAGGAGGACGCCTGCCGCGAAATCAGCGACATCGGCCACCGCCGTATTTATCAGACCGACCGCCTCGGCGTGCCGTTGATCGAAACCGTCACCTATCCCGACTGCAAGAACCCCGACGAGCTGCGCGAGACTTGCGAATACATCCGCTTCCTTGGCCGCAGCACAGGACTTGTCCGCACGGGTATGGGCGCAGGCCGCCAAGACGTGAACGTGAGCTGCACGGGTGGCACCCGCATCGAGTTGAAGGGTGTACAACACGCCAAATGGATTCCCGAACTCTCTCATAATGAGTGCTTCCGCCAGTGGTCGTTGGTTCAGTTGCAAGAAAGGCTGAATCGCGAAATCGGCAAGGAAGGCTGGAAAGTGGAAGTGGCCGACGTGTCGTTCCCGACTGACTATTTGCCCATCCTCGACAACAAAGCCAAAGGCGGTGCCTTGAAACTCGTCAAGTTGCCGAAGTTCCGTGGCGTTTTGTCGCATTTCACCCAACCCGGAAAGATGTTTGCCGACGAAATCGCCGACCGCCTGAAGGTCATCGCCTGCCTCGAGCGTCCCAACATGCTCCACGATGAGATGTTTGAACCCATTTTGAGCCATTCTCAATGGCACAAACTGGCCAAGCGCATCCACGCCACCGACGAAGACGCCCTCATCCTCGTTTGGGGACCGAAGGAAGATATGCCCACCGCCATCGAGACCATCGAAGAGCGTTGCCTCATGGCCTTCGACGGCGTACCGAAGGAGACCCGCAAGGCCGTCTGCAACGGCATCACCATCTTCGAGCGCGTGTTGCCCGGTGCCGACCGTATGTACCCCGACACCGACTCGGCTCCAATTCCGCTCGACCCGGCCTTCATCAAGGCTTTGCGTGCCGAACTGCCCACCGAAATCATCGACCGCTATTACAAACTCAAGGAGTGGAATGTGCCGGAAGACTGCTTCCGTTACATCTTCGCGAAAAACTGGTTCCCCGTGATGGCTGAAGTCGTCGAAAAACTCGGCGTGGACGGTCGCACTGTTGGTCGTTTTGTCGGAATGAGGCTGAAGCATTTGCTGGGCAAGAACCCCGCTTCGAAGTTCAACGACAACACCTTATATAATCTGTTCGCCTTCCTGAAGGAACAAGGTTTGGACTATCGTCTTGCTTGGAACATGGCTCCTTCGTTGGTCGACGACGCTTCGCTACCAATGGAACAGGTTTTGGAAAAGATTGGTTTCAAGCGTTTTGCGAAAGACGACCTTTTGACCAAGCTCGACAACCTCTGCGCCGGCTTTGCGCCAAAGAAGAAAAAATGCAGCGACCTCGACCGCCAGAACTGGATTATGGGTCAGATGAAGGAAGCGATGGGCAACATCGAAATAAAAGAATTGGCTAACAACATCAAATAACGAAGAATATGGCTGAAGATTTTTTCCAAGGATATTGGGGCGCCTCGCTTGAGGTGCTCAAGAAATACAACTGCCGCGTGTGGAGTCAGGCAGAGTGCCAAACCACCGGCGGCCTCTTCAAAGGCACAATCCTGCCTCGCGCCGCCTTCCAGGACGACCAACACATCGTCATGAAGGTCAACACGGGCTACAACATCGGCGTCGACATCAGCACCATCACGGGTATGGTCGAGACCGACTACAAGAAAGCCAATTACCACATCCCGGAGAAGGAATTTCCTTACACCGAGGGACTTCCGCATGTGAAGTTGCTCGGAACGGGTGGCACCATTGCCTCACGACTCGACTACCGCACGGGCGCTGTGATTCCCGCCTTCTCGCCGGGTGAGTTGTATGGCGCCGTGCCAGAGCTGGCTGACATCTGCAACTTAGACACCGAGAAAGTGTTTGCCGTGTTCTCCGAGAACATGTCGCCCAAGGAATACATCGCCCTGGCCAAGAAGATTGGCGAGGAAATCCAAAACGGCATCGACGGCATCGTCATCGGCCATGGCACCGACACCTTAGCCCACACCGCCGCCGCTTTGACCTTCATGTGCCAGAACTTGCCTGTGCCGATTGTCTTGGTCGGCTCGCAGCGTTCGTCCGACCGTCCCTCGTCGGATGCCGCCTTGAACCTGATGCATGCCATGACCGCTGCCGGTCACGGTGATATTGCCGAGGTGATGGTCTGCATGTTTGGTCCCACTTCCGATGAATATGGCTTCTTGCACCGTGGCACCCGCGTCCGCAAAATGCACTCCTCATACCGCAGCACCTTCCGCACCATCGGCGACACGCCCGTTGCCACCGTGGACCGCAAACGTGGTGTGGTGCCGATTAAGGAGGTCTACAATCACCGCCGCAACGACCGCGACGTGAAGATCATCCCGACCTTCGACGACCGCGTGGCCATCCTCTATTACTATCCCGGCATGAAGCCTGATGTGCTTGACGCTTTGGTAGATAACGGCTACAAGGGCATCGTTTGGGACGGCACGGGCTTGGGTCACGTCAACCGTGGCATGTTCGACGCCATCCAACGCGCCACCGACAAGGGCGTACACCAATACATGACCGTGCAGACCATCTGGGGCTATGCCCACATGTTTGTCTACGACACTGGTCGCGACCTGATGGACCGTGGCATCATCCCTGCACAGAACATGCTTGCCGAGACAGCCTACATCAAATTAGGCTGGGCCTTGGGCCAAACGCACGACCGCGAGGAAGTGAAAAACATCATGCTTACCCCCGTGAACAGCGAAATCACCCCGAGAGAGCCTTACAATGGGTATCTTGTTTATCAGGGTGGCGTACCTGAAGTGGAAGAGTTTGTTAGGAAAGTGCATAAGTGATTGAAATAATTTAATTTACAAATAATATGAGGAAAATTGTCTTGATTTTAGTTGCAGTTTTTGCAATTTGCGTCAGTGCGTCCGCACAAAGGAGATCTGTTCCATACGCAGGTATTGGAATGATTTCCAATTTCAGCGACAGGACTGGAGCAGGATTCACGGGTGGTTTCCGCAACTACAACCCTGATTCGTTTGTTTCGGTTGCATTGGGAGGCGAGGCTCACGGATATTTCGTTCCTACCTCGAAAAACAATCAGAACTCCATCAATCAATTTGGCGTGTTTGGCATTCCTGAAATTGGTGTCGCCATTGGCCCCAGCTTCTTCAAGGTATATCCGCATACCGCATTGATGTTTGGATACGATTCGTATAACAATGGTTTCTATTGGGGAGGCAAAAACGGTCTTGCCTTTGACTTTGGCAGACATTTCACGCTTGATTTCTCCACCTACGCGCCAAAATACAATTATTCGGCAGCGACCTACGCCATCAACCTTTTTTGGCGTTTCTGAAACGGAGATTGTATTGTTATTTACCGAAAGCCGCTAATGCGGCTTTCGGTATTTTTGTGTGTATTTAATGGAGAAATCTTTAATAATTTGGTTGTATACCCCCGAAAATTGTTATTACTTTGCACTATGACTGTTTTTTTGATTTGCTGAAAGTTTGCATTGTTTCAATATCGATGCCCCCCCCTGTCCAAGCAGATTTCATCAGAATCCAATTCCTTCAACTTTTTCTTTTGCATTCCCCAAAAAATTATCGTACCTTTGCACCGTGAATTCACAATACGTATTTTTTAACATCAAATTATTCGAATAATTATGCAACCATCTCACATTGAACACATTGGAATCGCCGTCACGAGCTTGGACGAGTCCATTCCTTTCTTTGAAAAATTGCTTGGCACCAAGTGCTACGCCATCGAAGAAGTCGCCGACCAAAAAGTGAAGACCGCTTTCTTGCGCTGCGGCCAGACCAAAATCGAGCTTTTGGAGCCCACCAGCCCCGAAAGCACCATCGCCAAGTTCATCGAGAACAACAACGGACGCGGCGGCATGCACCACATCGCCTTCTGCGTCGAGAACATCGAAGGCCACCTCGAAGAGGCCAAGGAATTGGGCATCCGCCTTATCGACCAAGCCCCGCGCAAGGGCGCCGAAGGCCTGAGCATCGCCTTCCTGCACCCGAAATCGACCTTCGGAGTGCTGACCGAACTTTGCGAGGATAAGAATAAGTAAGACTGCGAGACTACGGGTCTGCGAGACTGCGAGACGGATAAATGCCCCGTAGTCCCGAAGTCTCGTAGTCCCGAAGTCAAATAATGAAATAATCATAACACACAATACCATGTTAATAGAACAAAAGATCCAGGAACTGCTGGAAAAACGCAACGAGGCCCGTCTTGGCGGCGGCCAAAAGCGCATCGACTCCCAGCATGCCAAAGGTAAGATGACTGCCCGCGAGCGCATCGCCATCCTTTTGGACGAAGGCAGCTTCGAAGAGACAGACATGTTCGTGACCCATCGCACCGTCGATTTCGGTCTCGACAAGCAACAGTACCTCGGCGATGGCGTCGTCACCGGTCATGGCACCATCGACGGCCGTGTCGTCTATGTTTACGCCCAAGACTTCACCGTGTTTGGCGGTGCCTTGAGTGAGACCATGTCGCTGAAAATCTGCAAGGTGATGGACCAAGCCATGAAGGTTGGCGCTCCCGTCATCGGCATCTGCGACTCGGGCGGCGCCCGCATCCAAGAGGGTTCGCGCTCCCTTGCCGGCTATGCTGAAATCTTCCAGCGCAACATCAACGCTTCGGGTGTCATCCCTCAGATCTCGGCCATCTTCGGCCCCTGCGCCGGCGGTGCCGTCTACTCCCCTGCCCTCACCGACTTCATCATCATGACCAATGCGAACAGCTACATGTTCCTCACCGGCCCTAAAGTGGTGAAGACCGTCATCGGCGAAGATGTTTCGACCGACGACCTCGGCGGCGCACGCATCCACAGCCAGAAGTCGGGCGTGGCCCACTTCGCTGCCGAAAGCGAGGAGGAAGGCCTCGAAATCATACGCAGGCTCATGTCGTTCATCCCGCAAAACAACATGGAGAACGCTCCTACCGTGGAATGCAACGACCCCATCGACCGCTTGGAGGATTCGCTCAACCAAATCATCCCCGACAACCCGAACAAGCCTTACAACGTGGGCGACATCATCACGGCCATCGTCGATAACGGCGACTTCCTCGAAATCCACAAGAACTACGCCAAGAACATCATCGTCGGCTTTGCCCGCTTCGATGGCATGTCGGTGGGCATCGTGGCCAACAACCCGGCCTTCTTCGCCGGCGTGTTGGACTGCGACGCTTCGCGCAAGGGTGCCCGTTTCGTCCGCTTCTGCGACGCTTTCAACATTCCGATCGTGACCTTGGTCGACGTTCCCGGCTTCCTGCCCGGCACCGGCCAAGAATACAACGGCATCATCGTCCACGGCGCCAAGTTGCTCTATGCCTACGGCGAATCCACCGTGCCGAAAGTGACCGTCACCTTGCGCAAGTCATACGGTGGTTCCCACCTCGTGATGGGCTGCAAGCAGCTGCGCAACGACGTGAACTACGCTTGGCCGACCGCCGAAATCGCCGTGATGGGTGCCAGCGGCGCCGTCGAGGTGCTTGATGGCAAGAAAATCGCCGAAATCACCAACCCCGAAGAGCGTGCCGAGTTCGTCGCCCAGAAGGAGGAGGAATATCGCAAGAAGTTCGCCAACCCCTACGAGGCTGCCAAGTTCGGCTACATCGACGATGTGATCGAGCCGCGCAACACCCGTTTCCGTGTCATCCGTGCCCTGCGCACGCTCGAAACGAAGCGCCTCGCCAACCCTGAGAAGAAACATTCGAACATCCCGCTGTAACCGTAAATCTTTAAAGCGATGAACCTGTTACACATACAAGTATTATTGGCACATGAGCCTTGGGTGTATACCAAAGGCTGGATTGTCACCATTGCGGGATTCCTCATCGTCATCATCGCACTGTTCATCCTTTCAACCCTTTTCCGTGGCGTGGCTGCCTATTTCACAAAGCAGGACGCCAAGAAGAACGAGGTGAAGGAAATCAAGCCTGCGACGGTGAAGCCCACGGTCAAATTGGCCGAGGGCGAAATTCCCGCCGAGGTGCAGGCCGCCATCGGCATGGCCTTGTATCTCACGACCAACCTTCACGACGAGGAGAGCAATGTGATCACCATCGAGCGGCATCAGACCACTTGGAATGACAAAAATTACGGAGTTAGACACTGGAAACGTTAAATCGAACAACAATGAAAAAATTCAAATTCACCATTAGTGGGAAACCATACGAAGTAGAAGTCCAGAACATTGAGGGCAACATGGCCACTGTCAATGTGAATGGCACTGAATATCAAGTGGAGATGGAAGAGCAGGCCGCGCCTGTGGCTGCCCCCGTGGCCCGTCCGGCTGCCAAGCCCGCCGCAAGCGCCCCCGCCAAGGCCGCCGCTCCCAAGCCGGCAGCTGCCGCAGGTGGCGCGGGCTACAAGATGGCCGCTCCGCTTCCGGGTACCATCATGCAAATCTTCGTCAAGCAGGGTGACACCGTCAAGAAAGGCGACAAACTCCTCATGTACGAAGCCATGAAGATGGAAAACAACCTGCTGGCCGAGGCTGACGGCACCATTACCGCCATCAACTGCCGTCAGGGCGACAATGTGCTTCAAGGTGATACTTTAATCGTAATCGGATAAGGTCATGCTAAGCAAGAAAAGTATCTACAGAAAGCCTGCGGTCATCATAGGCTCATTGGTGCTCCTGATGCTGCTCAACCTCGTGGTGGTCAACAACCCGATGTTCGCCAAAAGGGTTGCCGACCTCGCCAAGACCGAGCAAGTGAGCGAAATGACCGCCCAGGAAAGCAATGCACAGTTGGCCGAAATGGCTGACGCAATCGTCGCCGAACAGCAAAAGTCGGCTGAATTGGGCCAGCAAATCCAGAACCTCGACCAGCGCGTGTCGGCTTTGGAAAACAAGAACGTCAAAGCCCATGTGGCGAAAGAGGAAGTTAAGGAAATGACTACCAAAGAACGTCTGAGTGAAGGTTTGCACAACTTCTGGCTGCTTACGGGCTTCCGCAACTGCAAGATCGGCAACATCATCATGATTTTGGTGGGCATCCTCTTCATTTTCTTGGCCATCCGCTTTGAGTTTGAACCTATGTTGCTCATCCCGATTGGCACGGGTATCATCGTGGGTAACATTCCCTTCTTCCAAGGCTTCGGCGTTACTTTTGCCGATGCCATGGCCAACCTACAAGCATTAGATCCAGCCACACTCAATTTCGATTTGGACACGGCCAAAGCCTTGTTGGTGGCCGTCTTTGGCGACAATCCGGGCGACAAGCACATGGTCTTGAGCGAAGCCATCAAGTCGGTCGAGCATCTGAACTTGGCTGACTACGGCTTGGTCAACAACGACATCGAAAGCGTGAAAGGCTTGATGACCAGCGTGTTCCAAAGCGGCGAACTGAACCTCCAGACAGGTCTTTACCAAAAAGGCAGTGTGCTGAACTACTTGTATTTCGGCGTGACTTCGGGTGTGTATCCGCCCTTGATTTTCTTGGGCATCGGCGCCATGACCGACTTCTCGTCGCTCATCGCCAACCCGAAACTGATGATCCTCGGTGCTGCCGCCCAGTTGGGTGTGTTCATCACCTTCATCGGTGCCTTGTATCTCGGCTTCAACCTGCGTGAGGCCGGTGCCATCGGCATCATCGGTGGTGCCGACGGTCCCACCGCCATCTTCCTCTCGTCGCGTTTGGCCAACGGCATGAACGGCACGCGCAACCTCATCGGCCCTATCGCCATTGCAGCCTATTCCTACATGGCTTTGGTGCCCGTGATTCAGCCGCCCATCATCCGCCTGCTGACCACCAAGGAAGAACGCCTCATCAAGATGGGTGCCCCGCGTATGGTCAACAAGACCGAAAAGATCATGTTCCCCATCGTCGGCCTCATCCTGACCACCTTCATCAGCCCCACGGCCCTGCCGCTGTTGGGTATGCTGTTCTTCGGC
>CACXQV010000076.1 GCA_902769875.1 uncultured Bacteroidia bacterium
ACGGTCTGCAGCATCTTCAAGGACGACCCGAACTCGTTGATACCGTATGCCGATGTGCTGCTCAACCCTGAGTTTAACGAACTCTATACCTCAGGTAACCAAAAACCGTTCAGCTCCATCGGACAATATGTGACCTTGATAAAAGTGAACGAGGGCACTGATCGAAAGGCGTTAGCGAAGAAAGTGGAAGCTGTAGGATTGCCGCATTATGGTTCCGGTTTTGGAAGTTCAATGCCGATTTACACCTTGCCGGAAGTCTTTTTCTCCGAAAACCAATGGATGTTCAAGAAAGGTAACAAGTCGGTGTTGCAAATGTTGGCAGTGGTGGTGCTGTTGCTCTTGCTTTCGGCCATTTTCAATTATGTCAACCTCAACATGGCCCTTTCGGGAAAACGCGCCAAGGAGATGGCCACAAGGCGGCTTCATGGAGCCACGAAAGGTCAAATAGTAATGAAATATATCCTTGAGTCCGTGGCGTTTACGGCGGTGTGTTTCGGTTTGGCGTTGTTGCTCGCATACGCATTGCTCCCGATGATGAACGGTTTGCTGAACGGTGTTTCGGGCGGTGAAATTGGCATCGATGCGACGTTTGCGCAGTTTGTTCCTTTGCGTTTCGAATGGTCAACGGGCATCGTTACGTTTTATATTGTTGCAATTATGCTGTTGGGTAGTTTGGCAGGCATTGCGCCAGCGGCCATCGCCTCGCGTTTCGAGCCAATTGATGTCGTGCGCGGCACTTATCGGATTCAAACTAAAAGGGTGTTCAGCAAGGTGTTCATCGTGTTCCAAAACACCATCACCATCGTCCTGATTGCCATGGCAATCCTGATGGAAGTGCAGATGCGCCACATGATGAACCGTCCCACCAACATGCGCTCGGAGGGCTTGTATTCGTTGCAATGGTGGGTGCAGGACTATTCCGATATAGTGCCGCTCATCGACCGTTTGGAGAAGATCCCGAATGTGAAAGCAGTAGGCTATGGTCGCGGTTTTGCCGGGCAGATGAATATGGGCACCACTGTAACCACGCCCGATGGCGAAAAGGTGAACATGCAACTCATCTTATGTGACGAAACTTATTTCAATATGCTTGGTTTGCAAGTGGTTGAAGATTTTGGCGTACCAAAAACCAATTCGGTCTGGATGTCGAAGACTTTGGCTGAAAAACTCGCTTTGAACGACTCAACGGTGAATTATTACCCCCGACACATGCGCATCAATGGCTCTCGACCCGAGACCGTGGGCGGCGTTTATGAAGACATCCCAACCCGCTCGGCTGCGTCGTCTGAACCCAACCAGTTTTCGGCAGTCATCATTGCACGAGCGGAAGATTTGACTTGGGGCAATGGCGTAATGATTGATGTTTCAGGCGATTACAAAGAGACCGAAAAAGCCATCATGCAAGCCTACCGTGCCTATTCCGAAGAACAGAACGGCATGGTCGTCGAAGCCGCACAGAACGGCTATGTGCAGGACCTTAACAACTTGTTGCTTCGACCTGCAAAAATGGCCATGCGCCTGCTCGAACTGTTTATGGTGCTTTCGGTGCTCATTTCCTTGCTTGGCCTTATCGCGATGAGCACGTATTACAGCGAGCAAAGCACCAAGAGCATCGCGGTGCGCAAGGTGTTTGGCGGCACGGTGGAGGGCGAGTTGTGGCGCTCGGTGAAGGACTACATGGTTTTGGTTGGCATTGCCGTCCTCATCGGCATTCCGCTTGCCGTTTGGTTCTGTGGCCGCTATTTGGAACGCTTCGCCTACCGCATTGAGCATTACGGTTGGATTATCGCCGTGGCTGCCATCCTTGGTATGTTGATGGCTTTCCTCTCGGTGCTTTGGCAGACCTTGAAGGCGGCGCGGACGAATCCGGCGGAGGCTTTGAAGAAGGAATGACTATTATGGGATTGCTTCGCAAGAAATCTGTCAAAAATGGAATAAAAATCTATCAAGAATCGATTATTATCGAATATGGACACGAAAAGAGATTTTATAAGATTTTGAAAATAAGATTTTTGAATGATTTGGCTTCGCCGAATGCAAGCATTTCTACACGAAGTGTATCCCGAAAAACATTTCAAAGATTAAACAGTTAAACAATCAACAATTCAACAATATGTCAAGTTACATCAAATTCCTCTCCCGAAACAAACTCTATACCATCATCGAGGCCATCGGTCTTGCCGTCAGCCTCGCCTTTGTCATCATCATCGGCAGCTATGCGTGGCAGCAGTACAGCATCACGCGCGAAAGCCCCGACCGAAAAAGCATCTACACCTTCGGAATGCCAGGTTATCTCGGCTTGACCTACGCCTTCACCGACGAGGTCGCCGACCGCGTGCCCGAAGTGGAAATGGCCGTGCGGTATTGCATCGAGGCCAATGCGCCGTCAATCATGTTTGGCAATGAAGAGGTTGAGGCCGCAATGACCGCTGTCGGCAAGGATTTCTTCAAGATGTTTCCTTACCTCAAATTCGTTGAAGGCGGCCCTGAGGGCATTGAAGCGCCAGGGAATGTCATTGTCAGCGAGAGCTTTGCGCGGAAGCATGATATCAAAGTCGGTCAAACACTGGATTTTATCATCAATAAATATATGGTTGTCGGAATCATTGAGGACTTCCGTAACACGGTGTTCACGCCTACCGATGTGATAGTCAACGAACACGACTTCCTCAACAAGTCCGCTTTTGACGTGCCTTACGACCGTTACGGCTCGACCATCACTTTCGTCAAATTCGCCGAAAACGCCGACCCAAAAGCGATTTACGACAAAGTGGATCAGTTGTGCAAGGAGATTTATCCCGATATGTACGGCCAGGCTTTCTTCGAACGCTTGGACATGACCCGCTTCGACCATCTGTTTTTCAAGGACTTCGGCGAACCGAATGACCAATTGAAGCATGGCGACCTCAAAACGCTGAAGCTCTTGGCCCTCGTCGGGCTGCTGTTGTTGCTTTCGGCGGTATTCAACTACATCAACCTCTCGTTTGCCCTCACGGGAAAACGCGCCAAGGAGATGGCCACCCGCCGACTGCTCGGAGCGCAGAAAGGCGAAATCGTTTGGAAATATATTTCTGAATCACTGATATTTACAGCGGTTTGTTTTGGCCTTGGCTTGTTGTTGGCCTATCTGTTGGCACCTTCGGTCAATGCCTTGCTCAACGCCCCTGAGGTGCCGATTACCATTCAGATGAAACCTATGTACATTGTGGCTTATTTGGCTGTCATTGTGGTGGTTGGCGTGCTCAATGGCATCATTCCGGCTTTGTTTGCCAGTCGCGTGCAGCCGATGGATGTGGTGAAAGGTACCTTCCGCCGTAATACGAAAATGGTGTTCAATAAGGTATTCATCGTCATCCAAAGCACTTTAGCGGTTTTTCTCATTGCAATGGCCATTGTGATGGAGGCGCAATACCGCACCTCGTTGAACCGCCCGAAAAACTGCAATACCCAAGACAAATACTATTTGGTGGTGTTCGCCTCCGAACCGCAATCCGATTTGTTTGACAAACTTGAAGAATTGCCTTGTGTGAAGCGGATTGGCCGAAGTAGGGGCGTGCCGGGGTGTATGATTGGTGGACAGTACAGCCTCACTCGTGACGGACAGAATATCTTGTATCGGCATTTGATGATGGATACCGTTGCTTTCCAAATGCTTGACTTTGAAATCCTTAAAGATTATCAGGCACCGCTTTATAATACAGTATGGTTTGGTGAGCGGGCTTTTGCCGCCACAGGACTTACCGATGAGGATCACGAAATCGATGTTTTAAGGGAAAGGACGACCAACTGCGACCAAGTGGCTGGTGTGATTCGTGATTTCCCAGTGACAACAAGCAATGTGGGAGACGAAGATTATCAGATTATCAGTATCATGAAAGCCGATGACATCAAATATGGCGGTTTTGTGATGGAAATTATTGGTGATCATGCGGAAGCGAGAAAAGCCATCCATGAGGTGGTCGATGAATGGCGCAATGGTGAATTTGTGGATCCTTTTGCCGATGGTTTCATTGACGATTTCTACCGCGATGCGCTCAAACCCGCCAAGAATAATATGCGTCTTTTGGAGATTTTTATGCTGCTTGCCGTGCTGATCTCTCTGCTTGGCCTTATCGCCATGAGCACCTATTACGCAGGCGAGAACGCCAAGAACATCGCCGTGCGCAAGGTGTTTGGCGGTACCGTTGAGAGCGAGACGTGGCGCACCGTGAAGGAATATATGGTTTTGGTGGCTGTGGCTTGCGTCATCGCCGTCCCGATAGCGGTGTGGGCGGCGCAACGTTACCTCGAAGGTTTCATTGTCAAACTCGAAAACTACGGCTGGATTTTCGTCGTCGCAGTCGTCATCGCCCTTGTGATGGCCTTCCTCTCGGTGCTTTGGCAAACCCTCAAGGCCGCGAGAACCAACCCTGTGGATGTGTTGCAGAAGGAGTGATGGTTCGTTCAGAAAAACGGGTCGACAAGTCAATTATTCGTTCAGAAAAATGGGTAAAAAGCAAAATATTCGTTCAGAAAAATGCTTCAAAGGTGCCATCTTTGAAAACCTGATGGCTGATACACTTCACAAGAAAGAGCAGGCTTTGTACTACTATCGCAAGGAATCGGGTATGGAATTGGACTTCCTGATTGGTTACAAGGGGGAATGTGTTCCCGTTGAAGTCAAGGCCAAGACTGCCAAGGCCAAGAGTCTTTCAACTGCACTGAAGCATCCCGACAAATATCATGTGTACCATGCCATCAAGTTCGGCGACTTCAACGTTGGGCGTGAAGGCTCTCTGTTGACGCTTCCGAATTATATGCAGTTTCTCTTGGATCTCGAACCCGAAGAAATCATTTTGGAACCTATTGACACCGACAGACTCAACCGTTTGGCAAAAGAATTAAACAATCAACAGTTATGAGCACCTATTATGCAGGCGAAAAACGCCAAGACCAACCCCATGGACGTGTTGCAGAAGGAGTGATGATGAAAATTATGTTTTTTCGGTAATTTTTTTTCGGTAATTTTGCCGCCATGAGTAAACTCAAATCCAAAATCCTAGTCGTCGACGACAACGCCGGCATCCGGTCGGCACTGAAGATATTGCTGCCCATGCGCTTCGCCGAGGTGGAACTTATCGCCTCGCCCAAAGTGCTGATGGAGACCATGCGGACTTTCAAGCCCGATGTGGTGCTACTCGACATGAACTTCGAGACCGACATCAACACGGGCAACGAAGGCCTCTTTTGGCTCTCCGAACTGAAACGCGACTTCCCCGAGGTGGAGGTGGTGCTCTTCACGGCCTACGCCGACATCGCCCTCGCCGTGGAAGGCATGAAACGAGGTGCCTTCGACTTCGTGGTGAAGCCTTGGGACAACGCCAAACTGTTGGGTATCCTTGAAGAAGCTTGCAAGAAACATCGTAAGGTCACGGGGAAGGCCTCCATTGCCGAACCTGCTCCCACGATGCGCTGGGGCGAGAACGAGGCGATGCAACGACTGCGCGAGATGGTGGAGAAAGTGGCTCCCACCGATGCCACCGTGCTCATTACGGGCGAGAATGGCACGGGTAAGGATGTGCTGGCCAATGAGATACACCGCCTTTCCAATCGCGCTGCCAAGCCGATGGTGGGCGTGGACATCGGAGCCATCACAGATACTTTGTTCGAGAGCGAGATGTTTGGCCATGTGAAAGGCGCCTTTACCGATGCCCATGCTGACCACATTGGTAAGTTTGAGCAGGCCAATGGCACCACACTGTTTCTTGATGAGATTGGCAATGTGCCGCTAAGCCAACAGGCCAAACTGCTGCGTGTCATCCAAAACCGCAACATCACTAAGGTCGGCGACACGGTTTCAGTGCCCGTCGACATCCGTTTGATTTGTGCCACCAACATGGACCTGGCGTCGATGGTCAAGGAAGGTCGTTTCCGGGAGGATTTGTTCTACCGCATCAACACGGTCACGCTGCACCTGCCGCCCTTGCGCGAGCGTCCCGACGAAATCGTCACCTTGGCAGAATTGTTCGTCAAGCAATATGCCGAGAAATACCACCGCAAGGCACAAGACCTTTCCGACGAGGCAATGAATCTCTTGAAACGCTGCCGTTGGAGCGGCAACATCCGCGAACTGCAAGGCTGCATCGAGAAGGCAGTCATCTATTCCGAGGCGGAACAGATCCGTGCCGCCGACCTCCAACTCCGCGCCTCGGAACTGATGGAAGACATAGTGCCGCAAGCCGAGTCGTTGGAAGATGCTGAGGAAAAGGTGATTCGCCAAGCCATGAAACAATACAACGGCAACCTTTCATTGGTGGCCAAGGCATTGAAAATCAGTCGCCCGACATTGTATAGTCGTTTGAAGAAATACGGGATATGAGCATCTGGATTTGGATAGCGATAATCGTTGTGGCAGTAGTGGTATCCGTTGTGGTCACTTTTGTGCTGACGCGGCGACACGATACAAAAAAAGTGTCATTCATGATGGATGCCTTGGAGGACGGCGAGCTGAATTTCCGTTTTCAGGAAAAGTCGTCGCTGAACCGCGCCTTGAATCGCATTCGTGGTATCTTCGAGCGTAGGTCGGCGGTGGACGAGTCCGCCTCGTGGAGCAAGCTGTTTCGCGTGATTACCCATGAAATCATGAATACCGTGGCGCCAATTGCCTCACTGAGCGATGCGCTTTCCAAAGAAGAAGACTTGGACGTAAAGGCGGGCTTGGAGACGATTTCAGAATCCTCGAAAGACTTGATTCGATTTGTGGAGTCGTATCGCAGCATCACCCAGGTTGCACCGCCCGTTCGTAAGGCCGTGATGGTGGACGAACTTATCGACCGCGTGATGCGTCTCAACAAAGCCAAAATTGCTGAACAAGGTGCCACCTTGGCCTATCAAGCTAAGACCCTTGACTTGCTCATTTATGTCGATGAAGGCCAAATCATGCAGGTGTTCAACAACTTGATTAAGAACGCTGTGCAGGCAGGTGCCACTTCTATCCGCATCATAGCAGACTTGAACTCGGAGGACCAAACCGTCATCCGTGTGGCCAACAATGGCAAGGCCATCCCATTGCGCCAAATCGAGGAAATCTTTGTTCCGTTCTACACCACCAAGCCCAACGGCACAGGTATCGGCTTGAGTCTCTCGAGACAGATTATGGTGAGGCACAACGGTATCTTGAATCTCGAGCAGAGCGACAACCAAATGACGGTGTTCACTTTGGTGTTTAAGTAAGCAGTGTAAAATAACTTTACAGTGGGTGTAAAGAATCTTTACAATTGAGGCAAATCTTTAAATTTTAAATCTTTAAATTTCAAATAGTTACATTTTTGGCACGCGATATGCTTTCGTTTGGCACGTAGAAAACTATATGTAAGATGAAAGCTAAACATACCTTTTTCATTTTGATGATGTCCGTTGGAGCCTTGACCAGCGTCAAGGCTCAGGACACCGTCACCATGGACCTCAAAGCCTGTATGCGCTATGCCGTGGAGCACTCCACGAAGATGCGCATTGCCCAAGCCGACAACCGCGATGCGCAAATCGACCGCCGCGATGCCATCCTTGCGGCCTTTACACCTACGATTGAAGGAAGCACTTACGCTTATTCCAACTTTGGCCGTAGTATCGATCCCGAGACCAACACCTATATCCGAACGACCTCGTTCCACAACGGCTATAGTCTCTCGGCGGGCATCAACCTCTTCAACGGATTTCAGGCGGTCAACAACCTGAAAATCACTAAGACGGCACAGATGATGGGCTTGACCAAAGAGCAACAAACCGAAGACCAGATCTGTCTCGCCACCATGGAGGCTTACTGCAATGTGTTGTATTACACCGAGATGCAGGAAGCCCTACAAGCGCAGGTGGCCACAGCGGAAAAGTCCGTGCAGTTGGCTACAAGGCAGGAACAACTGGGACAGAAATCCCACGCCGATGTGGTGCAGATGCAGAGCGACCTCGCCGAGCGCCAGTACCAACTGACCCTTTGTCGGAACAACCTCAATAATGCCGTCATCACCCTAAAAGATGTGATGTTTTGGCCGATTGAAAAACCATTGAAAATTGTGGATTTGGATGCTGTAGGGATGCCATATCATGGCATCCGCATCGTCAACGATTCGTTAGTGCGGCTGCCGCAATGCGACAGCCCTACAGACCAGGCGGAAAACATCACACAAACGTTGGAATTTGCCAAAACCAACATGCCCGCCGTCGTTTTGGCCGAAGGCACGATGAAAAACGCCCGCCTCGCATTGAAAACAGCCCGCTGGCAGTTGCTGCCTCGACTCTCGCTCTATGGTGGCTGGTCATCGAGTTTCTTCACCTATCCGGGCATGGAGGGCTATGTGCCCACGCCGTATCTCGAGCAATTGAAGAACAACGGCGGCGAGTATGTGCAACTCTCATTGAGCATTCCCATTTTCGACCGCCTCTCGAAACATTCCAACATCGCAAAGCGGAAGAATGCCTACGACCGCGCCCAAGCCGATTATGAGCAGACGCTCCAAACGGTGGAGGCCGAGGTGCGCCGCGCCATCGCCGACCGCGACGGCAGCGCCGATGCCCTGCGCCAAGCTGACACCCGCGCCGAATTGCAACAGGAGGCCTTCACGCTGAACACCAAGCGTTTCGAGCAGGGCTTGATTTCGTCCATCGAATACCAAACGGCCTCAAACAATTACCTCAACGCCCTCGCCGAACAATTGAATGCCGGGCTTCAATACTTTATCAAGAATAGTGTTGTAACTTATTATAAAGGGATATCGTATTTAGAACAATGACACTCGACTGTGAGACACAAGAATCAACCACAAAACGTCATTGCGGGCTTGACCCGCAATCTCCTGAACGAGAGGGCGTCGTCTTCGCGTACAGGAGATGGCGGATGCTTCTCCGCCATGACGGTAAAAGGCGTTAGGGTAGTGCCCCTCAGTCTTGCGTCTCTAAGTCCCCTGTCGAACAAACAATTCAACAGTTAAACAATCAACAATTCAACAATATGAAATCATTTTTCAATTTTT
>CACXQV010000077.1 GCA_902769875.1 uncultured Bacteroidia bacterium
GCATACTTATTAATATCATAGTAATAATCGCCGCCAAGCAGGTCGTTGATGCTTTCGTAGTAATGCGTCCGCGATGCACTCACCGAGAAGCCGCCCGTCATGATCAAGTTGGGCAGGAACTCATGCTTGAAATAGGTGGCGTTGCCCATTTGGCGCTTGTCGTAGTGGCGCTCCGCAAGGATGTACTTGGAGGCTTTGCCCGTAACCGTATTGCCTTCTTGACCATTGGCGTTCTGCACGGTGAAGAGGTGGTTACGATTAGCGTTGTACAAGGCATCCCAGTCGATTTGCGTGACCTTGGGGTCGCGGTTCATCCAAATGGCAAACTGGTTTTCTATTTCCGCTGTGCTGTGGGCGTTGGTTTCATAATAACTTGGCAGGTTCTTGTAATAGTCGGGACGTGGGTCTTTGGCCTCACCCCATTCGAGCGAAGTCTGGCTGCCCGGACCGCTGAAGTAGTACAACGAAGTGTTGAACTCGGTGCGTTTGTTGGGCGTCCAATACCAAGTAAGTTGCGCCATGGGCTGATGATAGGTGCTCACGCGCGAGTTGCGAATGACCTGCTTGCCGTTGGCATCCACCGTCTGATAGCCCCAATTGGGGTTATAATAGTTCGTGCCGACGAGGTCGTAAATCTCTTGCACCACGGGAGCCGAACCGCCGCGTTGCGAGGGTGCGCCAAACACGGTGAGGTCGAGGCTGTGCTTGTCGTTGATTTTCTTCTCCACGGAGAGGAAGTAACTGTAGGCCTGATAGAAAGTGCCTTCGGTATAGCCCTTGCCCGCATAGCGACCGCTTGCGGCAGCCATCATATACCAGCCGTTACCCATCTCGCCTGTGCCGATGGAGGCCATGACGCGGTGATTGTAGGAACGGTTGCTGAAGGCATAACTCAACGAGATTTGTTTGCGGTACTCGGAGGCGCGTGTCGAATAGGCCGTCAGTCCGCCGAGGCCTCCGAAGCCCGCACCCGTCCTGCCGAGGCCTTCAACGAGAATCGAGTTGCGGAAAGCGTCGTTCAGTCCGCCCCAGTTGGAGAAGACGGGACGTCCCGTCTCAGGGTCATTCATCAGGATGCCGTTGATCATCACGTCGCTGTACTTCGAGTCGTTGCCGCGCACTCGATAGCGCAGCGAGCCGAAATTGTAAGCCGCAATCGAGTTGAACACGTCGCGCGACGAGTTCAACAAAGTCGATGCATCGTTGACCGAGGTGGATGTCTCCTCGAAATCGGAATCCATCAGAATCACCGTCGGCACTTCGTTCTGATTGATGTCGGTCGTGTCGATGACCTGAGCCGTCATTCGCCCAACCAGCAACACTGCGACCATTAAAAATAGAAATTTCTTCATATTGAATGTATTATGATTTTCGTCAGTTTTAGGAAGAATTAAACGGACAAAAATAGGAAAAAGATTGATGGGTTTGGAATTTTTTGTTGGGATTTTTGGGAAAAGCCGAAAGAAATCTTCTTTTCAAACCGAAGACACGCCCAAACAATGATTTAACAAGTCAAAGTTTTAGTCCAAAAAATGTTGGAATACAGGCGACAAAACGAAAATCTTTGTATTTTTGCCGTATCAATCCTAAAAACAACCCCAAGATGGACGACAACAGACTCATCAGATTCGACTGGGCCGCGAAACGTATGTTGCGCGACAAGGCCAACTTCGGCGTGCTCGAAGGCTTGGTTACCGTGCTCCTCAACGAGCCTATCCACATCGTGGAACTGCTGGAAAGCGAGAGCAACCAAGACGACCCGCAGGACAAGTTCAACCGCGTTGACATCAAAGCCAAGAACAGCAAGGGCGAAATCATCATCGTCGAGATACAGCAGACGCGCGAGTTGTACTACCTTGAGCGCATCCTCTATGGCGTGGCGCGCACCATCACCGAACACATCGAATTAGGCAAGGAATACGACCACGTGAAGAAAGTCTATTCCATCAACATCCTCTATTTCGACCTCGGCAAAGGCAAGGATTACCTCTACCACGGCACCACTACGTTCCGAGGAGTACACACCAACGACATCTTGGAAATCACGACCAAAGACGAGAACGCCTTGCGAATGAGGACCCCCGAAGAGATTTTCCCCGAATATTTCCTTATCCGAGTGAACGAGTTCAACGCCGTTGCCAAGACCCCACTTGAGGAGTGGCTCGACTACCTGAAGAACGCCCACATCAAGGAGGACACCACGGCACCAGGATTGCAGGAAGCTCGGAAGAAGTTGCAGTATCTGAAAATGGACAGCGAGGAGCGGAAAGCCTATCAGCGTCAGATGGAGAATTATATGTACCAAGACAGCGTCTTTGCTGCTGCACATTTGGATGGCTGGACAGAAGGCAAAGCGCAAGGCGTGGCAGCAGGATTAGAGGAAGGGATGGCCAAAGGTAGAGCAGAAGGGATGGCCAAAGGCAGAGCGGAAGGTAGAGCGGAAGGTAGAGCGGAAGGCATAGCCCAAGGAAAGGCTGAAGGTAGGGCCGAAGGCATAGCCCAAGGAAAAGCCGAAGGCATAGCCGAAGCTAACCTCGAAACTGCCCGCAAACTGAAAGCCATAGGCGTGGATTTGGAGGTTATCGCAAAAGGGACAGGACTAACGGTTGAAGAAATCAGCAAACTTTGAGGTATTGCTTTGATACAAAGAAAGCATTTCTTTTCCCATATCCATCGCGGTATTCGGCCTTCAGTCTATCGGCCAAGAAATGGATTAATCTCGTGCCGTATGCAGCCCGACTCTCTCCTTTCTGCTCATCCTCAAACTATACGCCGCCTCACATTCCAAAATGTTGCAATAGCGGCTTGTCTATCTGCCGCGTATGCCTGCTGCCGAGATACCAAATCTGGAAATGATATGAAAAGAAACGGCTTAACCCGTCCTCCCGTGACAAAATGGCAACGATATAATGTCATTTTGTCAAAACAAAGAGCTGTAATTCAAGAAATAATACATGGCACAATTTGTGCCGTGTAATAATTGCACACAAACGTGTGAACGACTTTCTGTCCGTCGGATGGTGCGACAGAACATGAAATTTTTTTGCTATGAATAAATAGTAGTAGATGGGCAAGGCGAGTGCCGACATAATCATCGCCGTCATTGCCACTTTTATCAGTTTGTCCAACCCTGTAGTTGGTCCCGTGGTTGGCCTGCTGATTTCGCTCGCCTGGGCAGCGATTCCCTTTCTCAAGGCAAACGCGACCTAGCAGGAAAGAGCAAAAAGTTGCACTGAGGTGATTCTCGCCTTCTTGACCGCAATGGTTCCCAACCCTATCGTGAGCCTGCTCGTATAGGAGTGTTGGATATTGCTCTCCGATGATGGCGAGTGAGGAAACAAAGGGCGGCTGAATTCAGTCGCCCCAGCTTTTTCAAACGGCGTTGCCCACCGAAACAGTTTTATTGGCGCTGAAACTGTACGATCTTCTTCTTTTTCTCTCGTTCTTCACGCTTTTGCTACTCCATAGTGTCGTATGCAGACTCGTAAACACTCTACTCATAAGCAATTTTCTACTCGACAGAAAGCGGCGCGTTCATGGTGTTATACGATAACTCTGCCAAGCCAAAAGCAGCGCAGCACGTCAAAAGAATTGTTAAAACTTTGATTTTCATATATTTAAATTTTAAATCCAGGTTCATATTTCTTTTTTCCGCAAAAATATAGCCAATTTTCTAAAGACGCCATACTTTTTCCATTTTATTAATGAGCACGACCTCTCAGTTGTAAGCAATTGAGTAATTCCAGTTAATACCCATACACTTTTGGGGAGGAGACCTACACCTAATTTCGCCACAGCGTTGCCATCGATCATTAGGATTTCCCTTCGTTGCCCTTACCGCAATTGATGATTCCGAAAATCTTGCTGGTTCAACGCACTTGGCCTATGGCGGCACGATATGGATTTCATCGTTGCCCCAATCATAACTTGACGCAAAACGCTATGATTCAAGAGCTATCGCATTTTCCAACGATGGCTCACATATCGCAATTTTGCGATAGTGAATATCCTGTTGAAAACCGACGACGGTGAAATAAAACAGAAGGAGAAATCTGGCATTTCGGGTCAACCAACCGTTTCTTGTACCCTACGAATTATTCTTCATTCAAAAATAGTTTTAAAATACGCCGCAAAAATACGAAAAATTATCTAAAATGTCAAGTCCTTTTATCTATTATTTAACATCATCGGGGTCTGTAACATGCAATGACGTTATCGTATATACATTTGACTCCTTCTCATGATAAAACACGGCCTCCAAGCATTTCCCATCCGGAAGTGGTAGGTGCATAACAACGTTGTCTTTTCTATTGGGTTTCTCCGGCTGGAAAAAAGCCAATACACACATCAAAACCACTTCATCAATTGAACCGACTTCATATCCTTTTTCCGTTGACAGGCTTTTACCTTCGACTTGGAAATGTTTCAAAGCATGGAATAATCCACTAGTAAATACATAAACGTCTGGATTATCTTTATCTTTTTGAAACAATCGGAATAAATCTATGCGTAGCACTCTATCATCAAACTTGCCATTTTTCCTTTGCACAACATAACAACAAATATCTCCTTTCAGAGCTATTTCAACATACTTTTCCCTACTCCATCCAGTACGCTCAAAGCCGTTGTTTTTGTATAATGCATCAACAATGTCGGCAGCATTATGTGTCCCAAAACTATCTGGAAACCGAGAAAGGGTCTGCATATATTGACTTTTCATCATCCCGATGAAAGAATTATTCGCCAAGAAGCAGATATGCCTCCCATTATAATCAAAATAACCGTAATTAATGCGGTTTCCTGATGCCCAGTATGATTCTTTCTCTTCTTCGCCTTTTTCTCTCTGTTTCTTAGTCTCATGTTCAAAAAGATCCGACGCCTTTAACTCGAAAAATTTTCGGATGTCATGATACTCTTCGTCATCTTCAGAATACGACTTAAAGACAATGCCTTTTTTCTTAATTTCGGTCTCCATTTTGCCTTTTATCTTTTGAAAATCAAACGTTTTACCGATTATAATCTTGGACCAAACGAACACTAAGACCGCAGGATCGGGCGTTGCCGTAGTAGTACGGGTAGAGATTCGAACCGTTGAAGCACACGAAGTACGCGAAGTCGCTATCGTAGTACGAAGCCGACCAGTAGTAGCCGAAACCGTTAACGTAGACCGAAGTCCAGGTCCGGATGCCCGCAGCAGGCAGGAAGACTGCACCGGCTTGTTCCAAGGTGCTCCACTGTGAAGCGGTCAGCGTGTTGCTGCTGAAGCTCGCACCGCTGCTGTTGGTGCTGCTCAGGCTGTAGATGCTGCTGCTCCAATCATCGGGCAGTAAGATTACGCCGTTCACATTGTTCACATTGGCCTTGGCATAGCGGATACCCGAGGTGGTGGTTCTTGTGTTGAACACATATTTCCATTCGGGTTGGGTAAGAGTTCGCCACTGGTTCGTCTGGTTGCCGCAGTTGCTTATCGGGTTGTAAACGCCCCAATCCGCATTGGCATACGAGCCTGTCAGATCGTATTGTCCAGGAGGGCCGTACGTTGATCCGCTGGAATTGTTCGAATCCCAAGGATGGTAATAAGTGTTTCCACTATTCCATCCACTTGTACCCCAGCCAAACAAGTCTATCCAGCCGCTGTAGGTGGATGAGATGTTGCTGTTGTCGCTGCCAACATAGTCGTATTGGTTGTCGGCAAACTTCCATGTGTTGGTGCTGGCTTGGTATTGCAGGTTGCCTTGCGAGAAATACACTTGGTCACCGTTGGCGTTTATGGTAAACTTGCCACAAATGGCACCAACAGGAACTTCGCCCGGATTAACCTCAGTCGTAACACTCACCTCAATTCCAGCGGTTTGATAGCCGTTCTCAGTAATGGTAGGTACAGCACCGCGAGTGCCCGTAAATGCTCCGTCTTCGGAATAGGCAGTGCCGTCTTCGCCTGCCTCGGCCGCTTCTTGCGGCAAAAGGATAGCCCATTTCTCGCCACTGCCTGCGGGCAAGGTGATAATGCCGTTCCCTTCTTGGCTATGTGTCAAAGCGCTCTCTGCAAAATTCACGGTCACTTTGTTCTTCATTCCCGTGATGCAAGTGGCCGCCTCTGATGCCGTGGTCACGTTGAACTTTACCAAAGCACATTTGTTCAACAACATAGCCGTGTAGGTCGTTGCACCTGAATCGTAGTTTTCGTTGGAGGGGGCGTATTCTATCACGGGCAAATGTTCCGTTTGGTCGCTAATGACCACCGAGCAGGTCGTTGTAGTGCCAGCCGCGAGGGTTTCGGAGGGAGCAACATTGCCCAAGAAATAGAAGTGAAGCGGCTCGCCCACGATGGGGTCGGTGATGCCGCCTGTGAAATTGGTTCCGTTGTAGGTCAACGTGCCGATGTAATGGCCACCGCTGGCCACATAAATCACATCGCCGTTTTGGTAGGTGACCTCGCCCGTCGTTGTGTTCACATCCACCCTCGTGCCTCCGTTGCTTTTGAGGTCGAGGGTGATGGTCACGGCCTCACTGCCGTTTGCAGGCGCGGGCTGTTCCTCTTTCTTGCATTGCGTCAGGGCGACCAAGACCAACAATGCCGTCACAATAGTTCCAAATCTTTTCATGTTCATTTTTCCTTTCTGTTTTGATTCTGTTTTGTTTTCTTTGATTTTAACGCTGAATAGCCGATGCCCGCCGTAAGCAGAAAAAACAATCCGCTTCCCAACGGGGTACCAAATGTTTGACCCGTAATGTTGCCGTTTGTGACACCAAAACCTTGGCCTGTGAGGTTGCCGTTTGTGACTCCGAAGCCTTGACCCGTGAAGTAGCCTCCAACCGTGCCCTCGCTCCTACCCATTAGGCCGTTGATGTTGCCATTTCCGCTGTTTGCCTCATCTGCAACACCGCGCCGGAACATGCCTTCTTGGGCCGACATGCCAACGGGCAACAACGACAAAACAGCCA
Source organism: uncultured Bacteroidia bacterium (assembly GCA_902769875.1). Taxonomy (GTDB): domain Bacteria; phylum Bacteroidota; class Bacteroidia; order Bacteroidales; family F082; genus Limimorpha. The sequence continues at coordinate 6,946 of CACXQV010000077.1, forward strand.
TCGCCAACAGCACTTTAGGTTTCATCTTGAATTTCTTCATCGTTTGACCTTTATGTTTGCGGCAGGCTCCCAATGCCGTATGATAATCGTCTATTACCCTGAAACATAAAGAAAAAGCGCGGGAGTCTGAAACGATTGCTTATCCCACCCTTGTAGGCTCTCGCATTGCCCATCTCTCGAGGATAAACAATGCTGATGCCCACGCTTCGAACATACTAAATAGGTATATACGAAACAATGAACGTCAAACACTGTTTTATCGAGCGAGAGATTGGAATTTGCGAGATTCACAAGGATCGCAGATAAAACGTCAGTTCAACGTCTTTCCATTATGTTTGCCGCTTCCTTTCACGGAAACAGCGTTGCAAAATTAGGAATAATTTGGTTGTTACAGCCGAAAAATCATCCAAAGGAAGAAAAAAGAATGGTTTTTGCTGTATTTCAAATGCTTTTGCCCACTTAAAACAAGTCGTCCAAACTGACCACACTCTGCACTTGTCCGCTGTTTTCGTTTGGCTTCAGCCCGTAAGCGGCTATCAGTGTCAAGTGGATGCTTTTTTTCTGCGGCACTTTGTCCATCAAGGTTTGCACTCGTTCCCGCAACTCAGCTCCATATTTCGCGTCAATGGAGAACGACTTGCCGTAAAACTTTATTTCACAAAGGTTTATCACATTGTCGGCCCTGTCTATGAGCAAATCTATTTGATGTTTTCTCTCTCTCGATTCCACTACCCAAGAAGATTCAGTCGTACTTACACTGGCAATCCCCAGTTTTTGTTTAATCTGGGCGACATGGGCAAAACAAAGTTCCTCAAAGGCAAAGCCACGCCATGCGTTTAGGCGCGGCGAGGCATTGTTCTTCTGCCAAAACTGAGGGTCTGGCTTGTCTTTGCCATCAAGAAATTGAAGATAGGCCATACAAAAATGGTCGGTCAGTCGATAATGCTCGGTCTTACGGTCACCGAATGGATAATAAGATGTGATGAAATCGCTCTCTTTCAATCCTTTGAGGATTTCACTCGCCCCACCACCATCCTTAATGGCCGTGAGTTCAAGGATTTCCTTGCGCGTGTAGCCGCTTCGTCTTCCCGCCAGCAGACGAACAACTTTTTTGTGGTCGTCGGCGTTCTTGAATAGCGAACCAAACAACCGGTCAAATTCATTCCTCAGTTTGGCGTTTCCATCAAACAGCACAAGATCAATGTTTTGTGCCGTACTATAGCCCTTTTCAAACAGGCTCAGGTAATGCGGAACACCACCAAAGAGCATATAGGCTTGTGCCACATCATAGCGGCTCACATTCATTTCCTTGTTTCGGAAATAAGCCTCGCACTCAGCCAAAGTGAAAGGACTGAGTTTTATCTCGCGAGTCAGTCTGTTGTAAAGGCCGCCTTTGTTATTAATAAGGTTGTCTTCCATCCAAGAAGTGGCCGACCCGCAAACAATCAGCAGAATATTGTCGCGCTTTGAAGCCCAACCGTTCCAGAAATACTCAAAGGCAGGGATGAACCGCGACCGCGCAGTGTCCATCCACGGCAGTTCGTCAATGAAAACCACTTGCCGACTTCCATCGTCTTTGGATGCAAGCAGTTTTTCCAACCACCGAAAAGCCTCAAGCCAAGATTTGGGACACGCTTGACCTTCATATCCAAAATCTTGCAGCGAATACAGAAACGCTTGCAATTGGTCACGGAGCAGAAATTTCTTGTCATGGTCGTAAGGTGACAATCCAGTATGCCAAAAGGCAAATCTGTCTTTGAAAACTTCCTTTATCAAATAGGTCTTGCCCACACGCCGCCGACCATAAACAGCTACAAACTCCGCATTTTCAGCGTTATACAATCGTTCCAGTTCTTCGATTTCTCTTTTTCTTCCGATGATATTTTTCATGCCATATCGATTTTATTCCTCTGCAAAGGTACAAAAAATATCATTTCCAGAGAATTAAAGCATTTTATTTCCAGGGCAACCGCACCAAAGCGGTGGTGATTTGTTTCAATAATCGGTCGTTTTTGAGTCTGTCTTCAGCGGGTCATGGGAGCGGGGAGAGGCATAA
>CACXQV010000078.1 GCA_902769875.1 uncultured Bacteroidia bacterium
TTTTCAGTTAACTGAAGCCGAACGGGATGAGGTTGTCGCAATTTGCGATAACCTACGCTCGCTAAAATATAATCCTTCTCTTCCATACGTGTTCACGGAGCAAGGCATTGCACAGTTATCATCTGTTCTACATAGTCCTATCGCCATAGAAGTAAGTATAAGAATTATGAATGCCTTCGTTGCCATGCGGAGGTTTATGATTCAGAACGCAGCTGTTTTGATGCGAATAGCGCATTTGGAGAAACACCAAATCGAGACAGACGAAAAAATCGATTTGATTCTTGACAAGATAGAAGAACACTCTCCGAAGTTGCTTCCTGAACAGGTTTTTGCAACTGGCTGTGTCTGGGATGCATGGACCTACATCTCCGACCTCGTTCGGAGCGCCCGTAAAAGGATTGTCCTAATTGACAACTTCGTTGACGACAGGGTGCTTTCCATGTTCACAAAACGGGCTGATGGAGTGACGGCGACCATCCATACCCGTTATACTGAGCAATTTCTGACCGACCTGAAGAAGCATAACACCCAATATCCCGAAATAGCATTCATCCAGCTACCTCACCGCAACCACGATCGTTTCCTAATCATTGACGACAAAGTCTATTTGTTGGGCGCCAGCCTGAAGGACATCGGTGCAGGCCTTTGTGCCGTCACCGAAATGACCATCGCACCTGAGGTGATTTTTGGGATGGTGAGGTGAAAGTGGATTTTTGTTTTGTGGTTATCTTTTCCATACTTTTTTCCTTTTTTTCCGCAAAAACAGTCCCCCCGAGCCGCTCAATGCCATTTGTCTATAAGGTTTTGAACTTTTTTGTTCAACATTTTCCAAATTTGTCTATCTTTTGCAAGGCTTGTAAATGCGGTTTGCTAAGAGATTGTAAATCTGCTGGAACTAAGAATTCCGCAAAAGGCTTAATGGCAGTATTTACATGGCCTTCTTCCATCCTTTATCGCCTCTGTGAGGCTGATGGCCTCAATAGTCTTCGAACAGCGTTGCAGACCATAGCAATCTTGGTCACTATGGTAGCACTGCGACATCGGGCCCGTGCAAATATAAACCATTCTCTCCCTTTGCGCCATCAGGCCATGGATGCTTCCCGACTGGCGGTTTGGGTCGTTGCATGAGGACAGGAATAAGATTACAAAAACAAAATCTCTAATTGAAATAATCATGGTATTCCTCTCCATCATCGTAGTATTCAAGATAATCATACCTTTCATTGTCGTGTGAGTTGTATTTGCGATATGTGCCACTTGAGAAGAGTACAATAAGTGTGAAAGTGAGAATAAACCAAACATAGTCAGGAACACTGCTTTTTTCCTTTCTATAATGATATGCATCCCAAGTAGATTGTCCTCTTGACTCGTAACCAACGGAAGCATTATTGCGTTCTTTTAATTCGATTTCCACGTCAGTCAGCGGCGGTTCCTTATCAAAGAGACTTGAAGAATGATAAACTAGATAATTCCCATAAATGAACGTCGCAAAGCCAACAATCAGAGATAAAATGATATTAAAACCACTTTCTTTCCAAATGGCATCTCTGCAATTGCCACCATAAAAGAAAAGCTCTATCACCAGCAGCATTGTCCACGACATAATGCAATAATTTACAAAACACAACAAAACTGTGGGAATAGACATATAGTCTTTGGATTTAAGACCGATGGGGATACCTCCTGTAGACTTATAAACCCTTTCCCTTACTATAGCATTGTTTAGTCTTTTACATTTGTCTAGCGCTCCGACGACATTTACAAAACAAATAGCAAAAATACCCCATTCTCCTATCTTTACATTGCATGAAGCCGAAAACAAAACGAAAAGAGCACACAAAACCACGTATATCCCCAAGAACAATTTATGTCTTTTATACAAAATAGATTCCTTTTCTATTAAAAACGTATTATTTTTCATTTGTATCGTATTTATTTAACTATTTCATTAGCGACATAATTGTCGATGGCGCAAAGTTACACAAAATATTAATTGACTCTCATTGTTAGCTTATTGATCACCTCCTGAAGGCCATTGAGGAAACGGGCGGCTTCGAAGCCATCCATCTGGGCATGATGAAACTGGAATGAGATGGGCAAGGTCGTTTTGAACAGCCCTTGATGGTATTTGCCCCAAGCCAAGAAAGGATTGGTGAACAGCTCGGAATAGACACTCACCACACCGTCAATCTCGCATTCTGCCAAGGCCGAGGTGTCAATAGCCATATAGTCGTCACCTAGAAGGTGGTCTTCGTTTGTTTCGTGAACCTGGCGCGTCAATCGCAAATAGTCTTCGTTGAACTGGCGAAGATCCGCTGAAAACGGGATGTCACAAAGGTGGGCGTCACCGTTCATGGTCTTCACGACGGTCATCACTGCCAGACGGTCGTACTGCCATAAGTGCTCTCCGGCAGGCAGTGTATAGAACTCCTGAATGCCGCTGGCCGCTTGACCGATACACCAGCACATCAGCATGTTCGTCTTCATCCCGTTTCGTTTGGCGACCTTGATCAGTCTACCGACATTAAAGGTTTTGACTATCGTCACTTTCGGCATGCCAGCCGTTTTCCACAGCTCAAACGCCCGTCCGCGCGGTGATTCTTTAGGATCAATCTCTTTCTTCATTGCTGTTGTTTTGCCGCAAAGGTACAAAAAAACCGCAACCCAAGGCTTTGCTTGAATTGCGGATTGTTCATTTGGTATTATGTACCTTGTCCAATTATTTCAAAGTGCCATACTGTTCATCGCTGACAGGCTCCAGCCACTCGTTGCTGTTGCCGGGCTTAGCATCGGCATGGTAGGTGAGGTGCTGCATCCAGCTGTCTTTGGCGGCGCCGTGCCAGTGCTTCACGCCTTCGGGAACGGCGATGACGGTGCCAGGCACCAACGGAATGGCTTCCTTGCCCCATTCCTGATACCAACCGCGACCGCTCACGCAAATCAACATCTGCACCGCACCGTGATGAACATGCCAGTTGTTGCGGCAGCCAGGCTCAAAGCTGACGTTGCAGAGACCGCTCGCGGGGTCGAGGACGGCTAGGTAGCTGTTGCCTATGAAATACTGGGCGTATGCGGTGTTGGGTTCTCCAATGGGCCAGGGTGACTGTGCACATACCACATCGGTCTTGCCGTCGACAGCGGCGGCGATGGCAGCCTCACAACGCAAAGCCTCGGCTTGCAACCCTGCGGCTTTCAAAGCCACTGGGATATCACGCAACTGCTCCTCTGTGACACCCATATTCAAGGCGCCACGCACATGTGCCTGCAACTGCGGCATTACGTTTTCCAAGCCGCTCAACGCACTTACGGTGATGAGTTCGCGGTCGGCATGGGTGAGGTTGTCGCGGGCGAAGATATCACCGAAGAGATGGGCTTTCAGATAGTAGTCCTCGGCAGGACAAAACGCATAGTTAAAAGGTTGTCCAGAAAGTTTGGTTTGTACTTCCGTACCTTGTGCCAAAGCATTGTAATTGCTCGGCAGCGGCGATGCCTCAACACCTTCTTCAGTGGTTTTGCCTTCGCTTTGGCGTTGCTCCAACACCTTCTGCAAAGTGCCAAGGGCATTCAAAGAACGCGGAAATCCCGTGTAGGCATAGAGTTGCGATAGGGCTTCCTTGATTTGGCTGACCGTCAAGCCGGCGTCCAAGCCGCCGTTGATGGCCTCGGCCAAGGCGGTATAGTCGGCTTTGGCCTCGTTGCAGGCGATGGCCGACATGAAGGCCGCCTGCTCGGTAGTAAAGGTGAGTGTGTTCATTTCTTTTGCGTTTTCTTTAGTGGATTGCGTTCCACAGGCGGCCATTGTCAATGCGATGGCGAATATCATCATTTTCTTTTTCATCGTTATTACAAGTTATGTTTGTTCAACCAATCAGCCACTATGTCGGCAATCTCGACATTGTTCATTTCTTGGAACATAAAGTGGCTGTTGCCTTTGATGCCCATGTCGGGAAGATGGATGACAGTGGCATCACCTCCGTTTTGATTATAATGTTCGGCAAAGTCGCGGCATTGGTTCAGCACCATCTGCCAAAAACCTGTCGATTGGATGTCCTCGGGACCATTCATGATGTTGTCGCCGAAGAGGAAGAGCATCGGCACCTTGGCCTCGACGAACTTCTGGTATTCGGGCGAACCCACCATGGGTGCAAAACCTGGTTCAATGGCCACGATGGCAGCGATGTTCTCCGTATCGGTCTGCCAACCCACGCGGCCACCCTGCGAGTGGGTGATATAGACGGCTTTCTTGCCGGTCATCTTCTGCACATCTGACAACACAGCACTCATCGCCTGTCCGAAGAGCGGCTCGTCGTAGTTGCCCGTGTTGGGTGTCATCTGGCAGAAGAACTGTGTCTGCGCCTTGTCGCCAGCGGGGAACTGCGATCCCTCGTAGCGTTCGGGAGCCACGCGACCGATGCGGAAGTGGGTGTACCATGCCTGTTCGCCTACCTTGAACTTGCCGTCCTCCACGTCGCCGGGGTCGGTGACGATCATCTCGGTGGCGGCAGCGGCACCACGGCGAGGCTGGTCGACGAGGAACACGGAGTAACCCTTCTTCAGGAATAGGTCGCTCCAGCCCTCACGTCCGTCGGGAGTGGCCTGCCAGCCCGTGCGCGTCTGCCCGTAGCCGTGCAGAAACACCATCGGGATGCCGTTGCCCGAGGCGGGAATCTGGTAGAAGGTGTTGGCATGGTCCACATGTGTGGTGGTGCCTTTGCGCGATTGGTCCATCCAATTTTGTGTGGCATCGTAATCGCCTGGGATAGGGTCGGTGATGCGTCCGCCCGACGAGAATACGCCTTGCTTCTCAATCACGAGGCCTGTCTGCACGGGCTCGTCTTTCTGGTTGCAGCAAGCGGAGAAAGCGAGAGCAGCTACTGCTATAACTGCGATTTTTATAAGTCTTTTCATGGTACTCGTACTAGTGTTCTTTTCATAGTCATTAGTTTATCCGTAATTCTCAATCAGATACTTCACAAAGTTCATGTCATTGAAATTGACGGTGCCGGTATCGTGCTGGTTCATTGTTGCAATTTGGGCCATGTCATCGTCGGTGAGGGCAAAGTCGAAGATGTCGAGGTTTTGCTGCATACGCTCCTTGTGAGTGGATTTCGGGATGGCCACGATGCCGCGTTGCGTGAGCCAGCGGAGGGCTACCTGCGAGGCGGTCTTGCCGTACTTTGCACCAATGCCGGCCAGCAGTTCGCTCTTGATGATGCCGTCCACGCCTTCTCCGCCAAGCGGTCCCCATGCCATCATCTTGGTGCCGAACTCGTTGAGCGTATGCTCGATTTCGCGTTGCTGAATCATCGCGTTGCATTGCAGCTGGTTCACCATCGGCTTCATATCCACATAGTGGGCAAAGTCGAAGAAACGGGCTTGTTGGAAGTTGCTCACGCCGATGGCGCGCACTTTGCCGTCACGGTAGGCGTCCTCCATTGCACGCCAGGTGCCGAACACATCGCCGTATGCCTGGTGTATGAGTAGCAAGTCGATGTAGTCCGTTTTCAGCTTGTGCAGGCTCTCGTCGATGCTGCGGGCGGCCTTCTCTTCGCCGTTGTTGCTGATCCATACCTTGGTGACGAGAAACAGGTCCTCGCGTTTGATGCCCGACTTGGCGACGGCCTCGCCCACGCCTTCCTCGTTGAAATAGGCTTGTGCGGTATCAATTAAGCGATAGCCCACACTCAATGCATCGCTCACGCAACGCTCCGCCTCTTGTGGAGGCACTTGGAATACACCGTAGCCCAAAATCGGCATCTCAACGCCGTTGTATAGTTTGATGTTTTGCATAGTTTTGATGTTTTATGATTTCTAACTGTTTGACAATGCAAAACTACAACCATCATTCATCATGGCTGTTATGGATTTTTCGGGAAAAATTTCAAATTTTGCGGTTTTGCTTTACTTTGCAAGCAATGACTATTCCCTGAACGAACTCGGCGAAGCCCCGAGATTGTTCTGGACGTAGCGCGAGAAGTGGCTGAGGGAGGCGAAGTTGAAGCGGTCGGCGATGTCGGTGAGTGTGAGGCTACGGTCTTTGAGCAGGTGCGAGAGTTCCATGGCGGCGTAGCGGTTGATCCAGTAGTTGGCCGACTGGCCGCTGACCCGCTTACAGATTTCCGAGAGGTACTTGGGCGTGACGCACAACTCGCTGGCGTACCATGCCACATCGCGGTGCTCGCGGTAGTCGCTGCGCTCCAGCATCGCCACGAAGCGGTCCATCACCGAGGCTGTCTGCGCCGACAGATCCGCCTCGCCGTAGATGCGCTAGTGGAACTCGAAGAAGTCGATAAAGAGCATCTGAAGCACGGCAATCATCTCGTCGCCGTGAAAATACTTGTGCGGATGCCTCATGCGACGGAACACCTCCTCGAAGTCGCGTTCGCATAGCTGTTGCTCCTCCTCGTTGAGATGCATGATGGGGTCGATGTAGAGTGACATACCGCCTCGTGTGCCGTAGTTGGAATGTGTGGCGCAGACGTTGATGAAGTCAAAATCCACATAGACGACATTCACACGAAAGTCCACTGATGGCTTCATTCGTGTCACCTGCCGATTGGCTACCACAATCATGCAGTCGCCCTTCCGGAAGTGAAGCTGGCTGCCGCCGTACCACACCTCGCACTCGCCCGCCGAGCAGAAGGCATGGGTGATATAGCTTTCCATACCCGCCTCCGCGATGCGATTGAGACTATCGTCGATGATGATATTTCGCTCGTTGAGTTCCACGGTGCAAAGTTTTTGATTTGTGATTGCGCAAAGGTACGAATAATCACAATATGAATGGAGTAAATGATTTGAAAAACCGCCGCAAAAGTCAAGAAAAACCTTGCGGCGGTTCCCTTGTCGCCGACAGGACTATCCCGCTGGAAGGCGGATGCTCAACCCAGGTGACCCTTGCCGTGCGCTGATGGTACTTGTCGAAGGTCAGGCCTAGGCGCGAATGATGGGCGAGGAAGGCCGCGAGGTGCTCGTCGACCATCTGAAAGCCCCTATGTTACTGGCTCCAGCGTTTTTGTTTGCCAACAATAATGTTGTCCCTGTGGAAGTCACCGCCCTCACCAATTGCGCCGTGTGGCATATCAACCGTGAGGCTTTCTTCGAGTTTATGCAACAGGAGCCGACCGTATTGCGCGCCTTTCTTGAGATTCTCTCTGAGCGAGGCCGTTTCCTGAGCCGAAAAATGCGCACCTTTGCCGTCAACAGCCTTCGCAACCGCGTCATCGAATACCTCGAAGCCAACGGCAGCATCACCTCAGTGGCCGCCGCTGCCGAACAACTTGGCGCAACAAGACCTTCACTCAGCCGCGTACTTTCAGAGATGGTGAGCGAAGGAGTGATTGTTAAGGATGGAAAAGGGTATGGGAAACGGTAGGTTGTGAAAAACCAAAAAAGTTGTACCTTTGCCGATATTTTCAATCTCTTTATGGACAAAAACATCAAATGGCTGAAGGATAACGGAATCATCCTGCATGTTGGCCCTGCCAAAGGTGGACGGTGGGAAGTGATTGGGAATGAATAGAACAATTTAATAAAGTAAGTATTATGTACGATTCTGACAACAAGCAGGGAAAGAGCCTCTCCCGTGCCAAAATCATAATGATTTTAGGCATTGTGGCCTCCATCGTGTTGATGGCTGACATCCTATTGTTATGGCACGACGGTTTTGTAGGAATTATGCTTTCTGCCTACCTCTTTTGGCTCATCATCCCAAGTTTCATTGTTTTTCTCATTGCATTTGTCAAATCATTCAAGCGACAAACCGGATGGCACAAGGCTATGCTCGGTTGCGGTTTGGTTGTTTTTTTTGTTTTTTTCGCCTACGCATTGTTTCGAGTACCACAGCAACGTTGTAACCCCGACATCATGGCAAAGCATTACGAAAAACATAAGACCGAAATGGTGGAATTGTGCGAATACATGCAATCTGCCCTTGCCGACAGCACTGCGGTAACACTCGGATTCGATGGAAACGAATTGAATTTATTCCAAGTTTCAGCGGCAGGGTCAGACGGTTATAACAAGTTTTGGAATGAAAATGCATGTTCAAAACGTGACTCCCTAATGACTGTTGTTGGGTTGACTGAGGAAGAATTCGAAAACATCCGCAATCAGTTAAAAACAATAGGTTGCATTGCCATAGAAGCATCGCGAACCAACCCTAAGTCCACCACAATCCATTTCCGTGAGGTAGGTTTTGCTGTATACTGTTACATCTTGTATGACCGTCCGATGAACAATGATGAAAAAGAACAGGCATTAAACGATGACACACTGATACCCTACAATGACCACACCCTGTTTTGGTTCATAAGAGGGGCTGTAGGTGCCGATGCGTTCTCCAAAGAAGCCAAAGAGCATTACCTTGAAAAGTTTCAACCTTGGTAAAAGGCAAAAAAGATGCGTTTTTCAAAATAAGAGGCTATTATATGCCATACATCCGATAAGAATGGAGATAAGTATATATCCCAACCGTATTGCCTTATAGAAATTTCCTGACCGCTCCATTATTTTAA
>CACXQV010000079.1 GCA_902769875.1 uncultured Bacteroidia bacterium
CTTTGGTAATCAAGAAGTTAGTGCAGGCATTGGCCTTCCCGAAGGAAAAAACGAGGACCAAAGCCAGGATTGCAGTGAATACTTTTTTCATTGGATATAGTTTTAATGATGATACTTCTATTAGAGCCTACAAAGATAGTAAATTGTTGAATTGATTATTGTTTAATTGTTGAATTGTTTGTATTTTGTTGAAATTCCACAACATATCCGACAACAAACGACAACAAACGACTACAGTCGACTACAAACGTTTAATCAACGGCTTAGTCTTGACAGGGTTTGCAATTTTGCAGCGGAAAACATTACAAACCTACAATCATGGAAACACCAGAATACATTGAAGGCATCCCGACGGAAAAGAAAAGAAGCAAAGAGCGTTTTACTTTGATTATGAATTACTATGAAACATTATGGAAACAATTACAAAGAGATTGCGGCTCCAACTTCATCAGAAACAAGTTTTTGAATGCAGATGTTTTTCTTGTGAAAAACGAGAGCGACAAGAAAACGGCTCGAGAAGCATTGCACAACTGGAAATCAACATACGCCGTTAAGCATCTGAAACTGGTTGTGGAAGAGGCCAAACCTATGGAAAACCTGCCATTGTTTGTTTCAAGAAAAGAAGGGGAACAAAAGCGTAACGGATATAAGAACATGATCCTTCTTTATTATGATTTCTGTGATGCAGAAAAAGAATATATGAATTTCCGAGTAAAACTTACCATTGGGGTCATGACCGGAGGAAAACACGTGCAATACTGCGTAAACAAGATTGAAGCAAAATAAAAAAACCAGCCATGTAATCCGTTACCGCACAAAAGATTGGAACGTAGCCCCTGACTGGATTTCTTATTTGTAATAGTCAATCGTATCCAGCGATTACCCCATCTGATAGGGAACATATACGATTGGTTTTCTGCCTGCAAAAATACTACAAATTTCCAAACCCTACCACTAAAATGAAAAATATTCCCTATTTTAGCCAATTGAACACAATTGAAAGCATGGCGCAGCAAACCTTTGTCAACCAAAAACTTGAGTTCGTCGAAGAACTGGTGCTTTATACCGACGCACATATCTTCCTCACGGGAAAGGCGGGCACGGGAAAGACCACTTTCTTGAAGAACCTGCCGCTCAAGACCTACAAGCGCATGGTCGTGGTGGCTCCCACGGGCGTGGCAGCCATCAATGCGGGCGGGCAGACGATCCACTCGTTTTTCCAGCTGCCTTTCGGGCCGCAACTGCCTGAAAATGCATCAGGTAAAAGCTACAATGCAAAAACGTTGGCCGCGCAATACCAAAAACTCAACAAGAAGAAAATCAACTTGATACGCAGCCTCGACCTACTCATCATCGACGAAATCAGCATGGTGCGCGCCGATGTCTTGGATGCCATCGATGCCGTGTTGCGTCGCGTGCGCCGCTCGCAGAAACCCTTTGGCGGGCTGCAACTGCTGATGATTGGTGACGTACATCAGCTGGCGCCCGTGGCCAAGGCCGAGGAATGGGAGGTGCTGTCGCCGTATTACGATACACCCTATTTCTTCGGCAGCCAAGTGCTGAAAAAGACGCCTTATGTCTGCGTGGAGCTGGAACACATCTACCGCCAACACGACGAAGACTTCATCACCTTGTTAAACAAAGTGCGCAACAACCAGATGGATGCCGATTGCGTGCGCCTGCTCAACAGCCGTTTCAAGCCCAACTTCATCGCCCATGACAACGAAGGCTATATCACCCTGACGACGCATAACTACCAAGCCGACCAAATCAACGAGACGAAGCTGGCGGCTATTGAAGCAAAGCCTTTGGTTTTCAAGGCCGTGGTACGCGGTACCTTCCCCGAAAACACCTACCCCACCAAGGAAGAACTGGTGCTGAAAGTCGGGGCGCAGGTCATGTTCGTCAAAAACGACCCCAACCCTGAAAAGGCTTTCTATAACGGCAAAATCGGGAGGCTGGTCGGCTACAACGAAGACGAAGGCACCGTCACCGTCGAGAGCGAGGGCGAGCGCATCGTAGTGCCCAAACTGACCTGGCAAAACATGGAGTATGCCATCAACGCCGAGAACCAAGACATCGAGGAAAAGGAAATCGGCAGCTTCACCCAGATACCGCTGCGTTTGGCTTGGGCCGTCACCATCCATAAGAGCCAAGGTCTCACTTTCGACAAGGTCATCGTCGACGCGGGACAGGCCTTCGCCCACGGACAGGTGTATGTGGCCCTCAGCCGATGCACCTCGCTCGAAGGCCTTGTGCTGAAGACGCCCATCGCCTCCCATGCCTTGGTCAACGACTTCTCCGTCAACCGGTTTGTCGACGCCCTGCCCGAGAGGGAACCCACGCAAGAGAAAGTCGACCAGCTGCGCCACGACTACGAGCTGGAGACCATGCTCGAACTCATCGATTTTGAAGGCATCTACAAAGGCTTCGGTAGGCTGATGAAGGTCATCTACGACAACGACACCCTTTTTGAACGCTCGTTGATCCAAGACCTCTCGCAGCGGCGCAACCGCATCTTTGAGGAGTTATGCCAAATCGGGAATAAGTTTGAAGGTCAAATCAGGAAGTTGCATGAGGAGCAGCCTTCATGCGAGCAAAACCCACTTTTGCAGGAACGCCTGATAAAAGGCGTTGCCTACTTCGACGAGCATCTGAAGGCCATTACCACTGGACTCTTCGACCTGCCTTTCAAGACCGACAACCAAGCTGTCAACGATCAACTCTCCGAGGTATTGAAGCAGATCAAGGAAGACGTCTATCTGAAAAGCTGCTGCCTCGAAGCTTGCAAGAGCGGCTTCACAGTCAAGGAATACCAAAAGACCAAGTCGGTGAAGGTGATAGAGGTGGAGAAGAGCGGTAAGAAGAAGGTGGAGATTAAAGACGATGTCATGGACAAGAGTCCGTTGTACGCCCAACTACGTGCGTGGCGCTTGCAAAAAGCCGACGAACTCAACACGGTACTCTATACCATCATCCCCAACAAACCTCTGAAACTCATCGCCCAAGAGAAGCCTGTCACCATGCAAGCCTTGAAGGAAATTGAAGGCATGGGCATCAAGCGCGTGCGAGCGTATGGCGCAGAAATCCTTGACATCGTCTTGCATTTCATGGGCGAAAACCCCGATACTACTGACATTGGCGAGATGCCCGAAGAGCCCAAGAAAAAGCCCAAGAAGCCCAAAGGCGAGACTTACCTCATCACCAAAGAGCTGTTTGACAGGGGATTATCGGTAGAGGCCATCGCCAAGGAAAGAGGTTTTGCAGTCAGCACTATCTACGGTCATTTGGCGTATTGGGTGGAACAAGGCACAATCGAAGCCTCGCAAATCGTTGAAAAAGAAAAGTATAACGAGATTCTGGAATACTTCGAGTCCACTTTCGACCCAGATGTAACCATGGCCAAAGACGTCCTCGGCGACGACTACCAATACGGCGAAATCAAGGCTGTGCTGGCTGAGTTGGAACGAGAGCATTTCTTCGAAAACCAACCCGCAGAGGAAGGTTGAGCCGTGAAAAAAACAACATTCCAATGGTTACCCTTTATAAAAAACATTATCTTTGCACCATATTTCCAAATCAAACAATTATGAAAAAAGCATTTACCCTCTTTTTCCTCGCCATTATGGCTTTGAGCCTTAACGCGCAGACCACGAAAACCATGACTTGGGACGGCGTAGAGCGCCAGTATATCGAATACGTGCCAACGTCCTATTCAGCATCGCAACCCGCAGCCGTCATGTTCTTGCTGCACGGCATGGGCGACACGATGGACAATATGTTCCAAGCCACGCAGATCCAAAACGTCGCCGAGCAACAAGGCTGGATCGTCCTTTGCCCCCAGGCCCTCGACTTCACCTATGAAATCCCTGGTCTAGGCTCGCAAGACTTCGGTGCCTGCTGGAATGTCGGCAGCACCATCGCCGTCGATTTCTCCTCTATGGGCTGGCCTCTCACTTTTGACGTCACCGTCAACGAAGACGCCGACGACGAAGGTTTCCTAATGGCCATGTTGGAAGCGACTAAGGCTGAATACAACGTCGACCAAGACAAAGTCTACTTTGTCGGCTTCTCGCTGGGCGGCTTCATGAGCCATCGCATGGCCATCCAACACGGCGATGTCATCAATAGCATCGCTGCCGTCAGCGGTGTCATCGGCAACGACCTGACCACGCTCACCCCTGCCGCCAACGTCAACGTGCTGCAAATCTTCGGCACCAGCGATGAGATGATTTCCTACGACGGTGGCATGATCTCGCTGCAACAACTCGGTCTCTACAATCTGGGCTTGCCCGTTGAAGAAACCGTGGAATACTGGCGCAGCTTCAACCAATGCGACGCCACGCCCATCGTGGAGCAATATCCCGACACCTATAACGACGGCATGACCTTTGAGATGTACCAATACCTCAATGGCAGCAACGACTCGCGCGTGGCCTTCATCAAAGTTTACAATGGCACTCACAACTGGTATTCGGGCAACAACCACGACATCGACTACAACACCGAAATCGTCAACTTCTTCAACAACACCATCGACGTGAACGACGTGGCTGAAGTCACCGACAACACGCTGGCCGTCTATCCCAACCCCGCCAACGACGTCATCAACGTGGGCGAGAAGGTCGTCTACATCTACGACCTCTGCGGCAAGCTCGTGATGCAAGGCTCTGGCAGCCTCGACGTCACTTCGCTGTCGGAAGGTATGTATTTCGTGAAATCAGGAAACGACTGCAGCAAGCTGATTATCAATAGATAAATCGACATTGCATTTACAAGCTCTAACCGAACGTATCCGAAATTATCCGACCGTTTTTCTGGTCTCTTCGGATTCGTTCGGTTAGTGTTTTTTAGTGACCGAACTTAGGGATTCGGCAATTGGTTTTGCTGCGGCACCACGATGGCGCAGATAATGTAAGCCAGCAGCCCGGGGAAGCACGCCGAAAACAAGGAAGCGCAAACCCAGAGCAAACGAACCAACGTGGGATCAATTTCGAAGTATTCGGCGATACCGCCGCACACACCGCAGAGTTTCTTGTCCGTCATCGAACGATAAAGTTTCTTCTTTTCCATTTTTACTATGTTTTTTGTTCCGTCTTTCGCGGAATGAAGTTCATGGGCGCAAAAATACACAGAATTTCTTACACCGAAAGAGGGAAAACAAGTTTTTTGTGCATCAAAAAGTTTGTAATCCATTCTATCAACACATTGATTATCAGAACAAATATACTGTAAAAGTTTGTAATGGCCTTTTGGCGTGTAAAAAAGCCCAATTTTAGTTATACTTTTGCGTTTGAAAAACGAACGCATTATGAACTGCATTCCGGTCATGATTAAAAAACGCTTTTTGCTCTTACTTGGAGTGGTCCTGCTCCTTCCCGCTTGCAACACCAAAAGCAAGTCGGAAAGGATGCAAGCCGTGGTCAACGAGGTGCGCACCAAGTACAAGGCCTACGAGGACATCAGCCAGGATGACCAAATCTTTGAGGCTTACGATTTCTTCGTGAGCCAGAAGGATTACGAAAACGCCGCGCCTGCCGCGCTTTACAGCGGCTGCGTGCGCCAAGCCAAAAAGGAATACGAGTCGGCGATGAATTGCTACAAGGAAGCCGACCGCTACGGCCGCATAGCTGGCGACTCGGTGAGCGCAGCCTTCGCACAGTATTATATAGGTGACCTCCTTAACGCCAGCGGCAACGAAGCCGAAGCCATCACCAACTACAAAGCCGCGGCAGAATTGTGGGGCGACAGTCTCTCACGCAAGGCCAAATGCCTCAATGCCGTAGCCATGATGAACATTGTCATCGACGAGTATGACAGCGCCTTTGTCTATCTCGACCAAGCTTTGAATTTGGCCCAAACCGCCCAAGACAAAGTCACCGAGGCCTCGGTTTGGAACAACTATTCCGTTGCCTATCAATTGCTTGACGAATACGACACCGCCTTGGATTGCCTGAGAAAAACCCTGCCTTTGGTGGACGAAAAACGTCGTCCCATCGCCTTGCTTAACCTCGCCAAGGTGTATCTGGCTTTGGATGAACGCGACTCTTTGGAATACTACAAAACACAGATGCTCAGCGCAATAGAGGAAGTGGAATGTCAACCCGAAACACAGGCCGCCGTTTATGGTTTCCTGATAAAGGATGCGCTTGCCGTGGGTGACTATGAAAGTGCCTACCAGTTTGAAAAACAGCACGAACAGGTGGCTTTGGACATCCTTGGTGACCAAACCCAAAGCTCCGTCTTAGAAATCCAGAAAAAATACGACTTTGAGGCACAGGCCAACCAGCACAACCGCCAGATGCTCTCGCGGCAAAGGGTGATCATCGTGCTGACCATCGTCTTGATTGCGGCCTTGGTTTTAGTCACCATACTGGTTCTCAACGCCCTGAAAAAGAAACGCATCGAGGCCGAAATCAACGCGAACTTGCTGGAACTGAAGAAACGCAACGCGCAGCAACAGCAAGAGCAAAGCGCAATGCAAGCACAATACGACGAACTACAGAAACAGAACGCGCAGCAAAGTGAACTACAAGCTGAATTTGGCGACAAACTAAAAGACGAATACTTACAGAAATGCAACATCATCCGCTGCTTCGAAGTGCTGTCGCGCGACAGAAGCAATCCGATCGCTTTCAAGGACTTGGAGAAGTCGCTCTTTGATGGCGAAGACCATTGGGCGGGTTTCGAAGCCGCTTTCGAAGGGGTACATCCGGGCTTCATCGCTTTTGTGCATAAGCAATATCCCGACCTCAGCGATATGGAATTCCGCTACTGCCTGCTCTCGCATTTCAAGCTCTCGCGGCAAGAATATGCTGACGTGCTCGGTTGCAGCGTTTACAATGTCGACAAAATCCGCGCAAGCCTCAACAATAAAATGAATACAAAGCAATAATAATATGAAAACCAAACACTTATCATTAATTACCATCTTGTTTGTCACCTTGATTACGGCTTCATGCAGTAAGCCAGTCAATCCGAACAACCTCATTGATGACAAAGACAAAATCGACATCAAAGGCTCGCTTTCCAATGGCGACATGCGCTATCCGAACATCGAAGCGGGTTATTGGGGAAAGACTGTTTATGTGTACTTCCACGATTATATGGGTGAATGTGTCGTCAGCATCAGCAACAGACAAGACCATGTCATTTTTTGCGACACCGTAACTTCGGGTTACGACACAGGAACGCGATTCTATATGGGCGATCAACCCTTAGGCCGCTACCATCTCGTCATCAGCAACGGCACCGACGAGGCCGAAGGATGGTTCAACAACTTCAAGATTGTCGCCGTTAGGCCAAAGCAGTAGATTCAAAATTCAAGATTTAAGATTTAAAGATTTAAAAATCAAATCATTATGAAAAAATCGGCCATCCTATTAAGTCTAATGGTTTTGCTTTCCATAGCGACGTTGGCTCAAAATTCAGAAAAGCCCTATTCATTAGTGGCGCATGTTGGCGGTGGAAGTGGTTCTTTCCCTTTCCTGGATGGCGATATGACTACCAGCCATCGCATTGCTGCATTGGGAATCGATGGTAAATATGATTTTGCCGAACACTGGTCGCTTTTGGTAGGTTTGGACTACCAATTTTGGTATTTCAAAGGCTATTATATTCATAGTGACCCCGATGGCGTTGAGAATCTTCCCTACACAGCGACTGGACATATCGTGCGACTACCCATCCGTTTGGAGTTTCACAAGCGCTGGTTTTATCTGGCTTTTGGCCCTTATTTGGAAAAGGCATTCGGAGATGTTTCTGCAGGCAGCATCAAAGAGATTGCTACCCTCGGACCTACAATGGAAATAGGCGGTAGGATTCGGCTCTCTGATAATGGCAAACTTCGAATCGGACTACAAACCTCAGTGGGAACCACACTCAGCATCGGCTATCATAAAGAACTGTTTTTCGGACGAGTAGAAGCCAACGCCTTATTGCGGATTGGATATGAATATCATTTCTAACATTGCTGAAAGATTTAAAATTCAAATAATTATGAAAAGAAATATCTTGTTATTCGGACTGCTACTTGTTATAGGCGGTCTCCACGCCCAAGAAAAAGGTCAATTCGTGCT
>CACXQV010000080.1 GCA_902769875.1 uncultured Bacteroidia bacterium
GAAACAACTCATCGAATGCGTGCCGAATATCAGCGAAGGCCGCGACAAGAATATCATTGACCAAGTGACCGCTGAAATCGAGAAAGTGGAAGGCGTCAAACTGCTGGATGTGGATCCTGGCATGACCACCAACCGCACCGTCATCACCTTCGTGGGTGAGCCTGAGCCTGTGTGCGAAGCCGCCTACCGCGTGGTGAAGAAAGCCGCCGAACTCATCGACATGAGCCAGCACCACGGTGCCCACCCGCGTCAAGGTGCCACCGACGTGTGCCCCCTCATCCCCGTGAGCAACATCACTATGGAAGAGGTGGTCGAGTATGCCCATAAGTTAGGCAAGCGCCTCGGCGACGAGCTGAACATCCCGATCTACTGCTACGAAGAGGCCGCCTACATCAAGGAGCGCCGCAACCTCGCTTACTGCCGCACAGGAGAGTACGAGAGCCTGTCCTCACGCCTCGGCACCGAGCAGTGGAAGCCCGACTTCGGCCCCAACGAATGGAACGAACATGTGGCTCACACGGGTGCCACCCAAGTGGGTGCCCGCGATTTTCTCGTGGCCATCAACTATAACCTCAACACCACCTCGACGCGCCGCGCCAACGCCATTGCTTTCGACGTGCGCGAAAAGGGTCGTCCGATGCGCGAAGGCGGCAAGGTGACCGGCAAGCCGATGAAGGACGAAAATGGCAAACCGATCATGATTCCGGGAACGCTGAAGGCTACCAAAGCCATCGGCTGGTTCATCGAGGACTACGGCATCGCCCAGGTGTCGATGAACATCACCAACATCAGCGTGTCGCCCGTCCACGTCTGCTTCGAGGAGGTCTGTGCCAAGGCTGCTGCCCGTGGCGTGCGTGTCACCGGCTGCGAAATCGTTGGTCTCGTGCCCAAGAAGGTGCTGATGGACGCTGGTAGGTTCTATCTCGCCAAGCAACAGCGCAGCCTCGGCGTGAGCGAAGAGGAAATCATGAAGATCGCCATCAAGTCGATGGGCCTCGACGACCTGAAGCCCTTCGACCCGAAGGAAAAGGTCATCGAATACCTCATCGAAGACCACAGTCAGAAGAAACTCGTTGACATGACCTGCACGGGCTTTGCCAACGAGACCGCTTCTGAAAGTCCTGCTCCTGGTGGAGGCTCTATCTCGGCCTATATGGGTGCTCTTGGTGCCTCGTTGGCCACGATGGTCGCCAACCTGTCGTCGCATAAGCCAGGTTGGGATGAGCGTTGGGAAGAGTTCTCCAACTGGGCTGTCAAGGGTCAGGCCATCAAGGACGAGCTGCTTGAACTCGTTGATGAGGACACCAATGCCTTCAATAAGATCATGGATGCCTTCGGTTTGCCGAAGAAGACCGATGAAGAGAAGGCTGCCCGCAGTGCCGCCATCCAAGAGGCCACCAAGTATGCCACTCAGGTGCCTTTCCGCACGATGAAGGTCGCCTTCAAGGCTTTCGAGGTTGTCCGTGCCATGGCTGAGACGGGTAATCCGAACTCCGTCACCGATGCCGGTGTGGGTGCTTTGTGCGCTCGTTCGGCCGTGATGGGTGCCCATTTGAACGTCAAAATCAACGCTTCTTCGCTGAAAGATGAGGCTTTCAAGGCCGAAATCTTGAAGGAAGCCGCCGAAATTGAGGCTGAGGCTTTGAAGCAAGAGGCTGAAATTCTGCAAATTGTGAATAGGATTATCCAAGGAGAATAAAATTTTGTGAAAACGGTTGCGTGTATCGAAAAAAGTAGTACTTTTGCAGCCAAATTTGAAAGGAGTAAAAGCAATGTCAAAGAAACAGAAAGACGCACGTGTGAAGGTCATTCTCGAATGCACCGAGCATAAGGCAAGCGGAATGCCTGGAACTTCAAGGTATTACACCATGAAGAACAAGAAAAACACTCCCGATCGTTTGGAGTTGATGAAGTATAACCCGATTCTCAAAAAAATGACCCTCCACAAGGAGATTAAATAATTTAGAGTTATGGCAAAGAAAGCAGTTGCTACACTTCGTAGTTTGGACAAGACCTATAGCAAGATCATCAGAATGAAGCGTTCGGAAAAGACTGGTGCCTACTATTTTGAGGAAACCGTCGTCCCCGCCGACAGAGTGCAAGAGTTCCTTGCTAAGAGATAAGTGAAAATATCATTTGAAAATCAGGCTTTTCCATAACCATTATGGGAGAGCCTTTTTGTGTTTGTATAATTTGACTTCGGGTCTGTGAGACTACGAGACTACGGGACAAAAGATGCTCCGAAGCCTCGAAGTCCCGAAGTCCCGAAGTCTCGAAGTCAAATAGTAATATCATGGGACTATTCTCATTCTTAACTCGGAAAAAAGAACAAAAAGAAGACCTCGACAAAGGGCTTGAAAAGACCAAGACCAGTGTCTTCTCGAAAATCACCAAAGCCATCGTCGGCAAATCGACCGTCGACGACGAAGTGCTCGACAATCTGGAGGAAATCCTCATCACCTCCGATGTGGGCGTTGAAACCACATTGAAAATCATCGACCGCATCCAAGCCCGCGTCGCCCGCGACAAGTATGTGGGCACCAACGAACTGAACCGAATCCTGAAAGAGGAAATCATGGCCTTGCTTCAGGAGAACGAGTCGGGCGATGGCACCACTTTCGATATTCCAGCCGACAAGAGGCCTTATGTCATTATGGTCGTCGGCGTGAACGGTGTGGGCAAAACCACTACCATCGGCAAGTTGGCCCATAACTTCAAGAAGGCGGGCAAGAAGGTCGTGCTTGGCGCGTCCGACACGTTCCGTGCTGCCGCCGTCAGCCAGCTTCAGATTTGGGCTGAGCGTGTGGGCGTCCCGATTGTGCAGCAAGGCATGGGTGCCGATCCGGCCTCCGTGGCTTTTGACACGGTGAAGTCGGCTGTGGCCCAAAATGCCGATGTGGTCATCATCGATACGGCTGGCCGTCTGCACAACAAAGTCAACCTTATGCGCGAGCTGACCAAAATCAAGACCGTCATGCAAAAGGTCATCCCCGACGCACCACATGAAATCCTACTTGTCCTTGATGCCTCTACGGGCCAAAACGCTATTGAACAGGCCAAGCAATTCACCGCTGCCACCGAGGTCAATGCCTTGGCTTTGACCAAGTTGGACGGCACCGCCAAGGGTGGCGTGGTCATCGGCATCTCCGACCAGTTCAAGATTCCGGTCAAATACATCGGCGTCGGCGAAGGCATCGACCATTTGCAGATTTTCGACAGGAAGGCGTTTGTGGATTCGCTGTTTGAGTAATTTTCATTATCAAGAATTAGAGAATTGGAGAAATGGAAAACACAATTGTTTTTTTATTTCTTTATCATAGAAAATCTCTAATTCTCAAATTCTTGATAAAAAATACTTTTTGGAATGCGTAAGCCCACCTTAAATATCATCACCCTCGGCTGCTCCAAGAACAAAGTCGATTCGGAGCATCTCGCCGCTTTGTTGGAGCACAAATACTTGATACGCCACGACTCCGACAGGAAATCCGATGTGGTCATTATCAACACCTGTGGCTTTATCGGCGACGCGCAAGAAGAGTCAGTAGATACCATTCTGGAATATGCCGAATTGCGGAAGCAAGGCAAAATCAGCAAATTGTATGTGATGGGTTGCCTCTCGCAGCGTTTTAAGAAGGACTTGCAAAAGGAAATCCACAAAGTGGATGGGTTTTATGGCGTGGAGAGCGTGAATCTCGTTGCCGCCGACTTGCTGAAAGAAGAGCCGCAGCCGCAGTATTGCAGCCGCCGTGTGCTTTCTACTCCGAAACATTACGCCTATTTGAAGATTTCGGAAGGCTGCAACCGCCGTTGCGCGTTTTGTGCCATTCCGCTCATTCGTGGTCCACACGTTTCCGTCCCGATGGAAAACTTGCTTGAAGAAGCCAAAGGTTTGACCAAGCAAGGCGTGAAGGAACTCATTCTCATCGCCCAAGACCTGACCTATTACGGCCACGACCTCGATGGAAAGTCGCACATCGTGGAGTTGGTGAAAGCCTTGTGCGAAATCAATGGCTTTGAATGGATTAGGTTGCATTATGGCTATCCTTTGGGCTTCCCCGATGAACTATTGGACTTGATGAGCGAGAACCCCAAGATTTGCCATTACATCGACCTGCCGTTGCAGCACATCAGCACACATATATTAAAGGATATGCGCCGTGGCGTGGACCGCGAGCAGACCATTGGCTTCGTGGAGAATGTCAGGAAGCATGTGCCCGACATTGCTTTCCGCACAACGTTTATCGTCGGTTTTCCCGGCGAAACGGAGGAAGATTTCGAGGAGCTTTGCCAATTTGTCAAGGATATGCGTTTCGAAAGGGCTGGGGTGTTCGCTTTTTCGCCTGAAGAAGGTACGCCCGCATACGAAATGAAAGACGATGTTCCTGACGAGGTGAAGCAAGAGCGTGTGGACAAGCTGATGGCCATTCAGCAGGATATTTCGTTGGAAATCAACGGAAAACGTGTGGGAAAAACCGAAAAGGTCCTCATCGACCGTCTCGAAGGTGACTATTATATCGGTCGCACCCAATACGATTCACCAGAGGTCG
Source organism: uncultured Bacteroidia bacterium (assembly GCA_902769875.1). Classification (GTDB taxonomy): domain Bacteria; phylum Bacteroidota; class Bacteroidia; order Bacteroidales; family F082; genus Limimorpha. The sequence goes on from CACXQV010000080.1 coordinate 4,548, forward strand.
ACGACGAAATCCTGATTCCGGCTGAAAAAGAGTTGCAGATTGGCCATTTCTATTCCGTGAAAATCACCCAAGCCGACTATTTTGACTGTTATGGCGAAGCACAATGAATTAGGAAAAAAAGGCGAAGAGATTGCCATCCAATATCTTACCGAAAAGGGTTATGAGATTTTGGAACGCAACTGGCGGAACCGCCATAAGGAGGTTGACATCATTGCCAAAGACGGCGAGGATTTGGTCATCGTGGAGGTGAAGACCCGACGAAGCTCCGATTACGGCGACCCTTTCATAGCCGTGTCGCGCCAAAAGCAAGCATACCTCATCGCTGCCGCCAATGCCTTCATTTTCAGCCATAATTTGGATTGCAACACCCGCTTCGACATCATTTCCATTGTCCACAACAACGGCAACTCCGAGATTGAACATATTGAGGATGCTTTTTTGCCTTAATGGCGATGCTGAAAGCCTTTTCTTCTTTTTCGCGTTGATAACGATTTTTTTCCTATTTTTGTGACCGAAAAAATTGTTAGCCAAATGAAAAAGAAATGTTTTACCCTGTTCCTGTCTCTCTTTTGCGGCATCCTTATGGCCCAGCCTTTTGGCAAGATTGACAGTGAGTTGCAAAAAGAAATCCAATCCAATTCCAATGAAAGGCTTTACCCCGTTTTGGTGGGAATGTCCGAAAAGTACGATGAGGCGCGCCTGCTCCATCCAACCGGGATGATGACCAAGGCCCAACGCCGTGAGTTTGTCATCAACGACCGGAAAACGTTCTGCCAAAACGCGCAAAATGATGTTTTGGATTTCCTCAATTCTTATCAAGACGAGCGTTTTGTCAAGGAAATCAAGTCCTTTTGGGCGTTCAACGGTTTTTGCTGCAAGGCCAATGCTGAGCTCATTCTCCGGCTCGCCGAGCGTGGCGATGTGGCTTGGATTGTTCTCGACGAGGAAAGGCCTATGCTCCCACAAAACGAGAAGTCTCGTCCGATGACCGCGAAAGAGTTGGCATGGCATGTCGAAAAGGTGAATGCTCCTTCCGTGTGGAACTATAACGGTTCGGGCTATACGGGTGACGGAGTCGTGGTGGCCCTCATTGATACGGGCGTCAATTACAACCATATCGATATTTCCAATAGTATGTGGGACGGCGGCCCGGAGTTCCCGCATCATGGCTACGACATCTATAATCAGGACGACGACCCGATGGACGATCACGGACACGGCTCGCACACTGCCGGAATCGTGGCGGGTCAAGGCACGGCTGGTGTCCAAACGGGCGTGGCACCGGGAGCCAAGATAATGGCACTCAAAATGTTGGGAGAAGAGGGCGAAGGCTCCGATGCCCAGCTGATTGAAAGTGTTGAGTTTGCACTTGCGCATGGGGCGGACATCATCAGTCTTTCGCTTGGCGATCCGGGCATAGGTGCTTGCTACTATTACCGCGAAGTGTTTTCCACTGCCTTGGACGCTGGTGTAGCGGCTGCCATTGCCGCTGGCAATGAGGGTCAAATCCAGTATACCTATCCTATCCCCAACAATGTCAGTGCACCTGGCAACTGCCCTCCGCCGTGGCTCCATCCTGACCAAAAGAACCTGATTGAGGGTGGCCTGACTGCTGTCATCAGCGTGGGCGCCACAAACAACAACGACAGCCATTGCGACTTTTCGTCGGTCGGCCCTGTGACTTGGGCATACGGCGAACATGTGGGAGAGTATTCCGATTATCCCTATCAAAACGGCGATGCCACTCAGCCTGGCTTGATTCGCCCTGATATTTCGGCACCGGGCGAAAACATCACCTCCTTGAACTATGCTTCCAACAATGGTTATGTGGTTTTTGACGGCACTTCGATGGCCACACCTTGCGTGTCGGGCGTGTTGGCGCTTTTGCTTGAGGCAAACCCCGAACTGACTCCTGCCGAGCTTGATTCCATCATCGAGCTCACCTCTGTCCGTGTGGGCAATTCAAAGAAAGACAACAGGGTAGGGGCAGGCCGCATCGACGCTTTGGCTGCCTTGAACGCTTTGTTCTATCACGGCCCCACCCATTTGACCGCCACGCTCAATGGCAACAATGTCTTGCTCGAATGGACCGCACCTGATTTGGCGGTTTCCTATACCTTGTATCGTGACGGAATGCCCATCGCCAATGCGCTTACGGCTACCGATTTCATGGACCATATTGAATATGGCGGCACTTTCACCTATTACGTGACGGCCTTGCTCGAAAATGGAATGACTTCCTTGCCTTCCAATTATGTGACTATTAATAAAGAGGTGTTGGTGGAAGCTGAGGTGATCAACGACCAACGTGTAGCACTCTCGTGGAACCTGCCTGCAGGTTTGTACGATGGTTTCGAATTGGGAGATTTTTATCAAAACATGTGGATTAACGATGCCACATCGCCGTGGGTGATTACGACAAACCAACCGAATGAAGGCACTTATTGTGCCAAGTCGACCAATACTGGGATGTTCACTACGAGCAAGATTTCATTGGGTGTCAATGTCCCGACCACCAGCGTAGTGAGCTATTACGCCCGCATCAGTTGTTTCCCGCTCAATGGAGGAGGGTTTTTCATAGACAACGTGCAATATGGCGAGACCATCAAAGACGAGGTGCCTTGGACGCAGTATACGGTGGCCTTAAGCCCGGGTAACCATTTGCTTGAGTGGAAGTATGGCAACCAGTTGGCCGAGGGCGAGTATGAAAACGCATTTTATATCGATGATGTTCGGGTTGGCAATGCCTTCGATGTTTTTCGTGCCGATTGCGACGGACAGAATCAGGTGCTGATAGCTTCTGCCGTGGCTCAGTCGAGCTATGTTGACTATGGATGGGCTGGACTTCCGGCTGGAATATATAAATATGGTGTCAGTACCGATGGCGGTGCGAGCGTGGCTTGGTCGGAATGCCTGGAAAAGAAAACCGATGGCATTGAAGAAACTGTTGGGGATGGAATGTATTTGTATCCTAATCCATGCCAAACCCAATTGACCATCGAATGCAAGGATATGCAGCGGGTGAGCGTCAAATCTATCCAAGGACAGGTGTTGTTTGTTATGGATGCCTCATCGGACAGCGTCGTTTTATCCATAAATGAGTTGCCCACGGGAATGTATTTTGTCACAGTTTGCACCAAAAACGGTACGATAACCAAGAGATTTTGCGTGCTAAAATGAGGTTTTTTGCGTGGTATGATATGAAAAGATGCTGTTTTGTTCGGTTCGGTTTGTTGTGGTGATGAAATTTTTCTGGTTGATGTCCAGTGATTTGTGTAGTGTGACGAAAAATTTTTGAAAAAAACCATTGCGGAACTGGAAGAAAGCCGTACTTTTGCACCCGCTTTCGGACAGGAAACGGGGACGGCGCGAGGGGAGGTTCGGAAGCGAAGCTCTTTGAAAGTCTGAGGCCAGCACAAGAGACGGCGTCGTCGTGAGGCGGCGTCGCGGGAAGGCGGCCGCCTTGAGGCGGCCGGTCCAT
>CACXQV010000081.1 GCA_902769875.1 uncultured Bacteroidia bacterium
AAACATCACTTTCCTATTTGATTGATGATGTAAAGATACGAAAAACAATCCAAAAATCGGCATAAACCAGAGATTATTATGAAACAATCTCAAACAAATTAACCCTGCCTTACTTTTTAAAGTGGACTCAGTAGGTAAAAACCCGTAATGATAAGGGGTCAGTCAGCGATAATGTTGGCTGAACCCTTATTATTTTTCGATTTCCGACAAATTTGTTTTCGTACTTTCAAGGAAAAACACTATTTTCGCGGCGCGGAAAACCTTTTGCGCCGATGTAAACTAAGTATTCACTTAAAAGAAAGGGGGAAGGCCTATGATTAACAGCCTGAAAATCGGGAACTTGACTTGGCGTCATCTCAATAACCCAACGGAAGAAGACTTTGAATTCCTGAAAGACCGATTTCACTTCCACCCTTTGGACATCGAAGACTGCAAATCCGTCAACCAGCGCCCCAAAATCGATATTTACGACGACTATTACTTCCTCATCCTTCATTTCCCCAACTTCGACCGTCAGAACAAGTTCGTGAAAATCAAGGAAGTGAAAATTTTCTGGGGCAAGGAATACATCATCTCCATCGAGAAAAACCCATGGGGCGTGTCGCAACTCTTCGAGGAATATGAGGAACGCATCAAGAACGAAGAGGAAATGAACCTCCAAAGCTCCGACCTGCTGCTCTACCGCATCCTCGAAAAGCTGATGACCGAGTCGGTATACCTGCTGCGCAAGGTAGGCTTGGACGTTGAATTGATCAACCGCGAGCTGCTTCAGGAAAAGCAAGTGAAAATCATCGAACGCATCAGCGTCACGCGCAAGAACCTCATCCTCATCAACACCATCTTCAAGCCGCAACTGAGGCTTTTCCACCTATTCGAGACAGGTAAGGTCAGAGGGTTCACCGACGACTTGGAGTATATGGAAGACTACTGGGGCAACATCCTCGACTACCTGCAAAAAGTGTGGGACATGACCGAGGACTACGAGGAATTGATCGAGGGCCTCTCACAGACCTTCGATTCGATGCAGACCAACAAGACCAACGAAACGATGAAAATCCTGACCCTCGTTTCGACCATCATCCTGCCTCTGACCTTTATCACAGGCCTTTACGGCATGAACGTCAAACTGCCGTTCCAAGAAGACGCTTGGGCATTTTGGGGGATTATGGGATTCATGGTCGTGGTGGCCGTGGCGTTCTACATCTACTTCAGGCACAAGAAGATGATGTAGTTGAGAGTTAAGTGTTTAGAAATGTTGGAAAGTTCAGAGTGTATTCTCAACTCTAAACTATTTCACAAGAAGTTTCTCGTATTTCACCACCGAACCGTTACGCATCAATTTGACGATGTAACAGCCTTGGGCCAAGCCGTCGGGCAAGGCGACCGTCAACTCACCGACTTGGTTTCCGATGGCTTTCAAAAGGGTGCGACCCGTCAAATCGCAAATGGCGACGGCATCGAAAGCATCGCCGTTGCCGCTCACATGCAGCGACTGTCCGCGTTCAACCGGATTGGGGAACAGAAAAACGGATTCGGCCTTTTCCTGAACACTGTTCCAAGTAGGGTCCCAAATCATACGGGCATATTCGGGATGGTCGACGAAGGGGTTGCGGTTGTGCTGGTAATCGTTGTAGATGGCCTCGTTGCGTTCCTTTTCCTTCGGGCTCACAGGGTCTTGCTCGTTCCAGCGGAGCAGCATATTGATCGCCCAATCCTTTAGTTCCGACTTGGAAGTCATGTCGCTGCTGCCCCAGTTGCCATCCTCCAAATAATAGCGCACACTCATATACATCAAGGCGCGGGCAAAATCGCCTTTGTATTCGTCGATAGGCTCGAACACCGTTCCCGAATAGCCAGGGGTCTTGCAAGTGCCTAATTTCGAACCGTTTTGCGAGGTCCATGAAGCCGAGCGCACTTCGCCGAAAGGATAGTTGGCACGTTTTCCGTTCACGAAGCCGTCGGTAGGAAAAATATGGTGCAAATCGGTACGCGGCGTGGTTTGTTCGTTGAACCAGCTCTGCGGCCACGAGTGTTCGCGGTTGTAGCAGTCGCCCTCGCTGTTGTAGTTGCCGCACTGATCTTGACCGAGGAAATAGGTATAGGGCGAATTGCCATTGGGCCAGTCGGAATACATGTCCCAAACCACGCCGTTGCCTTTGTTGTCGGTGCTCCAGAAGGCGTTCCACAACTGGCCGTAAGAGATGGACGAATGACCCTTAATGATATTGTGCAAAGCCACCTTCAATTGATTGCCCGTCAAGCCGTTGGCGGAATTGTAGTAATTGGCAGGTTGCGCACTGACCAAGCCAAACAACAATAAACCTACAAAAAGAGCGAGGAACTTTTTCATTTTTCAGAATCTTAAATCTTAAATCTTTGAATCTTAAATTCTTAAACCAAATCCGTAAACAAATACAATATCGCGATAATCGCCATAAAAACAGAGGCCGAAAACTCCACAAAACTCACTTTTTTAATCACACCGGGGGTGAACTCGATGCGGACGGCAATGAATGACCACAAAAAACTTGCCACCATGACCAAAAGCATATACCACTTGCCGAAAGGTTCGAAATAAGACCCCATCAGCGACATGAGCAGCGTGTTCGTCGTCGACATGAAAATGAGCAGCATCAGTTCAGTGTCGTTGCTGACCGTGTAAAGCATCTTGCCTTTCAAGATCCTCATTGAATCGACGAACATTTTAACGGCAATGACGAGCATCATCGCAAAGACCATATAAGGGGCGATATAGGTGATGAGATGGGCAAACGACCGTCCCAAAACCCTACCAAGCATAGCGGCCACCCATTGGTAGACCCCAAACAACAAAGGAATAAACCATTTTTGCGAAGGCTTGTCGTCGGCCTTGATCAGGCCCACAGAGCGCGTGGCCACGGGTGCGGTCAGGCAGATGATGAAGATGATGATGATGATGATTGAAGTGGTAGTCATAATGCCGCAAAAATATACAATTCAGGGGAATCTGCAAAGCAAATTCCCCCGAAAAAGTTCAAATCAGTATATGAATCAGCCCAACCTCTTGAACTGGCAGGTGAAGTGGCGCATCAGCTCGGCTTCCCAAGTGATTTCGAGGCCGCGCTTGATGCTGTCGCGGCGGTCGTACACGTTCTTCAGCGCGGCGGCAATCACGTCCATGTGGTTGTTGGTGTAAACGCGGCGCGGGATGCAGAGGCGCACGAAGTCGTTGCCGCCGAAGCGGTTTTGGCGCGTCACCGGGTCGCGGTCGGCAAGGACGTAGCCGATTTCGCAGGCGCGGATGCCGGCTTCGAGATAGAGCTCGCAGGTCAAGGTCTGGGCGGGGAACTCTTCCTTCGGGATTTGGGTCAACACCTTGTCGGCGTCGACGAAGATGGCGTGGCCACCGGCAGGACGCTGGTAAGGAATGCCGTATTCGTCGAGTTTCTTGGCGAGGTAGTGGACTTGCTTGATGCGGGTTTCAACCATCTCGAATTCAATGTTTTCCTTCAGGCCGACAGCCAAAGCGTCCATGTCGCGGCCATTCATGCCGCCATAGGTCAGGAAGCCTTCGAAGGGGATGCAGAACAGCTTGGCGCCTTCGTACCAGTCCTTCTTGTTGGTGGCGATGAAGCCGCCCATGTTGACGAGGCCGTCTTTCTTGGCGCTCATCGTCATCGAGTCGGCGTAGCTGAACATTTCGAGGGCGATTTCGCGCAGGGTCTTGTCGGCGTAGCCTTCCTCGCGGGTTTTGATGAAGTAGGCGTTCTCGATGAAGCGGGCGCTGTCGATGTTGACCGGCACGCCGTATTTGTGGCAGAGTTCGCAGGTCTCGCGGATGTTCTTCATGCTCACGGGCTGGCCGCCAACGGTGTTGTTGGTCACGGTGAGGACCATGAAGGGCACGTTGCCCTTGTTCTCTTGCAGCACTTTTTCAAGTTTCTCGAGGCTCACGTTGCCCTTGAAAGGCACTTCAAGTTGGGTGTCGTAGGCCTCGGGCACGGTCACGTCGATGGCGAAGGCCTTGCGGCTCTCGATGTGGCCCTTGGTGGTGTCGAAGTGGGCGTTGCCCGGCACAACCAAACCCGGCTTCACGAGATAGCTGAACAGCACGTTCTCGGCGGCACGGCCTTGGTGGGTGGGGATGACGTACTCGAAACCGGTGAGTTCGGTGATGGTGTCCTTCATGTGATAGAACGAGCGGGCGCCGCCGTAGCTCTCGTCGCCGTAAACGTAGTCGCTTTTCAGCATGAACACGTTTTGGTGGGCTTCGTTGAGCCATTTTTCGCGTTGTTCGCGAGTGGATTTCTTAATGGGTTCAACCATCTTGATTTTCCACGCTTCTGCAAATGGTAATTCCATAAATGTAATGTTTAATTGATTATTGTTGAATTGTTTAACTGATGGATTGTCGTTTTTTGACGGGGGACGGGGAAGTTGCGACACGGACCAATATGGGTGCGTGGCCTGTCGTCCCTACGGGACTCCTTAGAAACGGTCGCGTTCCTTGATGTTCATAAAAACCATATTACCAAAAATATGGGACATATCGATATAAATAAGGTGCATTCAAAAAACGGTTCAAAGGTAGGCATTTTTTTGGAGATACAAGCGGAAAGGGCAGAATTTTTCGCCCATCCCCAACAATTAATGATTACGAAAAGCCAAAAATCCCAAAATGTGGGGATTTCACAGTTTTACGAATGGTTGTTTCTTTGCAGCAGATTTTTGTCATACTGTTTTAGAATGAATTTTTGAGTTAGTTTTCACCGTGCGAGGCGGATGGCAGTCCACCTCGCACGGTGTTTTTACATCCTCAAAAATGGCGAAACGCCTTGCACAAAACAGCCATTTTGGGGGATTTGACTGCGAATACAAAAATATGACTTTTGCCAACGAATTCGAACAAACAGAATCCGCCATAGAACTGAAAACGATTGCAAAATACACCCTGTCAGGCTTTGCCTTGTGTGTCAAAACCTTACCTTTAGGTGCTATCGTTCCAACGGATTTGAAATCTGCTGGAGCCGAACTTGGGGATTTGAGATTCCCCGCCCAAGACATTCGGATTGCAAATCCGAATGAACCCGAGTTTCAGCATTATCTCAGCGGGTTTCAGCGAGTTGATTTGTTTGTCTTCCTAATTACAGCATGAAGTTTCAGGCCCTTGCGTTGCTCAAACCGCTCCAAGATGAGGTTGGCTTGGTCGCAAAGGGCTTGAAGTTCGGCTTGGTTGTAGCAATGCACGTCGCCATAGCCGAGGCGGTTGAGTAGCGGCAACTCTATCTTGTTTGCAAACCAATGGACGAGGCGGCTTTTCATGGTCATGTCGCGCAAGATGAGCCGCCCGTTGGGTCGGAGGCAGCGGCGCACACTCCGAAAGAAGTCTTGCGGGTTGGGGTAATGGTGGAAACTCTGCGAGCAGATGATGACATCAAACGACGCATCGGCAAACGGCAGGTTCTCGCAGTCGCCGCACACGAAGGTGGTGTTGGGCAGGTTTTTCGCCTTGGCCACCTCAATCATTTTCGGGGTGAGGTCGATGCCAACGAAGTGCTTGTCAGGAAATTCCATCGACAGCAGCGACAACATCGGAGCAGTGCCGCAACCCGCATCAAGCAGGTCGTTGAAAGGCTCTTTCTTGATTTCTTCGAGGATGTCGGGGTAGTCTTTCTTGCAGATGTTATACACCCCGGCATGGTCGCTTTCGTAGCGGTCGGCGGCTCGCGTGAACTCGTCCACCGAGAGCGACTTGAATTGTTTTTCGGTTTTCATGACTCCCAAATTTTGCCGCAAAAATCCAGCTTAATCGGCCTTGGGAAAATCCCCAATAATGGCTATTTTTCGAACCGAACTCACCATCTTTTCCATCCTCATTTATTATTAGGCAGGTTTACAAAAAACCCAACTTTTTGGGATAAGCCCACATTTTTGAAATGCGGAATTTTGCCACCGTATTTGAACAAACAGTATCCGACTATGAAACCAAAAACGATTGCAAAATGCGCACTTTTAGGTTTGGCGTTGAGTGCCATGCCTTTGCAAGCGCAAAACAAGGTCAATGATTCGACCAAGTTTTTCTCCCTGTCGCGGCTCACCGTGGGCGGCTACGGCGAGGCCGTCTACACCCGCAACTTCTATAGTGACAACATGTTCCGCTATTCGCACGCCGAGCGTTACAAAGACGCCAAAGGCCACGGTCGCGTAGACTTGCCGCACGTCGTCATTAATATGGGCTACGACTTCGGCAAAGGCTGGACGATGGGCAGCGAAATCGAGTTTGAGCACGGCGGCAACGAAGTGGCCGTGGAAATCGAGGCCGAGGAAACCGGCGAATTCGAGCACGAAATAGAGCGCGGCGGCGAGGTGGCCTTGGAACAGTTCTGGATCCAGAAGTCGTTCGGCAAGGGCTTCAACATCCGTATGGGTCACATCATCGTGTCCATTGGGCAGACCAACAACGCCCACCTGCCCACCGAGTTCTTCACCTGCTACCGACCCGAAGGCGAGTTCAACATTTTGCCCTGCACTTGGCACGAAACGGGCATCAGCCTTTGGGGAAAGGTGGGCAACTGGCGTTATGAGGCGATGGTCATCCCTGCGCTCAATTCCAATATGTTCACCAACGCCAATTGGGTGAAAAACGGCTCGGCTTCGGGCTATGAGTTCCGCGTGGCCAACAACTTGGCCGGAGCCTTGCGCATCGACAACTACAGCATCCCGAACTTCCACTGGGCCGTGAGCGGCTATGTAGGCAACACCTTTAATAATGACCTCGTCACCAACGAATCAGAGAGATACAAGGACGTGAAAGGCACCGTCGTCGTCGGCACGGCAGAGTTCGACTTCAAGGCCAACGGCTTCGTGCTTCGCGGCAACTTCGACTACGGCCATCTCGGCGAAGCCGCCACCATTTCGTCCTACAACAAAAACCAGAACCACCAAAGTTTTTCGCCCTATCCGCGCTCGTTGGTCGGCGAGGCGGCCATGGCCTGCGGCGGCGAAATCGCTTACGACATCCTTCGCCCGATGAAACCCAAAGGCGACCAAAAGCTCTACCTCTTTGGCCGTTACGACTATTACGACAGTTACATCCCTTACGAAGGTGCCCTCTCTCTCTACGAATGGACAGAACGCCACATTATGACCCTCGGCGTGAACTATTATCCTATAAAACAAGTGGTTATCAAGGCAGAATATGCCAAGCGATTCCTGAAGGAACAGTATAACGACGAGCCGGCGTTCTCTTTGGGCGTGGCGTATAGCGGGTTCTTCACGAGATGACAATGGGACTGCGAGACTGCGAGACACCTATCAGCCTTGAAGTCCCGAAGTCCCGCGTCCCGAAGTCCCGCGTCCCAAAGTCTCGCGTCCCGAAGTCAAAAACAGACAACATATCAGTAATTCAAAACACCAATAAAAATGAAGAAGTATTTCAAATCAGCAGTGCTGGTCGCAGCATCAGCCCTGCTCGCAGTGAGCGTCAGTTCCTGCAAGAAAACCAACGAAACGCAAGATGAGGCCAACATCGAAACCAAAAACGCCATCATCAAGCAGTATCTCGACCACACCGTCTACCCGACTTACGGCAACCTTGCCGCCAAAGCCGAGACCTTGGTGGGCGACCTCGAAACCCTGAAGGCCGACAAGACCCAAGCCAACCTCGACAAGGCCTGCGCCTCGTTCCTCGAAGCCCGCCACTGGTGGGAGATGAGCGAAGCCTTCCTCTATGGCGCCGCCTCCGACTTCGGCATCGACCCGCACATCGACTCGTGGCCCTTGGACGAGACCGAGTTCAACAGCCTGATGTCGCAACTCGACCTCATCGCCCTGCTCGCTCAAGACGAGGACGGCTCCATCGCCAAGGAGAAACTTGCACCGCAACTGCTTGGATTCCACGGCCTTGAGTACATCCTTTTCCGCAACGGACAAGCCCGTCCCGTCAGCGAAATCACCGACGACTACATGATTTTCGTCGTGGCCGTCGCCCGCGACCTGCGCAACCATTGCTACCAATTGGAGGTGAGCTGGAACGCCAACGCCCCGAAAGCCCACAAGGATTTGCTTGAGGAACTGGAGTTCAACACCACTTTGGCCAACGGCAACACCTACGGCGAAAACATGACCCTTGCAGGACAGGCCGGCAGCACCTACGCCAGCCGCACCCACGCCATGCAAGCCATCCTCGACGGCTGCATCGACATCGCCGACGAGGTGGGCACCTCAAAAATCGGGAAGCCCCACACCGGCGACGACCCGACCTACGTGGAATCGCCCTACAGCCAAAAGTCAATCACCGACTTTGCCGACAACATCGCCAGCGTCAAGAACGCCTACATGGGCGGCAACGACGGCGAGCGCGACGAAGACCGCTCGGTGCATCGCTTCATCAACGACTTCAACGCCGAATTGGACGCCAAGGTCGTCAACGCCATCAACAACGCCATCACGAAAATCAACAACATGAAGGCGCCTTTCGTCAACAATTACCTTGACGCTTCGGCCGGCGAGGCCATGGAAGCCTGCCAAGACCTCTCCGACATGCTGAGCGAAGCCAAGGCTGCATTGAACGAGAAATAAGTCTAACCTAAAAACCGATTTATTATGTTTAACACCAAACACTTAGGATTTATCGCCCTTGCAGGCATAATGGCTTTGGCCTCCTGCAAGCAACCCGCGCCCACCCCTACCGAAGTCAGCGAAGACACCTACGCCGGCGGCCAATTGGGCACCACCTTCAACCGCTCGCACACGGCCTACGAAGACCCCACCCCCGCCACCGAACAGGCCGGACTGACACGCGCCTTCAAGAACGGCGAGGCCTTCTTTGAACGCAACTACACGCAGAACAACGAGCCTTTCAACGGCCTCGGACCGCTCTACATCCGCAGCTCGTGCATCGCCTGCCATCCCGGCTACGGCCACGGCATGCGCATGGACCGCTACCGCGCCGACGACTGGGGCAACGGCTACCTGCTCGTCTTCACCGACCGCAACGACACCTACCTGAGCAGCTACACAGGAATGCCACAAACCAAGGCCGTCGCGCCCTTCAAGGCTCCCTTGGACGAAACCAAAATCCAAATCAATTGGCTGAGCTACACCGACGAATGGGGCAACCAATTCCCTGACGGCGAGCGTTACAACCTCACCTATCCCGAAGTCTACATCCCCGAAGACGCCTTCTATGTGCCGCTCGAAGTGGGTGGCCAGCCCATCCCCTACAGCGATTTCGTCTGCCGCCTCGAATCCACCATCGGCATCTACGGCACAGGCCTCATCGATGCCATCCCCGATGACTCGCTGAGAGCGCAATACCAGAAGGAATACAACGACGGCTTCCTGCAAAACGGCCTCAACCCTGCCATGTGGGCCGGCTCCGACTTCGCCCCGACGGGCTATTACGGCAACACGACGCACCCCAAGAAGTACACCTACGCCCTCACGCGAGGCCCCTTGCAGGACGCCCCCGGCGCCAATGCCATCTGGAACATCACCAACGTGACGCACCGCACCAAAATGGGCCACTACATGACCGCAGCCTACGCCACCAAGGCCTCAAAAGACCCCGACGTGCAGGCCGAATTCTACAACCACTTCCCGCAATACAACCTCACGGGCGATGTGGAAACCGACATCTACAACTACCTGATGATGAACGGCCAAATCCCAGCCGCGATGAAAGTGCCTGAGATGAAAGACGAGGACTACGTCGACTTCATGGTGTGGCATCGTGGCTTGGCCGTCCCCGCCGCCCGCAACATGGACGACCCCGATGTGCAGCGTGGCAAGGAACTCTTCAACCAAATGGGATGCGCCTACTGCCACCGTCCGTCGTGGCAAACCGGCGACGACATGTTCACCGACCCGGCTGGCTTCTTCGCCGACGGCGACCCGCGCCTGCCGCGCTATCCCAACCAGAAGATTTGGCCTTACAGCGACTACATCCAGCACAAGCTCCACATGGAAAACGACATCCGCACGGGCTGGTGCCGCACCACCCCGCTCTGGGGACGTGGCCTGTCGGAAACCTGCACAGGCCGTGGCGACCGCCTGCACGACTGCCGCGCACAAACCGTCATAGAGGCCATCATGTGGCACGGCAACGCCCAAAGCGACGCCCGCCGCACCGTGGAGAAATTCCGCGAACTGCCCAAGAAAGACCGCGACGCCGTCGTGAAATTCATTGACGCCATTTGATTTTTCCCTTAAACCATCCCAACAGAGGCGTACACATGCGGTGCGCCTCTGTTTTTTGCATTTGCACGGATTCTTCGGCAAATGACTTATGGTTTTGGGAATAATATGTATCTTTGCAGCCATAAACGACAAAACGAAAAGGCCATGACACAACTGACAGTAAAGATAGAAGATGTTTCGATGCTTGAACAAATCAAGCAGGCAATCAGTCTGTTACGCGGAGTGGTTTCGGTGAACGTGAAGAAAACCAAGCCCAAGGAGTACGACATCACCAAGACCGCCGGCTTCCGCGAGGCGATGGACGACATTGAGCATGGTAGAGTAACTCATGCCGACAGCGTTGACGACATGTTCCAGCAAATCTTAGGCTATGTACCAAATTGACTACTCCAACCGCTTCAATAAGGACTTGAAACGCTGTGTGAAGCGCGGTTTGAACATAAAGTTGATAAAGGATGCCATCGATTTGCTTGCCGAACAAGGTTCACTCCCCCATGAGTACCGCCCACACAAACTCGTGAACCAAAAGCGGGATATTTGGGAATGTCACATCCAACCCGACTGGCTCATGACTTGGGAGCAAAACGACACCCAACTTACGCTCCTGTTTCTGCAAACTGGCACTCATTCCGATTTGTTTTAAGTAGATGAGCAAATTTAGTTTACATAATTGACTGCGAGACTGCGGGACTGCGGGACTGCGGGACTGCGAGTCGAACAAATACACGAAGTCCCGTGTCCCGAAGTCAAAGAATAATGTAGTTTGATTTTGAACAGTTACTTATTTGATAGAGGTCTGGATTGCTTCGTTCCCCGCAAATCGAAGATCCGACGATGCAAGGCGAGTCAGTGACGCAAAGCGCGTCCGTCATTGCGAACGTAGCGAAGCCATCCGGTTTTTGTCTATGCACTGATTTTTTAGGCAAATGTATCATGGTTTGGGAAATAATTCGTATCTTTGAAGCCTCAAAATACCGAAAACGGTGAAAAAATTGAGCAAAACATTGATTTTCAAGCAATTAGGGGGGGGGTAAATCTCCGCTCCAAACTTTTGCATATCCACTATCCAAGGCAGGGCCAATGGGCTCGGTCTTGGATTTTTTTGTATCGGAACTACGGATTAAACGGATTAAACGGATACCCATATCCGTCTGCTACGAGGCAGCATAATTACTTCTGTATCCACTCCGTAAAATCAGTGCAATCTGTAGTTGAATCTTGAATCTTGAATCTTGAATCTTTAAATCACTAAAAACAATGAACAACAGCAAAAAACTGAAAGCCCTCGTGCTTTCGCTCGGGCTGGCAGCCCTGATGGCGCCGGCCACAATGAACGCCCAAATCAACCGTGGGCTGCTGGAGAACCCTTACAAGGACAACAGCAGCAAAAAACAGAAACATGGAATGATGAACTATAGAGGCGACTACCGTAGCGGAAGCTCAACATTGGGCAATGAGGCCTTTGGCGCAGTCGGAAGCCAGATTGACAACGAGCCGTTTGGCGCCCCGTTGGGCGGCGGCATCGGCATACTGCTTGCCGCAGGCGCGGGCTATGCCCTTATCCAATCCAAGAAAAACAAACAGAATTAAACAACCAACGAAAAAAAAGAAGAAAAAATGAAGAAACTGAGTTTCATCGTCATGGCCTGCCTGATGGTGCTGGGCCTGGCACAATGCAAGAAAAACGAACCTACAAACAATAACACTGCCGACAACGGCAACCGCGTGAACATCACCCTGACGCTCGACAACGGCGGACAAAGGGTGCATCCCGAAGAGGAAAACGGGTTGGCCAACGTGGTCTACGACAAAACGGCAAATACATGGGCTACCTGACCTACAACGGCAGCGTGTTCACGGGCAGCATCAACGCTGCGGCCACCGAGGGCCAGCCCCTGCAATTCATCTTCATGGGCGGCCAAACCATCGACGGCTTGACCGAGAACAGCTCGACTGAATGTGTCTTCAATATCGGCGACCAGAGCAATGGCTTAGCCGTGATTTCGTGCGCTCCTTCGAATGAGGATTTCAGCCTCACCAAACTGGACTACACCGCCTACCTGCGCAACAAGTGCGCCTTGGTGAAGTTCGACTTGGGCGAGGTGAGCACCGACGCCGCCATTACCCTCACGGGCTTGAAGACCGAGGCCACCATCAACTTCAACGGCACGGTGACCAACGGCGAGACGACGGGCGACATCGCAACCTACGGCACAGGCTCGACACGCTACGCCGTGGTGCTCAGCGACCAAGCCGAAGTGGCCGAAGGCACCATCAGCGCGGAAGGCTACACGGGCACGTTCAGCATCCCCACGGCGGCCTACACCAACGCTTTCCTGACCAATGCCACCATGACGCTGACAGCGGCCGCTACCGCCACCACCATCACAGTGACTCCCTCACAGATAGGCTATATAAGCGATGGAGGAGAAATAACCATAAACAACACCATCACCATCAAAACAAGATATGAATTAGATGGAGGAAGCAGCTTCGATTATAATGGTGAAGGTGAAATGCATTTTAACTCTGCCGACTTCACATTCTCGTCAAGTGTTGGAAAAATCAGCAAGATTGAGATTAATTACAATGGCGGGGTCGATGGGGGCGACCACTATGTTAATCCCGGATCATGGCAAGTTGAAAGGATTAATGGAAAATTCACATTGAGCGGCGATCCCACTTACTCCGTCGTGTGGAATTATTATTATGGTGTAATTACCGGTATCCAATCGATAGTATTCACGCTTAGTAACTAAAAAACACCTGTCCCGTTCTTCCGGATTTGCAATTCCCCCGTTCTTCCGGATTTGCAATTCGGAAGGCGTGAATATGAGCATTTGCAATGCTGGAATGAAATAAAACCAACCTAATCAAGTACAGAAAAGGCGGCCTTCGGGTCGCCTTTTTTTGTTGGTGGTTGTAGGGCTGTCGCATTGCGGCAGCCGCGTAGGGTGTTCGTATGCCTGCCGGGGTGCTGCCTGGCGGTGTGCTGCCGTAGGTCTCGGATCTGCCGTAGGTCACGACGCTGCCGTAGGTCGCGACCTACGGTTACGGGCTGTTGCGTCTTACAGACGCGGGGTCGGTCGGCGGCAGCCGAAAATTCGTTTAATTCGCGAAATTCGCCGTTGTATTTGCGTCCGATAGGCTTCCCCCTTTTTAAAGGGGGTAGGGGGATTAAACATACCCACAAACGAC
>CACXQV010000082.1 GCA_902769875.1 uncultured Bacteroidia bacterium
GGCCTTCTGCTGAACCAGTATCGGCAGCGTTCTTGCCGTATTGGCTGAAAATCTCTGATTTCTTTTCTGCAGTTAAGTACATAATTTTCTTCTTTTTACGATAAATTTGTTGTTCTAAACGGGCTGCAAAGATACGAATAATTTTGAAAGTGGGTAGGTTTTTGGGTAAAAATCTTTTTTTTGAGATAGATGTTTTTGTTTAATGCCACTAAACAAATTCCTTTGTTTTGTTTATTGTTGCTAAACAAATCAACCCTGTGGAGTTGTTGTGATGTTTAGGAATTGCCGAATGTAAACGACAAAATATTGAAAGATTTGCAGACTGCACTTTGCAAAAATCGAAGAAAATTGTCGGGTGAAGGTGACAATACAAAGCCAATCGGTTTCAAACAAAATCCCATAAAACTTCAGGGGTTATCATCGAGAAAGGAGTCTCTGGATAGGCTGCGGCAAATGTGGCTTCAAACCGCCAAATTTGTACGAAATTTAGCGGTTACAACCGCCAAATTTATATAGAATTTAGCGGTTTGGTAGGTCGAAGATCTCTTAAATTCGTTGTAGTATGATTTTATACGGACAAATCTTCTTCTTCAATTATTGAAAGGATTTCTTTAGTAAGACTTCCTACTTTTGACAATCTATTGGCTTGATTCTCGATAGTTTTCTCAAACAGATTGCGTACATAGCGGCCATTGCCAAAACCCTTGTCTTTGGTAAGAATTGCATTGTTGAGTATTGACTTCAGTTTGATGGAAGCAGTTTCTGACAAGGAATACTCGAATTTTTTGCAGTTAATTTCAAATATCTGATAGAGCTCGTCAGCGGTATAATCAGGGAAATCTATGATGCGTTTGAAACGAGACTGAAGACCAGGGTTTGAATCTAAGAAACGTCCCAGTTTCACCAAGGTTGCAATAGCCTCCTTGCCATAGTCAGATTGACTACCGCCAAGAAGTGAATAAGCCTCGTCGATAAACAATACACCGTCCAAAGCTGAGTCAATTATTTTGTTTGTTTTCACGGCTGTTTGCCCAACATATTCGGCAACGAGTCCCGAGCGATCTGTTTCAACTAATTGGCCTATCTTCAATACACCCAACTCTTTGTATATTTGAGCTACAATACGTGCCACTGTAGTTTTACCAGTTCCGGGATTGCCCGAAAAAATACAGTGATACGAAACTTGTGTCGACTTCATTCCTTGTTTCACTCTTTCTTGTTGGATTGTGATGTAGTTTTTCAATGTATGCACCTGCTGTTTCACTGTTTCCAAGCCAATAAGCTCGTCAAGTTGATTTTCGCTAGCAACTTTATCAGTGCTTGCAAGTGTAGTTTTGACCATGTTCTCGTCATCATAAGCCTTGTCTTTCCAACTGATTATGGTATTGAGCCATGCAGATTCTTTGGGTGTTACAACTCCGTCAATTTTTGCGATTAGTGATGTGAATCTGTAAAGCAGTACTACGTATTTCGACAACAGAGAATGGCGTTTCTTCTGAAGTGTCTCTAAAATACTGTGATACCAATTGTCTGTCAATACTTCGTAATACACTTTTATAAGCTCTTTACGCTTTCGTCGATAATCTCTAGATATTTCAACTATATTGTCATAAGTTATCCTTTGAAATGCCATAGGATTGGACACCCAAGCTCTTGAGAAGACCATCATTAAAGCTATACTTTCTGGGGTTTCAAAATCAATAGCATATCCCAAGCCATTGTAACAGTTAAACAAATCGCGTGTCAATGATTGTTCTAGACTCTTTTGAAACATAAATTCCTTAAACCTTTTAGAACCATTAGAATTAAAGTCAATTTGAGGCATTAATTCATGCACAAGAAAATGAAAAAGATCATTTACTGAGCTTTCAATCTCATCATATTGAGTTACTGTAATCTTCGGTGTAATAATCGGAGTTGTAGTCATAACACATTTTTGTTATATCAGCTGCAAAGATATGATTTTTTATTCATTTTTTTTGCACTATTAAATCAAAAGCCATCACGGTTCAAGGCCTCAAAGAGTTCGTCCTGCAAGGCTTGCGGCAGTTCGCGGTAAAATTTGGTGGACAAGTCCCTCACTTTGTCGAAAGTGGGATTGTCCATGTATTTCAGCTTGTAAGCGTAGTTGGTGTTTTGTTCTATCATCATAGTAGTTCCTCTTTTACAGCAATTTCTTCAATTCCTCAATATCGGGCAAGGCTTTCCGTAGCTCCTCTGGCATTTCGGCTATGGTTTTGTAAGTGGCCACACCCATGGGTTTGCAGTCCTTCAATTCGGCAATCATGATTGCCGAATTGAAGGACTGCTTGATTATCATTATTCTGAAAATCGACAATTGCAATTGGCGAATTAATGCTCAATTCGTCGGTTATGACCGATGAATTTGGAATTACTGCCTTGTTGTATGTCGCAGGTTGGTTCATGTGCCTTGTTTTTTGATGGCAAATATAGATTATTTTCCCGTTATCGTTTCTCCCAACGGATTCATTTCGTGTTTGTTATAGTTTTCTTGCGCTTTTTCCTTACTTGCATTAGCATAACAATACTCGCACAAATGCGGGCAGGTGTTGTACTCGCCGATGTCCTTGCTCATTATGCAGGCGCAGAACTGCCGCTGGCCTTTGTCGCGGTTGTCGCGGTGCTTGATGATAGTCGGTTTGGGGTCGAAGAGGTCGCCTTCGGTAATCTCTACGCCGAGGAAGTCCATCAGGGCCTTGTCGTGGTGGGCGAAGCGAATCATCAAGTCATCATCAATGCAGCGGTTGTGCTGGATGCCGTATGGCCCGAGGTCAATCTTCTCGCCTCAGGTGGCCAGTTGATAATGCCATTTCTGGTTGAGTTCGGAAAGCCTTTGGACAAATTCCATCATCTGCGGCACCGTACATTCCTGATAGTGTACGCGGCTTTTCTCAAGATTGGCTTTCACCTTTTTATATAAGGCGATGTCGGCATAGCTGAAAACAAGTTTTTCCGTGTAGCCCTTCAGTTGGTCACCAATGTTTTCCACTTTTTCCAACAGGTCGTCCATGCTAATTTGGTCGGACAAAATCAGCGGGTCGAAACGCCAAATCACACGACCTTGGCCTAATTGGTCCACAAGTCTTTTGAATGTGTCAATCCTTTGCTCCAATGGCGGAACGCCCTTTTCCAAGCCTTCTTTCTCGTAGTCGTTCAGCGTGTATTGGATATAGCAGCCGATGTTTCTTTCCTTCAGTTCGTCTAAATGCCTAAGCAACGGTTTCGGGTTCTTCGACCAAAACACGATGAAGCGGCATTTCTCATACGAAACGAAGCTTTTCACGCCATTGAAAGGATTCGTCCAAGCGGAATAGCCCACCTTCAACCGATGAAAGAACCAGTCTGCATAGAAAGCGGGAATGTCCGTGCTTCGGCTTGCGGAAATGATGATGGGAGCTTGCGCCTCAACTCTCTCTCCGTTATCTCGCTGGATTTGTGTCTTTTGCCATTGCGCCATAGGAAGGTGGAATTTCGTTTTTCAGTTTGCAAATTTAGCAAATCTCACGTTTGTTTTTTTGGGTTGTTTTATGATTCAAGA
This sequence comes from uncultured Bacteroidia bacterium, assembly GCA_902769875.1. Taxonomy (GTDB): domain Bacteria; phylum Bacteroidota; class Bacteroidia; order Bacteroidales; family F082; genus Limimorpha. The sequence continues at coordinate 3,560 of CACXQV010000082.1, forward strand.
ATTAATGGCTTATGTTTGGCTTTTGACTGTTAGCCATTAGCTTGTGAAAAGTTGGGCTGACGGCTGATAACTCCATATATGATTTCAAGATTTGTAACTCCTGACGGCAAACCGAACAACTGATTAAAACTCCAGTCTGAAATTGTTGTCTTCCTTGAACTTGTCGTAGCGTTGCTTGTTGAATGAGAAGTGCGTTCCTTTACGCCGTCGGCTATCGTCGTCTGGACGAGTAGAGTAGGGGAGACAAGGCTCTGAAGCGAATCCTCCAAACAAAGTTTCGGTGTCCTCACACTTCATTTCTTTATGCTCGCCATAATATGTGGCAAGCTCGGTTTCATCATCTTCCGCTTTGTCCAAAATGCCGGTTTGCAGCATTTTCTTGTAGAAGTTGCGGCGGTCGAACTGGATGCCGAGTATGGCTTCATAGAGGCGTTGCAGCTCTGGCATGGTGAATTTCTCGTCCAGCAAGCCAAAGCCGATAGGCTCGAAGTGTATATCGATACGGAGTTTTTGCATCGCTTTGCGAAAGATGCAATCGTGGTCGAAGGCGAGTCGTGGCATCTCGTTGATGGCAAACCATTGTGCTTTGGCAGCATCGTCGCCTCCTTGCACGTCGGCTTTCTTGGCCAAGGCGTAAAAGGCAATGGTGATGACGCGGTCGCGCGGGTCGCGGTCCACTTCGCTGAAAGCCCCCACTTGCTGCAGATTGTGGAGGTCAAGCCCGGTCTCTTCTTTCAGCTCGCGCATGGCGCCTTGCTCGGCAGTTTCGTCCATATTGAGAAAACCTCCCGGAAAAGCCCAACAGCCTTTGTAGGGGTCTAACCCACGTTCAATGAGCAGGATTTTCAGGTCGTGGCCGTCAAAACCAAACACCACGCAGTCTGTAGTGACGGCAGGGCGAGGATACTTGTAGGTATAATTGTGCGTTTCCATATTGTGTAAGTTTTACGCAAAATTACGGCTGTTTTTGAAACCTATAATTGGAAAGCGTGTAAAATTTACGCATTGTTTTGTGACTGACTGATTTTCAATGTTTTAATGCGTGAGTTATATACGCAACAAAAACAATCTAATCTGCCACGTCCATATTGCTTGATTCCATTTTGTTATGAATGGCTCCGGGCTTGTCTTGTTGCTCGATGATGTCTGTAATCACCTCGGAATGAAACACTTCGTCGATAATGTCTTGGGTGGCATTGTGGCGTTTCCTCCGTTTTTTGCTTTCTTCTGTCGTCTTGGCTACTGCGTTTTTCATCTTTTGGTTGAAACTCAGCATCCGCAGATAGAAGCGATAAACGCCATTCTCCCTGTCAATCAGTGGAATGAGGATGGAATTGATGACAATGCTGGAAAGGATGACCGAAAAGACGATGTTTCTCACGAACATCGCGACTTCCAATTCGGGGATGAAAATCAAGGCTTGGGTGGCCAACACGGCAGCCGTCAGTCCCTTGGGGTTGAGGGCCGACATGAAAGCCAATTCCTTCTCGGGTATGCCTTCCTTCTTCGAGATGGCAAAACGCACGGCAGGGATGCGGATAATGAAAAGTAAAACACTGATTCCCAATCCAATGACAATCGGTTCCCATCGTTTTATTTGGATGGAAATGCCTACATAGATAAAGAAGAAGGTCTTCAGAAGCAGTACCAATTCCGAAAACAGCGAGCGTTCGGTCTCGTTGAGGTTGACAGGCACTTTCTTGATGAATTTCTTTAGCCAAGCGTTGTAGATGCCGTCGATGTTGGCCATGCCGATGCCGAAAGCCAAAGCAGCAATGGCGCCGCTGAAGCCCATCCATTCGTTGATGCCGTAAATGATGAAAACGAAAGCAGGCGTGGTCAGGATGGAGTATTTGATGTTGCGCACTTGGTCTAAAATCAAGGCCCAGAAGATGGCGCCAATCAGTCCCATCACGGTGGCAAGTATGAACGAGGAAAAGATGTCGCCCAAAATGGCTCCAAATTCAACGTGCCGCGATTGTATGGCCTGCATCAAAGCCAAGGCCAACACGATGCTGAACACGTTGCCGATGGCTGCCTCCAAGATGAGCATAATGGCGGGCTTTTCCGACATGTGCATCTGCCTGACGATGGGAATCACCACCGCCGAAGCCGTGCCTCCCAACATGCAGCCTAAAATCATGCTGACGATAGGGTCTAATTTCAAGACTAACCACCCCACCAACCAAGTGGCCACGGCAGAGAGCACAAAGTTCAAAGCGGTGAGTTTCAAGGCTCCCTTGAAAGAGTCTTTCAAAGCACTGAATCTCAATTGCGTACCACTCTCGAAAAGGATGGTTACCAACGTGATGCCCGAAAACAGGCTGCCCGCATTGCCTAAGCTGTCGGGCGAAATCCAATGGAAGACAGGGCCGATGAGCAGGCCTATGATGATCAGGAACAGTACGTCGGGGATGCGCTTACGGCTGAAGATCTCGCTGAAAAGGTGGGCTGTGAAGATGAGCAGGCCAATGATGGCGATGGTTAGCCCGATTTGTCGCGACGACCCGCCATTCGACACCTGTTCGACCACCGCATTGACCAAATTCGGGTCATTAAGGCTTTCAGTCAGTTGGGCAATAGTGTCGTTGATGCCCGATAGGGTGTTGGTGGTGGGGATGAGGTCGGTTTGGGTCATGGCGGGGTGTTTGGATGTGCAATAATATGTGAATTCTTCTAATTGAACAATCTCCAATTGATTCCAATGAAAATCCGGCTGTCGCGCATGGGATAGTGAGGCGCGATGAACGAGTCGTAATTGCCTGTCAGCAAGAACATATTGCTGTAGCTGACATATATGGTGGCTTTTTTGACCTTGAGCGCAATGGACAGGTCGATATAGGGGAAATTCCCAATTTGCACCTCGTTTTGCAGGTAAAAAATGCGGGTGGCTGGCATATAGGCATCGGCGTAAAACTTGGTGAAATAGCGCACCGTGAGGCTGGGATGCAAAACGGCAGCCTTGCGGAAAACGGGTTGCGAATAGGCGACTTTAAGTTGTCCCAACAGCAATGGTAGATGCATAACTTCCTCATTGCTTGATTTTTGCAGGCTTGCATAACCTTCAAGCTCAAATCTCCATAGGGCTTGATGGAAGCTGAGATAAGCCTCGCGAATGCTGAACACACCTTCGTTTTGCGTGGGGCGGGCGTCCGTGCCGAAATAAATCATATTCGAAATGCTGGTCTGCTTCACACCGATGCAATAGTTTTTGTAGTTGTATTTCAGGTTGAAACTCAGGTAGGTGGCCGCTTTGAAGTCGTTGTCCCAGCGGAAATGGTTCGATGTGTGTTTTTCCTCAAACCAGCTGGCGCTTTGCCGTTTGATTTGGAAATCGAAAATGGCTGAACCGTAGTTTTTGCTACTGGTGCCGATGAACTGCTTCCATTGTCCCTTGATGCTGAAATCCCCAATTTGGTAGCCCAAGGTGATGAGTTCGCCGTGTCCTGTGATTCTTGTCGACTTGAACAGGTTCACGATTATGCCGCCGCTGGCGCTAATTTGGTTGAAGTTTCTGTCAATCAGAGTCTCGCCTTCCAAATAATCGTAACTCTTGATTCTGTAGTATCCGTGACTGATGCCCGCGTATATGTAAAACGGCACGTCGTCATCGTATTTTTGGTATCCCAAGCTGTTCCATTGCAAGGTGTTCTTGAAAGCCCTGATCAAGGTCGTGTCCGTCGATTTTGAGGTGTTGAGGAGGGTGTCGTAAGGCTGATAGAAAGCCACCGAAGGCGATGACTCATTGTAATAGAGCTTGTTGTTCAAATAGCTGAAACTGTGGCAGATGCGTCCTAATGTGAATTTCCTGACTTTGGTCTCTTTAACGACCAACTGCGTGTCTGCAACGATACTATCCACCGTCAAAGTGTCTATCATCAAATTGTCAATCTTTAAACTATCTATCATTAAACTGTCCATCGTCAAACTGTCAATATGTATGCTGTCGTTGACCAATTGCTTTTGGGCGAGGCTGTCGTTCTCCATTCGGGGCTTTTCAATTTTGGTTGTGGTTGTTTTTTGTGGGAGCAAATTGAAATAATGCTCGAAACCGATGCCACTCGACACAATAAAGTTGGTGGCAGAGGTCAGGTTGGTAGAGATGACAGAATTGTCGGTTTCGGTATGCGAGCTGTAGGCTTGGTCGTTGGCGATGCCGCCGTTTTCCTGCATTTCGAGCTTGTTGCGATACCAGAAAGCGGTTGCCGCATAACGTTGGTTTTTAGTGAAATAGTGAGCATTGACCCAAAAATAGTTGTTGATGCTTCTGCTGTTTTTGAAAACGCCGGGCGAGTAGTCAGTGTTGAAAGCGAACGAAACGAATAGGCGAGGGGCGAATTGCCTCCCAAACCTGACGTTGAGGTGTTGTTCCTTGTCGCCGGTGGTCATCACATAGCGGATTTCCGAATAGGGTAGCACCGAAAGGTAACTCAGCATGTTGCTTTCATTTTGCAAATACGCCGAAACGGAAGGAATGCTCATGTCGAATCCTATCTGATGTCGGTAGTCAAAACGTATGGATTTGTGTGCTAACCCAGTGTTACTCAACGTGCTATAGATGGTTCTTTCGCGTTCAAGCACTTCGAAGGTGTTAGCGTGGAAGGTGGTGGTATCGATCACCTTTGAGGCATTCAGGAAAATGCTGTCAAACTGATAGGATTTATTGGTGACGAAGGTCGAATCGATGGGTGGGGAAGGGGATGCCGCTTGTTTTTTTGGTGCAATGCTATCCGATGATGGGCTTTGAGAAAAACCTATCATACTGTATATCAATAGAATGAAAAACAATAATCCCTTTTTCGGCATAGTTCCGAATTTGGGTGTAAAAATAGTAATAATTTGTCAATTTTAAGCAGAAGTCAGGAAGTAATCTTATAGAGGAAGGCAGGCGGATTCCTCAAAACAAAGAAGCCCGCCCCATTGTCTGTTTTTTTATCTGCTTTTAAGATATTACGGCTGATTGTGATATTCCAAAGGACTGGAAAGTGTTACTATGGGGAAAAAAGTTTCACAGCAAGAAAAACGTGTTGAGTTTCTTTATTTATGCCTCGCAGTGACGCAAATCGGGTAGGGGAGTGGAACCAATAAAGCAAGAAACCCCTCACCTTGCATTGGTGAGGGGTTTCCGCTGTGGGTGGGCGGCGAGCTACTTTCCCACGGTCTCCCGCAGTATCATCGCCGCGGCGGGGCTTAACTTCTCTGTTCGGAATG
>CACXQV010000083.1 GCA_902769875.1 uncultured Bacteroidia bacterium
CAAAAGAAGCCTAAGGAAAAGGCTCTTCAAGGCCTCCCTCGACCCCAATTATCTCATCGAAATCCTCGCAAATTATCGCATTTGATGCGGTTGCCCTGCACTATACTGAACCGGAGGCGTGGAGCTATATCCTCTCCAGCATACTCCATCTTTCTCCCCAACACCGTGCAAAAAATCATCTCAAGGTCTTTGAGAAAGCTATAATGGCTGGCATAATAACAATTGATTCTGACCTTATCGGGCCAAAGGACATTGTCGTTAAACCACAAAGCGATGTCTCGTTCGGATCGGGAATCGCCTTGGGCCTTGGCCTGCTTGACATAGTCAGCAATCAGCTCCTCTTCGTTGCGGTATTTGAGCGAGGCTGGGGCCGTGATGCCCGGACGCAGCTTGAGCATTTCTCGGTCATTGCCCTGCAAGAGATCGGCATAGCCAGGCACATCGGGACGAGGCCCCACGAAGCTCATCTTGCCTTTCAGCACGTTCCACAGCTGCGGCAACTCATCGAGTTTATATCGGCGCAACTTGACACCCAGGGACGAGACGCGCTCGTCGCCTGCCATAGTCACTGAGATTCCGTCGTCATGGCCTGCCATGGTGCGGAACTTATAAATGGTGAACAGCTTGCCATCCTTGCCCACGCGTTTTTGACTGAATAGCACCGACTCACCCGGCATCTTGATGCGGACAAGGATAGCTACAAGCAGCATCACCGGAGAAAGGATGATGAGCCCCAGCAAGGAAAAGATTCGATCAAAGAGGTATTTAAGGGTCATGCCTCACATCTCCTCCATACTCAGCCCCTGCATCTTCACCTCGCGGCCACGATACAGGTGACGCTGCATCATCCCTACCTTTTCACGCAATCGTGCGGGGTTGTATTTCTGTGGGTTGCGTTTCACTTCGTAGGCTTCCACTTCGCCTTCCAGGGTTTCGGCCACAATGTCAATCTCGAAATCGTCGCTGTTGCCCTTGGCGTTACTTCCGCCATTCTGCCACCAGCCGCCAATCAGCTTGTAGCGATGACTCTCCATCATCTTCTGCCTGAACCAACGCTCCAAGGCAATGCCCGAGAATGTCGTGTAGTCCTCTGCCATAATCTGTTCCAACGCCGGTAGGTTCTGTATCTCAATCAACGAGCCGTAGCGATGAATATAGCGGAACCAGAAACGGAAAAAGTTATCCTGTATCTCGTAACGAACCGTCTGACTCCCCTCCTTTGCTCCCACTGGCCGTTTCTTTCGGATGATGCCATATTTCTCTTCCAGCACTTTCAGTTGTCCCCCCAGGCTCTTCATCCCCAGTGCGCCCTCAATCTCACTTTGTGTCACATCGCCGTGAGCTATCTGGTCCAATATGCTGAAATATGTGCCGTATTGCTTGCCAAACTCCTGTATCAATATCGACTGTCCCTCGTCAATGAAAAAGCTGTCGCCACTCCCACACACATAGTGCAACATCTTTTTCACGTTTGTGCAGCGATTGTTCATCAGTATCTCTATATACCGTGCCACCCCTCCCGTAATCGTCCACAAGGCAAGCAAGTCCTCATTCGTGTAGTCCGCCTTGTAGTCACCCAATATCTCCCGCATCGTAGCCGTTGAGAACGGTTGCAACTTGATGGTACAGTCGTCGCGTCCGAACAATGGTTGCTCTTCGTCCTTGAAAATTTTTTCCATCATACGGAAGATGCTGCCCGACACCACCAGGCACACGTGGGTCTCTTTCTTATAGCGGTCCCACAACTCCTGCACATCGCTGAACACTCCAGCATTCACATTGTCAAACTCCTGAAACTCGTCTATGAACAACGTAAACCGCCGTCTTTTCCCTATCTCCAGCAGAAGTTGCATTAGCCCTCGGAACGTCACGATTCCCTCCGGCACAAACTCATCCAGCTTCGCTCGCACCTCTTCACAGAATGTCTTCACCAGCACAGCCTCCGTCTTGCGTCCCACAAAGAAATACAGGCCGGGAGCCTGCTCTTTCGTCTCCTCCATCAGCTTGGTCACCAAACTTGTCTTGCCCACGCGTCTGCGGCCCGTCAGCACCACAAACCGGGAATAATCCTCAAATGCTTGCCGCTGCATGTCCAGCAGTTGATTCATTTCCTGTTGCCTATCGTAAAACTTCTTCATACTTCATTCTTTTACCGCCGTAAATTTTACAACCGCAAAAATACACATAATTTCCAAACAAATTATTGTGTCTAAAAAAAGTATTATTCTACTCTCAATCAACTTTAAACTCTACACTCTCCAAAGGTCCTCCGATAATGACAGGCCGCTCAAAGATTTAAAACAGATTTGTGTAAGATTTGTTTCCAACACACACAATTATTTATTAGGTCCTCAAATCACCTCCCCTGCATATTCCATCTTTCTCCCCAACACCGTACAAAACATCATCTGAATATCCTTAATGAAGGAATAATTGCGGTAATAATAGCTGTTCAGCCTGACCTTGTCGGGATAAATCACCGTGTCGTTATACTCCAAAGCTATCTCTTGCGCTTCGCGTGTGTCGCCTTCTTTTTGTTTCTTGGCAACATACTCGGCTATCATTTTCTCTTCATTCCTATACTTTAATGTGGCAGGGCCTGTTATTCCCGGCCACAACTTCAGCACATCCCTATCATCACCTTCCAGTTTGTCGGCATAGCCGGGCACATCGGGGCGCGGACCTACGAAACTCATTTTACCAATAAAGACATCCCATAGTTCCGGTAGCTCATCCAATTTGTAACGTCTCAATTTGGCTCCCAATGGCGTGATACGGCTTTCGCCTGCGATGCTGACAGAACTTCCGTTATGGTTCATTATCATCGTCCTAAACTTATGGCATTTGAACAGCTTTCCTCCTTTGCCAACCCTTTTCTGGACAAAGAATGCCGAACCTTCTGGCATCTTGCTTTTGATCAAAACAGCCAAAACGATTAAGACTGGCCACAAAAACAGCAGGCCAATGAAGGAGACAATTCGGTCGAAGAAAAACTTTAGTAACATATTGTTTTATCGCTTTTTAAAGGGCAAAGAAAACACACACACCAACGAACCAAATCCGTAACTGCAATGCAGGGTGATGAAGCTCCATAGCAGATAGAAGAAATTCAGATGCTTTTGCTTGGCCAGTTTGGCGCTGACGGCATCCAAAGCCAGCAGATAGACCAACAAAACACATGCTTGAAAAGAAGGATGTGCCCGATATGGAGCATGTCGTAGACTCCGAAAGTTAGGATTTTGAGCATAGAAAGTAATAAATAAAAGCTATATAAAAGGCATGAAGTCCCTTGGCACACAAATATGCCTTGGGATTTTTTTCTTTCAATTTTAGGTACTATATATGCTCCTCCACACCCCTGAAATGTATATTCAGTTCATGAAGGTGTTCCAAGAGCGTTCCGAGAGGCGTGCCCTCGGTCATCTTGGCGAAGGCGTTGACATCCTTGGGGAAGCACTTGCCGCCATAGCCGAACTTGCCGTCGGGACCTGGAACATAAGTATGAGTGTCGTTGATATAGCCGGAGAGAAGCACGCCAGTATGCACCTTGCGCCAGTCGGCACCCATCTGCTCGCAATACTCGCGGCAGGCGTTGAAGTAGGTCACCTTGTAGGCGCCAAACACATTGTGCATGTATTTGGTCAGTTCGGCCTCTAACGGGGTCATAACTGTGAACTTCTTGCCGACAAAAATCTTGGTGAGCAAGTCGTGCGCCCCAGTGAACACCATAGTCTGCTTCCTGAAGTCCTCAATATGTGTGCGCTCGGTAAGGAACTCTGGCATATAGCATACTTGATGCCCCGTTTCGCGTGAGAGCATTTCACTTGTGCCCGAAAGGATGGTGGTACGAACAAACACTGGCACATCAGGAAGATTGGCAATCAACTCTTTCATAAGACGCAAATCCTGTGTACCGTCTTCTTCTGTAGGGACATGTATCTGCAAGAATGCAATGTCAATATTGCTCAAATCATCATTATACCCCTTGGGCGGGTCGCTGATGAAAAGTTTGCACTCCGGGTTGTTGTGTTCCAGCCAATCTTTCAATGCTCCGCCAACGAAGCCACATCCGATAATTCCAACGTTAATCATAGTTTTTTGTTTCTATTGTTTAATTGGTTTTGAATTGTTCAGTTATTCGAGGTTTCTTTTAGCGTTTATGGTTTATAGTATTCTTTATACCACTCAGCAAAGGATCTTAATCCTTCGCGGAGGGTGATCTTAGGCACAAATCCAAAGTCACGCTCCAAAGCTGTGGCATCGGCGTATGTCACTGGCACATCGCCGGGCTGCATGGGGACAAGTTGCTTGTGTGCCTCGAAGTCGTAGTCCTGCGGCAACACACCTGCACGTATCAACTCCTCTTGAAGAGTCTGCACAAAGTCCAACAGGTTTTCTGGCTGGCCACCACCAATGTTATATACTTTGTAAGGCGGAATGGGCAGACCGTCTTCTCCATTGCGCTTTTCCGGGGCTTTCTTTATAACTCGAACTACCCCTTCAATAATGTCATCAATGTAAGTAAAATCACGGCGGCAGTTACCATAGTTGTAAATCTGGATGGTCTCGCCCTTCAAGAGCTTATTGGTGAAACCAAAATAGGCCATATCGGGTCTTCCGGCAGGGCCATAAACGGTGAAGAAACGCAGACCTGTCGAGGGAATGTTGTAAAGTTTGCTGTAGCAATGGGCAAAGAGTTCGTTGCTCTTTTTGGTGGCGGCATAAAGGCTCACGGGATTGTCAACACGGTCGTCCACGCAGAAAGGAACCTTCTTGTTCCCTCCATATACGCTACTGGATGAAGCATACACCAAATGCTTGACGGGGTAATGCCTGCAAGCTTCAAGGATGTTGTAAAAGCCGATGATGTTGCTCTCAATGTAAGCGTCGGGGTTCTCGATGCTGTATCTTACTCCGGCTTGGGCAGCAAGGTTTACAACTACATCGAACTTGTATTCTGCAAAAAGCTGGTTTACAAGGTCGCGGTTGGAAATCGAGCCTTTTATGAATTTATAATTGACAGTTGACAATCGGCCAAACTTTTCCGTTTCACGGAGACGACACTCCTTAAGAGAAACGTCATAATAATCATTAAGATTGTCAAAACCTATGACAAGGCCTTCTGCCATTTCATTGAAAAGACGTTTCACCAAATTTGCTCCGATGAAGCCAGCAGAACCTGTAACAAGTATGCTTCGCATGATGCTTGCTTTTTGAAGTATAATGACTAAAAAAGATTATAATTCACTCGCGAATACGAGTCACTATCTATCTCGCTGAGGCTTATTCTTTCAATCAAGGGCATTTCTAAAAAATGCCTGCAATTTTTATCTCAAATTAACTACATTGAATCTCCGATTTCTAAAATTCTTGATAATTAGAAATCCCCTTAACTTTTTCAGCTTCTTAAAACAATACTACGATTGAGGTGTGATTTAATCCCTCATAAATATTTCCCTGATATAAATCTTCTCCTTCACGTCGTCAAGGCAACTGTCATAGCGGCTGGAGATGATGGCTTGTCTCTGTGCCTTGAACTTTTCAAGGTCATTGACCACCAAACTGCCGAAGAACGTGCTACCATCGTCCAAACGAAATCGGCTTACTTGCAACCTGCCTCTGAATCAATCGTGGCTTTGAGGCTCAAGGTTTTAGTTGCCAAATATTCCTCGATTTTGTCATCCTTGGAAAGGCAACTTGCTGTTGTTCACCATGTCTACACGCTCTGGGTCTACGTCAACGGCCGTTACTTCGTTGGGTTGCGTCTGCAATATGGCGATGCTCATGCCCACATAATATGGGATGAAATACCCCTTTTGTCGTTTGGCAAGTCATCATACATCTTCACAAGATGGTATGGCTTCGCCTCCGTCGGTTACAGTAGAAGGTCGACATAAAACTGATTTCCAGAAAAATAACCCAGAATGCATCACATGGAAACCATCGTTCTTTCATCTGAATTATGACGCAAAAATAGCAAAAAAACTTTCAACAAACAAAATTTGTTTTTGATTTGTGATACACCATTTTTGATTCAGTCCCCGACCACCGCGTCACGGGCACTACACCTACAGGCTTTCGGAAGCGTCAGGAAAAAGCACTTCAAGGCATCCCCCGGCCCCGTTCTTGCAAATTTGCAATTCTCCCCTTCATCAGTTTTTTCATCTCGGGCTTCCTCATCAATACGGAAAAAGTAGGAGGCAACATTTGTTTTTTCTGCACCTTCCATCCATGTGCAAGCAAGTCGTCATGCAAAGTGTTGTTTTCCACACAACATTCAATGTATAGTTGGAACATCTCATAAAAGTTGCCAACTGCCTCATTGAATGTAGCCCCTGATGTGGAAATGTCAAGCGAAGGGCAATATGCAATCTGCAGCCCATTCTCTTGAAAGACAAAAAACTCCAAAGAAAACCGGTATTCGCTCTGCTGACCATTGTTGGTATCAGACCCCACCGTAATCCTATTCTTAGCGCCTTTTTTCATCCTGCTAATTTTCGGCAAAGATAATTATTTCCGTCCGTTTCACAACACAGTGACATAAAAAAACAGCGCACCCGAAATTTTCGGATGCGCTGTTTGGATGGTTTGTGAATTGATTATTCGCCCAACTTGATGCGCACGAAGTTCACCACAGTGGCTTCCTTGTCGGCGGCTTGGATGTATTCGGCGACGGTCTTCGGGTCGGCAACGAGGCTGACTTGGTTGAGCAGGCAGCTCTCCTTGTAGAACTTGTTCAAGCGGCCCTTGGCGATGTTCTGAATCATGCCTTCGTTCAGCTTCACCTGACCGGGCACCGTGGCCTTGATTTCGCGGGCCTGTGCGCCTTGTTCCTCGGTGATGTAACCCTTGGTGATGTTCGAGTTGATGTGGTCGTCGCTGTCAACGTGGTTGGGGTTGATGCCAGCCTTGCGGAGGGCTTTCTCGACTTCCTTGCCGATTTGCTCTTCCTTGGTCTTGTCGATGGCAACGGCAAGCTCGCGGTCCTTCACCTCTTGGGGAATGGAGGCCTCGCTCACCGAAAGCGGGTTCATGGCGGCGACGTGCATGCACACCTCGTGGCTCACTTCCTCGACACCGTTGAACGACTTGTTCATTTCGACGATGGTGGCAAGGCGGTTGCCGGGGTGGTTGTAGTTGGCCACATATTCACCTTCCAAAACCTTGAAAGCGCCCAATTCGGTCTTTTCGCCGGTGACTGCGCTCTGGTTGGCGACGAGGGCTTCAACGGTCTGTCCGTCGAGGGTCATGGCCTTCAGTGCATCGATGTCCTTCACGCGGTTGGCGACGGCCATGTCCAAAACGTCTTTCGTGAATTTCACGAAGTCGGCGTTGTTGGCCACGAAGTCGGTCTCGCAGTTCACCATGATGATGGCGGCATACTTGTGATCTTCGGTGGCTTTCGACAGCACGCAGCCTTCGCTGGCGTTGCGGTCGGCACGCTTGGCGGCCTTGGCCATACCCTTCTTGCGGAGGATGTCGATGGCGGCCTGGATGTCACCGTCGGTTTCGACGAGGGCCTTCTTGCAGTCCATCATGCCAGCGCCCGTCATTTGTCTCAGTTCATTGACTTGAGAAGCGGTAATATTCATTAGTTTGTTGTATTAAAGGTTATTATCTGAGCTTTCAGCAGTCAGCCTTCAGCATAGAATTACGGTTGCTGACGGCTGATAGCTGACGGCTGATAGCTAAAAAATCAGTTCTTGCCAACGGGGCGGCGCGGACGGCGGTTGTTGCGCTGACGGCGGTCGTCCTTGTTTTCCTCTTCCTCGTTGTTCTCTTTCATCTCGTCAACTTCTTCCTCTTCCTCTTCTTGGATGAGGTCCTTGTTGTTCTTGCGCTCGGTGATGCCTTCCTCGATGGCGTCGACCATCTTGCCGACGATG
>CACXQV010000084.1 GCA_902769875.1 uncultured Bacteroidia bacterium
GCTCATATGGACCGGCCGCCTCAAGGCGGCCGCCTTCCCGCGACGCCGCCTCACGACGACGCCGTCTCTTGTGCTGGCCTCAGACTTTCAAAGAGCTTCCGCTTCCCTTTTCGCCTCATTCTTACCTTTCGTTCTGTTGGAAACGGATTGCAAAAGTACAACCTTTTTGGATATGGTCAATCAAAAAAATCAATTATTTTTGATAAAAGTTGTATGTTTTTGTAAATCAATGATTAAAAAATATAAATTTTTACATAATTATAACAAAAAATATGTCGGGTTATTCGTTTTTGGGCGTTTCGTTGAGCCGAAACACGGTGTTTTGACTGGTTTGGACGAGCTCAATCGTGCCAACAATGATGAAATCAGCGAGAATGGCTTCTGCTTTTCTGCGATTGATATGTGCCAATTCTTGGAATTCCTGTAGGGTGATTTGCCCGTGTTCCGAAAGGTGGTGGAGCAGAAGTGTCTCGGTTTCTGTAAATGCAATTTTGGCTGGGCGGGCGAACTTTTCGTATTTCCACACCTTAATTAATACACTGTCGGCAACCAAATTTTCATCCTTTACCCTGACGAATACTTTGTATGTGCCTTGGCTGTCGGGGGCTTTGTGCTTGTGATGCTTGTCTTTTGGTATGATGACTTCCAACACGGTCTTGCCATTGATTTCCCATTCTTCGGTGGTGTAGGCCACTTCGGGCTGGCAGTACATTTCGGCGGCGGCTTGGATCATGTGAATTTCCTCGTCGGATCGGATTCCGGCGATGACGCCGTTGTCTTTGACGCCAACGAGCAGCCGTCCGCCATCGGTGTTGGCAAAAGCGGCCAACGACCGGGCAATGCGCCGACTGTCGGAAATCTCAAACTTGAAGTCGAGCATCTGGTGTTCGCCTTCCGAAATGAGGTTCTGGATATGGTTGTCTTTCTTTCTCATCGGGTCGGCAAAGATACGGATTTTTCCAATGCGGAGAGACCCATATTAATAAGGTGTTGTAAAAAGGCAATCAAGATGGGATTGCGATTGTCAAAAAAAGTGGAGTGGGGCAGACCGACGAAAACGGCGTTTTCAGGCTCTCTGAACGGGTTTGGTTTCGGGATGAACGTAGAGTTGTTTTGGAAGGGGAAAACGCCAAATTCGCAATGTTTCAAAACCGATATTTAGCAAGGAATGAAAATTTACATAAGTAAACAATATAATCATAATTAATTAAATATCAATAAAAAACATAACAATTCACATAGATAAACAATGTTTGTTTACACAAATAAATGGTTTGTTGTTGTAAAATAATTGGAAAATGCAGAATTATCTGTTATAACTAACATATTATCAAATAGATAATGCGATTTATTTGAAGTGAAATATCAAGAAATATGGATTTTTTGTATATATTCATACATTTTGAAATTTATTGATATAAAATATTGAAAATAAATAAAATACATTGTTTTAAATAAAGTGAATTGTCAAATGGTTGTGGAATGATGTTGGGTTTACAGAAATAAATTTCGATGGTTGTTTGTTTGTAACGGAATTATGTTTACTTTTGTCAACTCAAAATGAAGTGAAAAATGAAAATTTTTGGAGGATACCAATATGGAATTTGCTGAAATGAAGGATCGGATTGCTCACATCATTCGGGCGAAGAATTTGACTGCGGCTGAGTTTGCAGTGCGACTCGGCATACAACCGTCGAATATTTCGCATCTGCTTTCGGGACGCAATAACCCGAGTTTGGATTTCGTGAAAAAGCTGAAAGAAACTTTTCCTGAATACAGTCTCGACTGGATTGTTTTTGGCCGAGGTCCGATAACGGTGTCGGAACCATTTGCCAGACCTGAGCCTGCAACGGTTCAAGATGACCCCAAGATTCCGATGGAAATCGATAATGATTCGGAGGCTTTGTTTGAGCCTTCGGCAAAAGAACACGATGAAATGCCTGTTTCATCCCCCTCCAATTCGCTTCCGAAAGGCATCATTCTGGTGTTTGATGACGACACTTACAAGATTTTGTCGCCGAGATGAATGGTTTCCATAAATTAATTAGGTGAAGAAAAGGAAAAAATGTGTACTTTTGCACCCTTGATTTGAAGTTATGCAAAGAGACATCTTTTTCGAACGCTTTGATGCTGTAATTCAGTCACATAAACACTTTGTCTTGGCCTGCCATGTCAATCCCGATGGTGATGCCATTGGTTCGGTTTTGGCCATGGCTGAGTTTTTGCGATTGTCGGGGCGTGAGGTTAAGATGGTGGTGGCCAACGATTTTCCTGAGTTTCTGCATTGGATGCCCGGCTCCGACGAGTTTTTGGTGTTTGAGAAAGATGCCGATGCTTGCAAGAATGCCATTGCTGAGGCAGAATGCATTATGATGCTGGATTTCAACAACTTGTCGCGCAGTGGCATACTTCATAATGAAATAGGTAAGACGAGAGTGCCGAGGGTGTTGATCGACCATCACAGAGACCCTGAAGAAGATAGTTTTTATTGCTCATATTCAGATGTTTGCGTTTCGAGTGCTTCGGAAATTGTGGCTGAAATCATCCTGCATTATGGCAAGCAGAACTTGACGAAAGACATCGCCACCAACCTTTTGGTGGGCATTATGACCGACACTGGCGCTTTTGCCCATTCCATCTATCATCCGCGCACTTTTGAGCTTTGCAGTCTATTGGTCGAGAAATCGATGCCCTATTTGCTGATTCATCAGTTGGTTTACGACACGATGTCGGAAAACCGATTGCGTTTGCTGGGCTTCTCCATCAGCGATAAGATGGAAGTTTTGGACGAATATTCCACTGCTATCATTGCATTGAGTAAGAGTGATTTGGAACGATTCGACTATCATAATGGCGACACCGAAGGCGTGGTGAACTTCCCGCTATCGATGGACAAAATCACGATGTCGGTTCTCGTCACCGAGCGGCAGGACCAGATTCGTCTTTCGTTCAGGTCGAAAGGCGATTTTTCGGTTCACGAGGTGGCCAACAAGCATTTCAAAGGGGGAGGTCACACAAATGCCGCCGGCGGAACTCTGTCGTGCTCGTTTGAGGAGGCCATAGCAAAATTGAAAGCCATTTTGCCTGAATATAAGGATTTGTTGAACGATAGAAGATGAAGACGTATTCTAAATGTTTGATATTGTTGCTGTTGATGGTTTTTTTCTCTTGCGAGGAGAAACCCAAGAACCAGACCACACCTGTCTCGAAGGGCGAAATGAAGAGCAGCATGGAAACGGCCAACCGTTATTTGCTTGCCGAGGAGGAGGAGGACATTGCCAATTACGTGAAACGGCACGGCATGGATGTGGTTTCGACAGGTACGGGATTGCGCTATCAGATCCTCAAGAAAGGGTCTGACCGCTTGATTGGGAAAGGGCAAGAGGTTTGCTTGGAATATGAACTGTATTCCATCGCTGGAGACTTGATATATTCATCTGAAAAAGACGGAGTTAAGAAGTTTGTTGTGGGTAATGGCGCGGTTGAGTCGGGCCTTGATGAAGCAATGGCTTACATGCATTATGGTGACGTGGCCAAGGTCATCATTCCATTTCATTTGGGTTATGGGCTTCATGGCGATGATAACAAGATTCCAGGGTATGCAACTTTGGTTTATTCGATAAAAATAATAGATAATCAATAACTTATGAAGAGAAAGTGTTTTGTTTGGGTATGGGTTTGCCTTGGGGCGATGATGATGTTTTCGGCTTGTACCCAGAGATTTCCGGGTTACAAAAAGACCCAAGACGGCTTGTACTACAAGTTTTATAGCAGCAACACTTCTGCAAATCAGCCTGAGAAGACCGACTTCTTGAAGGTGAAAATGGCTTGTTATCTGCATGACACACTGTATTTTGACTGGCAGCAGTCGGCGGGTGACGTTTATTCGCAACTGAAAGAGCCGCAATTTGCCGGTGATTTGATGGAGGCCTACGCGATGATGCATGTGGGCGACTCGGCCTCGTTCTATGTCAAGGCTGACTCGATTGCGGTGAAATACTACGACCAAGCCCCAGCTGCCGTAGGCCTGAAAGCTGATGACTATCTCCGCTACGAGGTGAAATTGGTGGAAGTGAAGACTGAAGAGGAATTCCAAGCCGATATTGAGAACATGAAGGCGCAGATGTTGCAGGATTCCAAGAAGGTTTTGGCCGACTATGTGGCCACAAACAATATCGACGTAACGCCTGAGCCGTCAGGCATTTACATCATCCAAAAGGAAAAAGGGAAAGGCCGTTGCCCCGTGAAAGGCGAAAAAGTGGAACTCGACTTCTCGGCTTCGTTGCTCAATGGTCAAGAAGTGGGCAGCACTTTCGGCAACCCCGAAAAGTTCAGCTTCGTGTTGGGCGAGGGCTACACCATCCAAGGTTGGGAAGAAATCGTGCCGAAGATGCATCTCGGCGAGCGCGTGACGGCCATTATCCCTACCGAAATGGCATACGGCGAGCATTCGGTGGGAACCATTCCCCCTTATTCCAACCTGATTTACGACATTAAGTTGCTGAAAATCACGACGGCTGCTGAGCTTCAAGCCGAGGCCGAAAAGGCAATGAAAGCACTGAAAGCCACTTCGGAACAGGCTTTCATTGACTATCTGAAAAAGAATGGCATCACTGAGCATACCGCGTCGGGACTGTATTACACCAAGACTTTGGCGACCGACGGAAAACAACCTGCCAAAGGACAATTGGCCCAAATCAAGTTTGTGGCTTCCTATCTTGACGGCACGAAACTCGGCGACTCCGACCAGCTTGGCGAGCATTACGATGTGCCCGTGGGTGAGGGCAAGGTGCTGAAAGGCTTGGACGAGGGCATCGCCTTGATGCGTGAAGGCGAGAAGGCTCGATTTGTATTGCCCTATACTTTGGCTTATGGCGCCAACCCATACGGCAACATCCCCGCCTATTCCAACCTCGTGTTCGATGTTGAACTTTTGAGCATTAAAGATAATAATTAATTCATATTCAAATAATTACTAAAATGAAAAAGAGTTTCATTATGATGGCCTTTGCGGCCGTGCTGACAATGGGAACTATGAGTTCCTGCAGCGAAAAGAGCCCTTATCCTGGGTACGAAAAATCAGAAAACGGACTTTATTACAAGTTCTTGACGAAAAACGGCGGTGCTTTGCCCCAACAAGGCGAATTGCTCGAAGTGAACATCAGCTGCACCGTGAATGACACTGCGCCTATCATCCCGGCCAACGACAATGTGATGCAATTGATGGAATCGCAGTTTGCCGGCGACATTTTCGAAGGTCTGGCGATGATGCACAAAGGCGACTCAGCTTCTTTCATCGTCAACATCGATTCGACGTTCAAAAAGCTGATGGGACAGCCGAGCCTTCCCGAAGGCTTCACTTCCACTGATGTGATGCGTTTCGAAATCCGTTTGGACGACTTTTATCCCGAAAGCGAATATGCCAAGCATTATGCTTCGAAAATGAAGAAGGTGACTGATGAACGCATTGCGCACATGAAGGCCGACCATCCGGAAGAGACCGCAAAAGCCGCCCAAGAATTGGCTGATTTCTTGGCCAAGAACAAGATTGTGGTTGAACCTACTGCTTCGGGCCTGAACTATGTGATGACCGTTGAAGGCAATGGCGAGAAACCCGAAGTTGGCCAGATGGTGCAGGTTCACTACACGGGCAAACTCCTCGACGGTACCGTTTTCGACTCTTCCATTGAGCGTGGCGAGCCCATTAGCTTCCCGCTTGGCGTTGGTCAGGTGATTCCCGGCTGGGACGAAGGCATAGCCTTGATGTCGAAGGGTGAGAAGGGCGTGCTCTACATTCCTTATTATCTCGCTTACGGCGACCGTCAGGCTGGCGACAAGATTGTGCCTTACTCCAACTTGATGTTTGAAGTGGAACTCGTTGATTTCGAATAAGATGATGAGACTTATCAAGTCGATATTTGCGCTTTCCGTTTTCTTGGTCGTGGCCTCGTGTGGCGATAAAGGCATCTACGCGGGCTATCAGAAAACGGAAAGCGGAGCTTATATGCAGTTCCACACCAAGAACGAGGCAGAGGTTATGCCTCGACTTGGCGACGAGGTGAGTATCGAGATGTCGCAGTATTTCGATGACACGCTGCTGTTTACCACAGCCGGTGACAAGCCCATTGAGTTGGTGCTGAATGAGCCTGATTTCGTGGGCGATGTCGTCGATGGCTTGTTGGTGATGCATGTGGGCGACTCGGCGAGTCTCGTCGTGCCTGCCGACTCCGTGTTCATCAAGATGCTGGGTATGGATGAGATTCCTGCCGAGTATGTCGGGAAGGCCATCTATTACGAGCTGAAGCTCCTGTCGGTGAAACCCGCTGAAGTGCTTGCAGCCGAGCGCCAAGCCTTTTTGGATAGCTTGCAAATGGCCGAAAACGAGTTTGTTGCGCCTCTGAAGGAGGATTCAAGGAACACGTTGACGGAGTCGGGACTTATCGTTATGGAAAAGACGGGAAAAGGCAGAGTGGCCAAGATGGGCGACTATGTCGATTTCGACTTTTTGATTTGCAAACCCTTGGGCGACACTGTGATGAACTCGTTTGGCGTGGAGTCCGTCGAGATGCAGTATGGCGAAGAGTTCATCTGCCGTGGCTTCAACGAGGCTATCAGCATGGTGCCCGAAGGCGGCACGATGCGCTTTGTGATACCTTCCGCCTTGGCTTTCGACAGCATTGGCTATGAGACGTTCATTATGCCTTACACGCCTTTGGTGGTGAAACTCACGATGAACGATGTGATGGACAAGGTGGAATACGAAAAGAAACTTGCCGACCAAGAAGCCCAGAAAGAGGCTGAGAAAGCACGCCTTCAGGCTTTGGAGGCCGCAACGATTGAGAACTACCTCAAAGCAAACGGCATCGGTGAGGAACCGACCGAGACCGGGTTGTATATCATTCGCGAGAAAGAGGGCGAAGGCAACTTGGCACAATGGGGCGACGAGGTAGCCGTGCATTACACCTTGAACAATCTGAAAGGCGACTTGGTTGAGTCGAGCTACAATTATGGTGAGCCTATGCGTTTCACGATAGGGAAGGGCGAGATGATACCCGCCATCGAGGAGGCCTTGATGACGATGGCTCCTGGAGCAAAAGTCACTTTGGTGACGCCCTCGGAGTTGGCTTTCGGTGAGTTCGAAATAGACAAGGATTTGCTTCCGGCTTATTCGCCGATGAAAATCGAGCTGGAGTTGGTGGAAGTGAAATAATTGCTTGATTCTTGTTGAATGAGAAATGCCGCCCAAAAGCGGCATTTTTTATTGTTGAGAGTTAGGAGAATAATTGCTTCCATTAAGTTTGCGCCACAACTTTGTGGTTTTCATATTTTTATACAGTCTTGAGGTTTTGATGTCATAGATTAATCTATGACGCTCATACGCGAAATAGCATTTGACGAATCTCCAATCTTTGAATTGGCGAGCCATCTTAAGGAGAAAAACGGGTTTTCGGTTGTTTGACTTGTCCCTGAAAGTGATTTGCGATGATGATTTTGAATTTGTATATTTCCATCCATTAAGGTAGTAAAATCTATAGATCATTGCTGCTACACTGACCATTCGATATGATAGGAATTCATCCATATAACGTATCTTGAAATTGAACTTTTCTTTTTGGGAATGATAACCAAATCTATGGAAATGAGAATCCAATTCAGCATCAATGTCATTTATTAAACCATATAAATAGCCTATTGTGTTCTTTGAGTATAATTCATGGGTCAACAGTTTACCGAATTGTTCGTAAAATTGGTTTCTAAAATTCGATGTAATGGACAAATATAAGGCTAAGATTTCAGGGAATCCCTATGTTTGCAGGGGTTAAACTAAGGTCAAAGTCTATGAACAAAAAAAATGCGTTTTT
>CACXQV010000085.1 GCA_902769875.1 uncultured Bacteroidia bacterium
GGACATTGTTCAGGCATTGAGAACTATTCTCGATATTTCGACGGCAGGAAACCTGGTGAACGCCCCTACTGCTTACTTGACTTCTTCCCTGAGGATTTCCTCTTGGTGGTCGATGAGAGCCACAATGCCACATCGAAACTATCCGAGCAGATGCTCAACGATTTGCAGCCCTCTTTGGTTATTGACCTGACGGCCACGCCGCGCGAAAACAGCAACATCATTTGTTTCACTGATGCGTTGGAATTGAAACGCAACAATATGGTGAAGTTGCCTGTGATTGTGTATAATCACACCTCAAAAAGCCAGGTCATTGACTCAGCACTGCACTTGCAGCGCAGGCTTGAACTGATGGCCATGCAAGAAACCAACGGCAATTATATCAGGCCCATAGTTCTGTTTCAGGCCGAGTCGAAACAACAAGGCGCAGAAGACAGAGAAACCTTTGAAAAAGTGAAGCAAACACTGCTTGATTTGAAGATTCCCGAGGAACACATTAAAATCAAGACAGCCGAAATCGATGAGTTGAAAGGTGTTGATTTGATGTCGCCTACTTGTCAGGTTCGCTATATCATCACAATCAATGCTCTCAAAGAAGGTTGGGACTGCCCGTTTGCTTATATTTTGGCTTCGCTTGCCGACAAGTCTTCCGCTGTTGACGTGGAGCAGATTGTGGGGCGTGTGCTCCGTTTGCCTAATGCAACACGCAACAGCCACGACATTCTCAATTTGAGCTATGTGCTTACGGCCTCGGCCAAATTCCAGGAAACCTTAGACAATGTGGTGAAAGGACTGAATCACGCTGGTTTCTCCGATAGGGATTATCGTTCCATTGATGCGGCTGAGCCTGTTGAAGACACCAAGACCCCTAATGTTGTCAATCCCGCTTCGTTGTTCCCCGATAAAGAGCCAAAGACAGAGAAAGAAGATGATGTTGATATGGGAGAGATTACTTTCAAGCCAGTTCCTTACAATCAAACAGGGAGTATAACCGCACCGTTGATTAACGAAGAGCCACCCTATACATCTGCCGAGCCTGTTGCAGTCGCTGATATTTTGGAAAACGCTCAGAAACAAGCGGAAGAAATGGATAAACAAATTGTTGATAATGATGATTTTATGATAACGCCAGATATTGCACCACAAGTAAAGACGGCAACGATTCAATCGGTTTTTGCCGAATCAGCCAAGCAAGTGGTCCTGCCGATGTTCTTTGTGGCCAACGACTCGCCGCAAAGTTGTTTGTTTGACAGGCCTAATGAAATAAAGCTTGAAGGGCAGCATCTGCTGAAATCCTTCAAGTTGTCAATGCAACCAGCCGATATAACTTTTGCTGCCGCCGAGACGTCGATGTATAAGGTGGATGTCGACGAAAAGACTGACGAGCACGCGCCTCGATATGAGAAAGTGAAGGGAGCAACTTACAATTACATTCTTGATTATATCCGACAAGCAGAGGACTTTGAATCGAAACTACGCCGTTGCTCTAATGTCGTTGCCGAAACGATGGGCAAGATGATACCGCTCACACAAAAGGACATTCAAGGCTATGTTGCACGAATCTTCGAAAGCTTCACGGAAGAGCAGTTGGAGGATTTCATGCGCCATTTGCAAGAGTATACGGAAACAATCAAGAAAAGGATCCTGCTACTTGAGGATGAGCATAAGGAGAAAGAATTCCGCCGTCTGCTTGATACGGACCAAATCATCATCAAGCAAGTCTATTCCATCCCGAACAAAATCACCTTGAAATCACCTTCGCAGGGCATCACCAAGATGCTGCACACGAAGGAGGAATCGGTCAATGGTTTTGAGGCGGAAGTCATCAACGATGTGGCCAATTTAGATAGTGTGGAGTGGTGGACGCGCAATGTCGAGATGCGAGGTTTCTACATCAACGGCTTCATCAATCATTATCCCGACTTCATCATCAAAACGAAGAAAGGAAAGATTATCTTACTTGAAACCAAAGGCGACCATCTCGAAGCCGAAAAGAAGATTCGACTTGGAAACTTGTGGGCCAACAAAGCTGGAAATGATTATCGCTATTGCTTGGTTTACAAAGACCGCAAAGTGGAAGGAGCCTATACCAAGTCGGAGTTTATCGAAATGATGAAGAGTCTGTAAACAAAGGAAAGCCTTCGTGCATCGAGAATCTTCCCGCGTTTTATGCCTGGAGCCGTCCAAATCGTTCGTGGAGCAGGTCAAGATAAAGTTGTTGCAATTCCTTGGAAAGGAAGCTGTTTCCGATAGTGGCCTCCCATGCTGGCAGGCATTTCTTGAAATGCGCAACCATCCCGTCGATGACTTTTTGGGGAATGTTGGACGCTGCGGCTGCTGTCTTGAAGTCTTTCAGCGTGATGCGTTTTTTCTTCCCGTTCAAGGTCAGGGCAAGCTCTTCCGTGTCTTTCGGGTTTGTGATGGCCACGTTCAGAAGGTCGTATGCGGGAGAAAGACGATAGGCTCCGCGTCCGTTGCTGAGCAGGGAGAAATTCTTGAGATGCATGTCGTTGTTGCCTGTCAACCAGCAGAATAGCAGCAACTCGTAATAGTTGGCCAAATCCAGTTGTGGCGTTGTGGAATACTGCGCGATGGCTTTGGCAATTTGTTCGTGTGAGCTGCGGTATTTGTATTCGGTTTGGCGTTCGGTGAGTTGGCAAAAATCCTCCATGGCAAGTTTGTTGCCTTTTTTGTCGCGATCCATGCGCTTGGTGAGGTAGCCAAGGGACTGGTCGGCCAAACGAATCAGGCAATGCTGTGTCGTCTTGATTTTGGCGATTTCGGCCAAATGCATGGTCAGGTCTTCGTTTTCGGGCAATTCGGGATAATTGTCGGTCTGAGGCTTGAAGATGTAATAGCCCCATAGTCCTACGATGGTAAGGCGTTGCGAGCCTTCGTGTTGCAGGAGATTGAGGGACAGTTTGGGCTGCACGCCGGTGAGTGTGGTTTGCGAACGGATGATTTTCTCAGCTAAAGCGTCCATTTCCGCTCGCGTGTATTCCATAATGGGTGCTGCAGCCGTTCCAAAGAATTTCCTTGCGCATGTGGCATGGAAATCATGTTCTTCTGCCCCCAATTCCTTATAACAATATAAACATCTACTCATGGTTTTCCTCGTTTAAGGGTACAACGCCCACTGCACCGATGCAATCTTTGCAGCATAACAACAATAGCGACATTCGGTCGAGGATGCTGATGTCGGTGTTGCGGATGGCGACATCCAACAACCAGCCTTCGGGGATGAGTCCGTCGAAAAACGGGAACAACACCTTGCTTTTGTAGGGCAAAGGTGATAATGGCATGGTCAGGCTGATAGGCTCGGCATCTGGCATGGCAAGATAGCTGTCATCGTATTGAAACGAATAGCCGTCGTCGATTTCTGTCAATACTCCAGCCAAGTCTTTCTTATTATAGATTAATGCTTTCCTCATGGTTGATGTTGTTTAGGCGACGGTGTCATCTCGTAGTTGAAAAGGTTGAGCACTTGGTTCACTTTGTCGAGCCTGACGGTGGGTTTGCCTTGCTCTAACTCGCGGACGAAGTTAAGCCCGACACCCGACTTGAGTGCCAAGTCTTCTTGCGTCAGCCCGAACTCTTTCCTTAACCGCTTTACGGTCTCTGTCAATGGTGTTTTCTTCATTTTTATATCCTTTCGGATGCAAAAGTAGTAATAATTATTGAAATTATATCCGATATGATATAAAATTGAGAAAAATATCTTGTTTTATATTCGATAGGATGTAGAAAAGAATGCTGTTTTTTCTTTGTTTTATCTCTTCTGTTGCCCAAAAAAGTAAGGACATGTGCTTTTGAGGTTGACTATTATTTTGTTGATTTTCAGTATATAACGATATGGATATTCAAAAAAAGTAGGGACATGGCCCTGTGGTGAGCCTCATGCCTCTTGACAAATGTTTTTTTGCTATATTTTTGCAGTGACGGGCAAAGGACTGGGGTTCACTACCCTTATGCCCTACACCGTCATGGCGGAGAAACATCCGCCATCTCCCGAGCGCGAAGACATACTCCAAATGCACGGGAGATTGCGGGTCAGGCCCGCAATGACGGTTAACGGGTGAAGTCAGAAGTACCGCGAAAAAAAGTAGAATGACGATGAAAACGTACTTGAAACCACTAATCCTAATCGCTATAGCCTTTGTGCTGGCTTCCTGCGACAGCCAAACCAAGCGACTGCAACAAGCCCAATTGCTCTATAATGAAGGCGTGCAACTGCGCGAGCAACGTCGTTCGGAAGAGGCCGCCGAGAAGTTCCTGCAAGGGCTGGCAATCGTGCAGCGTTCGGATAAGACTGACGAGACCATCCAACTGGAAGGCCAGCTCTGCGACAACCTTGGTGCCATGTATCTCAAACACGGCCTTTTCGAGGATGCCTTCAAGCAACACCAGCAGGCATTGAACTGCTTTAAGCAGACTGCCGACTCCACAGGCATAATGAACGCTTATCGCAACAGCGGTCGGGCGGTGCGGGCGCAGGAGCAATACACCCCAGCCAAACAATACTACGACTCGGCCTTCCGCGTGGCCACCTTCATCAACGACCAAGCCATGCTCGCTGACCTCTATCTCGAGATGGGTCGCGACTACTATATGGAGACGGGCAACTTCGCCAAAGGCATCGAGAGCGTCAACCAAGCCTTGGAAATCGGCCTCGGTGACAACGACACCGACATTGCCCACATGACCTTGGGCATCCTTTATTATTACACGCGCGAAAACGAGAAGGCGAAGTCCTACTTGAACCAAGCCCTCCGCAGCGAGCGTGCCGGACTGAAGATGTCGGTATACCAAACGCTTTATGCCATCGCCTACAGCGAGGGCGATTACCGACAAGCGGTGAAATACCACGAGCAGTTTGCCGCGAACATGATGCAAGCCGACGCTGAACACGCCAACGAGAACATCCAAAGAATCAAGGCGGAATACGAGTTGAAAGCCCAGCAGAGTGAGTTGGAGAGCCTGCACCGCACCCGCGACCAGAAACTCTATCTCATCATCGCCTTGGCGGTGATAGCCTTGCTGGTCATCCTACTGATTGTGAGGAAGAAAATCAGCGACCACAAGTTGGAGATGGAGCACTTTGGGCGGCAGGTGGAGCGCGACCAGAACCGCATCCACGAGCTGGTGAGCGACATGGAAAACCTGATCCGCACCAACGATGAGCTGCGCCGCCAGCAGCAGACCCTTCCGCCGAAGGATTTGTTGGCAATCCAGAAAATCATGACGCGAAACAAGATCATGGTTACCGCGCAAGCCCTCACGGAAGAAGTGAACAACGACTCGCTTAACTTCGAGCTGACCGACAACGACTGGAACGACTTCATCAGCTTAACGGACTTGGTCTTCGACGGCTTCTCGCAGCGGCTGTTGCAACTCTACCCCAAACTCAGCAAGTGGGACGTGCGCATCTGCTGCCTCTCCAAGAACGGCTTCTCCAACCAAGTGATTTCCATCCTGTTGGATACGCAGACCGACTCTTACTACAAACGCAAAACCCGCATAAAACAGATGAAGATGGACCTTGGGGATGATAACCGCACCTTTGAGGAAATCGTCAATGCTGTATGATGGGATCGGCCAAGGCCGAGAAATCATAGAAAAATCATTATAAAATCACTCAAAATCAAATAAATATAATTTCAAAAGATTTTCAACTTATTTTTGAAAGATTTCTTGCGAAGCAATAAAATTAGAAATACAAAGTAATAACAATCAAATAATTAGATCTATGAAGAACCTTAGTTTTATCACATTGATTGCCCTGATGATGATGGGCGGGATGACAATGAAAGCACAAGACTATCATCCTATCGTCGAAGAGGGAAAACAATGGAATGTGCTGTTTTCCTATCCTTGGAATCCGCCAGAGCCACAGCACAAGTACACCGACATCTACAAAATCGAGGGTGATACGCTGGTGGACGGTGTGTCGTACAAAGTGATGTACACCACAAGAAATGAAAACCTTACAGGTTGGAGTGTTTGTGGCGTTATCAGAGAAACCGAAGACAGGCAAGTTCTCTATCGCAGAGACGGCTCTTCTTACGATGAGATTCTTTATGATTTTTCGTTGGAAGTCGGAGATACTATTATCATGAATGGCGACGGCTTTTACCCTGACCAAATGTTCGTCATAGAGACAAATGAAATCCTAATTGGTGGTGAGCCAAGAAAACAAATCATATTGGAATATCCGTGGGGCGACCAGGAAATTTGGATTGAAGGCATAGGTAGCCTTTATGGAATCGTCGATTCAGGTTCGCTTTTCTTGATGGGAGGCTCGACCGACCTTCTTTGCTATTACGAGGACGGCGACTTGATTTGGCAGAATACCACTCTGGGGTATAATGAGTGCTATATCGTAACAGGGCAGCAAGGCGTTTTGGAGGTATCACCAGCAACGCTGACCTTTGACGAGCCTGCCGTGCCGCAAGTTTTCACGATTAGCAACCGAACCAGCAATGCCGTCACCGTTTCATCCATCAATGTGCAACCTGACGACAATGTGGTGCTACTCTCCTATGAAGGTTTGCCACGCACTTTGCAGCCCAATGAAACCATGAATGTGACAGTGGAAGTGAACAGTATCGGATACAAAGGCTATAACAATTACAACGTCACCATAGCCACCTCGATTGGCTACAAGCATGTCATCGTCAAGGTCAACGAGGAAGCTTGGGATGAAGGTCTGCAATACATACCTATGCAAGGGATTACTTTCGATGAAAACACCCCTTTGACGCAATCCTTCTACCTGCACAACACCAATGCCCTGCAAAGCATCACCATCTATGAGATTCGCGAATACGGCACCAACTATCTTGAAATGCTGCCATCGCACAGCCTGCCTTATGAAATTCCGGCGGGTGGTTTTCTTGAGGTTGCGGTCTCTTTGGTCAATTTCCCTGAAGAGCAAACCGTGACACATCTCTATTGTCGTAGTTCCGAAGGCGAGGGAAGCGGTTATTTCTTCTTTATTGCCGGAGGCCTTTCAAATGGCGGCAATGTGGCGCATAGCCTTTGGAAGCCTATCGAAATACCTGGAGTATTTTTAGGTGCTGATGCACAAGGAGACCTGTTCTGTAGAAATACAGATGTCTATCCTTCCACGTTGGCTCGTTCGCAAGATGATGGCGAAACATGGGAAACTGTGTTCGACGGCAGTGTTGGAAATCTCGCCGTCAGCAATGAAGGAAGGATTTTTGTTTTCAATAATAATACGGTGACGGTCATGTATTCTGATGACAACGGCGACACATGGCAACAAACCAACCAAATATCCTCGTGTGGTTTAATAGGTGTAGCAGGTCTATATGCTGCAACCAATGACATCGTTGTGGGATGGACTCAAAACAGGGAAATCTTTTGGACGCTTGACGGTGGCGAGACATGGGGCTTTTCAGGCCTTGAATTCATGGAAGAACACCAAGAAATCAGCGACCTTCTCGTCAGCGAAAACGGTGATGTGTATGTCAGTGTTTGGTATTACATCGGGCCTAACATCGGCGTGTATCATTCCACCCTCTCCGATATGCAGAATTGGGAAATTGCTGCTTTTGAGAATGTTGGCATAAAGGACATGGCATTTGACCCCGAGGGCAATATCATTTGTGCCGTGAATTTCGGAGGCGAATTTTCGGGCTTCGAGCATGTGCCGGGGTTTTATGCCTTTTGGTCCAATCGTGTGGCCGTTGCCGTCAATGGCATCGTTTACAAGACCGCTATGACCATGTATGACAATGTGGTTTTGGCTTATTCTTTAGACCACGGCGAGCATTT
>CACXQV010000086.1 GCA_902769875.1 uncultured Bacteroidia bacterium
ATTATTGTTACACCATATTTTTTAATCGTTACTAAATCAGAGATTATTATGAAACAATCTCAAACAAATTAACCCTGCCTTACTTTTTAAAGTGGACTCTTCATTCAAGTTTCGCAAGTTGTGGTGCATCCCTATGGGATGCCGTTGTCCTTTGGTTTCGTTTTTACCGAACGTGCATCCCGATGGGATACTTTGCCACTGCGTCCAGCTAATCCCGTAGGGATTTACTATCGGTAAAACAAACAATATGAACCTTTTGCATCCCGTAGGGATGTGCGAAACTTGAATAATTCATATCTCACTCGTGGCAATTGGTGTTGAAAGATTAATATGGTTTTATTTAAAACGGCAAATCGTCGCCTTCTTCGGCGGTGTTTTGCGGTGTGTAGCCAGTTGGGGCGGGCTCGGTGGCGGGGCTGTAGGGTTGGCCGTACGACGACTGCATGGCCGTGCGGGCGGGTGCCATCTGCATCATTTTGTCGGCGTGTACCTCGGTGACATAGCGCACAATACCCTGCTGGTCAGTGTATTGGCGGGTGCGCAACTTGCCTTCCACATACATCAGGTCGCCCTTCGAGTAGTTACGACGGCCATCGGCAATGTCGTTGGCCAAGTTGCCCCAAACCACAATGTTGTGCCAGTCGGTTTGTTCCACCCAGTTCTGGTCGCGGTCGCGATAGCGCTCTGAGGTGGCCAAGGTGGCGGCCACTTTTCTGTTGCCGTTTTCGAATGTGGTCACTTCGGGGTCTTTTCCGAGTCGTCCTATCAAGATGACTTTGTTTAAGCTTGCCATAGGTTGTGTTTGTTTTTAATTGTTTAAGTATAAGTCGATTAAGCGGGGTATGGGGTAGTTTTCCAATTCCTTTTCGGGGGTCAAAAATAAATCTTTTGTTTCAATCCGCAACAATTTTTCTTCAAGTTTTATTTCGATGAACTGCGCGATGATGGTGCGGTGGGTCAGCTTGTGGGTGTAGGTTGCTGAGTTTTTCACCAATGTAAAATTCTTGTTTTCAATGAGTTGTGAAAATTTCTCCGAACCGATGACTTCCTCTGCCGTCATGGGTTTTTCGCTTTCGATGCACGGAAAGTCGTAAAGGTTTTTCCAGATGTCGTTGCCGCTGCGCTTGTGTAGATAGATGGAATCGTTTGTCCTGATAACCAAATAGTTGAAATATCTTGTCGTGACTTTCAGCTTTTGCAGTTTCACGGGGCGTTGCATCACGGTTTGGCGCTCGAAGGCGAGGCATTGTGCTTGCAGCGGGCAAAGCAGGCAGTTCGGGTTTTTGGGGGTGCAGTGCAGGGCGCCGAATTCCATCATCGCTTGGTTGTGCAGTCCGGGCTGCTTGCGGTTGAGGAGCTCGTCGGCGAGCCGGGCAAAGTGGTTTTGGCCTTCACTAATATTAATAGGTGTTTCGATGTCGAACAGCCGCGAAAGCACTCGGTAGACGTTGCCGTCGACCACGGCGTGCGGCAGGTTGAAGGCTATGGAAGCGATGGCGGCAGCGGTGTAGTCGCCTATGCCTTTCAGTTTTCTAAGTTTTTCGAAATCAGCGGGAAACTGGCCGCCATACTGCTCCACCACCTGTTTGGCGCACTGGTGCAGGTTGCGTGCGCGTGAATAGTAGCCCAGGCCTTGCCACATCTTCAGCACTTCTTCTTCCGAGGCTTGGGCGAGGGCATCGACCGAAGGCCAGCGGTCGACGAAGCGCAGGTAATAATCGCGCCCTTGGTTGACGCGCGTCTGTTGCAGTATGACTTCCGAAAGCCAAACTATGTAAGGCGTGGGATGCTGTCGCCACGGCAGGTCGCGTTGGTTTTTCGCATACCAATTAATTAAGGTGTCGTGTAGGAAATCCATCGTGTTTTTTTGGCGAAATTCTTTATTTATAACTCATTAGAATAAAAAAAATGCATTAATCGGGTTTTCGTATCAAAAATGTTCGTACCTTTGCCGCAAATTTACAACAAACACAATAATTAACCATAAAATAAGGAAAAAAAATGACAAAAGCAGAAATCGTTGCTGAGATCGCCAGCAAGACCGGCATTGAAAAAGGTGCAGTCCAGAATGTTGTTGAGAACTTCATGGAAGTTGTGAAGAACGCCATGGCAAAGGGTGAGAACGTGTATCTGAGAGGCTTCGGCAGCTTCATCATCAAGACGAGAGCCGAAAAGACGGGCCGTAACATCGGCAAGAACATCGCCATCACCATCCCAGCCCACAAGATTCCGGCTTTCAAGCCTGCCAAGACTTTCATGAACGCTGTCAAATAAAGAAACAACTAAAAACACAATATCATGCCAAACGGTAAAAAACACAAGAGACACAAGATGTCGACTCACAAGCGCAAAAAACGCTTGAGAAAGGACAGGCACAAGAAGAAATAAGCTCTCCTTGAGCCTAAACATGAAGATAACACAGCAATGGCGCATACCATTGTTGTGTTATTGTTTTGTAAGTAATAATCAATAAGTTAACCCCAAAAGCAAACACTATGTCTGAAGAAACACTTGAAAAAGTTGCTGAAGAAGAGAAGACGGTGGAGCGCGACTTGGTCATCAACTCGCGCGCTTCGGAGGTTGACATTGCCCTACTGGAAGACAACACCCTTGTAGAACTTCACAGAGAGAAGACCAACAACCAGTTTGCGGTCGGAGATGTGTATCTTGGGCGGGTGAAGAAGATTTTGCCCGGCCTCAATGCGGCTTTCGTCGACGTGGGCTATCCCAAAGAAGCGTTCCTTCACTACCTCGACTTGGGCCTGCAAGCCCATACACTCTTGAGATACAAGAAGATGGTGGTGGCAGGCGATGACGTGGCGATGGACAAGTTCAAGCTGGAGCCCGACCTCCCGAAAAACGGCAAAATCAGCGATATGCTGACCGTGGGCGACCTGATTCCCGTCCAAATCGCGAAAGAACCCATCCACACCAAAGGACCGAGAATCACGGCCGAAATCTCGTTTGCAGGCCGCTATCTCGTGCTTGTGCCCTTCTCGAACCGCATCTCGGTATCACAGAAAATCCGCAGCAGCGAAGAACGCAACCGCCTCCGCAGGCTCATCCAAAGCATCCGCCCCAACAACTATGGCGTCATCATCCGCACCATCGCCGAAGGCAAGAAAGTGGCCGAACTCGACGCCGACCTCAAGTCGCTCATCGGCAAATGGGAGCAATGCACCGTGGAGATGAAGAAAATGACCACCTTCGGAAAGATGGTCAGCGAGATGGACCAAACCAGCGTCATGCTGCGCGATTTGCTGAACGAGTCGTTTAGCAACATCCGCGTGAACGACGAGACACTCTATGAAGACATCAGGAACTACATCCAGACCATCGCGCCGCAAAAGGCTGACATCGTGCAACTTTACACAGGCAAAGAGCCCATCTTTGACCATTACAACGTTGCCAAGCAAATCAAGGGCTTTTTCGGTCGTATCGTCACCATCAAAAACGGTGTCTATCTTGTCATTGAGCACACCGAGGCCATGCACGTCATCGACGTGAACAGCGGCCATAAGCTGAACAAGGACAACACACCGGAGGAAAACGCCTTCCAGGTCAACCTCGAAGCCGCCAAGGAAATCGCTCGCCAGCTGCGTCTGCGCGACATGGGCGGCATCATCATCGTCGACTTCATCGACTTGCACGAAGCCAAACACCGCAAGCAACTCTACGAAGCCCTCGTGGAGGCCATGAAACCCGACAGGGCCAAGCACAAAGTGCTGCCTGCCACCGCGTTTGGCCTCATCCAAATCACACGCCAGCGCGTGCGTCCCGAAACAGAGGTGCAGGTGCAGGAAAAATGCCCTGTCTGCGCCGGCGAGGGCAAAATCAGGCCCGCCATCCTGTTCGTCGACGAAATCGAAAACCACCTCAAGTATCTCCTCGTCGACCAAAACGAGAACCATCTGACCTTGCAGGTGCATCCGTTCATCTACTCCTATCTCTGCATCAACGGACTGTTTTCGATTCGCCGCAAATGGATCAAGAAATACGGCAAGTCGTTCAAAGTGGAGTCGATGCCCGATTTCCACATGTTGCAGTACAATTTCCTGAACGCCAACGGCGACGAAATCAAACTCTAAAGAAGATTCGTGAGCTTGCAGAAGGAAGTTGCACCCTCAAAAAAACTCGAAAAGCCGTTCCAAAGTAGGTTGGAACGGCTTTTTTGATTAAAAAAAGTAGGGACAAGCCGTTTTTGTGTTGGCTGTCATATTGCTGATTTCCAATAAAATAAAATAAGGACATTCGAAAAAAGTAGGGACATCGCCCCGTGAAGCCCCGCGTGCCTCTTGACAAGCGTTTTTTCTGTATATTTTTGCGAAGTCAAAAACGAAAATGTCATGAAGACGCATTTAAAATCACTCATCCTAATCACGGCAGCCCTCGCGCTGACCTCCTGCGACAGCCAGATGAAGCGCATCGGACAAGCCCAAGCCCTTTATCAAGAAGGTGCCGAACTGCGCGAGCAACGCCGCTCGGAAGAGGCCGCTGAGAAATTCCTGCAAGGGCTGGCCTTGGTGCAACGTTCCGACAAGACTGCCGAAACCGTCCAATTGGAAGGTCAACTTTGCGACAACCTCGGCGCAATGTACCTCAAACACGGCCTTTTCGAGGATGCCTTCAAACAGCACCAGCGGGCGTTGAACTGCTTCAAGCAGACTGCCGACTCATCGGGCATGATGAACGCCTACCGCAACAGCGGTCGGGCGGTGAGGGCGCAGGAGCAATACACCCAAGCCAAGCAATACTACGACTCTGCCTTCCGCGTCGCCACCTTCCTCAACGACAAAGCCATGCTCGCTGACCTCTATCTCGAGATGGGTCGCGACTACTACATGGAAACGGGCAACTTCGCCAAAGGCATTGAGAGTGTCAACCAAGCCTTGGAAATCGGCCTCGGCGACAACGACACCGACATCGCCCACATGACCTTGGGCATCCTCTATTATTACACACGCGAAAACGAAAAGGCGAAGTCCTACTTGAACCAAGCCCTCCGCAGCGAGCGCGCCGGACTGAAAATGTCTGTCTATCAAACGCTTTATGCCATTGCCTACAGCGAAGGCAACTACCAACAGGCGGTGAAATACCACGAGCAGTTTGCCGAGAGTATGATGCAAGCCGACGCAGAACATTCCAACGAGAACATGCAAAGAATCAAGGCGGAATACGAGTTGAAGGCGCAGCAGAGCGAGTTGGAGAGCCTGCACCGCAATCGCGACCTGAAACTCTACCTGATTATCGCCTTGGGGGTGATTGCCTTGCTCGTCATCCTCCTGATTGTGAGGAAGAAAATCAGCGACCACAAACTGGAGATGGAGCACTTCGGGCGGCAGGTGGAGCGCGACCAGAACCGCATCCACGAGTTGGTGAGCGATATGGAGAACCTGATCCGCACCAACGACGAGCTACGCCGCCATCAGCAGACCCTCCCGCCGAAGGATTTGATGTCGATCCAGAAAATCTTGACGCGAAACAAGATCATGGTCACCGCGCAAGCCCTCACGGAAGAAGTGAACAACGACTCGCTCAACTTCGAACTGACCGACAACGACTGGAACGACTTCATCAGCCTCACCGACTTGGTCTTCGACGGCTTCTCGCAGCGGCTGTTGCAACTCTACCCCAAGCTCAGCAAGTGGGACGTGCGCATCTGCTGCCTATCGAAAAACGGCTTCTCCAACCAAGTGATTTCCATCCTGTTGGACACGCAGACCGACTCTTACTACAAACGCAAAACCCGCATAAAACAGATGAAGATGGACCTCGGGGATGATAACCGCACCTTTGAGGAAATCGTGAATGCTGTATGAGAAACTACGGATTACACGGATTTGACGGAAATATTCATCAAAATGGAATTTGTATAATCCGTAAAATCCGTAGTTAAAAAACGAAATCAAATAATTAACAATCAAATACTTACAACTATGAAAAGATTAGTATTAACTTTAGCGATTTTGGCCACTTTTACTTTTAGTGGCGTGGCGCAGAGCCTTAACTACGACTTTGAAGACGGCACCCTTCAAGGTTGGACAACCCTTGACGCCGATGGCGACGGCCAATGTTGGGAACCTTCCATTGGCGGAATGGGCCACAATTCCAATGGGATGGCGTTGTCCTATTCCAGAGACTTTTTCACTGGCGATTCCCTCACGCCAAACGAGTATCTTGTTTCTCCACGATTGGTTTTGAGTGAAAACTGGCCCGTTATCCGTTTCTATGCTTGTGCTTTGGATGAAATCTACCCTGCCGAGCATTTTGGGGTATCCATCTCAACTACAGTCAACAATGACCCGTTGGCTTTCACGCTTTTGTCGGAATGGACCATAGCCGCCAAAGATGCGGAAAACCGTCAGGGCAACTGGTACAACTTTACCGTTGACCTTTCTGCTTATGCTGGTCAGGAGGTCTATGTCGCCATTCGTCACCACTATTGTTCTGGACAATCTGCCATTTGCATTGACGACATCCAAATTGAAGGTGATATTGTGGTGGCACAATACAGCCTTTGGAAGCCTATCGAAATACCTGGAATACTTTTAGGTGCAAACGCACAAGGAGACCTGTTCTGTAGAAATACAGATGTCTATCCTTCAACGTTGGTTCGTTCGCAAGACGATGGCGAGACATGGGAAACTGTGTTCGACGGCAGTGTTGGAAGTTTTACCATCAGCAATGAAGGAAGGATTTTTGTTTTCAATAATAATACGGTGACGGTCATGTATTCCGACGACAACGGCGACACATGGCAGCAAACCAATCAAATATCCTCGTGTGGTTTGATAGGTGTAGCAGGTCTGTATGCTGCAACCAATGACATTGTTGTGGGGTGGACACAAAACAGGGAAATCTTTTGGACGCTTGACGGTGGTGAGACTTGGGGCTTTTCAGGCCTTGAATTCATGGAAGAACACCAAGAAATCAGCGACCTTCTCGTCAGCGAAAACGGCGATGTGTATGTCAGTGTTTGGTACTACATCGGGCCTAACATCGGTGTGTATCATTCCACCCTCTCCGATATGCAGAACTGGGAAATTGCTGCCTTTGAGAATGTTGGCGTGAAAGACATGGCGTTTGACCCCGAGGGCAACATAGTTTGCGGCGTTAATTTCGGAGGCGATTTTTCGGGTTTCGAGCATGTTCCAGGGTTTTATGCCCTTTGGGCCAATCGTGTGGCCATTGCCGACAACGGCATTGTATACAAGACCGCAATGAGCATGTATAACAACGCGGTTTTGGCCTATTCCTTGGACCACGGCGAGCATTTCTACAACACCATAGAGAACCTTCCCGTTGAGGAGCCTATTCCCGGCGGCGAAGACGGTTTTCTCTCCAAAGGCTATGACAATCATCTGTATTTCTATGGCAACAGCCAATACTGGAAAAGCATCCCCAATGCCAACGACATTCCCAATGTGATTGCTTTCCCTTCGGAATGGTACTACGAAATCGAGAACGAGAACGGCAGCATCACCTACCAATACATGTATCAGGCAGGCGACACCGTTGTCGGCGATGAGCCTTCGCATATCCTTGTGAAAATCAACACGCTTTACGACAAGGGATTGCGAGAGGATGTGACACGCGAGTATGTCTATATGCGCGACGGCAAGGTGTATTGGTGGAACAAGACTTTGGAAGAGTTCACCGTGCTGTATGACTATGAAGCCGAAGTGGGCGACTCATGGGAAATCAAAGTCGGCACAAGAGCCC
>CACXQV010000087.1 GCA_902769875.1 uncultured Bacteroidia bacterium
CGCCCTCATCCGCATCGACATGAGCGAATACATGGAGAAATTCGCCGTGTCGCGCCTCGTGGGAGCGCCTCCGGGCTATGTGGGCTACGAAGAAGGCGGACAACTCACCGAGAAAGTGCGCCGTAAGCCCTACTCCATCGTGCTTTTGGACGAAATCGAGAAGGCCCACCCCGACGTGTTCAACCTGCTCCTGCAAGTGCTCGACGACGGCCAACTGACCGACAGCCTCGGTCGCAAGGTCGACTTCAAGAACACCATCATCATCATGACCTCCAACATCGGCTCGCGCCAGTTGAAGGACTTCGGCATGGGTGTGGGGTTTGGCACTCAGGCCAAGCTCAACGCGAAAAACGAATACTCGCAAAGCGTCATCGACAACGCCTTGAAGCGCACCTTCGCGCCTGAGTTCCTCAACCGCGTCGACGATGTGGTGATGTTCAACTCATTGGACAAGAAGGACATCCATAAGATTATCGAGATTGAAATCCGACAGGTGGTGAAACGTGTGGAAGAAATGGGCTACAAGATCAACCTCACCGAGAAGGCCATGGACTTCATCGCCGACAAGGGCTGGGACGAACAATACGGCGCCCGTCCGCTGAAACGCGCCGTGCAACGCTATGTGGAAGACGTGCTGGCCGAGGCCATCATCTCCTCCAACCTGCACATCGGCGACATCATCTCCATCGACCTCGACGAAAACGGCAGCGAAACCCTTGTCAACATCATTCCGAGCAAACGGAAAGTCATCGAAGAAGCCTCAGTGATATGAACTACGACTTCAGGAAACATCTTGACAATCCGATATTCAAAGTCATCGCCTACTCAAGTATGGAGTTAGGCTACAGGAGCTATGTCATCGGTGGTTATGTGCGCGACATATTGCTGCGCCGCCCGTCAAACGACATCGACGTGGTGACGGTGGGCAGCGGCATAGCCTTGGCGAAAAAAGTGGCTTCCCACTTGCCCGGGCACAAGGAAGCCAAATACTACGGCGCTTTCGGCACGGCCATGATCAACTACAACGGCATGGAAGTGGAGTTTGTGGGCGCGAGGAAAGAATCCTACGACCGCAACAGCCGCAAGCCCATGGTGGAAAACGGCACCCTTGAGGACGACATCAGCCGCCGCGACTTCACCATCAACGCCATAGCCATCAGCCTCAACGAAGACGATTTCGGCACACTTATCGACCTCTACAACGGCATGGCCGACATGGAAGAACTGATGCTGCGCACGCCCTTGGACCCCGACATCACCTACTCCGACGACCCGCTCCGAATGATGCGCGCCATCAGGTTTGCCTCGCAACTCAAGTTCTACATCGAAAACGAGTCGTTTGAGTCCATCAAGCGCAATGCCGAGCGCATCAAAATCGTCTCGATGGAGCGCGTCACCGAAGAGCTGAACAAAATCATCCTCTCGCCAAGACCTTCCATCGGCTTCAAGCTGCTCGACCAAAGCGGTTTGCTGAAACTCATCTTCCCGCAACTCGCCCAGCTGAAAGGTGTGGAAATCGTGCAGGGCAAAGGACACAAGGACAACTTCCTGCACACCCTGCAAGTCCTTGACCAAGTGGCCGAAATGAGCGACGACCTCTGGCTGCGTTGGGCCGCCTTGCTTCACGACATCGCCAAGCCACAGACCAAACGCTGGGAGGACGGAACCGGCTGGACCTTCCACGGGCACGAGTTCAAAGGCTCGAAGATGGTGCCCAAGATATTCACCGCAATGAAGTTGCCCCTCAACGAGAAAATGAAATATGTGCAGAAGCTCGTGCTGCTCCACATGCGGCCCATCATCCTTGCCGAGGACATCGTCACCGACAGCGCCGTGCGCCGGTTGCTCTTCGAGGCCGGCGACGACATCGACGACCTGATGTTGCTTTGCCACGCCGACATCACCTCGAAAAACGAGGAAAAGGTGAAGAAGTTCCATCACAACTTTGAAATCGTGCAGGAAAAGCTGAAGGAGATTGAGGCCAAAGACCATCTGCGCAACTGGCAACCACCCATCGACGGCAACGCCATCATGGAGACCTTCGGCATTCCCGAAGGGCGTGAAGTTGGGGTCATCAAAAACGCCATCCGCGAGGCCATCTTGGACGGGGTGATTGGCAACAACTTTGAGGAGGCCTACGCCTTTATGATCGAGGAAGGCAAAAAACTGAGCCTCAACGTGGTGAAGCAAATCCAAGAACCTGTAGTGGTGGCCAACAATGGACCAGTACCAAACAAAATATGAATGCGGAATGTTAGATGAAAAATGCGGAATGCGGAATGCGGAATGCGGAATTATGCGAGGCGATACTGGGCTTCGCCCCTATTCCGAATTCCGCATTCCGCATTCCGAATCAAAAAAGACCCTCATCGTCATCGCTGGCCCAACTGCCTCTGGAAAGACCGCTTTTGCCATTAAAGTCGCAAAAGCATTAAGCACCGTCATCCTCTCCGCCGACAGCCGCCAGTTCTACAAGGAAATGAGCATCGGCACTGCTGCGCCTACCGAGGAGGAACTGAGTCAAGCGAAACACTATTTCGTGCATCACATCAGCATCGGCGACAAATACGACGTGGCTGATTATGAACGGGATGCGTTGCAACTTTTGGACGAACTTTTCAAAACCCATAACGTAGTGGTGATGACAGGAGGTTCAGGCCTTTTCATCGACGCGGTCTGCAACGGCATTGACGAGATGCCCGACATTGAGCCCGAAATCAGGCAAAAAGTGGAAAACCTGCTAAAAGAAGGCGGCCTGAAAGCCATGCAAGACGAAACACAACGCCTTGACCCTGAATATTTTGCCATCGTTGACCAGCAAAACCCACGAAGGCTGCAACGTGCCTTGGAAGTCTGCTACCAAACGGGCAAGACCTTCACCTCGTTTCGCAGCGGAAACACTGTCAAGCGCGACTTTGAAATCAAGAAATACGCCCTGCTTTGGAAGCGCGAGGCACTCATCGAGCGTATCGACAAGCGCGTGGATTTAATGATGGAGCAAGGCCTGTTGGAAGAAGCCAAATCGCTTTATCCCAAGCGCCATTTGAACGCCTTGAACACGGTGGGTTACAAAGAGTTGTTCGCCTATTTCGACGGGAAATGCAAGTTGGAAGAAGCCGTGGAGCTAATCAAAATACACACGCGGCAATATGCCAAACGGCAGATGACTTGGCTGAGGAAAGACACAAGTTATCAATGGATTACGGTTGACGATTTCGATAAAACCCTATCAGCCCTTCGGCAGGCGACTTGATTACCGGGCCCAATGTGAGGCCATAGCCAGAAAGGCATTCATCGAGGATTTCACGGAAATGGAAAGCCACGGAGCCGACAAAGCCAATCGGCATAGAGTGGCATTCCCCAAAACGCAAAATGTAGGCTTCGACAAAAGACTTGAAACAACTTTTGACCAAACCACGCACAAACGGATTGTCTTGCCGGTCGCCGGCAAATCTGGCAAACGAGGCCAAATATCTCGACGGATGCTCTTGGTGATACAAATTGTCGATGAAATCTTTCAGTTCCAAATGATAAGCTGCCTCGAAATCCCTTTTCAGGTCATCGGGCAAAAAACCATAGAAATACGCCTTGACCACTTCTCTGCCGATATGCATCCCACTACCTTCGTCGCCAACGAGATAGCCCAACGACACAGCCTTTTCCGTGATGTTCTCCCCATCATAAACGCAAGCATTTGAACCCGTTCCGAGAATGCAGGCGATGCCTTTCGCATGTCCCAAAACGGCGTGGCAGGCGGCCATCAGGTCGTGGGTGACGTGAATCTCGGCTTTGGGAAAATACTGTTGGAACACCATATTGACAGAAAGGCAATTCTTTTTCGAGGCGCAGCCCGTTCCGTAATAATGGATTTGCTGTAGAGGCTCAATGCATTGCGTTCCTACAGAGGAAACAATATTTTCAAGGCATTGGATATCAGAATAATTCGGGTTGAAACCTTCTGTCGTGAAGCGGTTTTTCACCGTTTTCCCGTCCAGAAGAATCCATTCCATTTTGGTGGAGCCGCTGTCGATGATTAATTTCATACATTGACAAATTCGGTGGGATTACGCTTGATGAGCAAGGGATAGCGTTCGGGATGACGGAGGCTTTCAATTTCAAGGTCAATATCCAAATTGGGCCATTCAACTGCCTCTGTGCCACACATTTGAACATTCAACACATCCTTAATTGCAGCATCTCGCAACCAAGGAAGCCGATTGTAAGACAAGAAGAAATCTTGTCCACCCACACTAATCAATATCCCTTGGGCATTAATCATCAATACGCTTACCGATATGCTGTTTGTATTGTTTTTTGAATCGTTCTGCATTATTCTCTACAATTTTTAAGATTTTATTCAATTCATATTCAGGAAATCCAGCATTTTTGGCCAATTCCACTTTCGGCTCAAGCCAAAACTTCGCTTCATTTCCATCACTGATCACATGGATGTGCATCCGTTCTTCCTCATTGGAAAAAATCTTGAAAACGAAACTGCTTTCCCTATAAAATACTGGACTCATTGAAATTATTTTGCCACAAAAATAGACATTATTCGCAAAACATCAATCAAAACCGAATGTTTTTCTTAGTTTTGCAGCCCAAATTAACCGATAAACGATTTTGAAATGAGAAAATGGCGCATTGAAGACTCCGAAGACCTTTACAACGTGAAAGGTTGGGGCGGAAACTATTTTTCCATCAACGAAAAAGGCCACATGACCGTGACTCCGAAAACTGGCTGCGTTTCGGTCGACCTGCCGGAACTGGTTGACGAACTGTCGCTTAGGGATGTGTCGGCACCTATGTTGCTGCGTTTCCCCGACATCCTCGACGACCGTATCAACAACATCGACTCTTGCTTCAAGGAAGCGGCCAATGAATACGAGTTCAAGGGCCAGAACTTTGTGGTGATGCCCATCAAGGTGAACCAGATGCGGCCTGTCGTCGAAGAGATTGTGAGCCACGGCAAAAAGTGCAACATCGGGCTCGAAGCCGGCTCGAAGCCTGAGCTTCACGCCATCATCGCGCTCGGCACCGACTCCGACTCGCTCATCATCTGCAACGGCTACAAGGACGAGGAATTCATCGAATTGGCCTTGCTCGCCCAAAAGATGGGACGCAAAATCATCATCGTCATCGAGAAGCTGAACGAGTTGAAGACCACGGCGAAAATCGCCAAACGCCTGAAAGTGGTCCCCAACCTCGGCGTGCGCATCAAATTGGCCAGTTCGGGCGCAGGCAAGTGGGAAGAATCGGGCGGCGACGGCAGCAAATTCGGCCTCACTTCATCAGAGCTCCTCGAAGCCCTCGATTTCCTTGAGGACCACGACATGAAAGATTGCCTGAAGCTCGTCCACTATCACATTGGCAGCCAAGTCAGCAAAATCAAGAAAATCAATGTTGCCTTGCGCGAGGCGGCCCAGTTCTATGTGCAGCTTTACAAGATGGGCTACCACATCGAGTTTGTCGACATGGGCGGCGGCCTCGGCGTCGACTACGACGGCACCAGCTCAAGCAGCCCAAGTTCGGTCAACTACAGCATCCAAGAATACGCCAACAACGCCATTTACACCATCGTGGACGCTTGCGACAAGAACGAGCTCCCCCACCCCAACGTCATCTGCGAGTCGGGGCGCGCCCTGACGGCCCACCACTCCGTCTTGATTTTCGAGGTGTTGGAAAAGACTTCGCTGCCCGAATGGGACGACGAAGAAGAACCCGAAGAAAACGACCACGAGCTCATCAAGGAGCTGTACGAATCGTGGGACGAGCTGACCAAGAGCTCATCCTTGGAGATTTGGCACGATGCCCAAGAAATCCGCGAAGAAGCCCTCAACCTGTTCAGCCTCGGATTGTTAGACCTGAAGTCGAGGGCCAAGATTGAGCGTTTGTATTGGAGCATCGCTCGCGAAGTGAACCACATCGCCAACAG
This sequence comes from uncultured Bacteroidia bacterium, assembly GCA_902769875.1. Taxonomy (GTDB): domain Bacteria; phylum Bacteroidota; class Bacteroidia; order Bacteroidales; family F082; genus Limimorpha. The sequence continues at coordinate 5,936 of CACXQV010000087.1, forward strand.
CCTGAAGCGCGTGCCAGAAGACTTCACCTCGTTGCCCAAGCTCTTGGCCGACAAATACTTCTGCAACTTCTCGCTGTTCCAGTCGTTGCCCGATCTTTGGGCCATCGACCAGCTCTTCCCCATCATCCCCATCCAGAGGTTGGACGAAAACCCGACCCATTTGGCCACCTTGCAGGACATCACCTGCGACAGCGACGGCAAAATCACCAACTTCGTCGCCAAGTCGGCGCAGCACACCATTCCGCTGCACACGCTCAGCGACAAAGAGCATTATTACATAGGTGTGTTCCTCGTGGGTGCCTATCAGGAAATCTTGGGCGACTTGCACAACCTTTTTGGCGACACCAACGCCGTACACGTTTCGGTGGACGAAAAAGGCTATTACATCGACCAAGTCATTGATGGCGAAACCGTTGCCGATGTCTTGGAATATGTGCAATACAGCCCGAAGAAACTCGTCCGTGCAGTAGAGGCTTGGGTCACGAAGTGCGTCAAGGAAGGCAAGATCACCGTCGAGGAAGGCAAGGAATTCCTTTCCAACTATCGGTCGGGCTTGTACGGTTACACATATTTGGAGTAATCTGTTTTGGCCACTGGCTTATGACTATGACGATGGCCGCTCCTACCTTATCGTAGAGGCGGCCATTGTCATAAGCCGTATGCCATGGTATTCAAGCAAACATCTTCTCAATCACATCCTTATACTTGGCGTTGAGCACCTTGCGCTTGATTTTCAAGGTAGGCGTCAGTATGCCGTTGGCGATGCTCCATTCGTCGGCCAACAGGATGTGTTTCTTGATTTTCTCGGTCTCGCCGAGGCCTTTGTTCAGTTCGTTCACTTCGGCGGCAAACAGCTTGACGATCTCCTGATTCCGGATTATCTCCTGCGGGGTGGTGAACTGGATTTTCTGCTTGGCGCACCACGACTTCACGAAACCGAAATCGGGGATGATGAGGGCTCCGGCAAACTTCTGGTTTTCGCCCACCACCATAATCTGCTCGATGAGGTTCGATGAGGTGAACTTGGCTTCGATGACGTCGGGGTTGATGTATTTTCCGCCCGATGTCTTGAACAGGCTCTTGATGCGACCCGTAATCTTCAGGCGGTTGTATTGGTCAAGTTCGCCCATGTCGCCCGTGTGGAACCAGCCGTCCTCGTCGATGACTTCCTTGGTCAGTTCGGGATGCTTGTAGTAGCCCATCATCACGTTGTGGCCACGGCAGCAAATCTCGCCGTTTTCGGCAATTTTCACTTCGGTGCCGGGCAGCGGCTGTCCCACATAGCCCACTTCGCGCCCGTGCGGGTTGCGGTTGCTCACGGCGATGACAGGCGAAGTCTCGGTCAGGCCATAGCCCTCGAACACCGGCATCTTGATGGCCGAAAAGAAACCGGCAATCTTTTGCGAGATGGCAGCGGCCCCCGACACGATGATGTCGAAGTTTTCGGCACCTATGTTTTCACGAATCTTGCTGTAGACCAATTTGTCGGCAATGCCCAATTTCAGGTCGTAGAACCAATGGCGGCTCGTGGAGTCGATCTTGTAACGCTCGCCGAGGCGCAAGGCCCAGAAGAAAATCGACTTCTTGAGGCCTTTCTGTTTCTTGCCCGACTGGCAGATGGCGTCGTAGAAACGCTCAAGCACACGCGGCACGGCACACATCATCGTGGGATGGATTTCGCGCATATCGCTGGCGATGGTGCCCAAACTTTCGGCATAGTAAATCGACATTCCACGGTATTGGTAGCAAT
>CACXQV010000088.1 GCA_902769875.1 uncultured Bacteroidia bacterium
TTTCAAGGTTTTTGTCTTTTTCATTTTTTTATTGATTTAAAGATTTAAGATTCATGATTCAACTACAGATTGCACTGATTTTACGGAGTGGATACAGAAATAATTATGCTGCCTCGCAGCGGACGGATACGGATATCCGTTTAATCCGTTTAATCCGTTTAATCCGTAGTTCCGATACAAAAAAATCCAAGACCGGACCCATTGGCCCTGCCTTGGATAGAGGATATGCAAAAGTTTGGAGCGGAGATTTACCCCCCCCAAATTGCTTGATAATCAATGTTTTACATAGTAATTCCATTGGTTTTCTGGTTGAGGGTGCAAAATTACGGAAAAATCTTTTTCCTATTTCATTTTTTACACGAATTTCCAAGAATATATCACGAAATCGAAGATTCGACGAAGTCAATTATCAAAAATAAAAATTTATGAACCAATTCGTGATTTAATTCAATGTCAATTCGTGTTTTTCCTCATGTGGTCCCAGCCCTGCGCCTTGATGGGGATGACGTGGTTGTCAGGCGTAATCATTTCGGCAATGCCGACATTGTCAGTCATATAGCCGATGACGGTCACATCCGCCGAAAGGGTTTGTATCTTCTCGTAGTCCTTCTGGTCGATGGTGAAGAGCAGTTCGTAGTCCTCGCCGCCGCTCAGTGCCGCCACCGAAGGCACGATTTGGAACTCCTTGGCCATCTTGTCCGTGGTCGGGTCGATGGGGATGCGTTCCTCATAAAGTTGGCAGCCCACTTTTGACTCCTTGCAGAGATGCAGGATTTCGGAAGCCAAGCCGTCGGAAATGTCGATCATCGAAGTGGGTTTGATGCCCAAAGCCTTGAATTGCTCCACGATGTCCTTCCGGGCTTCGGGTTTCAGTTGGCGTTCAAGCACATAGTCCAAGCCTTTCAGTTGGGGCTGCATGTTGGGGTTGGAAAGGAACTCCGCCTTTTCGCGCTCAAGGATGAGCAGCCCGACGTAGGCCCCGCCCAAGTCGCCGCTCACGCAAAGCAGGTCGTTCTTTTTCGCGCCGCTGCGATAGACGATGTCCTCCTCCTTGGCCATTCCGATGACGGTGATGGAAATGACGAGGCCCGTCTTGCTGCTCGTGGTGTCGCCGCCCACCATATCGACATAGTAACGCTCGCAAGCCAAGCGGATGCCCGCATAAAGCTCGTCCAAGGCCTCGACGGAGAAACGGCTCGACACGCCGAGCCCGACCACAATCTGCGTGGGAGTGCCGTTCATGGCGTAGATGTCGGAGAAATTGCAGACGGCGGCCTTGTAGCCGAGGTGTTTCAAGGGGCAATAGGTCAAATCGAAATGTATGCCTTCGATGAGCATATCGACGGAAACGAGCGTGCGGCAGCCTTCGTGGTTGATGACGGCGGCATCGTCGCCCACGCCTTTCAATGAAGAGGCGTTGCGCAAGGGGAAGTCGGCCGTCAGTTGGTCGATGAGGCCAAATTCGCCGAGTTCGTCAAGTTCGGTCAAGGGTTTGGGGGTGGTTTCTTGTTCCATTAGTTTGAATTATCTTTTTGTCCTTTGATTGTACTTATCCAATATTCTTTATGCTTTTCCATCCATATCAGGAAATGAGTGGGATTATCCGTATCATTACCTTGTTGTTGCCATTTCTTTCTCAATCTTTCTTGAGGCTCTCTTTGCTTTTCGATAACCATTCCGATACAATCTGACAATAGCTTTCAACTGCCAAGTGATTTTGACCTCATACCTGTAATATGATAATAATAATGGTAAAATGAATGTGTTCACTACACAAAGTAAAACGAAAATAGTCCTCCAATATGCAATATGGGCTTCAACAAACACATACAACAATAGGGTGGCCGTTGCAAAAAAATGTAAGACAAAAGAAACCACAGTTGCCAAGAACATGCCTACTACAGCAAATAACGCAAGATTCCCAACATTATAGTGTTCGCTTTGATACTTATTTCTCATATAGGCAAAGGATAATTTAGAAACCGGAATGACAACACAAACTATTGTCACAATCACATTCTTAGTGATGAGAATAACAACCAAACAAGCCACAAATACAGCCGGGAGGTAATTCTTACGCGAACTCCAGCTATCATTTTCCAATAAATTGTTTTTTTTCTCTCTCGACAACCAGTCATGACGATATAACATCCAGCTTGACAAAAGCCCTATCATAAAAAAAGCATCAAACAAGAACAAAAGGGATGCATTGATGAATTCATTAAAATGCAAGAAATGGATTGACATTATCGCAACACTAAAAATAAAAGTGAAAAAGGACATGAACACAGGGGTGTATTGCTCTATGTAGGTAGGCTGCTGCAAGGCTTTCAGATCTTCTTTGACCTTATCTATCCTCACTGTTTTTTCAATCTCCAAACTATCTAACAATCCCTTGATATCCATATCATACGAAGCCTTTATCTCAATCTCTTTTTCCCACTTTTTCGGATCCTTGGACAAAGATTCTCGGTTTTCAGGATTGGCTATTTGAAGATTCTGCTGAAGCCCTTGTATTTTTGTTTTGATTTTTCCTATATCGTCTTCATTTTTCTTTATACCCGCATTGTTCAAAAAATCTTCCACCGAGATTTTGAATTCCCTTATCAAATCAACCAATAAATTAGAGCCGCTAAACAAGCTGTTTCTACGACTTTGGCGCAAACGCCTTCTTCTACTTTGTTGGGGTTGTCCGCTCGAAGTCACACTCAATACGGCCAATGTGGCTATTACACCAACAAAGGTCAATTGGTCAGAAGTCAATAGCATTGAAGTATTATCAAGAAAAGGCATTATTAAACCCTACATTCTTTTGACTTATTCAGTATCGCCCTAAAATCCTTACGGCACGCTTTTGCATACTTCGGCCTATTAAAAGAACACATTGCTGTTTTCTCTTCATCTGAGTTTTCTTTCCTATAGGAAGTTCCCGAAACAATAAAATGATTAAGTCCGGTTCTCACATCCGAATCCAATTGATAAAAATGCAAAAGGCCATTTCCCATATATTGCTTATAGTCAGTCCACTTCGAATCACTTTTGATTTGGGCAAAAGCGTCTTTCTTCTGTAGAACCACATGCATCTGCAAATCAGAGGCAAAAAATTCCGTAAGGGATTCGCCCAATCTTTTTGCAGGATCAAACTTTTCCCATTCCACTTCCGAAACACCCAACTTCACCTTCGTCTCCTCTATATTCTTGCAAAACTCATCCCTAAACAAGTAAAATGTGCCACAAAACATTTCGATATGTTTCCTTGCCTTTATGGCTCGCTTGATCAATTCGTTGATAACAATTGCAGCGTGAACACCACTCTCATTAAAGAACACAATATCATCATTGTTTTCGTTATAGGATCGGACATCTGACTGATATTTAAGATAATCATCAAATGAGAATGCAAGCTCTTTTGAAGATGAAAATGATGGGTCGTTTTCCATATTTACTGTCTACTTTTATTATACTTGTGGCATTTTTCTGACTGCAAAAATAATAATAATCCTATTTGCCAAACATACCATCCCCAAAAAAACGACAAAAATCAACTATTTCCCCCAGAAAGCCTCGAATTATCTCTCTCAAAACCTCATAGTCCATCACTATTTTACAATAAACAAAAGCAAGAAGCCTCTTTATGTGGCTTCTTGCTGGGTGGTCCCACTAGGGCTTGAACCTAGGACCTACTGATTATGAGTCAGTTGCTCTAACCAACTGCGCTATGGGACCGCAAAAAAACGCGAACAAAGCAAAGATTTCAGCCTTTTTTCTTGCTTTTTGCGCTGCAAATTTACAATTTTGCAGCGAATTAAATCCAATTTTTCTGAAAAATGAGCACAAAAATCAAGAATATCATCTTCGACCTCGGCGGCGTCATACTTGATATTGATGAAACCATCGTCTATCGCGAACTCGAAAAAATGGGCATCAACACTTCGGAACTGGCTCATTCCAAAGAGTTTATCGAGATTATGAGCAATTTCGACACGGGCATTTACACCGCCCCAACCTTCCGCAAACGGATGAAAGCACTTGTCGGGCAAGAAAGAATGACCGACCAAAAATTCGACTCCATCTGGAATGCGGTGCTCTTGGACATCCCCCACGAGCGCATCGAAGCCATCGAAAAAATCAAGAAACACTACAAGATTTTCCTGATGAGCAACACCAACGTGATTCACTACGACTTGTACATCAGGGATTTGCAGCTTCGTTTTGGCTACAACGAGTTCGATGAGCTGTTCGACAAATCGTACTTCTCGTTTGCCGAACACCTCGAAAAACCCGACATCCGCTTTTTTGAACTCATCCTCGACCACGAGGGCCTACTGCCCGAAGAAACGCTTTTCATCGACGACACGGAAGCAAACATCAAGGCAGCCAAGTCGTTGGGCATCAACACTTACCATATCAGAAGAGATGAGTTGGTGAGGAACTTGTTTGAGAACGGGGTTCTGAAGGATGGTATTGTTGGCTGATTTCATCCAAAATCCCTATGATTTCACCAACTGAAAGCGTTTCCATCAGCCTCATCTTGAACGGCTTGAAATTCGGCAATCCCTTGAAATAGGAAGCCCAGTGTTTCCTGATTTCAAATATGGCGATGCGTTCACCTTTCCACTCCACTGAACGTTGCAATTGGATTTTGCTCACGCGCACCCGCTCGGCCACATCGGGCAAGGGCAGCTCCTCTCCCGTTTCCAAATAATGCCTTATCTGGCTGAAAATCCACGGATTGCCATAACTCGCACGGCCAATCATCAGACCGTCGACACCGAAAGTTTCCTTGAAATGCTTTGCCGAAGGCCCATCCACCACGTCGCCGTTGCCGATGATGGGGATGTGCATACGCGGGTTGTTTTTCACCGCTCCGATGAGGGTCCAGTCGGCGGGTTCGCTGTATTTGGTGGTACGCAAGCGACCATGAATCGTCAAGGCGGCAATGCCCACATCTTGCAGTCGCTCAGCGATTTCCACGATTTCACGGTGCTGGTCATCGTAGCCGAGGCGCGTTTTCACCGTCACAGGGGTTTTCACGGCCTCCACCACCGCTTTGGTGATGGCCACCATCTTGAGAATGTCGTTCATGATGCCCGAACCCGCGCCTTTCGAGGCCACTTTCTTCACCGGGCAGCCGAAATTGATGTCGATGATGTCAGGATGGGCGGTCTCAGCATAACGCGCCGCCTCCACCATCGGCCCGACGGCATTGCCGAAAATCTGTATGCCCACGGGACGCTCAAATTCCTCGAAATCAAGTTTCTTGATGCTCTTCACCGAGTCGCGGATGAGGCCGTCAGCGGAGATGAATTCCGAGTAGACCACGTCCGCGCCGAACATCTTGCAGACATAGCGGAACGGCGGGTCGGAAACATCCTCCATCGGGGCGAGGAGGAGCGGATAATGCTCAAATTCGAGGTGGGCGATTCTAAACATAGATGTTTCTATTGTGTCGGCCCTTCACAGGCTCAGGGACCTTAGTTCGTTGAGCTTTTCGAAACGCCGAACTTAAGTTTTCACGCCGCAAAATTACAAAAACTGTATCTTTGCAGCAAAATCAAACGTCATGAACGACAACTTATTCACTGAAAACCTCAAGCAATCCACTGGAATGCGGATTTTTTTGTATTTGGTTATCTTATTGATTAGTACGCTAATAGGTATTGTATTGGCCGATGTTTTCTTTACTGGTGACACTGGAATAAAAATCGGACAGGGCATCAGCTCCATCTTTATGTTTGTAGTGCCGCCTTTCGTGTATTATTATCTTACGCGCAAGGAACACCAAATGCAAGAATTGGGATTCCACAGCCTCACTCCACAGTGGTGGCTAATATTAATAGGTGTGGCTGTGATGTTTGTCTGCATACCTGTCACCACACAACTGACCACATGGAACGAAAACTTGAGTTTCGGTAATAACTTAACATGGATCGAAGACTGGATTAAATCCTTGGAAGAAACTGCAAAAGCAGCGACAGAAAAGATGCTGAATGTGGACACAATTGGTGGACTGTTGCTCAATTTGGTCATCGTTGCCCTGATACCCGCAGTGGGCGAGGAAATGACTTTCAGGGGCATATTGCAGCAGTCGCTGACACGCAAAATGAACCCGCACCTCGCCATTTTCCTATCGGCTGCCATCTTTTCCTTCATCCATTTCCAGTTCTACGGTTTCTTGCCGCGTATGTTCCTCGGCCTGTTGTTAGGTTATATGTTCTACATCACCGGCTCGCTCTGGACGAGTATGCTGATGCACTTCGTCAACAACGGTGCGGCTGTCGTCCTCTATTATTTAGACAACAAAGGCATCATCGAGGACGCGGAACACTTCGGGGAAACGCAAAGCGTATGGATTCTGTTCGCAAGTGCGTTGGTGACCTCAGGGCTCATCGCTTGGAGCTGGGCCATAAAAAAGGGCAAAGTCAAGAGGCAAATGCAACTTTAGGAGGAAGGACAGTCCAAGAAAATTTCCCCGAAGGGAGCAAGGCGATTTTTATAAACACCAAAAAGAGCCAAAAAGCCAAAAAAATGTTATTTTTGCAGCGGAAAAACCCATTTCGCCATGCTACCCATGAGACTCTACACCGCCGGCATCGCCGATTTTGAAAGCGTCAGACAAGACGGACGCATCTATGTGGACAAGACCGACCTCATCTATAAACTGACAAAAGAATCAAAATTCGTCTTCCTCAGCCGTCCGAGAAGGTTCGGTAAATCGTTGCTTTGCAGCACTTTGAAATACTATTTCCAAGGACGAAAAGACTTGTTTGAAGGCTTGGCCATCGGCGAGTTGGAAAAAGATTGGAAAAAATATCCTGTACTGCATTTCGACATGAGCCTATGCAAAAACAAGTGGGAGATGAAGCAGATTGTCGACGAGTTGCACAGTCAGTTGAATATGCTCGAACGACGCTACAAATGGGAAAAGACCGAAGGCTCGCCCGGTGAACGATTCAAGAGTCTGATCCAGCAAGTACACGAGAAAACCGGCCTGAAAGCCGTGGTCATCCTCGACGAATACGATGCCCCCTTGCTCGACTATCTCCACAACCCCGAGCAACTTTCCGAGGTGCGACGCATTATGCAGGAGTTCTATCAGGTGGTGAAAGCCTGCGATGCCGACGAGCAGTTCGTCTTCATCACGGGCATCACCAAGTTCAGCCAACTGAGCATCTTCTCAACGCTGAACAATTTACGCAACATATCCATGATGCCACAATACTCGGCTCTTTGCGGCATCACCAAGACAGAACTGCAAACCGTTTTCGACGAGGACATCCAACTTTTGGCCGACGAATACGGTTGCAACAAGGATGAAATGCTCGACATACTGAAATTGCAATACGACGGCTACCATTTCGGGAAAACATCGGACGATGTTTTCAATCCTTTCAGCCTGATGTATGCCTTTACGAACAAGGATGTTGACTATTACTGGTTCGGCAGCGGAACGCCCACCTTCCTCTTCGAGGCGATGAAACGCTTCAACACGAATTTGCTTGAACTGGAGCAACTCAAGGTGCCGTCCTCCCAGTTCGACGTGCCCACCGAGGCGATGACCTCAGCCTTGCCTCTGCTCTATCAGGCGGGCTACCTCACCATCAAGGGCTATGACTTTTTGAGCAACAAATACACCCTCGACTTCCCCAACGCGGAGGTGAAGGTGGGCTTC
>CACXQV010000089.1 GCA_902769875.1 uncultured Bacteroidia bacterium
AGAGAAGCCTAAGGAAAAGGCTCTTCAAGGCCTCCCTCGACCCCAATTATCTCATCGAAATCCTCGCAAATTATCGCATTTGATGCGGTTGCCCTGTTTTATTTCTCTAAATCTTCTTTTTTTATCAGAGTTTAGAGAAATAAAATTGGTAAAAAAGCCTGCTTGACCGAAAAAATAACCCTAAGGAAGAAAAAAGACCGATTTTTTTCTACCTTTGCCGCCTAATCATTATGCAAACAACACTCAAACCATGAATAAGCATCTCATCTTTGCACTCATCGTCTTGGCTTTTGGCCTCGGAATCAACCGCGCCTCCGCCCAAGAGCAACAAGCCTACAAAGTCGGTTTGGTCGGTTTCTATAACCTTGAGAACCTTTTCGATACCATCAACGACCCGAACAAAGACGACGAGGAATTTTTGCCCCAAGGCGGCAACCAATGGAACACAGAGAAATACATCTCCAAACTCCATAATATGGCCTACGCCATCTCCACCATCGGCACCGACTGGTCGCCCGACGGCGTGGCTGTTCTCGGAATGTCGGAAATGGAGAACCGCACCGTGCTGGAGGATTTGGTAGCCCAACCCGAATTGAAAGACCGTAACTATCAAGTGGTTCACTACGACTCGCCCGACCGTCGCGGCGTGGACGTGGCCTTAATTTACAACCCGAAGTATTTCAAGCTGACCAACAGCAAATCATACCGTACCATCGTCCCCGACGATCCTGAGTTCATCACCCGCGACCAATTGGTAGTTTCCGGCCTGTTCGACGGCGAGCCGATGCATTTCATCGTGATGCACTGGCCTTCGCGCTATGGCGGAGAAAAGCGTTCACTGCCGGGGCGTGTGGCCGCAGCCACTTTATGCCGTCACATCGCCGACTCGCTCCTCAACGAAGACGCCAACGCCAAAGTCATCATGATGGGCGACTTCAACGACTACCCCACCAACCAAAGCGTGACGAAACACCTCCGCGCCACCGGCTATGTGGACAAGCTGAAAGAAGGTGAATTCTACAACCCCATGTTCGAACTTCACCAGAAAGGCATCGGCACCAACTATTACCGCGACGTGCCAGGGGTGCTCGACCAAACCATCATCACCCCTGCCTTGCTGCCCACAGACTATAGTTCTTATCAATTCAAGAACGCGAAGGTCCACAACAAGGAGTTTCTGAAACAGCACGGCGGCAAATACAACGGCTATCCCTTCCGCACTTTCGGCAGCGGCGTGTGGATGGGCGGGTATAGTGACCACTTCCCTGTGTATGTGATTCTGCTGAAGAAAGCGTGATAAAACTTGTAGGGCTGTCACACCGTGGCAGCCGCTTTTGTTGCAATTATCAAGCGGCTGCCATAGTATGACAGCCCTACATATTCCTATTCCCGAAACACTTTCCTCCTACCAAACCTCCAATTCGTCCACAAAAATCCAAGCCGGATTGCCGAAGCCGTTGTGATCTTCAGGCAAATCGTGGCCTTTGATGACGACCTCCACAAACCGTGCTGCAACGGGCTCAAACTCCAATTCGTAGGCAAAGATGCCGTCCCTGTCCTCCCAAGTGGAAATCGGGATGGTTTTTTGTCCAACCTCGCGGAAGGTTTCTCCATCATCGGAAACCAACACCTTCAACGAACTCGGATTGTAAATCCATGCGCTTTTGTTGACGAGTGCATGAAAGCGGACTTTGCGCATCTCGACAGGCTGTTCCAAATCCAAGACGGCATCCAAAGGAGAGCCATAGAAACCCAACCAACGCCCCGAATTATATGCACCATGGCCTAACTCACCATCATTGAGCACCTTGGCACCACCGTATGTGTATTTCTCGACAGGTTGCTCGCGCAAGGTGATGGGCTTGCGGGTAGCCAAATTGGTTTCCACCGTGTCAGCCCACACCTGCGGGTTGAAGATATGGTCGGCGTAGGTGTAATGATAGAGTTCGTAGAACTGCCTCATTTTCTTGCAACGCTCCACAAATGCCTCAAAGTCACGCTCTTTTGGATTGTTCCACTGTATTTCCGTCAAGGCTTCCATACGGGGCAAAGCCATATATTGCACATGCCAGAAATGGGCGATGTATTCCGTCCAGATGTTGGCCTGCACGCCAATGATGTGCTTTTGCTCTTCGGGGGATAGCACCTCTGGCAGTGGCTGGAATTCGTAAACGCGCTCCACGGGCAAGTAGCCACCGATGCAAGGCGGCTCGTTGGCTATGTCCTCGCTTTGGTAGTAATCGAAATAAAGGTGCGACGACGGCGCCATAATCACATCATGGCCTTTGCGGGCCGCCTCGATGCCGCCTTCGATGCCTCGCCAACTCATGATGATGGCCGTCTCGGAAACGTTGCCTTCCAGAATCTCGTCCCAACCGATGACACGGCGGCCACGCGCCTCCACCACCTTCGCCATGCGGTTCATCACATAGCTTTGCAGGAAGTCCTCCTTCGAGAAACGCCCGTCACCCTTGATGCCCAATTCCTTGATCTTGGCTTGGCACTTGGGGCACTTTTCCCAGCGCACCTTGGGACACTCGTCGCCGCCAATGTGGATATACGGCGAGGGAAACAAGTCCATCACCTCATTGAGCACGTTTTCAGCGAATTGCATAGCCTCCTCATTGCCGGCGCAAAGCACGTCTTCCGAAACGCCCCAACGCCGCCAAACCTCGTAAGGGCCGCCCGTGCAGCCCATTTGCGGGTAGCAAGCCAAAGCCGCCTGCATGTGGCCCGGCAGGTCGATTTCGGGAATGATGTTGATGTGACGCTCGGCGGCATATTTGATGAGGTCGCGGAGCTCATCTTGGGTGTAGTAGCCGCCATGGCGGATGGTATCGTACAAATTCCCATTATGCCCGATGACCGTGCCATTGCGATACGCGCCAATCTCCGTCAGTTCAGGATATTGCTTGATCTCGATGCGCCAGCCTTGATCCTCGCTGAGGTGGAAATGGAACTGGTTCATGTTGTGCATGGCCATCATATCCAAATAAACCTTCACCGAGTCCAAAGGGATGAAGTGGCGGCAAGGGTCTAAGTGCATACCGCGATAGGCGAAATTGGGGTGGTCTTTGATTGTGGCTGAAGGGAGTTGGCATTGAATCCCCCCTACCCCCCTTTGCAAAGAGGGAATGGGCAAGCTCTTGCGGAGGGTTTGTATGCCGTAGAACACGCCTGCTGCATCTGCGCCTTTGATGGTGACTTGCTTCGGCGTGATGCTGATTTCGTAGGCTTCGGCTTGGTCGAAGTCGGCGGGCGAAAGTTTCAACACAATTCCGTCGGTCTGGCCTTGGTATTCTTGCGTTTTCAGGACACAGCCCATAATGTCATTCACATACTCGCTGAGGAACTGCGCCTCGCGCTTGAGTCCGGCCTCGTAATGGATAACGGTCTTGGGACTTAGTTCAAAAGGTTTCCCGTCATCAAGCCGTACTTCTTTGGGTTGTGGGATAATGTCGTAATCGGCAACGGGAGGTTGCTGCTTTGTGCAGGCGGTCATAATGAATGCCGCGATGATGAATAAGGATAGCTTTTTCATAGGAAATAGTGTTTAATCGGGGCAAAACTACACATTTTTCAATTAGGTATGCTGTTTTTCATTACCTTTGCATAAAAATCATCCAATCATGAGAGCAAAAACATATAACAACTGCACCTCCTTGAAGGAAGCATTGTCAAGAATTCCCAAAAACATATTGATTACATTCTCCGAGCATTTTGACGCGGCCATACCCAAATCACTTCCGAAAGAGGAATTTGCCGAAAAGTTGAGTTCGGCCTTGCTTGCTACAGCCCCTGAATGGCTGAAAAAGCTGCCTCCATACGACATTGGAATCCTCAAGGAACTTTCCAACGTCGAGGCCGGCACAAGGCTCGTGAAACCAAGACTCTATTTCCCTTTGCCTTCTGTCATTTACAACTTCCTGCAAGTAGACGTAGAAAAATCCTTGGAAAACGAGACCATTACCTACTATCTGACCGAAGATATACACGCCGCCGTTTCCTCCTGTATTTTCGATGTGTTCGACAACGACCTGATGCGTGAGTATCAACAATTGCAGCAATACGCCTACGGACTTCTGGCACTTTACGGCATCCTTCCCGTCGATCAATTCTGTGATGAAATCGAGTGTTTTCCATTCACATCCGAGGAAACCATCAATGAACTCATCAAGATGTTGAGCTTGTCGGAATTGTTTTTTATGCATTCCAACCAGATAGACGAAAAGAAAGACGAAGTCGTGTTGGTGTCACCTTGGGTCGAGGATTCGAAACAGGTTTGGAAAGAAATCCAAAAACGAAAGGAAATCCCTTACAAAGTTTTTGAATACGAAGAAATTATGGCAGCCGGACAACTACCCTACCCTGCCTTTACAAGCGAGTACACGAAAGATCTGATGGACTTGCTCAATTACACAGACAACACTTTCAAGGACAAAAAGACCTTCGAACCGGACCAACAAACACTCACCGACATTTGGTTCAGCATACAAGAAGGGAGATCAGCAGTAGCAGGCATTGAAGCGATGCTTGCTGATTTCCCGTCGAAGCACAGAAAACTGACCGACGAAGTCGTCGGCCTATACTCAAACTACCAAAACTCCTTGCCCCGCTGGGACTTGAAAGGCCATTCGCCGACAGAAGCCTTCGAAATGGGCATCAATCTCCCAAAAGAGAAAGAATACAAACCTGAATCTTTCACCGAATCAAACGGCACGCCATTTGTCAATGCCAGTCCTAAAATCGGGCGCAACGAACCTTGCCCCTGCGGAAGCGGCAAGAAATACAAGAACTGCTGCGGGAGGAATTAGGCATTTTTCCAGATATTATAATCAAACAGCGCACCCGAAGTTTTCGGATGCGCTGTTTTTGTATTAACCTAAATTCATTATTCCTTGCGTTTCTTGCCAGCAAGATAAGCCGCCCCAAAGCCTATTAGAACGGCGATGCCGCTGCCCAAGGGAGTGGTGGCAGGTTGGTTGGTATTCAGTTCGTGATACGGCATTATTGGCCTTTCATTAATGCGGGAGCCAAAATATTCCTCATCGGGAACCATTCCGCGTTGGAACAATCCACCGCCATCTGGGGCGGCGAAGGCTGTAATACTCATTCCGAGAATGATTGCGATTGTTATTGATAGTTTTTTCATATTTCCATTGATTTAAAATTCAAATTATTAAAGATTCAAAACGGTTTGTTTGGCCTTGTAGGGTTGTCACACTGTGGCTGCCGCATCATATAACCGATCGGGGGCGGCTGCCGTAATACGACAGCCCTACAATCACCATCGTTTATTCCACTACGATTTTCTGTATCCTAACATCGTTGCCGTTGATAAGACGCAAAACATACACACCCGCCGACATTCCGCTGGTAGAGACATTGCGTGCAACGTCTGTATTAACGACCACACGCCCCATCACATCAACAATCTGCAACGTGGAATTAGTATCCGCTTCAGTGATGACAATATTCCCGTTGCTGATGAAAGCGAAGGTCTCATTGTCGCCGTCTGCGTCCCCGCAGGCGGAAAACACCAGTTTGAAGCGTGAGGCATAATCGCTCGTTTTGGTCTCAAAGGTATAACTTGGTTCGGCCAGCAGGTCAACATCCGCACCCGTGAGGTTGTCGATGAGATGCAGATAGCTGAAATCCATACCGTCGGCATTTACGGAGATGGTGTATTGGCCGTTCTTGGCGGCTTTGAAATTGACAGCCTGCTCATTGCCCTCGCAAGGCACGATGGCTAATTCCTGACGCTCGCCTTGTGCGAAGAGTCTTGTCCTTCTCTCATTGAGGGAGAACTTCTCCAAAGGCTGCCCCTCGGCGGTCTTCACAAGGAGGCGGTCGATGAGTTTGTCATTCTCCATCAACTCCACACGGATGGTGCCTCTTTGTTTTGCCGTTGAGCCACGACCCGGGTTGAAAGTGATGGAAGCGCCAGCAGCCGTGGCTTTCACGAAGAAGCCCTCGGCGGGTTTCAGCGGATTCTCTTCTGAAATCTCACTCACAATTATTGCTGTCCGCAAAAATGTAACCTCTAAAAATTAAATATCAAGTAATCAACAACATAAGACAAGGAATTGCGTTATTTATGGTGTAGAAACGACATCACCTATGAGCAAGTACAAGACCACAGGCAAACAGACCCTTTTCGACGCTGAAAACGCGGCACAGAAACTCTCCAAAATAGGCAACCCGCTGGAGAAACTCGACAGTGTGATAGACTTCGAGATGTTCCGCAGCCGGCTGGAGGCGGCGATGGTGAACCACAACACCAGGAGCAATGCCGGAGCGAAGCAGTACGATGTGGTGATGATGTTCAAAGTGATGGTCTTGCGCCAGTACTACAACCTCAGCTATGAGCAGACGGAGTACCAGATAATAGACCGCAGCAGCTTCAAGCAGTTCCTCGGATTGGCAAGCGGCGACAAGGGGCCCGATGCAAACACCATCCGCAACTTCTTCGAGGGGCTGAAGGGGAAAGGTCTTGGGGAGAGGCTGTTCCAGGACTTTGTCGACGGTTTGCTTGAGAAAGGCTTCATTTTCAACGAGGGGCAGATAGTGGATGCGAGTTTCGTGCTCGCTCCGCGTCAGCGCAACACCCGCGAGGAGAACAAGAAGATCAAGGCGGGAGAGGGTGTCGAGCTGTGGAACGACAAGCCGAACAAAAAACGGCAGAAGGACATCGATGCCAGCTGGACGCGGAAGGGTTGCGAGGACTTCTTCGGGTACAAGGTCAGCGCGAAGGTGGACGGCAAGAGCAAGTTCGTCAAGAAGATTGTGGTGACCACCGCCTCGCCGCACGACTCGAAGATGTTCCCCGATCTGATGGACGAGAGCGACCGAGGGCAGGTCACATTTGCTGACAGCGCGTATGTCGGACAGGGAGAGACGCTACAGAAGTACGGCCTGAAAGACGAGATATGAGAGAAAGGTTATCGCGGCAACCCCCTGACCGACGAACAGAGGGAAGAGAACCGCAAGAAATCCAAGATTCGCTCCCGGGTGGAACATGTGTTCGGGTTTATGGAGGGGGCAATGCACGGGCTGACAGTACGGACGATAGGCATCGCAAGAGCGACTGCGAGCATCTTCCTGAAATGCCTGACATACAATATGTTTCGGTACGAGCAATTTGTGAGAAACGGAATCAGATAATGCAATAATCAACCAAACCGACAGAAAGCGAGGCAAACCATGTAGAACATCAGACAATATCAACCAGTAAAGAGGCTCGCAACCGAAACTTGCACCTCACATACCTTTGCGGGGAAACAACAAAACTGGCGAAGCGGCTAAAGCAGGCTCTCCGCCTCAGCCAAAAAAATCAAAATAACCAATTTTTAGAGCCTACCATATGTTATTTTTTTACTATCCGCAAAAATAAACATTTTTCAGAAATCCCAATCAATTCACGAAAAACTCACCAGGGCAACCGCACCAAAGCGGTGGTGATTTGTTTCAATAATCGGGCGTTTTTGGAGTCTGTCTTCAGCAGGTCATGGGAGAGGGGGGAAGCATAAACGGTTGGTTTTCTTTTGTTTTTCTTGCATGGCTGTTTGGCATTTGGTATTTTTGCTGGATGTTGTACAATTCAAATGTTTGTTCGTATG
>CACXQV010000090.1 GCA_902769875.1 uncultured Bacteroidia bacterium
GTAGACGGGATTCAACTTGTAGTCCCAGTCGCCGCGCTTGGCCTGCTCGCGGATGGGGAAGGTTGAATAATAAACCATTCGGTCGGCGAAATAGTCCTGGTCCACGTTCTGCATCTCCACAATAATGTGGTCGCCCTTGTCGGTGGTGCAATACACGTCGAAAATGGCGCGTCGCGAATAGACCACCTCGTCAAGGTGTTCCGAATTCTGATAAGTGACGTCCGTGATGTTGTGCCTGCCTTCGAAAAGGGCGTTCAGGAACGAAATCAAGTATTCCTTGTTCAGCTCGCTGCCGAAGATGTACTTGAAGCCGAAGTCGGTGTAAGGGCTGATGTATCGCTGTCCGTTCATAATTTGAATGAATTGTTCCGCAAAAGTACACATTTTTTGCCAAACAAGGCAGAAATGCAACAAAAAAGAGGCTCAATCTGAACCTCTTTTCTCTTGGGTGGGAGATGGGATTCGAACCCACGACCCTCGGAACCACAATCCGGTACTCTAACCAGCTGAGCTACACCCACCATCTGTTCCGTTTCCACGGAAATCGGCTGCAAAAATACTACTTTTTTCTGAAACAACGGCCTTTTTTCAGAAAATTTTTCATTTTTTCTTTTCATCGCGCCAAGTCAAGGCAAAATACTTAATTTTGGCCTCTCAAAAATAGTCTTGTTCATGACCAGCAAAACCACACAGTCGCAATCGCCTAAAGCACTGGCTTGGAAGCGTTTCCGAAGCAACAAGCTCGGAATGACTTCGTGTTTTTTCGTGATTGTTTGGGCACTTTTGGCTTTGTTCGCCTACATACTCATTCCCGACAAGACCCCCAACGCCAACCGCCAACTTTTGGAAATCAGCACCAAGAAACCCGGCTTCGAGGTCGATATGCTGATGATTCCGAAAGAAACCACCGAAACAAAAACGCCTTTTTTCCATTTTTTTTCCAACGGTCGCCCCGACAACTGTATCTACCTGCCTTTCGACAGCCTTCATATTAATAAGGAGCAAACCACCGTATTCCTTTACCAGTCGGAGGCAAATTCTACGGTCAGGACCGAAGTCGTTGATAACAAGGACCTTGTTATGGCCAGCATTTCGACAGGCTCAACGGGTTCAATTTTTGCATCCGATGAATCGGCTGACCACTACATTCGCTCACATTGTGTGAAGCACCGCAAATTCCTTTTGGGCACCGACCAATTTGGCCGCGACTTTTTGAGTCGCATCGTTTTGGGCAGCCGCATCAGCCTGACGGTGGGCTTCATCGCCGTGCTGCTCAGCCTGATGATTGGTATTGTGATGGGCAGTTTGGGCGGATTTTTCCGTGGCAAGGTCGACGATGCGGTGGTGTGGTTCATCAACGTGGTATGGTCGATTCCGACGCTGCTTTTGGTCATCGCCATCACTTTCGCCTTGGGCAAAGGCATCGCACAGGTTTTCATCGCCGTCGGCTTGACGATGTGGGTCGAAGTGGCACGCATCGTGCGCGGACAGATTCTTTCCATTCGCGAGACCACATTCGTGGAAGCAGGCAAAGCATTGGGCTTCAACAATCTAAGAATCATCTTCAAGCATATCCTGCCCAACATCCTCAATCCGATCATCGTGGTTTCGGCTGCCAACTTCGCCTCGGCCATCCTGCTTGAAGCAGGCTTGAGTTTCTTGGGCATCGGTGTGCAGCCCCCTATGCCTTCATGGGGCAGCATGATCAAGGAAAACTATGCCTTCATCATCTTGGATGCAGCTTATCTTGCCATCCTGCCGGGCATTGCCATTATGTTACTCGTTTTGGCGTTCATGCTTATCGGGAACGCGCTTCGGGAGGCATTGGACGTTAAGGGCTAATGGGGAATGTGGAGTGCGGGATTCAAATTCTGCATTCATGATTCTTCATTCACAAAAAAAGTCGTATCTTTGCGCCCTCAAAACACGCGGGTGTGGCGGAATTGGTAGACGCGCCAGACTTAGGATCTGGTTTCGAAAGAAGTAAGGGTTCGAGTCCCTTCATCCGCACAAATTAAAGATAATCAATAATATAGAAATGAACATCACACAGACTACGAAAGGAGAGAACCTGATCTCCATCAAAATCAGCGTTGAGAAGGCTGACTATCAAGAGAATGTTGAAAAGACCCTGAAGCAGATGCGCCAACGCGCCAACGTGCCCGGTTTCCGCCCCGGCATGGTGCCAATGGGCATCATCAAGAAGATGTATGGCGCCAGCGCGAAAATGGAAGCCCTGAACACATTGGTATCGGACAACCTCAACAAATATATCGTCGACAACAAATTGAACCTCGTCGGCTACCCCATGAGCGACCTCGAAAACCAAACGCCCAACGACCTTGAAAAACAAGAAGATATGGACTTTTTCTTCGAAGCCGCCCTGCGTCCCGAAATCAACGTCGACTACACCAATACGATGGTCGACTTCTACCATATCATTCCCGAAGAGGAAGACATCCAACGCGCCATCGACGATATGGTGGAACGCAACCCCAACACTACGCATCCCGAAACCGTCGGCGAAAACGACCGCCTCGAACTGAAGGTGCGTGAAGCCGAAGACGGCAAAGAGGTGGAAGACGGCTTCCAAAAAGACGGCCTCTTCATCCACATGGACCAAATCAAGGACAAGGAAACCCGCGAGCAATTCATCGGCAAGGAAGTGGGCTCAGAGTTCATCGTGAATTTCGCCAAAGCCTTCGGCACGGAAGAAGCCGTGGCCAAGGTCTTAGGTGAGAACGCCCCCGTCGACAGCGACTACAACATCATCATCGACGATGCCATGCGCGACGAGAAGCCCGAATTGGACGAGGAGTTCTTCGAGAAAGTGTTCCCGAAACAAGAAGTGAAAGACCTCGAAACCTTCAAGGCCAAGGTGAAAGCCGAGATGGAAAAACAGTTTGAGGCCGAGACCGACCCCATCCTTTTCAACAAGATGATCGATGAGCTGGTGGCCGCCGTCAAGTTCGACATGCCCGATGCCTTCATGAAGCGCTGGATTGTGGAAAACAGCCAAGGCAAAGTGAGCCCTGAAGAAATCGAGAAAAACTATGAGAACGACTATGTGAAGGGTATCCGTTGGCAGCTTATCGAAGACGCCATCGTCCAAGCCAACCCCGACCTCATCGTCACCGACGAAGAACTCAAGAACTTCGTGCTGCGCCAAATCTTCCCCGGCATAGACTATGCCTCCCTCGAAGACGAAATGAAGTCCAACCTCGACAAGATTGCAGCCAACTACATGAAGGAAGGCCAGCAAAGAGAACAACTGAAGAACCAACTCGCCGACATAAAGATGACGCAGTTCCTGAAAGGCAAGATGAACATCAACTTTGCTGAGACCAACTACAAGGACTTCATGAAGAACCTTGAAGAGGAACGGAAGAAATAAAGAGTTGGGAGGCCATAAAGGGGCCTGACCAACTTAACCCGATGCGAGCGCAGTGCAGTTGCGGATAGCAGCGAACTAACTGACAAACAGCAAAAAACAGCAAAACAAATGATTAACGAATTCCAAAAATACGCCACCAAGCATCTCGGAATGAACACCTTGAGCTTGGAGCAATATATGTCGAAAGTGCGCAGTCAGGGCTACATTTCGCCCACGGTCATCGAGGAACGCCAACTCAACGTGGCCCAGATGGACGTGTTCAGCCGCTTGATGATGGACCGCATCATCTTTCTCGGCACCGCCATCGACGACTATGTGGCCAATGTCATCCAAGCCCAGATGCTCTTCCTTGAGTCGACCGACTCGAAGCGCGACATCCAAGTTTACCTCAACTCGCCCGGAGGCAGCGTCTACGCCGGCTTGGGCATCTACGACACCATGCAGTTCATCAGCCCCGACGTGGCCACTATCTGCACCGGTATGGCCGCTTCGATGGCCGCCGTGCTGATGTGTGCAGGCACCAAAGGCAAACGCTCTGCCCTGCCCCACTCGCGCATCATGATACACCAACCTATGGGCGGCGTGGAAGGTCAGGCCACCGAAATCGAAATCACGGCCCGCGAAATCCAGAAGCTGAAAAAGGAACTTTACGAAATCATCGCCTTACATTCAGGCCAAACCTACGACAAGGTGTGGGCCGACAGTGACCGCGACTACTGGATGACCGCCACCGAAGCCAAGGAATATGGCATGATCGACGAAGTGCTCATCAAGAAGGTTTGACTATGTCGAAGAAATCAGGAGTTTGCGCTTTTTGCGGAAGGAAAGCCAACGAGGTCAGGCTGATGATCCAAGGCATAGATGCCGAAATATGCGACAGCTGCGCCGAACAGGCCCATCTTATCGTCAAGGAACAATTCGGCGAAGGCAACAAGTCTTTCGATTCGAAAGGCTATGCGCTGAAAAAGCCTGCCGAAATCAAGGCTTTTCTCGACCAGTATGTCATCGGGCAGGACGAAGCCAAACGCACCCTTGCCGTGGCGGTCTACAACCACTACAAGCGCATCAGCCAGAAAGTGCAGTCCGATGAGGTTGAAATCGAGAAGTCGAACATCATCCTCGTGGGCGAAACCGGCACGGGAAAGACCTTGCTTGCCCGCACCATAGCCAGAATGCTCAACGTGCCCTTCGCCATTGCCGACGCCACCGTTCTCACCGAGGCCGGCTATGTGGGTGAAGATGTTGAGAACATCCTCGTCCGACTGCTGCAAGCCGCCGATTACGATGTGCAGGCTACTGAGCGCGGCATCGTCTTCATCGACGAAATCGACAAGATTGCCCGCAAAAGTGACAATCCCAGCATCACTCGCGATGTTTCGGGCGAAGGTGTGCAGCAGGCCATGCTGAAGCTGCTGGAAGGCTCGGTCGTCAACGTGCCGCCCCAAGGCGGACGCAAGCATCCCGAACAGAAGATGGTCGCCGTGAACACGAAAGACATTCTCTTCATCGCCGGCGGTGCTTTCGACGGCATCGAACGCCTCATCGCGGCTCGCAAACGCACCAATGTCATCGGCTACGGCACGGGAGGCAACGAGGTCTTGGACAAAGACAACATGCTGAAATACCTCTCGCCCGCCGACCTGAAGAAATACGGCCTGATTCCCGAAATCGTAGGACGTCTGCCCATCATCACCCACCTTAATCCTTTGGACAAGGAAGCCTTGAAGCGCATCCTCACCGAGCCGAAAAACGCTTTGGTGAAGCAGTTCCAAAAGCTCTTTGCAATGGATCACATCAACCTGATCATCAAGGATGAAGTGCTTGATTTCGTGGTGGAAAAAGCCATCGAGTTCAAGGTGGGCGCACGTGGACTGCGCTCCATTATGGAGGCCATCCTGAACGATGCCATGTTTGAGATGCCTTCCGACATCAACGCCACCGAATTGGTGATTGACCGTGCATACGCCGAGGAAAAACTCGAAAAATCCGGATTGAAGAAACTGCATGTGGGTGACTGACCTTACGTTTCGAACAAGACAAAAGAGAACGGTGTCGAGCAATTTCGGCACCGTTTTTCTTTCCATTATTCGATTACGATTTTCTGTGTCATAACATCCTCGCCGCTCACCAAACGCAACACTTAAAGTGCGAATTTTTGAAATTAGACAAGGAAAAGAAGGAAAAAAATGCAGGATTATAGGGAAAGTGTGTATTTTTGCACACAAGAAAACCCATTTCGCCATGCTACCCATAAGACTCTATACCGCCGGCATCGCCGATTTTGAAAGCGTCAGACAAGACGGGCGCATCTATGTGGACAAGACCGACCTCATCTATAAACTGACAATAGAATCAAAATTCGTCTTCCTCAGTCGTCCGCGAAGGTTCGGTAAATCGTTGCTTTGCAGCACCTTGAAATACTACTTTCAGGGCCGCAAGGACTTGTTTGAAGGATTGGCCATTGGCGAGTTGGAAAAGGACTGGAAACAGCACCCCGTACTGCATTTCGATATCAGTGCCTGCAAAAACAAGTGGGAAATGAATCAGATCATTGACGAGTTGCATAGCCAGTTGGACTACCACGAGGAGAAATACGGCAGGCCGAAAACCGAAGGCTCGCCCGGAACGAGGCTAAAGAAACTCATACAAGCGTTGCACAAGGACACAGGGCTGAAGACCGTGGTCATTTTGGACGAATACGACGCTCCTTTGCTTGACTACCTCCACAAACCCGAACAACTGACCGAGGTGCGACGCATTATACAGGAGTTCTATCAGGTAGTGAAAGTTTGCGATGCCGACGAGCAATTCGTCTTCATCACGGGCATCACCAAGTTCAGCCAACTGAGCATATTCTCCACCCTGAACAATTTGCGCAACATTTCCATGATGCCACAATACTCGGCCCTTTGCGGCATCACCAAGACAGAGCTGCAAACCGTGTTCGACGAGGACATCCAAGCCTTGGCCGAACGCTACAAATGCACAAAAGAAACCATGTTCGAGATGCTGAAACAACAATATGACGGCTACCACTTCAGCAACGAGTCGGACGACATCTTCAATCCTTTCAGCCTGATGAATGTGTTCACCGACCAATGGCTTGACTACTATTGGTTCTCCAGCGGAACGCCCACCTTCCTCTTCGAGGCGATGAAACGCTTCAACACGAACTTGCTTGAATTGGAGCAACTCAATGTTCCTTCCTCGCAGTTCGACGTACCCACCGAGGCGATGACCTCCGCCTTGCCCCTGCTCTATCAGGCGGGCTACCTCACCATCAAAGGTTATGATTTTTATAGCAGGAACTACACCCTCGACTTCCCCAACGCCGAGGTAAAAGTGGGTTTTATGGACAACTTCCTCTCCTCGATGATGGGCATCTACAACGCCAACACTCAGGGCTTTGCTGGCAATTTCTACGCCAGTTTGATTCGCCACGACATCGAAGGCGCAATGAAACTGATGCAAGCCTTCTTCGCCTACATCCCCTACCTCGACTTCGGCGAAAAGGAATTGGACGACATCGCAAAATACGAGGCTTACTACGAAGTGCTGACCTACGTTGTGTTCTCCATCTTCAACTACCGCACGTTCACGCAGGTGAAAGTGGCGCGGGGCAGATCGGACGTGGTCGTGTTTATGCGCGATGCGGTCTATGTGATGGAGCTGAAGATGCGCGGCTCGGCGCAAGAGGCACTCGACCAAATCAACTCGAAGGATTATGCCATTCCTTACCAAGCCGAGGGCAAGCCTGTCGTCAAGATTGGCATCGCCTTTTCGAAAGAGACCAAGACGGTGTCTGATTGGATAATAGAAGGGAATCTATAATTGAGTCCACTTTAAAAAGTGGCAGTTTTACATGGATTCTGATATTCGGTTTTGTCATTGGGTGACATTCCGATTGAGACATAGCTAACGACTGGTATTCGGATTTTGTTTGTAAAAGCCACCTTCAGCCAGTAG
>CACXQV010000091.1 GCA_902769875.1 uncultured Bacteroidia bacterium
CGGTGAGGATGTCGAACATCGGCACCTTGGTCTCGTTCACGAGGCGGTAGTAGTTCACCTCGCAGTCGTGGCTCATGCGGTCGCTATGGCGCACCATAAACACCTGCGGGACAATCTCTTGCTCATTGAGCAGTCGAGCCACCACGAGGCCGTCGCCGCCATTGTTGCCCATGCCGCAGAAGATCTTGATGGTCTTGTCGCGCGGCGCACGGCGATAAAGCCACTCGAAGACCTTGGTGGCGGCGCGTTCCATCAAATCGACGGACTCAATGGGTTCGTGCTCTATCGTGTATTTGTCCGCTTCGCGGATTTGATTGACTGAGAGGATTTTCATAGTTTCTTTTATTTTGGTATTGCCTTCGGCAAGAAATCTTTCAAAAATCTATTACAAAAATCATTCAAAATCAATAATCTGCACAAAAATCAATCGTAATACTCAATCTTAAACACATTAAAATAATACTCTGAATTTTGTGTCTTCGGCATCCATTGTATGTGCGCTATGCAATTGCCTTGGTCGTCAAAGAAAAACAGGCTTTCGTGAGAAAAAGTAGCATTTTCTTCATCATTGCCACCGTAAGTAGCATAATAAGAATAAAAATCTGTGTCTTTGTGATACCGCCAAACTTGTTTATGGAATTGTGAATGACGATTGTCTATCCGAACTTTCTCAACTTCCCTACCTAACTCATCATACTTGTATTTCATCACTTCGTATGGAATGGTGTCGTCATCATAATAATCTTCCATATTAACAATTCGACCAAAACTATCAAATTCGCTATAAGACACCATTGTGCCAGACTTGCCTATTTGAACATATTTTTCCTTCATTGGAAATCCTTCTGCATTTCGTTTAATTATCCTCTCAAATATCCACTTTTCTTTATCATTTCTAAGGTCAGTATGCCACCATCTTTCCCTACTTGTTTCTTTTATTATGCTGTCATTCCTATCATATTTGTATTTTGTTCTTGTTTCAATAACATGTGCCAAACCGCAGTTTTCCCTCCGTTCATAAATGACATTCCCTCTTGAATCATATTCGCAATAAATCTTGGTATTACTGTTAGGAAAACCAAATCTCTCACTTTTATGCAAAACGCCTTTTTTATCGTAGCTTTTCCTAAAATAAGACTGCACAGAATCCCCTTCTATTCTATTTTCCTCCAACAAACGACCTTCTGAATCATATATCCATTGAGTTGTACGATAGCCTGAAAAGTGGCTCCAATGCCTTGTCTCAGAAAGCCGGCCAACTGCATCGTATTTATAAAACGCTGAGTCTTTGACGATTTCGTCAATCCTGACCCTTTTTGATATACGGCCATTCTCATCATATTCATTTTGAAAATCTATTATCATATTATCACTTGATGAGTGATACGAAATCCTTGTAAAAGACCCCAAAGAGTCATACTCATGCATCGAACATGAGTAAAGATCTTGTTTAGAATTTATGCTATCGGCAAAACGAATCATCCTGTCTGCATCAAACCCACATTGATAAAACCTCCTCATAAACTCGTCATGGTTGATGGAATCACTAATGTCAAACTCATAGTGATACTCCGTCCGTATCTTCACCTTGCCTTGCAAATAATCTAATTCCCAGCCCGATTCCTGTCCAAAAGCATTCCCTGCCAAGGCAATCAGCACAAGTAATACTATATTTTGAAATCGTTTCATTGCATAATGAATTAAATGACCTGAATTTGCGCAAAATTACAAATAAAAACGGAATGAAAGCAACACATTTATTAGGGATTTGGAAAAAAGTTGCAAAAAAGGCATTGAAATAGTGGAAAAAAGTTGTAATTTTGCATTGAAAATAGTGGAAAAAAGTTGCAAAAAAACATTGAAGCACAGAGGTTTTGCCACTGGCACTGAAACTGTGATTATCTTTGCAGCGTAAAACAGATTAAAGGAGAAAGGATTATGGCAACGGCAATTAAGGCGATACCGACGCTTTACGGGGATGCTGCCCGTCGCTTCCGCGACATGGCGGACGAGGCGGAGCGTGAATTTGACGAGCGTCCCAAGCGCGACATCACGAAGGATCCGAGTTACATTGCGATGTGCAGGATTTTGGAAAGGTCAAATCTCAGTTTGTGAGTTATGGCGTTTCTTGATGAAAATTGCACATTAGAAGTGCTTACGGCTGATATTCTTGCTGAATGCCAGCATTTTGAGTGTGGCGACAAGGATATGGATGAGTTCTTCTCGAAGGACGCTTTGCGTTACACCTATTATCGTATGGGAAAGTCGTATTGCTTTCGGATGAATGAGGACAAAACGTCTATTGTCGCTTGTTTTACTGTTTCTAACGACAGCATCCGCATCTATGACTTGCCAAGCGCACGCCGTCAGGCTATGTGGAGAATCACTAAGCGAGAGAAAATGCTGACGCGCTATCCTGGTGTTTTAATAGGCAGATTGGCCGTAGCATCCAAATATTCTGGAATGGGGATTGGGTCTGAAGTATTGGAGTTTGTTCGAATGTGGTTCCTCAATGACGCAAACAAGACTGGATGTCGGTTCGCCATCGTTGATGCTAAGAACAGGAAAGATGTCCTTGGCTTCTATGAAAAGAATGGTTTTGTGTTTCTTTTCCCAAATGAAATCGACGAAGACCTATACACCAAACCGCCGAAGGACGAACAGGAAAAAGCGGAACGCCTAAGCCATCCCCGCAAACTGCGCACAAGGCTGATGTTCCGCGACTTGCTGAATGATTAGTCTTGTTTTTCACAAAACCAGCAAAACCGTCAAAACTTTTTTTGTCAAGGAAAGCCCGCCAACCGGCGGCTTTCCAGCGGCAACACGGTTGTGAAGCCGCTTACACCTCTATTGTTTTGCAAGTTTTGAAGGTTTTGTGAAATAATTACAAATTGTTTATAGTTCTTTCCAATTTCTCTTTCCCCTCAAACAATATCCCCCTAATTCCCAAAGCATTCGCCGCCGCAACATTATTCGGGTTGTCATCAATAAACACCGTTTCCTCCGCCTTGATGCCGAAACGTTGCAAGGCCAATTGGAAAATCCTCGGGTCGGGCTTCATCACCCGCTCGATACCCGAAATCACCATGTCCTCCATAAGGTTGAGGACGGGATAGACAGGCCTCACCAAGGCAAAGGTCTCCTCCGACCAATTGGACAAGCCAAACACACGGAAGCCTTTGGCTTTCAATTCCTTAATATATTCCTCCATTCCGGGAATCTGTCCGCCCATCATCTTCATAAACTCGCCGTAATACAGCTCGATTTCCTTCTTCCACTCGGGATGCTCGGCGATGAGTTCCGCCGTGCCTTCCGCAATGGGTTTGCCGTTGTCGTGCTGGGCGTTCCATTCGTAGGTGCAGATGTTGGTGAGGAACCATTCGGCCTTGTCCACATCGCCGAAATAAGGGTCATAGAGGTAATGCGGATTCCAGTCTAAGAGCACACCGCCGTAGTCGAAGATTATGTTTTTGATCATGTTCAGTTCTTTTCGTTGATTTGTTTTTGTTCGTCTTCTTTTGCTGCTTTCAGCTTCATGGCCTCTTTCGCGTTCAGCGAGGTCACCACGGGCTTCCCCGTTTTGGTTTCCAACTCCATACGGGCGTGGCGGGCAATCTCGCCGCCTTGACGTGCCACATCCATGTGCTCGCCAAAAGTTTCGGGGTTTTGGCTTTCTGAAATATCCTTGGTGGAGAGTTCAGCCAGCATATTCAACACCAGTTCGCGGTTAGTCATATTGTCGCGCAGGTTTTCTTTCTTCAAGCCCTTGAATTGCTTGTATTCCTTGGCCGTCATGCCTGACCATGTACTGTAAATGATGTCCGTCAAAGTCGCGAATTGAACTCCTTCCTGCAAACCACGTTTCTTCCATTCATCTGTCAAGTCCTTTCGGATTTCTATCGACTTCAGCCGCTGGTTAATCCAAGCATCGGAATAGCCCAAACGTTTGTAATCCATCATAGCCTGCTCAATGCTCAGTTCAGGGTCTTGCATTTGGTCAAGACGTTGTGCCGCCACCTGCGCCATCCATTGCTTGAAAGGCTCAGCCTTGGGTGATGGAATGGATTGGATTATTCTCAATATTCCTTCCATTGTGGCAAAATTGGTTTTTTGCTTACCTCCAGCGGTATCTACCGAAAGGGGGGTGACAATTTGTCCCCACCCTTCTGCAAGCATTGGGTCACGCTTTCGCATTTTCTTGATATAGTCAGTTGGATTGGCACTTTCAGTCAATACTGCCACCACATCAATCACTGAAAAATACCATTTCTCTGCCTCGTCGTCCCAAAGGGCGCGGACTTTCTTCTCCTCGAAAAGTTGTATTTTGTTGTGCTGGGTCATAATTCCTTGATTTTGCCGCAAAGTTAGCGAAAAATCAAACATCACAAAACAAGCGATGAAACAATTATCTTCGTAGAAATCTCCATTTCAAACAATAAATACACTAAATTATTAGTTTCATATTCAAAAAAAACATATTTTTGCAACCAATTTCAAATAGTTCAACTATGAAAAAGCACCTTTTGTTTTTCGCATCCTTCGCCTTGCTGTTTCTGTTCTCCTGCGGTAATCAAGAAACGGCAAAAACAGAAAAACCATACCTTCTCAAGGTGAAAATGAAAGAGACTGACTGCTTCCGATGCGTGTCAGGACAAATCACTATGCGCGACCTTTCGGACGTGGCCGATGTGGAAATCGTGTTCAATGGCCTGAATGACAACACCATCGACCGTTTTCTGCAAACCAACGCGCTCGAATATGCAAAACAAGAGGAAGGCTTCAAAATCATCTCCGACCAAGAGGAATACGCCAAACTGAACACCATTCCTTCAGTTTCCGAAGGCCACCTGTTTGACAGCAAAGGCAATGAAATTATGGTGTTCCAGTTCAGGTTGGACAAGCCGACGATGAGCCGCCTCAACGCCATCCAAAGGAAAGGGCACGCCTTGATGCAAACCGAACCCATCGCCTTGGAAACCGACTACAACAACACTGGCATCGACTTCTCCGTACAAGGTGATTTCTATGTCTTGACCAACAAGCCTATGAATCTTTGCCAAGTCTTCAATTCCAACGGAGCGTTGGTGCGCGAAATCAACGGCAACCTCGTCGACCCAGCCGATGTATTCCCCGAACTGAAAGCATTGGACACCGCAACGGTGAAATCCCTCAAAAACCACGGATTTTTCAACAGCAAGATTGACGGGGCTTTCATCAATAGGAACGAACTTTGGACGAGTTCTGAGGTTTCCTGCCCGACCATCGAAGGCAATTCTATCGCTATGTACACTTATTTCCAACTGCTTTCGTATCCATTTTATGACTCGACCCAAAAATTCAACGTGATTTATGACGGAAGGCCAACCCATACGATGACTATGGCTTTCGGTCATTCCCATACGGGCGACACCTACGCCACAACCCAACAATACGATGAGGAAACCTCAAACATTTACAACCAGGCCAAATGCGATATGCAAGATGGGCGACTCGTTTTGAACGACGAGCGTCCCATCCATTATCCCGATTTCGAGAGGCAAGATTTGCTTTGGTACCAACCCATTTTGAAAGACGGCTTGCTGAATTTGTATTTCACGGAATATCTCGTTGACATACAAACAGATACTGTATTCAATTTGCCTTTCCGATACAACACGAAAGTGGTGGACAACGGCGGTTTCGACATCAAAGTGACCCAAGATGCCCAATTGGCTGACTGGGCCTTTGATGGGGAAACGCTCGGCGTGATTTACTACGACATCGTTGAAGGCGAGAAATCCAAATGCCATCACCTGACTTGGCAGAAAGGCCAAAACGGCTTTACTGACTCCACAATAACGCTTCCTGACGTGGAAATCGTGAGCCTGAAATTGGCATTGCCCGATGTCGTCAAATATTTGACGAAAGACAACAAGGTCGGAACGTTGGTGCTGGAATAGTGATAAAACCAGAGAAAAGAATCCTGGAATATTGTTTTTTTTGAACAAAAACCATATCCCAATATGGAAATTCCCTCGAAAAACAATATTAATATGGAAATGCAAAAACACGCCTTATTTTGCAAAGAAAACCGTATTATTGCACCGAAATTTAATGATTTGTAATTTACAGATTTGTAAAGTTTGAAAACAAAAGAATATCAACTAATTAAAATAAGAATTCTTCCTTCATACAACTTTTGATTTATGCAAAGCACCATAGACTTCGCCCCGCAAATCGCGCAGGAACTCAACTTGGCCGCGCACCATGTGGCCAACGTCATCCGCCTCTTCGACGAAGGCGCCACCATCCCCTTCATCGCCCGCTACCGCAAGGAAATGACAGGCACAATGAACGAGGAAAACGTGGCCGCCGTGCAAAAACGCCTTGAGCAACTCGTTGAATTACAGAAGCGCAAAGAAAGCGTCATCGCCTCCATACGCGAGCAGGAGAAACTCACGCCCGAATTGGAACAGAAGATACTGAACGCCAAAACTTTGCAAGAAGTCGAGGATTTGTATCTCCCCTACAAGCCCAAACGCCGCACCCGCGCCGCCATCGCCCGCGAGAAAGGCCTCGAACCCCTCGCCGCACAAATCATGGCGCAGAACGTGGACTTTGTCGATCGCCTCGCCGCGCGTTATGTCAATGCGGGCAAAGGCGTGAACGATGTGGAGGAAGCCCTGCAAGGCGCGAAGGACATCATGGCCGAATGGGTTTCCGAGAACATCAACGGGCGCAACCGCATCCACCGCATCCGCAAGATTTTCCATGTTCAGGGCGACATCAGCTCTGCCGTCGTCAAGGGCAAGGAAGAGGAAGGCAAGACCTACCAACAGTATTTCGATTTCCGCGAGCCGATTTCTCAAGCGCCCTCGCATCGGCTTTTGG
This sequence comes from uncultured Bacteroidia bacterium, assembly GCA_902769875.1. Taxonomy (GTDB): domain Bacteria; phylum Bacteroidota; class Bacteroidia; order Bacteroidales; family F082; genus Limimorpha. Next base: position 6,871 of record CACXQV010000091.1, read on the forward strand.
CCTTGTTCCGCGCCGAGGACGAAGGCATGGTGAAACTGAAAATCAAGGTGGATGATGATTTTGTGCTTAACTCATTGGAAAGCATCTTCCTGAAGAACGACAACGCCTCGTCGGAACTCGTGCGCGAGGCCATCGCCGACTCTTGGAAACGCCTTTTGGAGCCAAGCATCGAAACCGAAATCCGCAATTATTATAAGGAAAAGGCCGACGAGACCGCCATCCGCGTTTTTGCCGAGAACCTGAAACAACTCCTTCTGGCCGCCCCGATGGGCCAAAAGCGCGTCCTTGCCATCGACCCGGGATTCCGCACGGGCTGCAAGGTGGTGGTTTTGAGCGAAACGGGCGCATTGTTGCACAACGAAACCATCTATCCCCATCCGCCCAAGTCGGACACGACGGGCGCGATGCGAAAAATCAAAGCATTGGTGGAATCCTATAGAATCAAGGTGATTGCCATTGGAAACGGCACGGCAGGACGCGAGACTGAGGATTTTATCAGAAGCATCAAGTTCGACCGAGACCGGAAGCATGGTGTTTTCGTTATTGATGATGCAAGAGCAGATCCTGGCGATAGCCCGGGCGACCCCATAATAGGTGGCCCCTTTCCTAGCGATGATCTCATAAGCGGAGTCACGGACCTCTTCGTAGATCTTCTGCATCGCTTCTTCGTGATGGGTGATGCCATTAAGTTCGGCGAAATCGGTTAAAGGGATGCCCGAGATATTGGCGACCGACCAAACGCAGAGTTCGGAATCGCCATGCTCACCGATGACGACGGCGTGGACGTTACGGGAGTCAACATTAAGACGTTCGGAAAGAAGATATTTAAACCTTGCGGTATCTAGGACGGTGCCCGAACCGAAGACGCGGGAAGCGGGGTAACCGGATTCTTTTAAGGCGACGTGGGTGAGGACATCGACCGGGTTCGCGACGATGA
>CACXQV010000092.1 GCA_902769875.1 uncultured Bacteroidia bacterium
TGATGTTTCATACGTTAATGCAGAAGGTAACACCGTCGAAGTGAAAAATGTTACCGCCCCCTGGTCGGTGACTGTCGACAACATCAAGAAGCCATTCACGGCGAAATTGGAAGGCACAGTCAGCTATGATGAAGCCCAACTTCCTGAAACCGACATCAACTTTGTGAAGTTCCCGCAAATCACAGTTACCCCGAGTGTTGGCCAAGCTGTAGTCTCGAACGATTTCTTCTACAACAAGTTCAGTACAAAGCAAAAATTCCTGGATGCTATTCAACAAGGTTCGAGAATTCTCAATTTCTCAACTTCTAAAGAGCTTTAAAACAGTGTGTATGTCATAGAAAAGAAAAGCCGCTCTACTTTTTAGGGCGGTTTTTTTCTTTTTTTGCAGAGTGTGTAATTATTATTATTTTTGCGCTTTATTCAATATTATACTAACACATGAACACCATCATCACGGAAACAGACGGGAAATACATCGTTTCCCTTGAGGGCGAACTCGACACCGCCCATGCCATCGAAGTCGAAGAAGCCATGAAGCCACTTCATGATGTGAACGGCAAAGACATCACCATCGATTGTAGCCAATTGGAATACATCGCTTCCAGCGGTTTGCGCATCCTTTTGGGTTTGCTGAAAAGCGCCAAAGCCAATGGCAACAAGGTCGTTTTGAAGAGCTTGAACGACGAAATCAAGGATGTCTTCAAGATGACGGGCTTTATCGACCTTTTCAACATAGAATAGCCCCAATCCTATGAAAGTTTCAAACTTCAGATTGCCAAGGCTTTCGTTGCTTTTATTTACACTGGTGGTTTCAGTCGGTGTGTATGGGCAGGAAGCCGACAACGAGTTTAGCATCAGTGCCAAATTGAATACCCGTGGCGAGTTGCGTTATGGCGGTTTCAAGGCCGACAGCCTCGATAACGACCGCATCGCCAATTTCATTTTGGGTTCGTATCAGCTGGATTTCGACTACAAGCGTTCGTGGCTCGAACTGCATCTTTCGCCCAAACAAGCTGGTGTTTGGGGACAAGCCGCAGGTGGAGGCTTGAGCCTTGCCGAAGCCTGGGCTTTGGTGAAATCGAAAAATGGTTTTTTTGCCAAAATAGGTCGTCAGATCCTGAATTACGACGACGAGCGCATCTTGGGTTATGACGACTGGACGATGACCGCCCCCACCCACGACGTGCTGAAGTTCGGCTACGAAGGCCACGGACACAAGGTTCACCTTATCCTTGCCTACAACCAGAATGCCGACAACCCCGACACAGGCAACACTTATTATTCCGACGGCATCCAGCCCCACAAGTCGATGCAAACGCTTTGGTATCATTATGATACGCCCAGTTCGTTGCTCGGCGGGTCATTGCTCTTCATGAACGTGGGAATGCAAAGCACCGATCCAGAACACCCTAAGACTTATTACCAGCAACTGCTCGGAACCTACCTTTCGTTCACGCCAAAGCATTGGGCTGTGACGGGTTCTTTCTATTACCAGATGGGCAGGCAAGAAGACGGCATTCCGATAAGCGCATTCATGGGTAACGCAAAAGTGCAATTCACGCCCAACGACATTTTCTCCGTTTATGCCGGCTACGACTATTTGAGCGGCGACAAGTATTTCGCATTGCCTCCCCACGGCGCCTTTGGCATGGTTTTCCACGACACCATCCGAGGCTTCAATTCCATTTATGGCTCGCACCACGACTTTTATGGCGCGATGGACTTTTTCTACCTCGACAGTTTTGTCGGCAACTTCACGCCTGGCCTTCAAAACCTCTTTGTCGGTGGCACGATCAACCCCGTCAAGAAACTGAACATCAACCTTTCGTACCATTATTTCGCCATTGCAACCAATCTGGATTACGTCCCATCAAAGAGCCTCGGCCACGATTTCGAAATCAGGGCCAGCTATGCCTTTTCCGATTTCGTCAAGCTGTCGGCGGGCTTCTCTTACCTGATGGGCACGGAGACCATGGCCATCCTTCAGCAACTTGAGGAAACGCGAAGGATGCGCTGGGGATGGCTGATGCTGTCCATAACACCGAAAATATATACAACCACTTGGCAAGACAAGAAATAAAAAATAATATATGAAAGCTCAAACCGCACCTTTATCACAATCGCAAGTCGGCATTTACGCCGAATGCATGCAAAGCACTGAAAACAAAGTATATAACATTCCTTATCTTTTTCATGTAAACAAGGAAATCGACCTTGAACGCCTTCGGAAAGCCATCTTGGAAATGCTCGCAGCGCACCCCTACGCCAACTGTCGCGTGAAGGTGAATGAGGAAGGCGTTCCAGAACAATACATTGACAACCAGGCGTTTGAAATTGACATTGAAGAGATTGACAGCATCGAACAAGAGAAGCCCAAATTGCTGAAACCGATGGGGTTCGAAGGAGAAAAGTTGCTTTATTTCAAATTGTTGAAGGCAAAAGAGGGCAATTTCATTTATTTCCAGTTCCATCATGTTGTTTTCGACGGGGCATCGTTCACCACAATGCTGCAAGACATCGATAAGGCATATCAAGGCTTTCGCCTTGATGTTGAGGAGTTTTCATCCATCGAATATGCCATCGAAGAGCACGAGTTGAGGCAAGGCGAGGCTTGGAAAGCCGACCAAAAATGGTATCAGGACCATTTCGTTTGCGATGATGTTGACACCACACTCCTCCCCGACCTCGAAGAAAACGAATTCCGCAGCCACACCATCGAGAGAATCTTGAATGTGGATGCAGCCGCCATCGACCGTTTTTGCAAGGATAATAGCGTGAAACAGAGCAACTTCTTCAGTTCTGCGTTTGCACTTCTTCTGTCGCGCTACACGGGCGACGAACAAGTGCTGTTTTCCACCATTTGGCACGGGCGCAACGACCAACGCTTGAATCACATCTTCGGCATGTATGTACGCACTTTGCCAGCTTTGTATCGACTAAATGGCGAGATGACCGTGGGCGACCTGTTCGAACAGGGCAAACTGACTTCGGAAGGCGCACGACAGCACAACCTTTATTCTTTCGCCGACTTTTGCAGCGAACAAGGTACGCAGACGCATCAAATGTTTGTGTATCAAGGGAAACTTTACAATGAAGCCAGCATCGGTGGTTACCCGATAAAGATTGAACCGCTATTTGATAACTCAACAAACGAGCCTATCGAAATACAGGTCTTCCAACAAGCTGAAGGCTATAGGATTGTGCTTTCCTACCATGCACATCGTTACTCCGAGGCGCTCATCAACCAGTTTATTGCAAGCTACGAAACCATCCTGACGCATATAATGGATTTGAACTTGCAACTCAAAGACATACAGAATGTTTCTGATGATCAATTAAAGCTCCTTGACAAGTTCAATGAAACCGATGTCGACTACGACGAAACGCAAACCATCGTCTCATTGTTCAAGAAGCAAGCCGAGCTTCATCCCGACAAGACGGCGGTGGTTTACAAGGACAAGACGTATACCTATCGCGAACTTGACGAACTGAGCGACAACATTGCAAAAAGATTGGCGGCAAAAGGTTTGGGCAGCGAAGATGTGGTTGCCGTCTTGATTCCGCGTTGCGAATGGATGGCCATTGCCTCTCTCGGCGTGCTGAAAGCCGGCTGCGCCTACCAGCCTTTGGATCCTTCTTATCCACAAGAGCGTCTGGAGTTTATGGTTCAAGATTCAGGTACAAAAATGCTCATTGCCGATGAAGAACTGCTTCCGCTTGTGGAATTTTACAAAGGTGAAGTATTGCTCACCCGAGAGCTTAACCAAAGCGTCGAAGCCGATGTGCAAATCGGTCCTCCAACGGCACACAGCCTGATGACGATGATCTACACTTCGGGCACTACTGGAGTTCCCAAAGGTTGTCAAATAGAGCATCGTAACGTGGTGGCATTCTGCTTGATGCATCAAGCGTGTCACAACATTACTGAGCAAAGCAAGATTGCCGCATACGCCAGCTTCGGTTTCGATGCCTCGATTGAGGAATTGTTCGGTAGTCTGACCATTGGCGCCGAGTTGCACATCATTCCCGAGGAAATCCGCCTCGACTTGATGGCCTTGAACGACTATTTCGTGCAAAACGGCATCACACATTCGTTCATGACAACGCAAGTGGCCTACCAGTTTGCCACCAATTTCGAGTGTAAGTCGCTGCAACGCCTGCTGACGGGTGGCGAGAAACTACCTTCGATGGTGCCGCCGCAGCATTATGTGATGGCCAATGGCTACGGTCCTTCGGAAGCCATCTGCTATGTCACCAACTTCGACGTGACCGAGGAACGCAAGAATATCCCGATTGGCAAGGCGCAACGTAACATCAAGTGTTATATCGTTGATAAACAAGGACATCGATTGCCTGTGGGTGCCAATGGCGAGTTGTGGGTGGCTAGTCCACAGGTGACGCGAGGCTACCTCAACCGTCCCGAAAAGACCGCTGAGGTCTACCTTGAAAACCCGTTCGATAAGGGGGAGAAATACCATCGGGTTTACCGTACGGGCGACATTGTGCGGTATTTGCCTTCGGGCGACATCGAATTTGTTGGGCGCAAGGACGGCCAGGTGAAAATCCGTGGTTTCCGTGTTGAGTTGAAAGAAGTGGAGGCCGTCATCAGACAGTTCACGGGCATCAAGGATGTGACCGTGCAGGCCTTCGACGAAGAAGGTGGCGGCAAGTTCATCGCTGCCTATATCGTTTCCGACGACACCGTTGACATCCAGAAACTTAGCACTTTCATCATGGATGAAAAACCGCCCTATATGGTGCCAGCCGTGACGATGCAAATCGACAAGATACCGCTCAATCCGAACGGCAAAGTCGATAAAAAATCGCTGCCAAAACCCGAGAAACAGTTGGGTGTTGAAAGTTTAGAGTTTAGAGAGGTGCCGATGAATGTGTTGGAGCAGGAAATCCATGGCATCATTGCAAAGATTATCAACACCGAGGACTTCGGTGTGACGACGGTGCTGGGCTATGTCGGCCTCACCTCCATCATGGCCATCAAGCTGGCGATTCAGATCAACAAGCGATTCGGTGTCACCCTCGAAGCGAAGTCGCTGGCCAAGACGGGCACTTTGCAGACCATCGAGAACGAGATTTTGGCCAAGATGATGAGTGAAGACGCTGAAAAAGAAACAGTTAAAAACGAGACCCATACCGACACGAACAATATTCCGTTGTCGTATGCGCAGATGGGCGTTTATGTGGAATGTGTCAAGCAGCCTTCCACCACGCTTTATAACATCCCGTCGCTTATCCGTTTCCCGAAAGAAACTGACACACAATTACTTAAAAAATGTGTGGAAACCGTCATCAAGGCACATCCGCAGTTCCAGGTGCATTTTGGAAGCGAAGGAAGCAATGTTGTACAAATCGTTGAAGTTAACCAGCCTATCGTTATCAAACAGAGTGAGTTAGGTGAAACGGAATTGGAAAAATACAAATCGGAGTTTGTTAAGCCATTCAATCTGAAACAAGGGCCGTTGTACCGCATGGAAATCGTCGAAACCGAGAAACAAGTTTATCTCTTGGCCGATGTCCACCATTTGATTTTCGACGGTGGCTCCCTTGACGTGTTCCTGAGCCAGTTGTGCGAACTCATGAACAGTCAAGAAATCGAAGCCGAAGCTATCAGCTATGCCGATTTCGTTGCTGACGAGAAAGCCACCGAAAATAGCCAGAGCCATACCGAGGCCAAAGACTTCTTCAACGGACGTTTGGGCAAGTTGGAAGGTGTCACCGAAGTGCCCTCCGACCTGACTAACCCGCTGGAGCAAGGTTCGACCAGCTCAGTATACAGTGCATTGAATTTCAATGCGATGGAAGCTTTCTGCAAGCAGCACAACCTCTCTCCTGCCCACCTCACTTTGGCGGCGGTGTTCTATTCATTGTCACGTTTCACCAACAATGAGCAGGTTTGCATCACCACCATCAGCAACGGGCGTTCCGACCTGCGCATCCGCAACACGGTGGGGATGTTCGTCAACACATTGGCATTGAGTGCGCAGATTGGCGAGCAGACCGTGATGGACTTTCTCGATGAAACCAGCAGGAACTTTGACGAGACGCTCCGGCACGAGAACTATCCTTTCGCTCAAATCGCTGCGGATTACGACCTTTCGGCGGAAATCATGTTTGCCTACCAGTTAGGAATTATCGACCGCTATGTTGTCAATGGCCAACAGCTTGAGGTTGAGCCGCTTGAATTAGACGCTCCGAAGTTCCGTATCGCTTTCTTCATCCAGGAGAAAGACGGTGTGCCGAGTGTTTGCATTGAATACGACAACGGCCGTTACAGCGAAAGCCTGATGCAACGCCTGGCGCAGTCGATCTGCAATGCGATTGACGCCTTCATCCGTCAGCCAGAGATGGCATTGCAACATGTTTCCTTGCTTGATGCCGAGCAAACCGCTGTGCTCGACAGTTTCAACCAGACAGAAGTGCCTTACGACGACACGCAGACCATCGTTTCGCTGTTCCACCATCAAGTGGAGCAAACGCCTGATAACATGGCAGTTGTGTATCACGACAAGCATTATACCTACAAAGAAGTGGACGCCATCTCGGATCGTATCGCCAATTACCTTGTGAAACATGGACTTGGCAACGAAGATGTGGTTTCTGTGCTTATTCCGCGCTGCGAGTGGATGGCCATTGCATCTTTGGGCGTGCTGAAAGCCGGTTGCGCTTATCAGCCCTT
>CACXQV010000093.1 GCA_902769875.1 uncultured Bacteroidia bacterium
ACCAACAAGCAAGGCGGCGAGCAAAAATGTTACTTTCTTCATTTTCTAAAATTTTATGGTTAATAATTGATTATGAGAATACAAAAATAGGAAAAAAGAGGAAACTAAGGGCGAAAAAAAGCAAAAAATTATAATACAAGCATACACAAACATAACTATCAACCAGTTAGGAATCATATATTTTTTCCAAGCGAAGCACGTTTTTCCCGTCAATGCGCTCATAATTGATGCTGTCCATCAGGTTGCGGACAAGGAAAATACCTAAACCGCCAATGGGCCTGTCGTCGATGCCGAGCGTGGTGTCGGCATTGGAGACAGAAGTCGGGTCGAATTCTGCACCCGTGTCAGTGATGACAAACCGAACAGCGTTGGCATCGGCTTCGATGGCGATTGTGACTGTCCCTTCCACTCCATCGGGATAGGCATAGTCGATGATGTTGGTCACGGCCTCTTCAACCGCCAATTTGATTTTGTTGGCAAGTGTAGCTTCGATGCCAATGGTTTGGGCAGATGACTTCACAAAGGCATTGAGTCGGGTGATTTCGCTTATTTTGTTGCTGATAGTCAGCGTTTCATCAAAAACGAGTTCTTTCATTGCAGGCGTGTATTGTACGGCCAATAAGGTTAGGTCGTCGCTTTGCTCAGCCTCTTTTACGAAAAGATCGACTTGTTCAGTCACCTTATTTATTAAGGTGTTTGGAGCAATTTTCTTGTCACATTCTTGAAGATAGTTTGTAAGTCGTTGTATGCCAAATAATTGATGCTTGATATTTTTCGCTTCGGTAAGCCCGTCGGTGAAAAGGAAAAGCATGTCGCCAGGAACAAGGGCTGTCTCTTGAGCGACATAAACCATATTCTCAACCACGCCCAAAGGCAAATTGGCCTTGGCAGGCAAAACATTGGTTTCCTTGCCGATGACAAAGGGACGATCGTGTCCCGCGTTGCAGTAGCGCAACTTGCCCGTCGGCAAATCGAGCACACCGATGAAAAATGTGATGAACATGTTCGACTCATTGCCCTGAGAAACATTTTCGTTCAGCGTGCCCATGATACGGTCAGGACGGCTCTCATGGGCCGAAACCGAGCGGAAAAGCGTGTGGACCACCCCCATAACCAATGCGGCAGGAACCCCTTTGCCACTCACATCGCCGATGCAGAAATAGAGTTTCTCGTCGCGGACGAAATAGTCGTACAAGTCGCCGCCTACCATCTTGGCGGGGACGAGCGATCCACAAATGTCGACATCATCGCTTTTAGTTTCCGATTCGGGTTTAGGCAGCATGTCCATCTGGATTTTTCGGGCGATATTCAACTCGCTTTCAATGTGTTCCTTTTCCATGTTGGCCCGTTGGAGGTTGCTGATGCTTTTGGCGGACCGATGGATGATGAAGGCGAGGATAAGCAGACCCGTCAAAGTCAGCAGCAGGTTTCGCCATCGCATTCTTATCAAAGGCTCAAACACTTCGTCGTCATAATTGACAACTGCAATTCTCCATGGTTTTATGTTTTCGGGAGAACTATAAAAAACGTTGCCTTCCGAATTGTCTTCATTGTCGGTAAAAGAAAGGAGCATGGCATATCCTGAAGAACTCGGTTCACGATGCAAACTGCTGTCGTTTATCATGTTAAGGGTTTCTTCCGCGAGTTGATGCGAATTCCCTTTCTCTTTCGGACCGCATATCAATTTGCCCTCACCAGAAATCAATATATGGTAGGAGGAAGGAAACATGTGTCTGGCATTCAGCATTTTGCCAAGCCATTCAGATTCTAAGTCAACACCCACGATGCCTGCCACGCACCCTGATGCGTCGTACACAGGAAAAGTGTAGGTGATTAGGGTCACATTTGGGTTGTCTTCATCGGGATAAGGCTCACTCCAAAAAGAAGTGTCGTTTTCAACCGAGTTAATGAAATACTTGTTCTTAGAATAGTCATGTGCGTCAGAACCAAGTTGATAGGTATTAATCACATCGCCGCGTCGCAGCGTATATGGCTCAAAAAGACGTCCTTTTTCGGGATAATAGTCGGGCACCATGGCGATGCAGCAACCGTCGAAATTTGGGTTTTGTTCCACGACGCGTCGCGTGACGGCAAACAAGGAATCAGGGTAGGGGAGAGCCTGCTCAAATTCCCAGCGGCGGTTACGAAGTGCAAGCTCCACATCTTCAAGCGAATGTTTCACTCCTATGGATTTGAGGACCAACTCCATTTCTGCATTCCGTTCCAAATCGGAGCGGATTTGCTTGCGAGCGGAATACTGCTGGATGCCTGAAATCAACAACATGAGTGCCGCAGCCGTTATGAGAATGCCGATGCTGGCTTTTGCGCCAATGCTTTTGGATGTGTTTTGCGAGTTGCGCATAATGTTATTACTTTCCGATGCAGAAACGAGAAAAAATGGAACCAAGCACCTCGTCGGAAGTGATTTCTCCAGTGATGCTTCCAAGATGGAATAACGCATCACGTAAATCTTGTGAAATCAAATCGGTAGGAATATCCATCTCAAGTCCTTGTTGAACTGATTTCAGGCTCTCTGAAGCATGCGACAAAGCCTCGAAATGACGCACATTGGTGACCAAAGTGGCATCAGGATAGGCGAGGGGCTGGCTATGTTTCAGGGTGTTGTAAAGGTCGTTCAAGCCAAACTTGTGTTTGGCCGAGAGGCAGATGATTTGCACGTCATCGTCATCTAAACCCTGCCGAAGCTGTCCCAACAGCACCTCGCCTTGGTCGGCCAAGGTGTCCACCTTATTAATACATAGAACGAGTTGTTGATGCTCGAAATCGACTTTTGAACGAATCTCATTGGCCGACGAAAGCATTGATAAATAATCTGTTGTGGCATCCAACATACCAATGATGATACTGGCCTCTGTAATCTTTTTGTAGGAGCGTTCGATGCCGATTTTCTCGATGGTCTCGTCCGTGTTGCGTAGCCCTGCCGTGTCGATAAAACGATACAGGATGCCGTTGATGTTCAAGGTTTCTTCAATGGTGTCGCGTGTAGTGCCTGCGATGTCGCTCACAATGGCACGATCTTCACCTAAAAGGGCATTCAGCAGGGTGCTTTTGCCCGTGTTGGTCTGACCCACAATAGCCACGGGGATGCCGTTTTTAATGGCATTTCCAAGGCAGAAAGAGTCTTTGAGTTTGTTTACTTTATCTAAAGTCTCTTGAAGTAATGCTTTAAGTTGTTTTCGGTCAGCAAACTCCACATCTTCCTCGCTGAAGTCCAGTTCGAGTTCAATCAACGAGGTCATTTCCAATAATTTAGAGCGCAATACTTGAAGCTCTTTGGAAAATCCACCTTTCAGCTGGTTAATGGCCACACGGTGGGCAGCTTCACTTTCCGAACTGATAAGGTCGGCGATGGCTTCGGCCTGGGCAAGGTCGAATTTACGGTTGACGAAAGCCCTTCGTGTAAACTCGCCAGCTTCGGCCATACGGCAGCCTTTGGCGATGAGGACTTGGAGCAGTTTTTGCTGCACGTACACCGAGCCGTGCGCGCTGATTTCTGCCGAGTCTTCGCCCGTGAAAGAGTGAGGACCTTTGAAGAACGTCACCAACACCTCGTCGAGCATTGCGCCATTGTTTACAATTTGGCCAAAATAAGCCTTGTGTGATACGAGTTTGGTCATATCGAAAAGCTTTCCGTGCTGCTCAAATAGTTGAGAAACAATGGGAAATGCTTTGCTGCCTGAGACTCGTATTGTGGCGATGGCACCCATGCCATGCGGTGTGGCGATGGCACAGATGGTATCGCTATTTAAGATGTTGGTTTGCATTATTTTTAGCGAAAACCGGCCACCCAAGTCATTCCAAGGTCTTGTGCCGTTAGAATCTATGGGTGGCCGTATTTAACATAATATCAGAAGGGCAGATCGTCCACGCTGGCTTCCGCGGGCGGGAAGTATTCCGTTGCAGGTGCGGCTGCAGGCGGCGTCTGATGCATCGATGGCTGCGGTGCAGGTTCTGGAGCTGCGGCAGGGGCCGTGGCGCCAACGGGGTCGAAACGCCACACGCGCACGTCGGTGTACCACTTGCCGTTAAATTCTCGTGATGACAAATCGATTTGAGCTTTGATGGCTTGTCCAGGCGCAAATTTCTGGATTTCATCAATCTGATTTGTCCAGCAGGTTAAGCAGACGGTCTTGGGGAATTGTTCTTCCGTTTCGATAATAAGGTCTTGTTTACGCCAAGGTCCGCGGGCGCTGGTTCCTTCGGTCAGAGCGCCGAGTCTGACCACTTTTCCGGTAATTTCCATATTAGGTGGGTGTTTTAATTAGTTAATATTTAATTATTTAACTGATATATCCATTTATTGGTTTTCAAACTTGCAAATATAGTCATCATTTTGGTTTCCGCAAGCGGAAATGTGGGCAAAATGTCATTTATTTGCATTCTTTTCAAAACCGCCCTATTTGCAAATAATCAACATTATGTTAATTAGTATATTTTGAGCCATACCCCATTATCAAAGAAATTACCAATAATTAAGAACCTACTATCTGAATAACTGAATATCTGAACAACTGAATACCTGAATAACTGAATAACTAACAACTCAAAAAAACACCCCTAGATTGCTTCGTTCCTCGCAATGACGCGAAGCGGCAACTGAACAACTGAACAACTAAAAAATGTTCATCGCAATCACAGCACACGCCTCCGCATCGGCAACCGCGTTATGATGGTTCTTCGCAAGGTCGTATCCGAAATGCTTGGCCACAGTCTGAAGTTTGTGGTTCTCCAATTCCGGCACAAGCAACTCCGACCCCAAGTGTGTGCAATATAATTTAAAATTCGGATACGGAATATGATACAATTGATGCAAGGCCTTCAACACACGCTCGTCAAACGAGATGCCGTGCGCCACCATAGGCAATCCTCTCACCTGGTCTTTGACCTGGTCCCAAACCTCTGGAAACAACGGTGCATGATTGGTGTCCTTGTATGTGATGCCATGCACTTTAGTCGTCCAGAAGTCGTATTTATTGGGCACTGGCTTCATAAGGCTGTAGAAACGCTCCACAATCTCATCATCCCTAACGATGACAATACCCATGCTGCAAGCACTGGTCACCTCGCCATTGGCGCCTTCAAAGTCGATGGCAGCGAAGTCCCTTAAATGGTATTTGGGTATATACGACGGTCTTTCGGCATCAGGCCAATCACCAATCATTCGCTTATTTCGTTCCATTATCATATCGGCAGCAAATTTACGGATTTTGTATTGCATTTTGGATTAATTATGCTATCTTTGCCAAAATTTGGGTACTCTCCTACCCTTTTTTAAGTGTTTTTTAAATATAAATCGTTGATTATCAACAATAAAACTTACTAATTATGGAACTAAAAGGTTCAAAAACCGAGGCCAATCTGATGGCTGCGTTTGCCGGCGAATCACAAGCTCGCAACAAGTACACTTATTATGCTTCGAAAGCCCGCAAAGAGGGCTACAACCAAATCGCCGACCTCTTTGAAGAGACGGCACGCAACGAGCAGGAACACGCCAAGATTTGGTTCAAACTCCTGCATGACGGTGAGGTGCCCGACACCAAGACCAACCTGAAAGATGCCGCTGACGGCGAAAACTACGAGTGGACCGACATGTATGCTGGCATGGCCAAGACCGCCCGTGAGGAAGGCTTCACCAAGATTGCCGTCCTCTTTGAACTGGTGGCTAAAATCGAGAAGGAACACGAGGAACGCTATCGCAAGCTTCTGAAAAACATCGAGGAAGGCATCGTCTTCTCTCGCGAAGGCGACATGGTGTGGCAATGCTCCAACTGTGGCCATATCGTCATTGGCAAAAAAGCCCCGCAAATTTGCCCCGTGTGCAACCATCCTCAGTCCTATTTCCAAATCAAGGCTGAAAACTATTAACTTTTAACTATTAACTTATAAACTTTCAACTATGAAAAAGTATGTTTGCGACGTCTGCGGTTACATCTACGACCCAGAGAAAGGCGATCCCGATAGCGGCATCGCTCCCGGTACCCCGTTTGAAGCCATTCCCGACAGCTGGTCCTGCCCGCTTTGCGGCATCGGCAAGGACAGCTTCTCTGTCATGGAATAATTAATGATTTGTAGAGACGCAAGATTTTGCGTCTCTACATAATTTATGACATCATGGATACCAAGGCGTTATTCAACATCGGCTACGGCCTTTATGTGCTGACCACCAACTATGACAACATCGACAACGGCTGCATCGTCAACACGGTGATACAGGTCACGAGCAACCCCTTGCAGATCGCAGTGACGGTCAACAAGGGCAACTACACCCACGACCTCATCAAGGACTCCTGCGTGTTCAACGTCAGCATGCTGACTACCGAGACGCCAATGAAGGTCTTCGAGCACTTCGGCTTCCAGTC
>CACXQV010000094.1 GCA_902769875.1 uncultured Bacteroidia bacterium
AGAGAAGCCTAAGGAAAAGGCTCTTCAAGGCCTCCCTCGACCCCAATTATCTCATCGAAATCCTCGCAAATTATCGCATTTGATGCGGTTGCCCTGTTTCACATACGTCGGAGGCCATAAATTGTCGCAGCGAATCCAATTGCGCAATTTCGCCAAAGCATTGAAACAGTCTACAGGCGAATGCAAGCCTCTCGTGTTTGCCGATTGGTTTGACGCATTCGATGCGTTGGAAGAATTCCTGTCTTCATTGCCGGAAAGCCGAAAGAAAGTGGTGTTTGTGGATGAGATGCCGTGGATTGACTCTCTCCGATCCAATTTCACGGAGGCTTTCGAGAATTTCTGGAATGGTTGGGCCGCGCGTCGAAACGACATTATGTTCATAGCCAGCGGATCGGCAACATCATGGATGATTGACAATCTCGTAGAAAACCAAGGTGGCCTCCATGCCCGAATAACCAGCCAAATCTATCTGCGCCCATTTACGTTGTCAGAGACCGAGCAATACTTGAAAAGCAATGGCTGCTCGTGGGACAGGTTCCAGATGGCTCAGTGCTACATGTTTTTCGGAGGCATCCCATTCTATCTCAGCCTGCTTGACCCTAAACGCAGTTTGGTCCAGAATGTGGACGACCTCTGTTTTGCGCGAGGCGGCGCGTTAAGGATGGAATTCGACGAATTGTACAACGCTTTGTTCATCCATGCCGAAAAGTACCTTGCAGTGGTCAGGCTGTTGGCCGAACATCACAACGGGATGACGAATCAGGATATAGCAATCTCAACGGGCATTGACGGCAAACGCTTGACGACGGTGTTGAACAACCTTGAGCGCTGCGATTTCATAATGAAGTTCAGATACTACGGCAAAAAGAGCCAAAACCGAATCTACAAACTGACCGATTTCTATACCTTGTTTTATTTGAAATACATAGAGCCAAACAAGGATTCATTCGACGATTTGTGGTGGCAGCATCATGCCGCTTCGCATAGCGTTGAGTCGTGGCAAGGGCTGACTTTTGAATTGCTTTGCTTGATGCACATCCCTCAGATACATCAAGCATTGAGCATAGGCGGAGTGGCTACTGAAGTTTCCAATTGGTTCGACAAGGCCGACCAGCGAAAAGCCACAAGAGGCAGCCAAATCGACCTTATCATAGAACGGGCTGACAGAATCATCCACCTGTGCGAAATGAAATTCAGCCAAGGAAAATACCGAATCACTTCAGATTACGAAAAGAAACTTCGCGATAGGATGGAACTGTTTCGCGTAAAGACCAATAGCAAGAAATCGTTGGTACACACTTTCGTCACCACTTTTGGGGTGGCTATTGGCGCACATTCAGGCATTGTCCATAGCGAAGTTTTATTGGACGACTTGTTTAAGGATTGATTTTCAAAACGAATGCCAATGAATGATTCACAAAATCGCAGACTCAACTGAGTTGATTGGGCATAAATCCTTTTTGAAAATTCGTGGCCTTTTCGTAATGATTCGTGTGTTTAGCAGACAAAACTAACACCTTCTTTCCCTATTTTTGTGCCGCTTATGTCACAAAACGGCCTCCTCATTCGTCTTGTGATTGTAAAAGTTCCCAAGATGGACCCCGAGTTTGAAAGGACATATCGCGACCACTACCCGAAACTTTTCAGGATTGCGGCCAAGATGCTGCAAGACCCGGAGGGCGCAAAGGATGTCGTGCAAGACGTGTTCACGGCGTATTATTTCGCGATGAACAACGAGAAAGTCATTCGCGACACGAAAAACTGGCTCGTCAGGAGTACCATTAATAAAGGAATCGACTACAAACGGAAAACGGCAAGAACCGTCACGATGGAAAGCCCGCTGCCCGAAACAGCTGAGCAACCGCTTGACGAGGCCTCGGACATCCTCAACGCGATAGCGCATCTCAACGAGAAGGAACAGACGCTCGTCGTGCTTTACAGCGAGGGCTTTTCCTACAAGGAAATCGCGGAAATGACGGGGCGCAACTTCACTTCCATCGGGAAAACCTTGTCAAGAATTATGGATAAAATAAAAAAACGTATGCTATGAAACACTTGAATGACAAAACGATACAAAACCTCATCGACAATGAACTTCCGGAAAACGACAGGAAAACGATGGAAATGCACTTAGACGAATGTCCATCGTGCAGGCAAAGAGTTGAAGCGCAACGCGCCTTCTCCGAAAAAATGAAAAAGTCGTTGGAAACCTTGGTTCCCGACGAAATCGCGGTGCCGGAGTTCAGTTTCAGAAGGACGGCAAGGCCCGAAATGAACGTCACCCGCATCGCCTTGATTTCTTCCTTGGCAACCGCTTGTGCCATCGCGCTTATTGCTTTGATTGTCAATCTGTTGCCAAAACCAAAGCCGACCAACCGCATCATCGACTTTTACACCATCGAAGACTACGATGCCAACAAGCCTTATGCCGAGCAAGAGTTCGCCGAATTCAAGATGCGTACACAAGCAGAAATAACGAATATTAACCTCTAAATCCCAAAACGATGAAAAAATTGATCTTGGTTTTCATTTTAGCCATTGCGGCTTGCCATCAAATTGATGCACAAGTGATTAAACTTGTCCCCGACGAAACCTACGGAGCGGGAAACGACTGGGACAAAATTTTTGACACCTATTACGACACCGTAATGGACCGCTCCTACGGATTGCGAAAGCAACTCGTCATTTTCGACGACGGCAAAGCCATCGTCAGCCACGCCACAAGAAACAGGTATTCCCTGTTCGATGCAAACGGCAAGTTCCTGAAAGACATCACCTTGTACTTCGCCGAAAAAGGCAAGAAGCCGCGCAACCACCAGCCCGTGGAAGGGAAGTTGGGTGACTTGTATTTCACTAAGGCCAACAACACGGGCGACATTTACCTGTTCAACGACAAAGGGTTGATTGTCAAGGAACTGAAAATCAAATACCAAGCATTGGAAATGCTGGCTTTGGACGACCACCACATTGCTATCTACGGAGGCACGTCGTGGGCTGATAGATACAGACATTTTGTATCCATTTTGGATACAGAAACAGGCAAGGAGAAAATCCTTTGCGACGCATTCCAAAACACGAGAGGAGACCTCAAAAACAAAGGCTACTACATTTACACTGAAAGCAAAAAGAACGATATGAAAGGCAGGTGGCAAATCGCGAAAGTCAACGGCAAGCTCATCGTTTCAAACCCGATAGATGGATTGGTGAGAACCTTCGATTTCAACGGCAACAAGATTTCGGAAAAACTGCTGGATTGGGAACCGCAAACCCTGTCCGTTGAAGAGCAGATTGCCTTGCAAAACGCACGAATCAAGGACTTGAAAGACGAGTTGCCACAAGTGACCGATGAGCGAGAAATCACCTTATACAACGACCTGATTTCCTGTTACGAAAACGGCATCCAGCGCATCAAGGAGCCTATCAATATGGGGTGGTTCACCATAGCCATCAAGGGCCACGACGGCAACATCCTCTTCTTCGGCGATGCCGAGGTGGCGGGCAAGAACACGTTTCACGTCTATTCGGTCAGCAAAGGGCAAAGCATTTCTGAAGGCTCCTTCCAATGCGATGACTACGACCTTGCCCTAACGAAAAAGCGGTTCGTGTGCCACGGCGGGTACTATTATGGCGTCCAAGTGCTGAAGAATTGTAAAGGCGTGCCGCTGAGGTTAGTGAGGTTTAGGGCGAAGTAAGAATAAGAAATACAAGGAACGGCATCATATTATTGGTGTCAATAAAATGGTCAATGACAATTACAAATCGGGAAGATTTGTTGTCTAAAATGATTCTAAATTAGCCCAACGGAAGTATTTCTCCTAATCGAGGAATACTTTTTGTGTAATTTTGCGCTCTGAAAACTATCTGATTGTCAGATAAAACTACAACAATGGCTGATGAAATGCGCAACATAAAGGATGTAGCAAGATATTTGGGTGTTTCTCTTCTATCAAAAGGATTGTCAGTTAGTCCTTTGAAGATTCAAAAAATTCTGTATTACACCCAGTCATGGTACATGGTGTTTTTTGGACGCAAAAACACCCTATTTGCAGAAAACCCACAAGCATGGGTCAATGGTCCGGTTTATCCTACCATTTACTACGAATACAAGGACAAGACCGATGACATGTGCGGTCACCTCCATGCGAAGGATTTCGGGTGTACGGATGATACTTTGGCGGAAGAAGCGAGAAACCTTGCCGTGAAAATGAATCTTACGGATGAAGAAATCCAATGCATCGATTCTATCGTCATGCTTTATGGCTCCAAATCGCAGAACCAACTCATTTTTATGACACACGCCGAATCGCCTTGGGCCGACCAGCGCAAGGGACTATCTCCGTTCGACTACTCTCAACGCGAAATTTCCCTTGATTCGATGTACGACTATTATAAGTCACGTCACGACCGCGTAAGAAATGGCAAATAAGTTTTTCGATACTGACTTGGATTTGGATGCCGACTTGTTGACTTCGGATGCCGAAGTTTCGACAATTAAGGGGCTTACCAATGAAGAATTGGCGGAATCACTTGATTTGCCTATCACGGTTTGCTATAATTTGGCAGACATTGACAGTACAAAGTACGGTTTTGGTCAAGTTTTCAAGCAGAGAGACACGCTGAATTACTTTTCCATCATGCGCAAGTTTACATCCAATTCGCTTAACAAACTATTTGAGCATCGACACGATTACCATTTATATCGTTCGGCTGTCAAGGGCAAACTCTTTGAAGTATTGAAAAGCCTATATCCAAACCTCACAAGAGGAGCAATGCCTGAGATTTATCATTTTGCTCTTTATACTGCTGACAATGGAAGCGCAGACAGAACAAACGGTGTAAGGTCGCCGAGGGTTTATTTCGTTCTTGCGGACTATGGGCGAATCTATCCATTGTTTTTTGATCCGTATCACGAGCTCAACCCAATGTATTGAAAAACTGGTGAAAAAACACAAAAAGAAAAACCACAATACATTGACTATCAATAATATTGGGGTTTCTTATTGTACCCGAGGCCGGGCTCGAACCGGCACGGCTTTAAAGGCCAAGGGATTTTAAGTCCCTCGTGTCTACCAATTCCACCACTCAGGCACTTACACAAAAAATCCCGACTTCCATCGGGACCTTGTGGAGCGGAAAACGAGACTCGAACTCGCGACCCCGACCTTGGCAAGGTCGTGCTCTACCAACTGAGCTATTTCCGCAAAAGCGGAGCGGAAAACGAGACTCGAACTCGCGACCCCGACCTTGGCAAGGTCGTGCTCTACCAACTGAGCTATTTCCGCTTGCGAATTGCGGTGCAAAAGTACAACTTTTTTCAATTCCGCAAACATTTTCGAGAAAAAATTTCCAGTTTTTTTTCATTGACACGAATTTCCATCAATGTTCCACGAATTTCCAAAAATTAAATTCCTGAATAATTCGTGTCCAATTTATGGATATTTATGTTGAAAATCAACAATTTGCATTGCAAAGACAATCTTTCTATCCAAAACGAAATCCCAGTTTTTTTCTTCAACACGAATTTCCATCAATGTTCCACGAATTTCCAAAAATTAAATTCCTGAATAATTCGTGTTCAATTTATGGAAATTTATGTTATAAATCAACAACTTACATTGCAAAGACATTCATTCATTCCACAAACGAATCCCAGTTTTTTTCTTCAACACGAATTTCCATCAATGATCCACGAATTTCAAAAATTAATTCCTGAATAATTCGTGTTCAATTTATGGAAATTTATGTTGAAAATCAATAATTTACGTTTTATCAACATTCCTTTCACGCAAACCGAATTGAGTTTTTCACATAATTCTTTGTAGTTTTACGCCGAGTTTTGCGTCTAATTGGCAAAAGATTCTGAACGATGAAAAAGAAAGAAACGGATTTTGCGAACATCGTGAAGGCACACAAAAACACCATCTTCACCGTGTGCTACCTCTTCTCGAAGGACCAGGACGAGGTGAACGACCTGTTTCAAGAGACGCTCATCAACCTTTGGCGGGGCTTCGGCACATTCAAGGGGCAATGCGACGTGAAGACTTGGATTTGGCGCGTCAGCCTCAACACCTGCCTCACCGCCGAGCGCAAGAAGAAACGCAGCGTGGAGACCGTGCCGCTCTCAATGGAAATCAACCTCTTCACCGACACGGACGAAGACACTCGACAAATCCAGCAACTCTACAGCCGCATCAACAAACTCGGCGTGGTCGATAGGGCCATCATCTTG
>CACXQV010000095.1:0-3367 GCA_902769875.1 uncultured Bacteroidia bacterium
TATCAAGGTCAAAAACAAAGCTCATCCAAAGAAATCAAGGCGTTTTTAGCCAAAGCAAATCCTGTTGATTTACAAAAAGATATTGAGGCCGTTTCGAAGATCAGTCGTGCCGTTCCGAAATGCGAGACTTTGGATGAATTCGCTATGCTCATGCAATGCCACGAGCGCATCATTGCCCGTTGCATCGGGCAGAAACCCGTGCAAAAGCGCTTCCCCGACTTCGAGGGTGTTTTGAAATCCTTGGGCGCTTGGGGCGGTGACTTCATTCTTGCAGCAACGGAATGTCCTGAAAGTCAAGTGAAAGAATACTTCAAGGGGAAAGAACTGGACGTGGTTTTTGGATACAAGGAGATGTTGATATAAAGAGTTTTCCTATCTTCGCAGCATAAAACATCGAACATGGAAAAGATTTGGTTGAATGAAGCCTTCAAAGGCGAGGTGCCTAACGACTTTCACGGTAAAGTGGGCTGGGCAAGTCCCTCCAACATCGCTTTGGTAAAATATTGGGGTAAGAAAGGCAAACAACTTCCTCAAAATCCGTCGATTAGCTTCACCTTGTCGGAATGTCGCTCCGAGACATTTATCGAGTTTGAAAAAGCAGAAAAATTTGGTTTCCACTTCTTCTTTGAAGGCAAGGAGAATCCCGCTTTTGGAGCGAAAATCGAGAAGTTTCTGCTTGACAATCAGGTGTTTTTCCCATTTGTCAACCAACTGGATTTGAAAGTCGAAAGCCGGAACACCTTCCCGCATTCCTCGGGCATTGCTTCCTCGGCTTCGTCGATGAGCGCATTTGTGATGTGTTTGATGGAGATTGAGAGGTCCCTGAGCCTGTCGAAGGGCCGACCTGCAGACATGAGTATACAAAAAGCATCGTACTTTTCTCGCCTTGCCTCGGGCAGTGCGGCACGCTCAGTATTTACGAAAATGGCGCTTTGGGGAGCAACGCCTTATTATAAAGGCAGTTCCGACGAATATGCCGTTTCGTTGGCCGATGACATCCATTCCGTTTTCAAGACTTATCACGACAGCATTTTGATTGTCAGCGGTGAGACCAAATCCGTTTCCAGTCGGGCTGGTCATGCCTTGATGGAAGGCAACCCATACGCTCCTGCGCGTTACGCACAAGCCAACGAAAACATCAAGAACTTGCTTTTGGCCTTGAAATTAGGCGATTTGGACACCTTTATTAATATAACCGAAAGCGAAGCCTTGCAACTCCATGCCTTGATGATGTGCTCCAATCCGTCTTTCATCTTGATGAAACCCAATACTTTGAACCTTATTAATGAGATTAGGGAATTCCGTGAAGAAACCAAGATCCCGCTTTGTTTCACTTTGGATGCGGGCCCGAATGTTCATCTGCTCTATCCAGAACAGGAAGCGGATAAGGTAGAGTATTACATCAAAAATGTCTTGGCGGATTATTGCGACAGAGAACGTTGGATTGCCGACCATGTAGGCGACGGACCGAAAAAACTACTGTAATGAGAGACCGTTACTATAGCAAAGTCATCCTTTTCGGCGAGTATTCGATGATTTTCGACGCCACCGCCTTGATGATACCGCTGAAGCGTTTTTCGGCGCAATGGCAGTTGCCGCTCAGTTTTAACCGAGCCGCCTCGCTACCCTCCAACCAAAGCTTGAAACGGTTTTGCCAATACCTTTCAGAAAACGAAGCACTGTCAAGCCTCTTTGACTTACAAACTTTAAGAAAGGATTTGGACGAGTGCCTTTTCCTTGCTTCCTATGTGCCATCGGGCTATGGCCTAGGCAGTTCGGGGACTTTGGTGGCAGCCGTTTATGACCGTTACGCTATTCAAAAAACCGATGACTACCTGCAACTGAAAACCCTTTTCGGCAAAATGGAGAGCCACTTCCACGGCAGTAGTTCCGGCATTGACCCCTTGCAATGCTATTTGGGTAAACCATTCAAAATCACGCCCCAAGGAGTACAAATCCTTCCCGATGATTTCCTCAAAAAGGACATCCACATTTGCCTGATTGACACAAAGATAAAGAGCAACACCAAGCCTTTGGTCAACCACTTCAAGGCGCAGCGCGAGGATCCCGAGTTTTTGAGCCGTTTCCAATCGGAGTATGTGCCCTGCGTGACCTCTTGCATCAATTCGATGATTGAAGGTGATAAAGAATTGTTTTTCAAATCATTGAAGCAACTTACCAAGGGCCAATTGGAATTCCTCCGCCCGATGATTACGGATAATACCTTGGATTTGTTTACCACCGATTATGACTTCAACTTTGGCGTAAAGATTTCTGGCTCTGGTGGCGGCGGTTATGTGTTGGGTTTCACTGACGATGTTACCAAAGCCAATGAGCTGCTAAGCCTCTCATGTCATTTCGAGACTTTTGACGGCATAGATACACTCCCTCGTTCCTCGGTCGGTATGACATGCCATCAAAAGGCGAAGAAATCTATGAGAGGCGGTTTTGATGTTATTTGGCTCTAAATTGCTATTTTTGCGCCCCGAATGTCAACCCTTAAAAACATAGAATCCTGGATAGAACGTACTTTGACCACGGTCATCGGCTTTTTCTATCCGCCTTTCCGCAAGTTTCTGAGCCTTGAGCTGTTCCGCTATGCGGCCTGTGGCGGTTTGAACCTCGTTTTGGAATGGGTGCTGTACTATGTTTTTTACCATTTCGTCTTCCACAAGCAGGTTTTCGACCTCGGTTTCATTGCCTTCACGCCCCATATCGCGGCCTTCGTGTTCAAGTTCCCCATCACCTTCCTTACAGGCTTTTGGATGGCGAGACACATCAGTTTCTCGGAATCTACTTTGCGTGGCAGAACGCAGATTGTGAGGTATTTCCTCGTCACCGTGGGCAACATTCTCATCAACTACTTCGGCCTGAAACTCTTTGTCGAGGTGTTCCAATGGTGGCCGACCATTTCCTACGTCATCATCTCCGTCATCTGCGTGACATTCAGCTATTTGACGAATAAGTTTTATTCGTTCAAGAAAGAAAAAAAGGCAGAATAACTATCCAATCTGGCTCCAGTCAAACGTTTGTGCAAACAACTCCTTGTAATGCTCGCGAAGCATCCTGTTTTCGGGTTTGGCGAGCTTCGGGTCATCGGCCAAAAGCTTGATGGCCGCCTCGCGGACTTGAGGAATTAATGGGCCGTCTTTTTGGAGGTCACCGATGAGCATTTCAATTTGTCCGGACTGCCTTGTGCCACCTGTCTCGCCAGGACCGCGCAGTTCCAAGTCGACCTCGGCGATTTCGAAGCCGTCGTTGGTGCTGCACATGGTCTTCATGCGGGTCTTTCCATCGGGGGTGAGCTTGTGGTCGGTGATGAGTTTGCTATAGATCTGGCGAGCACCGCGATCTACACGGCCGCGCA
>CACXQV010000095.1:3400-11336 GCA_902769875.1 uncultured Bacteroidia bacterium
AAAAAAAAAAAAAAAAAAATGGTGCAGCTGCGACAAGCCGAAGCGGTTGGCGTTTTCAATGATCATCACCGTGGCATTAGGAATGTTGACGCCCACCTCGATGACCGTCGTGGCCACCATGATTTGCGCATTCCTGTTGATAAAGCGCTGCATCTCGAAGTCCTTGTCCTCGGCAGTCAACCGGCCGTGGCAGACGCAGAGCTTGTATTGCGGCTCGGGGAAGTCGTGCAGCAAAGCCTCATAGCCCTCCTGAAGCGCAATCATATCTGTGTTTTCCGACTCCTTGATGCAAGGATAGACCACGTAAATCTGCCGTCCGAGCGCAATCTGTTGCTTCATGAACATCATGATGCGGTAGCGGTCGTCGCTGTAGACATGATAGGTCTGCACGGGTTTTCTTCCAGGTGGCAACTCATCGATTTTGGAGACATCGAGGTCGCCATATTGTGTCATGGCGAGGGTGCGCGGGATGGGCGTGGCGGTCATCACCAATGTATGCGGTGGAATCTCGGTTTTCTCGTAGAATTTTGACCTTTGCTCCACGCCGAAGCGATGTTGCTCGTCAATGATGGCCAAGCCCAAGTTCTTGAATACCACTTTGCTTTCAATCAGCGCGTGGGTGCCCACCACGATTTGCATGGTGCCGTCGGCCAGACCAGCGTAAATCTTCCTCCGCTCCGCGATTTTGGTGGAACCTGTCAGCAGTGCGAAGTTGACGTCCATATCCTTCAGCTGCTCCTGAAGTGTGGCAAAATGCTGTGTAGCCAAGATTTCTGTAGGCGCCATGAGGCAGGCTTGGAAGCCGTTGTCCAAGGCCAAAAGCATCACCATGAGGGCAACGATGGTCTTGCCGCTACCCACATCGCCTTGCAGCAGGCGGTTCATCTGGTGACCTGAGCCTAAATCTTTTCGTATTTCCTTGATGACACGCTTCTGGGCGTTAGTCAGCGGGAAAGGCAGATGGTCTTTGTAGAAACTATTGAAATAGTCGCCCACTACACCGAAAACATGACCTTTGATGGCTTGCTCGCGGTGCATCTTGTTGCGCAGCAACTTCATCTGGAAGAAGAAATGCTCCTCATATTTCAACCGACGCGTGGCCTGCTGAATTTCGATGTTGCTAGAAGGCAAATGGATTTGATAGTAGGCGTAACGGCGCGGAATCAGTTGCTCTTGCTCGATAAGGGATTTCGGTAGCGTCTCGGGAATGTATTCATAGACCTGCTGGAGTATCAGTTTCTGCAGCTTGGCAATGGCACGAGTGCCAAGGCCATGGTCTTTCATCTTCTCAGTGGTGTTGTAGACGCCTTGCAAGCCCTCGCCGATGAGCGGGTCCTTGGGGTCGTACTCCTCGATTTCGGGGTGGACGAAGTTGAAGTTGTGGTTGAACTCGCTGGCCTTGCCGAACAACACATATTTCACGCCAGGCTTGAAGCGGTCCTTGATCCATTTCAGCCCACGGAACCACACCACTTCGATACTGCCCGTCTCATCGTTGAAGAGCCCCGTGGCGCGTGTCGCTCTTGGTGCCCCAACGAGTTTGATGTTGGAGATGGTGCCGACGAGTTGGTAATACACCGTATCGTCGTTGATGTTAGCCACTTTTTGGATTTGGCTGCGGTCGATATAACGGAACGGAAACTGGTTGAGCATGTCCTGATAGGTATGCACATCCAACTCCTTCTTCAGGACTTCGGCCTTCTTCGGCCCGACGCCCTTCAGATAGGCGATACTCGTTTGCAGCAGGTTCTGTTCCATGCGACAAAGATAGGGATTTTTTCTATTTTTGCAGTCATGAAAACAGCAAGGCTACTATAGTTACGGCATCCATCCATGGGCATTGGATGAAGTTGAATTTCAAGCAGAAAAAACATTGCAAGCCCTTGAAGAAAAACTGAAATTACCTCAAATTGTAGCTCTTGGCGAAGCGGGTTTGGACAAGATGCACAAGGCGAGTTTTGAACGACAAATCGAACTCTTTGAGCGGCAAATCGATCTTTCAGAAACCTTGCAAAAGCCCATGATACTGCATGATGTGAGAAGCCATAACGAAATCCTTGCCTTGCGGAAAAAACTTAAAGCAAAACAGCCGTGGATTTTGCATGGTTTCAGCGGGACGGAGCAAGATGTAAAGCAATTCATCGGGCAGGAGATTTATCTTTCCGTGGGCGAAAGTCTGCTACATTCTGAAAGAAAGATTTATAAATCATTCAAGTTCATTGATTTGAATTTTCTATTCTTGGAAACCGACATGGCGGAAATCGAAGTGGAAAAGGTCTATGAAGCAGCGGCAAACTTGTTGGAAATGGATTTGTCGGCTTTGAAAACGAGAATCTTTTCTAACTTTGCACACTTATTCAAACTATAGACATGATAAAGCTACTTTTCATCTGTCACGGCAACATCTGCCGCAGTCCCATGGCGGAGTTTGTGATGAAACACCTCGTCGAAGAAGCGGGCTTGAGCGAGCAGTTTGAGATTGCCTCTGCCGCCACTTCGACCGAAGAAATCGGCAATCCCGTCTATCCGCCTGCACGGCGCAAACTGGCGGAGCACGGCATTGGTTGCGAGGGCAAGACCGCCCGCCAGATGACACGGCAGGACTACGCCTATTACGATTACGTCATCGCCATGGACCAGAACAACCTACGCAACCTGAAGCGCATGTTCGGCGAGGACACCGACCACAAAATCAGCCTATTGATGGACTACACCCAGCGTCCCGGCGATGTAGCCGACCCTTGGTACACAGGTGATTTTGAAGCCACTTGGGTGGATGTTTTGGAGGGATGCAAAGGACTTTTATCCTATCTGAAGAAGTAATAAAACCGCATCAATTTTCCTGACTTTTGAGAATTTTGCGAATAAGATTTGAGAATTTTGTAACGAAGAATTGAGAATTTTGTAGTACACTTTTGAGAATTTTGTATATCTTTGCAGCCAAAATATCAAAGACTTATGTTCAAAAGGCCGCAATTTTCAATATTACAATCACGCATTGAGGAGCCACGACGTTTCATTCAAGTGCTTTCCGGGCCAAGGCAAGTGGGCAAGTCCACCGTGGTCAAACAAGTGTTGAAGGAAATATCTATTCCTTACCTATTGTTTACTGCCGACAATGAATCACCCGAAAACACCGCCTGGATTGGTGAAGTTTGGGCTGCTGCCCGTGCGCGTATGCAATTGCTGCAGTCGCCGGAGTTTTTGTTGGTCATTGATGAGGTACACAAAATCGACAACTGGAGCGAAGCCGTCAAGAAAGAATGGGACAGCGACTCATTCAATGATATTCCGTTGAAAGTGGTATTATTAGGTTCTTCGCGGCTGCTTTTGAAAGACGGTTTGACCGAAACCCTTGCCGGACGTTTCGAGTTGATACGCATGCCACATTGGAGTTTCGCGGAGATGCGTGAGGCCTTTGGCTTCGACCTCAACCAATTCATCTATTATGGTGGCTATCCGGGAGGGGCTTCGTTGATCAAAGACCATCGGCGGTGGCAGCATTATATCTTGGACAGCATTGTCGCCCCCGCCATCGAGCGCGATGTGCTGTCGACCAAAATGGTGTATAAGCCAGCCCTTATGCGACAACTTTTCGATCTTGGCTGTGCCTATTCGGGCATGGAGCTTTCCCTCAACAAAATGCTTGGACAGTTGCAAGATGCGGGCAATGTGACCACGCTCGCCAATTACCTGAACACGTTGGGCGAGGCAGGATTGCTTTGTGGATTGCAAAAATATGCCAAGGACACGGCAAGAAAATACAACTCGGTTCCGAAACTGATGGTTTACAACACCGCGCTTTTTTCGGTGCAATCGGGAATGAAGTTCGAGACTGCTTTCACGACTCCCAAGGCCTGGGGACGTTGGGTTGAATCGGCTGTTGGGGCGTATCTGCTCAATCAGGCAGACGAATTAGGGTTCAAGTTGTACTATTGGCGTGAGCGCGATGACGAGGTCAATTTCATCATCGAATACAACCGACAAAGCATAGCCATTGAGGTAAAAAGTGGGCGAAGAACCGACAACCAAGGATTAGCTTTGTTCCAAAAGCAATTCCAACCTAAAAGGGCTTTTGTCGTCGGTAGCGGTGGCATCCCCGTGGAAGACTTCTTGACTGGAGACTTGGAGCGATTGCTGTAGGCAGTGCCAGTTGTCTTTCTATCTTTTTCCCATCCACTTCATTCATTTCCAAGCCGAATTATCCATTTTGGACGCGGTAATTCTTGAATTGACAGGCTGCAAAAATGATAAAATCGCAATACAACAGCTTGAAAAGGTGCAAAATGCGACAGGAAAACTCCTTGAAAAGGTGCAAAAAGTATAGAAAAAATTGCTTGAAAAGGTGCAAAAGTTGCATCAACAAGTACAGTCCTTACCTCTCAACGCCGTACGTCTTACATTCAGCCGATTACAAGGAGGAAGGCAATATCACCTACCTGCCGCTGTATATGACGCCGTTGTTGTAGCTTCCCTTCGATTTTTCAGCCATTTCCCCATCCACTTCATCCATTTCCATTCCAAATTATCCATTTTGGATACAGTTTCTGTATCCGATTTGGATTATTAAAATATTGATTATCAAATAATTAATTTGTTTATATTAGAAATGTTTGTATTTTTGCTGCGATAAAACAAACAAATATTAAATCAAACTAATTGCAAGATGAAAAGATTTCTGTATGCAGTGATGCTCCTGCTTGGTTTGGGCATAATGTTTAGTGGTTGTGGCGGCAGCAACCAATGGCAAGAAGAAGCCGTTACTTACATGCAAGCTCATGTTTTTGAGAACGGAGATTGGTATCCTGCGGATTCCGATATGGATGAAGTTGAGGACATTCTTGTCGATTTAGGTGCTCCTGAATTCAAGAGTGGCCAACACGCAGTTGAAGTAATTGTTGATCTTTATGGTTCAGAACAAAGCTACATTGTATGGATGCAGGACAAAGAGGTTATGTATTATGAGATGACTGGAAAGGTTAACACTGGAAGAATTTCACGGGTCATTTATCCAGACTTAATTGAAAAGGGGTGGAGATAAGGTAGCATATAACAAGTTAAAATGGTTTTGGGAGAAGGAGAACATCCTTCTCCCGTTTTTTTTCCATCCACTTCATCCATTTCCAACCTGAATTATCCATTTTGGATACAGTTTCTGTATCCAATTTGGATTATTAAAATATTGATTATCAAATAATTATGTTGTTTGTTTTGAAATTGTTTGTATATTTGCCGCGATAAAAACAGATAATATGGCACTTATTGACGTTGTTAAATGCGAACTTCACGATTATGAATTATGCGTGAAGTTCCCTTCTGAAGATTTGAGAATTGGATCACAATTGGTAGTGTATCCATCCCAAATAGCATTCTTTGTAAAAGGTGGTCAAATATTTGATGAGTTCGAAGCTGGAACATATACTCTGAAAACGAGTAATATTCCGTTGTTGAATAATATTATCAATATTCCTTTTGGTGGCGATTCTCCTTTTCAGGCAGAGGTTTGGTTTGTAAATTTGACCACCAAACTAGATATAAAATGGGGCACGAATTCAGAAATTCAATTAGAAGATCCTAAATATAACATTATTGTTCCAGTACGTGCTTTTGGCCAATATGGAATGAGAATCGTTGACCCAAAACTATTTCTGAAAACTCTAATGGGTAATATGACTTCTTTTGAAGTTTATAAAGTCAACCAGTACTTCAAAGGAAAGATGTTGTCACAACTTAGTTCTTTGATTGCAAAAAAAATCGCACAAGATAATATATCCATCTTGGAAATCAACACCCACTTGGTTGATATGTCAGAGTATTGCAATGAGGAAATAAACAAGGTCTTTACAAAATATGGTATTGAGTTGCAGGAATTCAGTATCATGTCTATCAATGTTCCAGAAGATGACCCTAGTTTAATCAAACTGAAAGATGCAAAAGACTTAGCTGCCCGCCTAAAAATTGCAGGAAAAGATGTATACCAAATGGAGAGGAGTTTCGATGTCCTTGACACTGCTGCAGGCAACGAAGGCACAGGAGGCCAAATGATTGGTATAGGCACTGGCTTAGGTGTTGGGGTGGGTGTTGGATCGGCCTTCGGCCATATGGCATCGCATTTTATCAACACAAATCCCCCAACACCCGCTTCAGCACCAGCATACCAACCTCCTACCTATCAGGAACCAACTTATTTCTTAATGATTAACGGCCAGCAGCTTGCAGGTCAGACCTTGCAAAACATAAGAGACATGGTCACACAGGGAATAATGAATGGTGAAACCATGGTGTGGAAAAGCGGTATGGTGCAATGGTCCAAAGCCTCTTCTATGAATGAATTGGCTCCCTTGTTCTTTCAACAAGCTCCTCCACCTCCAATGCCAAGCCATGAGCCCACTTATTTTGTTTTCATCAATGGGCAACAGGTGGGAGGTCAGACCATCTACAACCTTAGAGACTTAATTAATAAAGGTGATATGGATGGAGAAACGATGGTTTGGAAAAGTGGGATGCCTCAATGGGCCAAAGCTTCAGACGTGCCAGAAATAGCCTCTTTATTATCACAGCAAGCACCACCTATGTTACCTCCTCAAATGTAATATGTTATGAAATACATTCATTTAATCATCGGCATGATTTGCCTTTTCTTGAACATCGCAATTTGTTTGATTTTCGATTGTGCCGGAAATCATGTGCTCATCATTAGCAGTTTAGTTATCATAACGACAACACTAATAAACCATTTCACAGGCGCCATTGACATCAAGGATGGATTTAAGGTTGCCTTGCCGTTTTTCTTCACGTTCATCGGATTGGTTGAATACAGCTTATCGTTCTTCGTGGATGAATCGTTGAAAAACGACGGTTTCCTTGTAGGTATCATCTGCTTGTTTGCCTTACAGGTTTGCGTCTTAATCATCTCAGCATTGGTTTCAAGAACAGATTCTCAACAAAAACCACATTATTAAAAACATACTACAATGATCAATCAGATTAATTACCAATCAGGAGTATCCAAGACGGTTGCAACCTATCAAACGCAATCATCGCCTCAAGAAGCAATTAACTCGCTTCATAATGCAATTCTAAAGTGCAAATACAAAATCAAACAGCAAGCTCCAACCATGATAAAATTCAAGACGCCAATGACCCTTTTTGACTATGGCTTTAATATGACTGCAACCTTGAGCCAAAACGAGAGAGGAACTATCGTTAGAATTGAAGGGAAACCCGTCTACCCCCTTGATATTTTCAAAGTTGGTAAAAAAAGAATAGAGGCTCTTGCAGCCTTTTTATAATGACCCATAATCATTCACAATAACCTTTATAAAACGTAAAACTATGGCAAACAAATGTAACACATGTGGGGCTACGGTACCCGACAATGCAACAGTGTGCCCTTATTGTGGCAATGCTGTCACTCCAACACAACCAAGTAATGTGATGTACACAGCAGAAGAAGACGAACCATCAACAGGATTGAACATCCTTTCACTTTTTGTCCCACTTGCAGGCTGGATTATGTACTTTGTGTTTAAAAATGATACACCCATCAAAGCAAAATCTTGCGCAAAATGGGCGTGGATTGGATTTGGCATTTCAGTAGTCTTCGGGATAATTGAAGCCTTGCTTGAATAACAAACAAAACACGGCACATTGAAAGCCCATTAGATTTAATGTCCGATGGGCTTTCTAGTTCCATTTTCCATCAATTTACAAATCTATTGTATCTTAAGCATATAAAAACAACACGATGAAAAAACTTATGTATACAACAATACTCCTGTTTGAGCATAATTAACATTTCTTGTTCAGATTTGCCAGAAAAGGCACAAGCCAAACAAGATTTTAAAGAATTAAGCCAAGCAATAGATTATTATCTGGAAGAAGGGACATTGACCGCTTTAGAGACCGCTCTAACTTATGCAGAAAATAACTTAGA
>CACXQV010000096.1 GCA_902769875.1 uncultured Bacteroidia bacterium
AGCAGCTTGCCCGTGTAGTGCATCGTGACGGGTTTGCCCACCTCGGGTTTCTCGCCGTTGCCGGGTTCGGTCACCACATAATAGAGGCCGGATTCGGTAGGCACGGCTTCAATCTTGTTATTAGCCAGATATTCGGCCAGTTCCTTAGCGGCCTTGGCGGTCTCTTCGGGATGGTCGTTTTGCAGCTGGGTGATACGCACGGCATTCCTGTTCTTCACGTCGTTGGCGAAGTTCTGGGCATACACCTTCTCAGGCATGAAGTCAACCACCTTAATCTCGAAACGCATGACGTCGGTGGAGTTGAATTCAGCAGGCAAGGTGGGCTGCATGAACATATACTTGAACGTGGAGTCGGTGTTCACGATGAACGAGGCGGAGTCGCCCTTGTGCATCATGGCCAAGCCTTCGTTGAGGTCGCCAGGGAAAGCAGGTTCCTGCAACTTCATCATGTTCTGTGTGTTGGGAATCAGCGGCGTGGTGTCGTTGATCATGCAGCAAATCTTCAATTCGATCAGGTCGCCAACTTGCGGCAACTCGCCTTCATTTTGGCTGAAGAATTGATAATACAAACCGTTTTGGTTCTTCTCGTAACCCGGATAAGGGTTCTTCTCGGCACAAGCACTCATAGTGCCCACCATCATCATGGCCATAGCGGCCAACATAACGATACTCTTTTTCATTTTAATTTAGTGATTTGATATTGTAAATTATTCTATTCCAAGCAATTCAACGTCAAAGACGAGGTTGGAGCAGCCCGGGATGTTATTGAAGGGTTGCTCGCCATACGCCAACGTATAAGGCAACACAAAACGGGCCTTTTCGCCCACATGCATCAAGCCTATCCCCTCTTCCAAGCCTTTCAGGAGGGTACCACTGCCAAACAACACCTTGAAATCGCCTTCCAGATCGTCGGAGCTGCCCAAGAGCGTGCCATCAAGGTAGGTGGCCAAAAACTTGATGTGGACATGCTTGCCTTCTTCGGGAGCGGCGCCATCGGTCACCAACGACTTGGTATAATACAATCCTGAAGGCGTGTGGTCGACGATGCCATTGGTTGCAACATAATCGTCAAAGGCCTTTTTCGACTCCTCCTTCAAGGCTGCCAAGGCTTTTTCTGCTTCGGCTTGAAGCTCTTCTTTTGGAGTGATTTTCAACAACTTGATTTCATAAATCAGGTTTGAATAAGCAGGAATCGAGCCTACAGCATGTTCTCCATAGGCCAGCTCGAATGGGATGATGGCTTTCACACGCTCGCCGAGGTGCATCTTCGGCACAATCTCTTCCCATGCTTGAATGGCATAACCCTCGCCCAATACGAAGGAGAACTTGTCGGGACGGTCGTAAGTAGAGCCTACGAACTGGCCGTTGAGCAACGAGGCAGAAAAGTCAAGCTCGACCTTATCCCCTTTCTTGGGGCAAGGGCCTTTGCCTGGTTCCATCGGGATGACATAAACCCCACAGGATTCAGGCGCTACGCCAACGAGGTTCGTTTCAACGTAGTCATTGAACTCTTGCTTAGCATGTTCACACATAGCTTTGTTCAACCTGTCGATTTCCGCTTGAAACTCTTCCAAAGTCTTGATTTCAAGTAGCTTCACTTCATAACGGAAATAATCTTCAGGTTTCAGCCCGACCTCCTCGGGGTTTTTATCGTAATACTTGATGGCCACCGAGTCGGCCTTGATATAGAACGATGCCGAGTCACCAAGATGCATCATGGTGTAGGCTTCGTTCAGGTCGGCAGGAAACACCGACTCCTTCAGCTGTGCATACACCTCACTTTCAGTCTTTTGGAAATCAAAATAGACTGAATCGTGAAGATAGCACGTCATGGCAACTTTCATGACATCGGTCTGATTGGGTTTTGGAGCCGTCGTGTTGTGGTTGTAAAACTTGTAATACAAACCGCTTTCCGTTTTCTTGTACCCTGGAAACTGTTGGGTGCAAGCCGTGAACAACATCACTGCCAACAGGCAGATTGATGAGATGGTAAAACAATTTCTCTTCATAAATTATTGATTATCTAAGATTTTAATCGTATAAACCAAGGTTGCGTATTCCGGAATTCTATTGTCGTCGCCATGCAGGCCATAGCCCAAATGGAAGGGAATGATGAGTTTTGCCACATCGCCACGATGCAGGTAGGTCATGGCTTCGTCAAGGCCGGATTCAACCCTCCCCTCACCTACTATAAACGACTTAACCCCATCATTTTCAGAAGAGTAAATCAAGTCTCCAGCGATGGAATGGAGTTCATATTCCAAAGTCACCACCTCTCCTTTCTCGATTTTCTGTTCCGAGCCTTGCTTCAGAATCTGATAGCGAAGTCCCGTACCCGTCGTTGTCATGTTCAAGCCATGGCGTTTCACATAATTCTCGATATCTTCCGCCTCCTCGTTCAGGAGATAGCGGTTGGCTTTCTCCATGCTGCTTTTCATCTCGCCTTTGGTAACAGGTTGCGATGGTTTTGGATTCTTCTCATCGCAGGAGAAAGAAACCAATAACAGCATCAATATCAAATATTTACACAAGGTCTTCATTCCGCTTTGTTTAGCAATTCCTGATATTCGGGCAGCACTTCCTTCAGTTTGGCGACCGCTTCCTCGAACGAACACGTCAGGGTACCGCCAGCAGCATTGGTATGGCCACCGCCTTTGAAATACTTCTGTGCCAGCTCATGCACCGAGAACGTTCCCTTCGACCTGAATGAAAAGCGAATCTGGTCGTCGCGTTCGGTGACGAGCACCGACATCTTGATTTTCTTCATCGACAGGGGGTAATTCACCACGCCTTCGGTGTCGCCAGGCTGGTAGTCGAAACGCTTCAAGTCGCTCTTATCCAGCGCAATGATAGCCGTGGCATAGTCGTCGAACACCTCCATCCTATTGCTGATGGAGAAGCCCAAAAGACGCAGCCTGTTTTCCGACATCGTATCGTAAACCAGCTGATGGATAAGCATATACGACATGGAGTAATTCACCAACATACTGCACAACTCAAACGTACGAGGGTGATAGATGGAATGGGAAAACGACCCAGTATCCGTCATTATGCCCACCAGCAAATTGGTGGCGATGCTTTGGGTGAACTGTTCCCGACCATAGTGCAGGATGATTTCGGTCACGATTTCCGAAGCGCTCGACACGCAGGTCTCCGAATAGGCACAATAAAACTGGCTTAAGTCGGGGTCGCGATGATGGTCGACCAAAATACGTGGGCAACGCGTCTTCCCAATTTCGTTATGTAAGATGCCGCCTCTCGACAAATTATTGAAATCCAGCATCATAATACATTCTGCATCGGCGATGGCGTCTTTACAGGCGTCGGCGTCTTTCTCAAATACCAAGAAATCGTCAGCACCTGGCATCCAATGCAAAAACTCAGGGAAATCATTGGCAACCACCATCTTAACAGAATGGCCTTTCCTTTTGAGGAACTCCGCCATGGCTAAGACGGAGCCTATGGCGTCGCCGTCAGGATTGACATGACAAGCCAAGACGAAGCGTTTAGGCGACTGAATGACAGCATCAAAGCGTTCAAAAAAGGAATCGTGTTGCATAACTTTACAAAAAGCCTGCAAAGGTACACATTTTTCCCATTCGACACCTATTTAATAATATAAAAAGCGTCAACGAGGCGAGAGAACCTCAAAAGTATTGTCAGGATAGACCAAAATCAGCTGTTTCAAACCCGATTGCAGGGAAGAAATGGGACTTTCTTCTGACAAAACGGAGCGATTTTCTGAAAAAGAATGACTTTCGACAGATGGATTCGGCGTGTCTTCTGGTTCTTTGGATTCGACCGCATGGGGCTCGGCAGGAGGAGAGGTCACCACAAAAGGCTCCGACACAGTCATGGGGCCCATCCCGAAAATAATCCAATCAAGATTATATTCTGGGAATGTCTCTTTCAGTTTCCGCACGAAATCCAGACTCGGATTGTTACGTCCCGAGAGGAGGTGGGAAACATTGGAAGGTTGGATGCCGAGTCTGTCGGCAAACTCGGCAGCGGTCAAATTCTTCGCCCGGATGATGTGGGCGATCCGATCTTTCATTTCGTCGTTTTCCATACCAGTATACTGTCTAAAAATTCAATTTTAACCCTATTTTCAGTTGACAAAAGTAAACAATAAAACATTACAAAACACAAACACAAAGATTTTATTTTTGTAAACATCACTAAAAAGCATAACTTTTTGATATTTTACATTAAATATACCATATTAAATACAAATATAACAAATATTTATGTAAATACAAAATAGAACACTAAATAACCAAAATTTTTGAGTAAAATCTACTATTTTACTTTAAATAATCGTATTTATATATTTGAATATCAGTAATAAATAACAAATTTTGGTACAATATTTCAATATTTTACAATAGCCAACAATTCAATTTTGTAAACTACAATGAAGCGTATTTGTAAATATTTTATTATATTATTGATATACAATTATTTGTAATTTACAAATATACAATTGT
This sequence comes from uncultured Bacteroidia bacterium, assembly GCA_902769875.1. Lineage (GTDB taxonomy): Bacteria > Bacteroidota > Bacteroidia > Bacteroidales > F082 > Limimorpha. Next base: position 4,488 of record CACXQV010000096.1, read on the forward strand.
AAATCTTATAAAGACACAAAAATTGTGTTGCCAAACATCGCGTATTTTGCGTTTTTTCCACAAAAACGACCCAACAATTGACTCAAAAACAAATGCCCCCAGAAGGCCTAAAAATGCCCTCTACCCTCTCCCACGTCATAGCCGTCTTCACATGAAAATCCAAAAATTTGGAGGCTGAATTGAGGTGGTTTTTCCACACCTTATTAATATAGTCCCTTCCACCGCGTCGAAAAATGTCCTATCTTTGCGCCCGCAATGAAGGCAAAAGAGCACCATATCCAGAACCTGATCCAGGAGGGCGAACATCAGATGCTCGACTTCAAGTTCGAGATTTCGGACAGCCGTCGCATTGCCCGTTCCCTCGCCGCTTTCGCCAACACCGATGGCGGGCGCCTCCTCGTGGGCGTGAAAGACAACGGCGCCATCGCGGGTGTGCGTTCCGACGAAGAGATCCACATGATACAAGCCGCCGCCGAGATGTACTGCCAGCCGAAGGTGGACTATTCCACTGAGGAATGGGAAATCAACGGCAAGACCGTGTTGGAGGTCATCATTCCAAAAGACAAGCATCACAAGCACAAAGCACCTGATAGTCAAGGGAATTACAAGATTTATGTCAGGGTCAAGGACGAAAACCTCGTCGCCGACCCTATATTAATTAAGGTGTGGAAGGCTGAAAAGTTCTCCCGACCCGCCAAAATCGCCTTCACCGATACCGAGACCCTGCTTTTACGCCATTTGTCGGAAAACAAAGAGATCACCTTGCAGGAATTCCAGGAATTGGCCCATATCAACAAGCGAAAAGCGGAGGCTATTCTTGCCGATTTCATCCTTGTGGGCACAATTATCCTCGTCCAAACCAGCCAAAACACCGTTTTTCGGCTCGTCGAAGACCCGGAAAACGAGTGAAAAATCGGTAAAAAGCGTTCTTTTTTATAACAAATTAAAATTTTATACAATTGATTACCAATAGTATATAATATTTTATTCAAAATAATTGAAAAAAGTGATTGCCAGTTTCCAAAAAGGTCGTACCTTTGCAATCCGCTTCCTCAAAAAAGAGAGGTTGGATGAAGGGATTGATTTAGGAAGCTAGTTCTTTGAAAGTCTGAGGCCAGCACAAGATACCTGCGCCGCGGGAGCGGCGCGAGGGAAGGAACCTTTTAAAAGGAACACCAAGAGGACATCGAGGCGGAACCCGAGATTCAGAATACAGACAAGAAAGACAATAGTACAACG
>CACXQV010000097.1 GCA_902769875.1 uncultured Bacteroidia bacterium
TGTATTGGTGGAACAAGACTTTGGAAGAGTTCACCGTGCTGTATGACTATGAAGCCGAAGTGGGCGACTCATGGGAAATCAAAGTCGGCACAAGAGCCCTCGACATGCATGTGGACGCGGTGGAAGAAATCGAATACGAAGGCAGAACCTATCGGATGCTGCGTGTGAGCGACCCCGAAGACCTCTTCAGCGGCAATATCGTATGCGGCATCGGCCACCTCAACAGTTTTTTCCCCGAAAGGTTGATGGACAACGGCGACGGCATTCGTGTGGAAGGTATGCGCTGCTATTGGGTGGAGAACGAACTGGTATTCAAACCCGGCGATGAGGACTGCGACGCAATTTATTCGGAGGTACACGGTGTGGAGGAGGACGGCCCTTCGATGGATTCAGGGAACGCATTTACGGTTTATCCTAATCCTACCAACGGCATTCTCACCATTCATCATTCCGCATTGACTACGTCGAATGCTTCGCATTTCCGCATTCATCATTCCGAATTCCAAATTGCCAACCTTATGGGGCAAACCCTGTTGACAGGCCAAATCACGGCTGAAAACCAACAGATTGATGTTTCATCGTTGCCTCAAGGTATGTATTTCATTACCGTAGGCGAAGCGACGCGGAAATTTGTGGTGGAATAGCCCAAACGAGATAAAATCGATGTGGTTAGAGTTTCAGCCATAGTAAGAAAAGGTTTGTCGTGAAATTAATCGGCAAACCTTTTCTATTTTGGTGATAGTTCAATTTTTACCTGGATAGGGTATTGCAAGTTCCTTGCAGATTTCCCTAACAAGATAGTCATTGATATCGGGATGACGTGGAATGGCAACCTTTTTAGAAGTCTCGGTATTGATGAATACGCTATGTCTGCCTCCTTCACGGTATAAGACACAACCATATTCGGCAAGGTAACGGATTAGCAGGTTCCTTTTCATGCCAATGCCACTTTCCGATAGAAGTGTTTTTCTCCCGCATAGGCTTGGAGTGCTTCATCCCTGTAACATTCAAGCATCAGTCTAATTGCATCCTTCATGTTCTCGATGAGTTCGTCAAGGGTACGCCCCTGGCTCATCGCGCCTGGAACTTGCATACACTTGCCTGTGTACCAGCCGCTTTGTTCGTCTTTATGAATGATGATTGTGTATTCCATTTATCCGTTTGTAAGGTTGATGCTGCAAAATTAAACAAAATTCCGATGGCAGGCCTTTTTTTCTTACTTTTGCACCCAAATTGAATCAACTATGGCAAAAGACATCGTTTTGAGCGGCATCCGCCCCACCGGAAACCTCCATCTCGGCAATTATTTCGGTGCCGTGCGCAGCTTCGTGAAGATGCAAGAAGACTACAACTGCTATTTCTTCATCGCCGACTGGCATTCGCTGACCACGCACCCCAAGCCCGAAAACATACAGAAATCGGCTCGCACCATCTTGGCTGAATACCTCGCCTGCGGCATCGACCCCGAAAAGGCCACCATCTACATCCAAAGTGATGTGCCTGAGACGATTGAACTGTATCTATATTTTAATATGAACGCCTACATCGGCGAGTTGGGTCGCGTGACCACTTTCAAGGAAAAGGCGCGCCAACAGCCCGACAATGTGAATGCAGGCTTGTTCACCTATCCGACCTTGATGGCCGCCGACATTCTCCAGCACCGCGCCAAGTGGGTGCCTGTGGGCAAAGACCAAGAGCAGAATATGGAGATGGCCCGCAAATGCGCCCGCCGCTTCAACAACATCTACGGCATCGAGTTCTTCCCCGAGCCGCAAAACTACTATTTCGGCGGCGACGCCATCAAAGTGCCCGGCCTCGACGGCAGCGGCAAGATGGGCAAAAGCGACGGCAACTGCATCTACCTCTTCGAGGACGAAAAGACGATGCGCAAGAAAGTGATGCGCGCCGTGACCGACAGCGGCCCCACCGAGCCGAACAGCCCCAAACCCGAAGTCATCCAGAACCTCTTCACGATGATGAACATCGTCAGCGAGCCGGAAACGGTGAAATACTTCGATGAGAAATGGAACGATTGCTCCATCCGCTACGGCGACATGAAGAAACAGTTGGCTGAGGACTTGGAAAAGACCGTCGCGCCCATCCGCGAGCGCATCATCGAGTTCTCGTCCGACACGGAACGCCTCGACCGCATCGCCCGCATGGGTGCCGAAAAGGCCCGCGAAAGCGCAGCGAAGACGCTGAATGAGGTTCGGAAGATTATTGGATTTAGGCAGTATTGACATTCTGTGGAAGAAGAAAATTGTTGACGTTTCAACAAAAATGATTATTTTTGCGATATGAACCAACAAAAAGCAGAAAGATGACAGCAGTACAACTAAACGCTTTGAATGCCCAAATTTGGCGCGACATGGGCATCATCGCCGAAGACGAAAGTATGATGAGGCGTGTGGCCAAATACATCCGCAAGGTCGCCAAGGAAATGACGGAAGACCCCACGGCCATGAGCAAGGAGGAGTTTTATGCTATGATTGAGCGAGCAGAAGCCGCTCATGAACGAGGCGAATGTGAAGCCATGTTGCCCAACGAGGATTTGACGACATTCTTAAGACGCTTAGGCCATGATGTATAAACTCGAAATCGACATACAAGCACGATATGGTTTGGAAAAGCTGGCCAAAAGCGAACCGAAAGCCTTCAAGAAAGCCCAACGTTTCATAGAGGAACTTCGCGAACACCCCAAGACTGGCCTCGGCCACCCTGAGCCGTTGAAAGGCAAGCCCGAAGGCCGTTGGAGTCGCGAAATCACGAAGAAGCACCGTATGGTTTATCGCATTTACGAAACTGAAGTGGTTGTCCTCGTGATTTCTGCATACGGGCATTATGATGACAAATGATGTTCTCTGTTGAAATAAAAAAGATATGGGCGACTTCATAACATACGAAAAAATCCCCGAAAGGGCAGTGCTGATAGCCGTGGCCTCGAAAAAGCAAGGCCGCGAGCGCACTGAGGAATATTTGGACGAACTGTCATTCTTGCTCGAAACGGCTGGCGGTGTGCCGGTGGCGCGTTTCGTGCAGGCCATGGACCATCCGAGCAGCGTAACCTATTTAGGCTCAGGAAAATTGGAGGAAATCCACCAATACATCAAGGCGGAGAACATAGAGATTGCCGTCATCGACGATGAATTGAGCGCGACCCAAGCCCGCAATATGGAGCAGGCCTTGGAGTGCCGAGTGCTCGACCGCACGAGTTTGATTTTGGATATTTTCGCCTCCAATGCGCACACGGCTCACGCCAAGGCGCAGGTGGAATTGGCGCAATACCAATACCTTCTGCCCCGCCTAACCCGAATGTGGACCCACTTGGAACGCCAGCGTGGCGGTATCGGTATGCGCGGCCCGGGCGAAACCCAAATCGAGACCGACCGCCGCTTGATTCTCGACAGAATTGCACTCCTGAAGGAGAAACTCAAGGAAATCGATATGCAGAAGACCGTGCAGCGCAAAAACCGTGGAAAGTTGGTGCGCGTGGCTTTGGTGGGCTATACTAATGTAGGAAAGTCGACTATCATGAACCTGCTGAGCAAGTCGGAGGTCTATACCGAGAACAAACTTTTCGCCACTTTGGACACCACGGTGCGCAAGGTGGTGGTGGAGAACCTGCCTTTCCTCTTGTCTGACACCGTGGGATTTATCCGCAAGTTGCCGCACCATTTGGTGGAGTCATTCAAGTCGACCTTGGATGAGGTAAGAGAATCTGACATCCTGCTTCATGTGGTCGACATCTCGCACCCCGACTTCGAGGCGCAGATGGAGGTGGTGAACCAGACCTTGGCCGAGTTGGGCTGCTCCGACAAGAAGACCATCGTCGTGTTCAACAAGACCGATGCCTACACTTGGGAGGAGAAAGACCCCGACGACCTGACGCCACCCACCAAGCGCAACGTATCGTACGAGGAACTGAAAAAGACTTGGATGGCCAAAATGAACGAAAACTGCATCTTCATCTCCGCCAAAAACCGCGACAACTATCAGGAATTCCGTGATTTGCTCTACAAGGAAATCCGCGATATGCACGCGATTCGCTATCCGTACGATAATTTCCTCTATTAAATATCCCCTCAACTCTAAACCATAGATGAACCTCATCGACACCCACACCCACATCTACGACCATCAATTCAGCCTCGACCGAAACGAAACCGTTCAACGTGCTTTGGAGGCAAGCGTAGGGATGATGCTCCTGCCCAATGTGGATGCCTCCACCATCGCGCCAATGCTTGAACTACACGAGCAATTCCCTGATTGCACCCGCGTAATGATGGGTCTGCAACCCGAGGAAGTCAAGGAGGACTACAAGGCAGTTTTGGCCATGATGGAGAAGGAATTGGAGTGTAATATGTATATAGGTGTGGGCGAGGTCGGCCTCGACTTCTATTGGGATTTGACCTTTGAGAAACAACAGCTTGACGCTTTCGAAACGCAGTTGGACTGGGCGAAACAACTCCATTTGCCGCTTTCCATCCATTGCCGCAATGCCTTCGACAAAATGGTGAAAATCCTTGAGAAGAAGCAAGATGGCGGCTTGCGAGGCATCATGCACTGCTTCACGGGAACGGAAGATGAGGCAATAGTTTATCTTGACTTGGGCTTCCATCTTGGATTGGGCGGCGTGACCACCTACAAGAACTGTGGCGTGAAGGACTTTTTGCCCCGTTTGTCTTTGGATCGCATCGTTTTGGAGACCGATGCGCCCTATCTCGCGCCCGTGCCTTGTCGCGGCAAGCGCAACGAACCGGCGTTTTTGGTGCATACGGCGCAGAAGATTGCTGATGTTTTGCAAATCCCCGTTGAGGAACTGGCTGCTGTAACTACCGCTAATTCAAAAGCCTTGTTTCGGCTTTGATGTCGATTTGCGTCACTGAGAGGAACGAAGCTGATCGGAAATCTCAGCACGAAGCACTACACTTACGCCATGACCGTCATGGCGGAGATGCATCCGCCATCCCCTGTGCTGAAAGGAGTCTTCATCGCATAGGGGATGGCGGGTCAAGCCCGCAATGATGGATATGGTGTGGTTTTGACCATTCATCTAGAAAAAGAAAAAAGGTCGCCGGCACTTCCGCACCGGCGACCCGCCATTATGAAGATAAAAAACAACTGTTGGTTCTCGTTTTCGATCAGCCGCACTTCGAATAACCGCAATTCTTGCAGTGTTTGCAGCCGTCCTCGAAGATGAGCTTCTCCCCGCAATTCGGGCATTTTTCCTTTTCGGCAACCAAGCCGTCGGGAACGTATTTCTTCAATGCGCGAGCGATGCCGTTTTTCCAAGTGTTGATGCTGTCTTCCTCGACATTGAGGTTCTGCACGAGCTCAATCACATACTGGATGGGCATTCCGTGGCGCAAGATGCCCGAAATCAGCTTGGCATAGTTCCAATATTCCTTGTCGAACGAGCGCGACAGGCCTTGCATGATCACTTCGTAGCCGCCCTTGTCGGTATAGCTGAAGTCGTAGCGTGTGGTTTCGCCTTTCACTTTTTCCTTGATTATCACGCCTTTTTCGACGTATGGAGGCAAGAAGAAATCCTCGGCCTTGC
>CACXQV010000098.1 GCA_902769875.1 uncultured Bacteroidia bacterium
TCATTCTTGTTTCCTTTTTGGTATCTTTTTTGCTCTTGGGCTTTACTGTGAAAAACATTTCAACTTTAATAACCCCCACATCCGGATGATATATAACGGAAGCTTGAAATGTAGATTTATCAGTTTTGCGCGCCTTACCGCTCATTGAAATAGAACCAGATTCTGAATCCTTCTTGAATATTGTTCCTTCCCAATCACCCACTTGCAAGAAAATGCGGTGATTTTTAGCTCCATTTGCAGAGATGGAGTAGTCACGACCTTCCTCTATCTCAAAATAGACTTCGTAAGAATAATCACCATTAACTCCAACATGTTTCAATTCATTGCTGATGTTAGTGGCACCAGTTACAGAAACCTTGAGCGAAGATTCATATCCTTTAAAGGTAAAGCTTTCTGCACTCATTGGCAGCGCTATCGTCACCAACACCAGTTCAATTACCACACGAAACAAACCATTCCACCAATGAGAAATATCAAATACTTTTTTCATGATTTAAAAAAATATTATGGTTAATATTACTAATTGCAAAAAAAACAAAATTTTTAGTGGACGGCTATGTCATTTTTTTATAACTCAACTTTACTAGACGAAAATGGAAAAAATGAAGTGTTTTATAATCAGCACCGAAAATAAGACAAATCATCGTAAAAAACAAGAAATGAGCAAAAAAATCACTCATTTTCTATATAAATCCTATATAAATTAGCAGTCATTACATCACTTTGCAAGCGAGACATTTACCGAAATGCCATAGTTGGTGTTAGTTGTTGGATATGATGTCGTGGATACGAGCGGGGTGTTCACCTGGTGGTCGAAGAAAGCTCCCAATGTGATGCGCTTACTCATGACATAGTTTGCCGAGAAATTAATTCCCAGGGTTCTTGTTCCGCTTGTCGCTTGAGTGGTATTAACATCGATCTTGCGAATGAGTGCGGTGTTGTTATTTAACTGCAGGTTGAAGTTAAGAGTTAGGTCGTTATTCACACCTTGTTGTTTTTTCTTAATCTTAAGCACTGAATTAAAATTGGCTATCTTGTAGCTAGCCCCAATCACGAGCGATTTTTGCAATGTTTCAACCGTTAAAACAGCCTGTTAAACGATTAAAATTCACGCTTTATGAAGAAAATTTACCTTGTTGTGCTTTTGGCGGCACTCTCATTCCAAAGCGCCGTGGCGCAAAACGAACAGCCCAATCCTTACCAAGTGGCTAAAGAAGATGGCTACGGCTACCGCTCGCTTATCAAACTGCTCGATATGGACAGCACCTTTATCGGCTCGAAGTTTGAACATTCCTATCACGACCTGTTAGCCATCTTGTATTCCCGCGTTGGACGATACAAGGAGGCAAGGCGCGAAGCCGAGGCTTGTGGGACACAATTCCTCGACAATATGAGATTCAAAAATAGTTATAAGGATGTGAGAGCCCTTCCCTTGTCGGAAACGATGGACAGCATCATCGCGAACAACCGCGTCATTATGATGAACGAGAGGCACTTCAACCCACATAATAGGGCTTTCGTTATCAGCTGGTTAGAGAAATGCTATGAAAACGGCTACCGTTATCTCGCCGCCGAGACCCTGTTTGCAAAGGATTCCTTGCTCAACGAGAGGCGCACGGTGCTTTTGGGCGAAACGGGGTTCTACAGCGACGAGCCTGTCTATGGCGATATGCTCAGGACCGCGCTCAATTTGGGCTATACGCTCGTGCCTTACGAAGGCGACGGCTTCGGCGTTGACCGTGAAGTGAACGAAGCCAAAAACCTTGTCGAAAGAATCATCAGCCAAGACCCTGAAGCAAAATTCCTGCTTTTAGGCGGCTTCGGGCATATCGCCGACCGCAACGGATGGTACACGATGGGCAGATATTTCAAAGAACAATCCGGCATCGACCCGTTCACGATGCAATGCACATTCTTCGACGACCCATACGGCGAAACCGATTCCTTGCAAACCGTTTATTACGACTTGATTGATGCGATGCCCAATCGCGAGCCTATCCTTCTTTATGACACGGTGAAGCATATTTACCCATGTACCTCAGGCATGGATGCCACCTGCTGCCTGCCGCGCACGCGCTTCATTGAAGACAATATCCCCGACTGGAAACTCTATAACGGCAAGGTGCTTTACACCATCGATCGCCGTTTCATCAACAAAAACGGTTTCCCCGAGGGTTGCGTGAGCGCGTTCCTGAAATCGGAAGGCGAGCAATGCGTCCCCATCGACCAATACATGTACGGCAAGGATGAAAACGAGTTCAAGCTGGCGCTTTACAAGGGCGAGTATCTGTTGCGGTTTGATGACGGGAAGGAATATAAATATGCTACAATCAATGTGAAATAAGGTAATTACTGCGTTTTTTTGATGTAGTTTTGCAGAATAGTATTCAAAACCATAACGCTATGAAAAACATTCGACTTTACACCCTGCTTGCGCTCCTGCTGATGGCGGGAGGCATCTTTATTTCGTGTAGCACACCAGCTGAAAAGCAAATCGCCGACCTATTCATGGATTTTTCAGACGAATCCACCAGTTTTGAACAAATCAAAAACGCCGTCAAGGACAAGCGCATTGTGATTTTAGGTGAAGCCGGTCATGCCGACGGCAAGACCTTTGAAATCAAGTCAAAATTGATTGAATACCTCAATTCGAACAATGAATATGATGTCGTATTGGAAGGCATGGGCTTCCTTGATGGCGCTGTATTGCAGGGCGTTCTGCCGCCACTATGCATCGACAGCAACTATCTTGATGTGGCCAATGCCTGGAATCCTTTGTGGAGCCAGACAAAAGAAGCATCCTCTTTGGTGGAAGCCATGCGTAGTGGCAAGGTGAGGTATTGGGGTATGGACTGCAACCCTTCTCTCAGTGACTATTTCCTCATCCCTTATTTGATGGCTTCCTCACCAAGCGTTTCAAGCGTGTTGGGAGGATGTGTTTTTGACTCCCTGATGCCCATTCACGACCGTATGATGAGCATGGATACCACTTTGACCCATAAAGAATTGGATTACTTTGATTCGAAGATGAACCAAGCCCGAAAAGCCTTGGAAGAGGAAACCGATTTGGAAAAGAAGGCCATCCTTGACATGGCCATTGACAACGCCTTGGCGTTTTCGGAACAGGTGAGATTGGGATTCACCGAGTGGGATGCACAAAACGAAGGCATCAACATCCGCGACCGACAAATGGCCGAGAATGTGACATGGTACCTGAACCATTTCCCTGAAAGAAAAGTCATCCTTTGGACTGCCAACTTCCATGGTGCCAAGCACATCAACCAAATCAATTACGGCAAAGAGCCTGACCCGGATTTGTACAACAAGTATGTGCTTTGTGGTGAGCATCTTGAAAAGGCATTCCCTAAGCAGTTGTATTCCTTGGCTTTCACTTCGGGTGGTGGTAGCGAGGGCTATTTCTATGCAACCGACAGCACAGCGATTGTACCGGATTCAACATCGATGGAATTTCAACTGAACCAGCGTGGTATGGAATATGGCTTTTGCGATTTGAGCCAAAGAAAAGATTGGACTGACATGGTTTTCAATAGCACCATATTGGGCTATGACTGCAAGCCAGGCAAATGGGCTCAGGTTTTCGACGGCGTTTTTTATTTGAAAGAGAATCACAAGGCGCATCTGGTCCAAGAATAACACATTGACTTATGGAAAAAAGAACTATTTTCACCTTAATAATATTGCTTTGTCTCAGTTCTGTGCTTTTCGCCCAGACCAAAACCACCGTTTACGGTAACCTCGGAGTGGAGAACGTGAACATCAGCATCGTGAACACGCCCTATGGCACCAGCACCGATGCCAAAGGGCATTACGATCTGCCGCTTTTCGACCGCTCGGAGACCGTCAACCTGTATTATTCTTGCATCGGCTATCAAGATACTTTGGTGAGCCTCACGCCTAAGCAGTTGCAGCGCGACTCCATCAACGTCAGTTTCCGTATGCGCAAGATGAGTTACGACCTTCAGGAAGTTGCCGTCTCGGCAAGCAAAGACTTTTACCGATCTGGCTCCAACCGCAACATCGCCGACATCGCGTTTTTGGGCGGAAAAATCTACCTTTTGGAGAACCAACCCAAGACTTCATCGATGGTCGTCCTCGACACCGAAGGCATTGAACAAGCCCACAAGGACTACGACCAACTGTTTGAAAAGTTCTACATTGACGCTTTCGACGACCTCATCCTCGTCGGAAAGGACAGTTGCTTGCAGGTGTATCTTGATGAAAAACAAGACATTCTGCCCGTTTCCACCTTCTCGCGGGAGGACTACCGCAACAAACTGCTCAAAATCGTGTGCGAGTACAACGGGGCTTATATCGTCAAGACGATTGTGCATGACAGAGGCCTTTATTGGCTCAAATTTAACCACGGCAAAAGCCAAGACTTCTTTTACGTGATGAAAGGCGTTCCCGACGCAAAGCCGCAATACCTTTGCAGTTTCATCGACACCCTCGGCTACCGTGCCTGCCAGTCGGCATGGATGAAGATACAAAACGAATACCATCAGGCGATGGCGGAAAACTTCACCCTCGAGTCCAACTATGTGGAAAATGACAACGGGAAAGGAGAAAGCATAGTTTCCAAGAGCATCAAAAAAGCTGAACGAGGAAGCCCGGGCATCGACCTCATCAACGAAGGAACTTGGGACGGGAATTTGGTACGCTTGGCTGAAACCCCTACCTTGCTTGGGATGATACAATGGTATTGCTCCATGATGGCCAAAAAGGAATGTCAGATTGTCCCATTGAAAGTCAACGGTTTGCTTCAGTTTGCCGATCTTGACAACCGCGAAATCGTAGAAATCGGTCCCGACTTCAAGATTGCAAAACGGCAGTCGTTGAAAATCACTTCTGGAGAAAAACATTTCCAAAATGAGTTCCTCACTGACAAGGCCACAGGCAAGACCTACGGCTTGTTCATTAAAAACGGGATGAACTACCTTGGTCTTTACGACCCGATGGCGGGAACAGTCGGCATGGGACAAAAGGCTAGCAAAAAGATTTTTCCAAGGGTATTCAAGGTGCATGGTGGCTATGCCTACAGCGTGTTTTTCGATTCGGGGAGCAACCGCGGGGTGATTAGTCGGGTGAAGATAGAATAGGTTTTCGGAGACAACAATAAGGTTTTTATCTATATTTGCCCCGTCAAACCAATCAAACCCATTTCATCATGAAAAAACTATTCATCTGTATCACCATGGCAACCGTCGCATTCGCCATGATGGCTTGCAACAACAATGGAAACAACAAACAAAACACTGACAACAAAACAAGCACAGAGAGCACCGTCAGCACAACCGATGCCTCGGTAGAGTTGGGCAAAGCGTTTTTGGAGAACTTTTACCAAGGGTTGGAGGAAGTATTTGACCAAAATCAAGAGGAAGCCTATCAGCATGTATATAAACATGTTACACCAGAAGCCAAGCAGTTTCTGATAGACCAATACGACTAC
>CACXQV010000099.1 GCA_902769875.1 uncultured Bacteroidia bacterium
CGCTTATGCCTCTCCCCGCTCCCATGACCCGCTGAAGACAGACTCAAAAACGACCGATTATTGAAACAAATCACCACCGCTTTGGTGCGGTTGCCCTGGTAAAATGTTCATTTGGTATGTTATTCATATAAAAAAAACTAAACATCTAATCAAGTTAAAGTCCGCTATAATAAATGATGAGGAAAGAAAAGTACATTTTGTTTTTTGTTTTATTGGTTTTTGTTGGTTGTTCTTCCAATCATTCAGAAGAGATATTGGATACGCCTAATCAATCGGAAGATTCATTGGAAACAAGACTGCCATCACTATATATTACGCTTCCAGAGGAAGATTTGGATTCGATTTTAAGGAACAGGAATTACAAAACATCAGCATACGCCGTTCTCGTTTCATCCGGTGGAGATACATTGTTTTGCGATTATCTTACACATATCAAATCACGAGGAAACACAACTTTTACAAGAGCGGATAAAAAGCCTTTTAGTATTAAATTAAGGAATCATAAACAATTATTGAGTTTGAAAGATGGCAAACGTTTTACTCTTTTGGCTAATGCATTTGATAAAAGCTATATTCGGAATGCTATTTCTTTAGATTTGGCTACGGAAATGGGAGTACCTGCTCCTCGTTATGAATTCATCTCTCTTTATTTCAATTCAGAATATAGGGGATTGTATCAAATGACTAATAAAGTTGAAGAATGTATGGATGTCAACCGAATTGAAGGTTTTTTGATAGAAAAAAAGATGGGATTAAGTTTGGACAATCCAATTGAGATAATTCTTCCAAAACACATTTCTGAACAAGAAAACGATACTATGACGGAAATGTTTAAAAGGAAAATAACATATTTGTCAAATCGTTCTGAAACAGATGGAAGCATTGATGAGTGGATTCAAGATAACATAGATATATCTTCTTTCGCGAGATATTATTTGCTTCAAGAAATCACTCATAATATGGATGGGGGAGTCAGTAGTTTTTTTATGTATGGAATTAATGAAACAGCAAAACTATATGCAGGTCCAGCATGGGATTTTGACTTGTCAATAACACCAACACCTATTAGTGGAGAATGGTCAAATTGTGAATGGTCAAATAATGAAATTATCTCGAATTCAAGAATCGAAACTGATGGTGCTGTATATCCGTATCTAATATTGTATTATTTGAATAAGAATGAGAGATTTCGCGATACGGTGGAATACATTTATAAGAATGAAATAAGCAATTGTTGTCATAAATATTTGGAAAGTGGAAGAATAGATAGCCTTGTGTCATTGTTGCAAATGGAAGCAGCAAGAGATTATGAAAAGAATTTTCCATCATTGAATTTGGATTATTTGATTGAGGCACAATCAGTACGCACATTTTTGAGCCAACGAATTGATTTTTTGGATTGGTACTTTGATACTAAATCGGACGAAAGAATATGTGTGACTTTCCGCGATGCATGGTGGGGAGAAGATGGATATAGGACTATCCAAATCTGGCTTCCAGCTAAAAATCCGATTTTCATTCCTAAACCTCTTTCCGAGGTGCCATATAATAATTCTCCCACTTATCAATTGTATTATGCAGGAACAGATTCCATTGTTCTGGAAGGCACAATTATCAAACCTTGTGAGACACTTGAACTAAGGTGGCGTTACCCAATTTGGCGAGAGGTTCAGTTTCGCCGTATCAAGAAAAAACTCAAGAAACTTTTTGGCTGAAAAAACTATCAAAGCATCAATCATACAACTCCACAAACTCATACGAATTCCCCATCGCCTCCAAAAACTTGATAAAGTCCTCCTGGCTAATGATAATCGTCCCCGTGTTGTCATTGGGATTTGCGCCAAATAACCAAACAAAATTACGCCAAATAACCAAATTCGTTTTGGTTTTTGCTCATTTTCAATCATATAGTTCAATAAACTCATAAGAATTCCCCATCACCTCAAAAAAATAAAAAAATCGCATTATCGCATCAATTATTCAAATAATATGTATTTTTGCATCGGTTTTGCTCCCATCTTGCGGCGACTAAACATAACCGCATGATGCGTAGGCCAAACGCAGTACTAACCTGCCTTGGTTCACCGAGACGAATTACGGGTGAGAAATCACCCGTTTTTTATTTGTTTCCATCCCGTCAGTAGCCAGTTCACCTTGTCGCCGTGCCAATTCTGTGAGATAACAGCCTCAAAACCATCTTTTTGCAGGTGAACGCATTGCTTCGCTGGTATGGTCTTCGTTATTGTTCCGTAAACGATGACATCCATCAGTTTGCGGGCCACTTCCAAGCCAGTTTCAGGAAATGCTATCGGGTCTGAGGTGTGCTCGTAATCGCGTTTGGCAATAATGTGAGAAATTCCAAAGCCTTTCTTGAAGGTTGGCGGAGTGCCAGGACTGCCGTATTTGAGGCAGACAGGACCGAGGGCACAGAAAAAGGCATCATCGATATCTGTTTGTGTTTTTACCATTTTGTTAAGTGCGGAAAGGGCTTTCCTCAACTCGGTTCTTTTATCCATAACTTCTGCATTTAGGATTGCAAAATTAGCAAATAACTGGTTCCAATCGAACTGAAGTTTCAATCATACAACTCCACAAACTCATACGAATTCCCCATAGCCTCCAAGAACTTAATAAAGTCCTCCTGACTAATAATAATCGTCCCTGTGTTGTCATTGGGATGGAAACTTAAGCGTGGGGCATTCAAGAGGTTTTTGTTGATGAAGAGGTGTACCTCGTGGTTCTCGTCGTTGATGAGGCCGAAGGGGGAGACGCTGCCGGGCTTCAGGCCGAGGTATTTCTCCATGCGGGCTTCCGAGGCGAAGGTGAGCTTGCCTTGGTGCAGACGCTGTTCGAGGTCGTGGATGTCCATTTGGTGCATGCATTCGAAGATGACAAGGTAGTGCTTGTTGCCCTTATGGTTCCTGAAAAACAGGTTCTTGCAGTGCGTGGCCTCGAACTTGCCCCAGTAGGCCAACGATTCCTCGATGGAACCCAACGGCGGGTGGAACTTGATGTCGAAGTCGATGCCGAGGCCAAGCAGGGTGTCCACTACCTTCTGCTGCCGCTCACTCAAGGGTTGGTTGATTTCTGATGGTTTCATATTGTTATGGGATGTTCTACATTAAACGTTATGCCATCATGGCGGACAAGGATCCGCCATCTCCTGTGCGCGAAGACAGTCCTTCGTGGCTTGGGAGATTGCGGGTCAAGCCCGCAATGACGACTTTGAGGTGAGGTTTCGTTTCCATCACGCAGGGTTTTGTGACATAATTACAACTTGTTTTTCAATGCTTTACCCGTATATGATGCCTTGCACTTCACCAAGTCCTCGGGTGTGCCTTCAAAGACGATCTCACCGCCCTTGTTGCCGCTCTCGGGACCCAGGTCGATGACCCAGTCCGCCGACTTGATGACATCCATGTTATGCTCGATGATGATGACGCTGTGGCCGTTGGCAATCAAGGCGTTGAACGACTCCAACAGTTTGTTCACATCGTGGAAATGCAGACCCGTGGTCGGCTCGTCGAAGATGAAGAGCGTGGGCTTCTCCACCTGTCCCTTGATGAGGAAATAGGCCAGCTTCACGCGCTGCGCCTCGCCGCCCGAGAGCGAACTCGATGACTGCCCGAGTTTCAGGTAGCCCAAACCGACTTCCTGCAAAGGCTTCAAACGGTTGACGATGCGCCCGACGATGGGAGTCTGCCGCTCCGACGAGTGTTCGAAGAAGTCGATGGCCTCCTCGATGCTCATGTTGAGGATGTCGGAGATGTGCTTGCCGTCGTATTTGATCTCCAAGACCTCTTCCTTGAAGCGCATGCCGTGGCAGGCCTCGCAAGGCAGGTAGACATCGGCCATAAACTGCATCTCGATCTTTTGCACGCCCTCGCCCTCACATTCTTCGCAGCGACCGCCCGGCACATTGAAGGAGAAGAACGCAGGTTTGATGCCACGCAGCTTGGCCAGTTTTTGCTCCGAAAACAGTGTTCGTATTTCATCATAGGCCTTGAGGTAAGTGGCAGGGTTGGAGCGCGACGACTTGCCGATGGGGTTCTGGTCGATGAACTCGACGGCCTGGATGAGGCGCAGGTCGCCTTCCAAGGCACCGTAACTGCCACATTTCTCGGCGTTTTCGCCCAGTTGCCGTTTCATGGCGGGGTAGAGCACATCCTTCACCAAGGTCGATTTGCCCGAGCCGCTCACACCCGTGATGACGGTCATCATGTTGAGCGGGAAGCGCACAGTGAGGTTTTTGAGGTTGTTCTGCGTCGCGCCCTTGATGACGATGGCGTTGGCGCTCTTGCGTCGGTGAGTGGGAACGGGGATGCTCATCTTGCCCGTGAGGTATTGCGTGGTGAGGCTCTTCTCGCAGTTGATCAGATGCTTGATGTCGCCCTCAAACACGACTTCGCCGCCAAAGGCACCCGCCATCGGACCGATGTCGATGATGTAGTCGGCGGCACGGATGATCTCCTCGTCGTGTTCCACCACGATGACGGTGTTGCCGATGTCGCGCAGGCGTTTCAGCACTTTGATGAGTTGCTCGGTGTCGCGGGAATGCAAGCCGATGCTGGGCTCGTCCAAGATATAGGTGGAGCCGACCAAGCTGCTGCCCAACGAAGTCGCGAGGTTGATGCGCTGCGACTCGCCGCCCGAAAGCGTGTTGGAGAGACGGTTCAAGGTGAGGTAACCCAAGCCCACCTCGATGATGAAATCCAGACGGTTGTTGATTTCCACGAGTAGGCGAGAGGCGATTTTGCTGTCGGTCTCGTCGAGTTTGAGGTGGTCGAAGAAGGCCTTCAGCTCGTCCAAGGGCATCAGCACGAGGTCGGTGATGCTCTTGCCGCCCACCTTCACATATTGCGCTTGTCGGCGCAGACGTGTGCCGTGGCATTCGGGGCAGACCGTCTTGCCACGGTAGCGCGACAGCATCACGCGGTATTGTATCTTATACGACTGTGTCTCAACATAGTTGAAGAAGTCCACGATGCCTTCGAAATACTGGTTGCCGGTCCAAAGGAGGCTCACCTGTTCATCGGTGAGTTCGTAGAACGGCTTGAAGATGGGGATGCCCACCTTGTCGGCCACACGGATGAGGGCGTCTTTCCACTCGCTCATCTTCTCGCCGCGCCAGCAGGCGATGGCGTTCTCGTAGATCGACAGGCTCTTGTTGGGTACCACCAGGTCGGGGTCGATGCCGATGACGCTGCCGAAGCCTTGACAGGTGGGGCAGGCACCGTAGGGGTTGTTGAAGGCGAACATGTTAGCTGTGGGCGGCTCGAAGGTGATGCCGTCGGCCTCGAAACGCGACGAGAAGTCGGCTTCCTTGCGCTCGCCATCAAGTTCGCTGATCACTTGGCAGGTCTCCTTGCCCTCGTAGAAGGCAGTCTGCACCGAGTCGGAGATGCGCCCGATGGCGTCGTCCATGCTCTCGTTGACCTTGATGCGGTCATATAAAATACGGTAGAAGCCCTGCTGCATGAGGATGTTGAGGTGATCTTCGAGGCTGCGGCCTTCGGGCAGGTGAAGCGGTGCGACGATGTAGGCCGTGCTGCCCGTCGGCAGGCCGAGGATATGGTTTACCACATCCATCACCTGGTGCTTCTTGACCAGCTTGCCCGAGGCAGGGGAGTAGGTCTTGCCGATACGGGCATAGAGAAGTTTCAGGTATTCGTAGATCTCGGTGCTGGTGCCCACGGTGGAACGCGGATTGTGGGAGTTCACCTTCTGTTCGATGGCGATGGCGGGCGAGAGGCCCGTGATGCTCTCCACGTCGGGCTTGTTGAGTCGGCCCATGAACTGCCGCGCGTATGAACTCAAGCTCTCCACATAGCGGCGCTGACCTTCCGCATAAAGCGTGTCGAACGCCAAGGACGACTTACCCGATCCCGACAGGCCAGTGATAACCACTAGCTTGTTCTTCGGAATCTGCAAACTGATGCTTTTCAAGTTGTTGACCTTCGCGTTGCGGATGGTGATATAGGATGGTTTGTTTTCTTTCATACCTTAGTTCTCCGATAACAGGTTTCTTAATTGTTCCACATCTGGCAATGCTTTTCGCAGGTTCTCAGGCATTTCGGCTGAGGTTTTATAGGTAGCCACGCCCATCGGCTTGTGGTAATCTTGAATGACATATTCCACAAGTTCCTTGTTGCTTGATTTGCAGAGCACTATGCCAATGGAAGGGTTTTCGTGTGGCTTTTTTACATGGTCGTCCAAGATGCGGAGATAGGTCATCAATTGTCCGAGATAGGAACTCTTGAATTCGCCCGTTTTCAATTCAATGACGACCAAAGCGTTCAGTTCGCGGTTGAAAAAGAGCAGGTCGGGAAAGAACTCAACGCCATAAACTTCCAAATGATACTGGTTCCCGATAAAGGCAAAGTCTTTCCCAAAAGTGAGGATGAAGTTCTTGATGTTTTGCACAATCTGCTGTTCCACAACCCTTTCGTCCACGTCTTCCTTGTCGCGTTCCCCGATTTCTTCCACATTGACAAAATTCAGGGCGTATGAGTCTTTGAACATCATCACCGCTTTGCGGGCAAGGGTAGCGTTGGGAATGGTTTTAACAAAATTGTTTGGAATCCTATCTTGGTTCTCAAAGGCTTTTTGCTTGATGAGTTTTTCGAGGGCTTCCACTGACAAATGCTCTTCTGCCGTGCGATGGATGTAATAGTAGCGTGCTTCCATTTCTTTGCAAAGCAAAATTAGTCTGGAATGATGGGTAAATGGAACTTTGAAGAAATCCTCAACAGGAAATTCAGCTATGTTGGGAATGGTTATTGCGTGATAAATATCTATTTGATTTGCAGTTGTTTGTAATTCGGCGGTTACGACCGCCGAATTTGTCGATGCTAATTGGGCGGTCGCAACCGCCGAATTCATCGGAAGCATTTCTGTGGTCGCAACTGCTGCACTACCCTCGACACATGAATTGTCTCCATCCAAAAGTGTCCATGCCTCGTAAAACCTTCTCATATCTTTTAGTTGGGTCTCCGAATACCCACGAAGTCCGGGCAATTCCTTTCGTAGCTGTTCGCTGATTTTCTTCAAGGCACCAGTGCCCCAAACGCCTTTTCGGGTATTTCCCGAAAGAAACTTTCCGATGGCGAAATACACGGCAAGTTGCACACGATTGACATCTTTCAATGCCTCGTATTGCCCTTGCAAAATAGCGGTCTTGATGGCCTCGATAGCTTGTGAAAGAGGGATGGACGAATTGTTGTTTTCCATAGCAGCTCAATTGAATCGGCAAAGGTATGGAAAAAATTGTTTCAGCAGCATTTCAGAAATGAACCATTGTGTTTTTAGTTGCCAAATTTATTGCCCTCCCGCGAAAAAAAATCTCATTTTCTCTTGGCTTTTCAAAAAAATCCGTATTTTTGCGCTGTAATTATTCACCAACTAATCAATAGGAGAGACGCTATCGAAAGATTTATACCCTTTATTAACAAGCACTTACGATGAGTGCACAAAGAAAGGGGGACCTGATGTCCAACATAGTGAAAAGCGACAAAGAATTGATTGAGCGTTACCAAAACGGCGACGTTCATAGTTTTGAATTATTGATTGGTAGATACCAGAAACAAGTTTATTCCTACATACTCACGCTCGTGAAAGACAAGCAGTTGGCCGATGATGTCTTTCAGGACACTTTCGTCAAGATTATCCAGACGGTCAAGTCGAAATGCTATCAGGACGATGGCCGTTTTGTGCAGTTTGCCATGCGCATCGCCCACAATTTGGTCATCGACCATTTCCGCAAGGAGAACCGCATTCCCACAGTGGAGTCGCAAGGACATCGCCGACATCACCAACGTGAGCATCAACACGGCACTGGGCCGCATGCGCTATGCCTTGATCAACTTGCGTAAGATGATGGTTGCCAATAATATGACACTGACTTATTAATCGGCTTTTGGCCATAGGCCATTAGCTTTTGGCAGCTTTCTATAAAATGAGAGACTTCATACTAGCAATGGAGTTGCCAATTGCCAATAGCCAAAGGCCAATAGCAAAAAGAAAGTCAAAAAAAAGAGAAAAAATCTTTCCCCGCGTAAAATAATATCCGAAAGGTCGCGTTTAAAGGTAAAGTCAAACCTAAAAAACGCCTATGACAAATAGTTACACTTACCCCTCATCCGTTGAAGACGCAGTGTTGGTATCACAAATCAGGGAGGTTTTCCGTAGGGAGAGCGAGCAACAGCAACCCAGCCGCAACGTGTTGCGCTACCTGTTTGGCTACGCTGCCGCATACGAATCAATGAACACCACGCTGATGGGTCAAGTTTCCTACATGAACAACTGACCGAAACGGAACGAAGAACCTAAAAAGTCGCTGAGTGATTGGCGACTTTTTTGTTGTTTTATCTGCTTGGGAAACAAAAGTTTTGCGTCAAGCGAATAGTTTCGTACCTTTGCAAGGTCAAAATGCAAAACTTCGTTTTATGGAAGATAATTCGCAATTACCGTTGTTGCAGGCTGTTGAGGCCATCAAGACTGCTATCCTTCAAGGCCAATATGAGGCTTTGAAAGATGTCAATCGTGTGCAACTTGCTGTGTATTTTGCCATTGGAAAGTACCTTTCGAAGAATACTCGAAAGGGTGTTTGGGGAACAGGGGCTTTGAAGAAAATCAGCGAGCAGTTACGAAAAGAATTGCCTGGACTTCGTGGGTATTCTGAAACCCAATTAAGAGATATGAGACGATTCTATGAGGCTTGGATTGTTTTAGATGGCGATGCTTTTAACCGAATGGCCGAAACGATGGAAGACTTTTCGGCGGCCACAAACGCCGAATCACTATCGCCAAATTCAGCGGTTGCGACCGCTGAATTATTGCCGTCAAATTCAGCGGTTACGACCGCTGAATTACAAGCATCTAAAAATCAAATAGATATATTTCATGCAATCACCATTCCCAATATAGCAGAATTCCCGATAGAAGACTTTCTCAATGTGCCTTTTACACATCACTCAAGACTAATAATGTTATGTAAAGACACCGAAGCCCGTTATTATTACATTCGCCGCACGGCAGAAGAGCATTTGTCGGTTGAAGCCCTCGAAAGGCTCATCAAACAAAAAGCATTCGAAAACCGAGAAACACTTCCGAACAATTTCAAACAAACCTTACCCGATTCCGTCATCGCCCGCAAAGCCGTTATGATGTTCAAGGATTCGTACGCCTTGAATTTCGTCAATGTGGAAGAAATCGGGGAACGGGATGGGCAAGATGTGGACGAAAGGGTAGTGGAGCAAAAGATTGTCCAAAATATCAAAAAATTCATCATGACTTTCGGCAATGATTTCGCTTTTGTGGGCAACCAATACCATCTTGAGGTTTACGGAGAAGAATTCTTCCCTGACTTGATATTTTTCAACCGTGAATTGAACGCTCTGGTTGTCGTGGAACTTAAAACTGGCAAGTTCAAGCCGTCGTATCTTGGCCAATTGACCACTTATTTGCAAATCTTGGACGACAAGGTCCGCAAGCCCCACGAGAATCCATCAATAGGCATTGTGCTCTGTAAATCAGCAAACAAGGAGTTTGTGGAATACGTCATCCAAAGATACGATAGCCCAATGGGCGTGGCCACCTACAAAACCTCTGCCGATATGCCCGAAAACCTTCGCAAGGCGTTGCCTGACATTGAAGACATGCGAAAACTTCTCGCTTCGGAATGATTTTTTATGCTTTGTGTAACTTTTTCGTCCTTTCTCCGTATCACTATAAATCATTCAAATTTTATCCGATATGAAAAAGAGTTTTTACTATGTGGTTTTAGCGCTTGTTCTTTGTGTTTCAAGCACTTCTTGTTCACAATCCAATTCCAATCCGATGGAGAAAGCCGCTCCAAGTTTCGAGAACCTGAAAAAAGTTTCCGATGCGGACAACGGCAAATTATGGGGCAAAACACTATACGGCCCAACGATGTTTGTCGATGTTCAAACACGGAATCTCGTTGCCAATCAGCAAAACAAGGAAAACACTCTCGTCCAAAAAGGAAACCTTTATTTCGGACAACTTCCTGAAGACATCATTATCGCCAACACATCCATAACTTATTGTGGCGAGGATTGGACTTGCGTAATATGGGACGGCAGCCGAGATTTGCTGACCAACACGCATCTTCTGATTCATGAGAGTCTGCACTGCATCCAAGACGAAATCGGATTGCCTTTATGCGGGTCTTCGAACCAACATCTCGACGAAACGGAAGGCGAACTGCTGCTGAAACTTGAATTGGGCATCTTGAAAGACTTGCTGCAAAACGATTCCAAAGACCTAACGAAAGGCCTGCGCGATGCGATGACAGTGCGCAAATATCGTCAAACGTTGTTCCCAAACGGCAACGAAAACCAGTTTGAGTGTCACGAAGGAATGGCGGAATACACTGCCTTCAAATTGCTACCTTTGGACAATGATAATGAAGCAATTAGAAAGGGATTGGTCGCTGCTGCCATTACGAAAGGAATGGACGGTAGCGGCTTCGGCAACTCGTTCGCCTATCTCACAGGCCCCGCCTACGGACTCCTGATAGATGAAATGATTCCCGATTGGAGAAACAGCATCTGTTCAGGTAAAACCCTTCCCGATGTGATTTCAACGGAGGTTGCCATTCCAGATACAATTGACAATACCGAAATAGAAAGAATATCAGCGCGTTATGGTCTGACAGAATATCTCAACAAAGAAAGAAATCGCCTTGAAGCCCGCGACAAGGAAGATGCCGAATTGAGGGCGCGTTTTTCTGAATCCAAATGGTTAGTGATTCCCAACGATAACATCAATTTCGGTTTCAATCCCTCCGAGAGACTTGTCGCGTACGATACTATCGGCGTAATCTGTAATACGATGCAATTACGAGGCTCTTTCGGCACCCTCGAGGTAGGAAACGGCATCATGCACACCCATAATTGGTCAAGCTTCATCATCCCTTATTCTGAGGACCATTGCGATGCCAAAATCTCATTGAATCCGGGCTATGCCATTGAGCCAGTGGATGAAAAGAGTTTCACGATTGTGAAGAAGTGATTATCCTTTTCGGCGGGTTCCACAACTCACTATGAAACACAATACTTGAAAAGTCGCTGCTTTGGCCAGCGGCTTTTCTTTTTGCACAAACCTCTGTAATCTTTGATGTTACACACCTCTTTATAAAATAAATATTAATTTGTTTGGAAAGTGCTGGAAATCTCA
>CACXQV010000100.1 GCA_902769875.1 uncultured Bacteroidia bacterium
TACCGCACGTTCACGCAGGTGAAGGTGGCGCGGGGCCGCACCGATGTGGTCGTGTTTATGCGCGACACGGTCTATGTGATGGAACTGAAGATGCGCGGCTCGGCGCAAGAGGCCTTGGCGCAAATCAACTCGAAGGATTACGCGATTCCTTACCAAGCCGAGGGCAAGCCTGTCGTCAAGATAGGCATCGCTTTCACAAAAGAGACCAAGACGGTTTCGGACTGGATCATTGAAAAATGATTTTTTGGCACAATAGTTGCATATCATTCTGCATTGAACAAGCAAAAAAACGAATCGCCATGAAAAAACTAGCCTTCATCGTCTTCATCGCTTTGATGAGCACCGTCGGTTTCGCGCAAGTGATTTCCAAATCCACCGAAACGATGAAAATCACCCTCAAGAAGCCTACGAACCAGCCCAAATCAAGCGTCGTCGACTTCACCAACCCCACCGAACCCATCACTGGGACTGTCGTATATGGTCGCATCGAGGAAAACGGCGACACCACGCTCATCGTCTATCTGCCCGAAGTCGACATCGACCTGATGCAACGTTACCTGCAAATCACAGAGACGAACAAGGGACGCCGTTTGGCTAACAACGTGAAAAAGGTATATCCATACGCCAAACTTGCTGGGGCCAAGATGCACGAATACGATTCCATTTTGGCCAACATCCCCGACAAAAAAGAACGCAACCGCTTGATGAAACAAGCCGAAAAGGAAATCACGGACCAATACACTGACGAGCTGAAGGACCTGACCATCACACAAGGGCTCATCCTCGTCCGCCTCATCGACCGCGAGACTGGCAACACGACCTACCAAGTCGTCCAAGAGCTGAGGGGCAAGTTCAGGGCATTCTTCTACCAAGGTTTCGCCCGTCTGTGGGGCTACAACCTGAAGACGGAATACGACCCGCACAACAACCCCGAAGACGATGAGATTGAAACGATTATGACCTTATTGGAGCGAGGGGTGATTTAAGATCCAAACAACTTTGCATCTACACAACGGAGCCTTGCGGTTCCGTTTTTTCTTTCTCCTCGGTTTGATGTTCCGGCAAGACTTCCTTGGCGTAATCCCTGACCAAATCAAAACCGCGATAGACGTAAGGCACCGTCTCCTCAATGTACGGATACAGCTTCGATTGCGCACGCACTTCAGGCTTCAGCACACCAATCAACTGGAAATTGTTGAGCACCAGCAACAAAATGCTGCACAACAACACGCCTTTCGCCATACCAAAGACAAAGCCACCCAACTTGTTGAAAAAGCTCAAGTTCATAGCTTTAATCAAACCCGTAACCGCCCGCCCAATCATATTGACAACGATGACCAAAAGGATGAATGTAAGCACAAAAGCAATGGTATTCAGGTATTTGGGGTTGATTTCCATCACTTCTTGCAGGTGTGCGGCAGTGAAGTCGGAGAAATGCATCGCGCCATAGATGCCGACACCAAATGCCAGCAAGGTGACCACCTCGATGACAAATCCTTTGCGAAAGCCTTTGAAACCGAATACGAAAAGGACGATGGCGATGATGATGTCTAAATAATTCATGGCTTCCCGTTTCAATGCTGGCCATTCGACAAGTTCAAGAGCCAAAGCGCGTTGAGCCCGTCGAAACGCCGGACTTGTTATTTCGAATAATAAAGAATCATCCGTTCGATGGCGCGTTGGCAGACGGGGCAAAACTCATCGCCGTTGAAGGTCTTCATCAGGCAATCCATCTTAGGGCTATACACACCTTCGGCCTCGTAGCCACCGCCTTCGTAAACGCCAATCGTGTTTTCGTATTTCTTCTCTCGCGGCGTAGGGATAGGCGTTTTCTTGTCCATCATATCCTTCCATTTGGCATCGAAATTGACGAGTGTGGTCAAGTTAGGCTCCCAAGGCTCAAGGTCGTTGTTATACATATCGCCGTATGTATCGTCGTTGTAATATTCATCAGCCAAGCCAGCAAAGCCGTGTCCAAACTCGTGGACTATCACGTCACTCGAAAAGCCATTGCTGCTCGCGCTTGAGCAATAGAAGTTGTAGATGCCGCCACCGCCGTATTTCTCGGTGTTCATCAGGATATATATCTGGTCGTAAGGCACTTGGCCGGCCAAGTCGCGGATGTCGCGATTGTCGGTACTCATACAGTAGCGTTCGCTGTCGAAGGTCCAGAAGCTGAAACGCATAACGGTGTTCTTGTAGATACGGTCGCCCGGCATCGTGCAGCCGCTTTCAGCCGAAGGCGCCATCACACCACGGATGTTGAAGCTCTCGCGATAGAGGTCGTAAGGTGCATAGCTGAAAAGGCTTTTCACGAAGAAATCGCAGTCTTTGATGAACTTGCCCATCTCGGCTTGGGTGTAACCCTCGGGCAGAATGACAATGTCGACGGCCTTGGTGATGTCCTGATTGCCAATCCAAGCGTCGTAAACGGGCAGATGACGGTTGTCGTAGTCGCGGATGAAATAGTTCTCAGGGTCGACGGTGAAGCGTATGCCTTCCCGAAGCTGGCCTTCCCAAGTCTTGTAGCACAATGCGATGTCGATTTTCGCTTTGGGGAAAGGCACAATGACCGATTCCTCGAATGTCTTGGCCACTTGGGAGGCCTCGTCGGTGGTCTGCCACTCGCCATAAAGGTTCTGGTATCCTTTGGAAAACAGCAGGTTATCGGTTCCCGTCTCATAAACTTTGACGATGTAGGAGCCGAACTCCAAGTTGTCGATAAGGTTGGTTTTCGACCCACTCCAATAGGGCTCACGGATCAGTTCCTTGAGCGAGAAAGTGGTCTCTTTGTGGTTGCCGGTGATGCAATAATCGACACGCAATGAGGCTTCAATGAAATAGCGGTCAAATTGAGCCCAGCCAAACAATGGCAGCAGGGCAAGGACTAAAAAAGCATATTTTTTCATGGTCGGATAATTTGCACAAAAATAGCGATTTTTTTGATACTTTTGCACAAAATCTGAAGCAATGTCGACTCATCTTCTGAAAGTGCGCAACCTGAAAGTCTCCTTCTGTCGCGACGGGCAATGGAGCGAAGCCGTACATGGAATCGACCTTGACGTGTTTGCGGGCCGCACCTTGGGCTTGGTAGGCGAGTCGGGGTCAGGCAAGTCGGTGAGTTCGCTTGCGGTGATGCGCCTGCTCAACGAAAAATCGAGCCGAATCGAGGCCGAAAGCATCCAAATCGAAGGCGAGGAAATAAAAGATTTCAAAGAAAGCCAGATGGCTGACGTGCGAGGCAAACGCATTTCGATGATTTTCCAAGAACCGATGACCTCACTGAATCCCGTCTATAAGTGTGGCTATCAGGTCAGTGAGATGATTTTGCTGCATAAAGGGCCGGCCCTTGGCCCCTTCGACAAACTCAGCGACCGCAAGGCCGAAGCCAAAAAGCGCGTCATCCAGCTCTTCAAGCAGGTGATGCTGCCAAGGCCCGAAGCCATCTACGACAGCTATCCCCACGAGCTTTCGGGCGGACAAAAGCAGCGCGTGATGATTGCCATGGCCATCGCCTGCAACCCCAAATTGCTCATCGCCGACGAACCGACGACTGCCTTGGACGTGACCGTGCAATTGGAAATCCTCAAACTCCTGCGCCAACTGCAAAAAGAAACGGGGATGGGAATGATTTTCATCACACACGACCTTGGTGTGGTGGCCGAAATTGCTGACGATGTGGCCGTTATGCACAACGGCGAAATCTTGGAACGCGGTAGTGCAAAACAGATTCTAAGTCATCCACAACATCCTTACACCCAAGGGCTTTTGGCCTGCCGTCCGCCAATGGACGTGCGCCTCAAGCGTCTGCCCATCGTCAAGGAGTTTTTGGACGGGCAATGGCAAGGTGGCAAGGAACAGATTCTACACGACCTGCAAATCACCCCTGAAGAACGGCAGGCACACCTCCAACAACTCTACAGCCAACCGCCCCTTCTGAAAGTGGAGCATTTGCAAACTTGGTATCCTTTGCGCAAAGGGGTCTTCAGCCGAGTGTATGGCCATGTGAAAGCCGTCGACGATGTCTGTCTGGAAGTCTACGAAGGCGAAACTTTAGGCCTTGTGGGCGAGTCGGGCTGCGGCAAAACCACCTTGGGGCGTTCCATCCTGCGCTTGGCAGAACCCACAGGCGGCAAGGTGTGGTTCGACGGCATCGAGGTGACTGCCCTGAAAGGTCAGGACTTGCGCGACTTCCGAAAGCAAGCGCAAATCGTATTCCAAGACCCCTACTCTTCCCTCAACCCTCGTATGACCATCGGGGAAGCCATCGCAGAGCCTATGAGGGTCCACGGCATCATTAGGAACGAACTGCGTCCCGCAGTTCGACGAGATGGCAAATTGCGGGACGCAATTTGCGACAAGGAAATTCGGGATGCTGTTTGCGACTTGCTTGTGCAGGTAGGCTTACAGCCTGACCACTACAACCGCTACCCACACGAGTTTTCGGGCGGACAACGGCAGCGTATCTGCATCGCTCGCGCCTTGGCGGTCAACCCACGTTTGGTGATTTGCGACGAGTCGGTGTCGGCCTTGGATGTGTCAGTGCAAGCTCAAGTCTTGAATCTTCTCAACCGCTTGAAAGCGGAACGCAACCTCACCTATATCTTCATCTCGCACGACTTGAGCGTAGTGCGTTTCATGAGCGACCGCGTTTTGGTGATGCAAAATGGCAAACCCGTCGAGACAAACGATGCGGATGCCCTATTCGAACATCCGCAAAACACTTATACACAGAGACTTATTGACGCATTGCCCGGTCGGGGGATGACGGGGCAGAGGACGGATTAATCTGTCGCCCCTGTGGGGCTGGCAGGAGTCGACATCGTCTGCCCAAAATCTGTCACCACAGCGTGGCGAATCCTGCCGGGGCGGTGCCGCAGGTTGCGATTTACGGTTATGACGTTCTCGCCCCTGCGGGGCGAGAACTATCGGACATTGGGTTTGGGTCTTCGAGCCCTCCCCCGTAAATCATTCAATCACAATCTTCTGCACCTTAACACCATTCCTATCAATGAGGCGCAACACATACACGCCCGCCGCCGGTTCGCAGGCGGCCTCGCCTGCAACGCCACTGGAAAACACCAAGCGGAAGCGGCTGGCATAGTCGGTGGTCTTGGCGGTGAAGGTGTATGAGGGCGTAGATTGCGGGTCTTCGCCCGCAATGAGTTCCGCTTTCGCGCAATGAGTGTTCCGCCTTCGCGGAATGAGGCTTCGCTTTCGCGGAATGAGTTCCGCTTTCGCGGAATGAGGATAGGCAAGGGCAATCCGAAAAACGGATTGCCCTTGCTGTTTATGCAAAATACGTCGGTAGCGGGTTTCTGCTGTTGGAACGCGGTAGCGACAACGAGGTAT
>CACXQV010000101.1 GCA_902769875.1 uncultured Bacteroidia bacterium
GAAAAACATGTATAATTAAAATTTGTACGGCTGCCACAGTGTGACAGCCCTACAACTGACAACTGAACAACTTAAAACTGAAAACTGATATGCAATTCCATCCCGAAAAATGTCGCATCCCCGACGAGCCCAACCGCCCGTTTATCTCCTCGGAAGAGATTTGGGACTACATCAACAACACCAAGAGCACGCCCGAGCGTGTGCACGAAATCATCCAGAAGTCGTTGGATAAGAACCGCCTGACGATGGAGGAGACCGCCGTCCTCGTCAACACCACCGACCCCGAACTGGTGGAAGAGATCAAGGAAGGCGCCCGCGAGCTGAAACGCCGCATCTATGGCAACCGTATCGTGTTGTTTGCCCCCTTGTATGTGGGCAACTACTGCGTCAACAACTGCGTGTATTGCGGCTTCCGTTCCTCCAACAAGGAACAAATCCGCACCACTTTGACCGATGAGGAACTCGTCCGCAACGTGGAGGCCCTCGAAGACGACGGCCAGAAGCGCCTTATCCTCGTCTACGGCGAGTCGCCGAAATACTCGCCTGAGTACATTGCCCACACCGTGAAGGTGACCTACGCCACCAAGAAAGGCAAGGGCAGCATCCGCCGCGTCAACATCAACGCCGCTCCTTTGGATGTGGAAGGCTTCCGCATCGTGAAAGAGGCAGGCATCGGCACCTACCAGATCTTCCAGGAGACCTATTGTCCCGAGATTTACAATGAATACCATCCCGCCAACACCAAGAAGGGCGACTACAACTACCGCTTGACCTCGATGGACCGTGCCCAGCAGGCCGGTATCGATGACAACGGCCTTGGCATCCTCTTCGGCTTGTACGATTGGCGTTATGAAGTGCTGGCCATGATCCGTCACACCAACCACTTGGAGGCTTGCTTCAACGTGGGTCCGCACACCATCTCGTTCCCGCGCATTAAGGACGCTTCGGGTCTGAACATCGACAAGAAGTATTTCGTGGATGACGACACCTTCGAGAAGATCATCGCCATCTTCCGTCTGGCCGTGCCTTACACGGGCATGATCCTGACCGCTCGTGAGGATGCCGCCTTCCGCGCCAAGGCCATCGAATACGGCATCTCGCAAATCGACGGCGGCACCAACCTGCAGATTGGCGACTACAAATACCACCATGAGGAAGAGGAGAAGAACAGTGACAAGCAGGAAGACCAGAACCTCGACCGCGAACAGTTCAAGATTGGTGACGACCGCTCATTGGGCGACATCATCGACAAGCTGCTCGACCACGACTTCATCCCGAGCTTCTGCACGGCTTGCTACCGCTTGGGTCGCACGGGCGAGCACTTCATGGAGTTCAGCGTGCCGGGCTTCATCAAGCGCTACTGCACCCCGAATGCCATTCTTACTTTGAGCGAATACTTGGTGGACTACGCCACGCCCGAAGTCGCAGCCAAAGGCTGGAAGTGCATCGAGAACAACTTCAAGAACGTCGACCCGAAGTTCTTGGACGAATTGAAGAGCCGTATCGAGCGCATCAAGAACGGTGAGAGAGACCTGTATTTCTAAGGTTCACGATTGCGCCAGATCGACTGCCCTCGAACCCTGGTGTCATTGCGGGCAAAGACCCGCAATCTCCTGAGCAGTAAGGGATAACCCTAAACATAGGAGATTGCGGATCAAGTCAGCAATGACGGGAAAAAGAAAAAAGGAAGTCATTCAAAGTTGATAGATTCCCCAAGATATTATTAGATAGTGAAAAAGCCTCTGCATAGAGCGGGGGCTTTCTTCGTATCAGCTCAAAAAAATGTCAAAAATTGGCTCACATCTGCGCCGATTTGAAGGGTTTTTCTTATTTTTGTGAGCCGATTTTTGGAATGACTATGGACAACCACGACCTCTTAACCTATATTCAAGCACATCCCGGACAATCGTCAGGCCAGATAGCCGATGCCTTATCCGACAAAGCCAGTCTCGCTACCGTGAAACGTGGCATCAATGAGTTGGTGGCGCAGTATTATGTTTATTCGGAAGGCAAGGCGCGGGCGACCAAATATTACGCCTCATCATTATTTGCTCCAGTGGATTTGGACGAATATTTCAGTAAGGAAGTGGATGAACGGCAAATACAAACAGGTTACAATTTCGACCTGATTTCCAAGGTATTGAATAAAGTGAGCCTGTTCACGGAAGCCGAAATGTTGGAACTGGATGCCTTGCAACACCAGTTTTCGGAGAACTTCGCCGTACTCACCGATGAAGAAAAGCGGAAGGAGATGGAACGATTGGGTATCGATCTCAGCTGGAAGTCGTCACAAATTGAAGGCAACACCTATTCGCTGTTAGAGACTGAGCGTTTGCTGAAGGAGAAAAAGACAGCCTCGGGAAAGACCAAGGAAGAGGCCATCATGTTACTCAACCACAAGGACGCGCTCGATTTCATCGTGGCCCATCCCGATTATCTGGAGCGGCTCACCATTGCACACATTGAGGATATCCACAGCCTGCTCGTCAAGGAATTGGGTGTTGACAGAAACATCAGGACGCGCCGTGTAGGCATCACGGGGACCAATTACAGACCGATTGATAACGAATTTCAAATTCGCGAGGCCCTTCAGCAGACCTGTGACTTGGTGAACAGCCGCGACAATGTGTTTGAAAAGGCACTCTTTGTGTTGGTCCTGCTTTCGTATATCCAGGCGTTCAATGATGGCAACAAAAGGGTGGCCCGCATCACAAGCAATGCCATGCTCATCGCCAATGGCTACTGCCCCATTTCGTTCCGAACGGTGGATAGCATTGATTACAAAAAAGCTATGCTTCTGTTCTATGAGCAAAACAACATTTCGGCGTTCAAGAAGATTTTTATCGAGCAATTCCGGTTTGCAGTGGAGACGTATTTCTGACGGCTCTGTTTGTGCCTCCTAATAAGCGTTTTTTCTGCTTTCCGTTGTATTTTTTCTATATTTGCACTCAGAAACACAACGATATAAAATTCCATACAACAAAGAAAAACAGAATATTAAACCATAGTATAACATAGCGCGAGCGAATTATTCGGCATACCTTGAAACTTCGGAACTTTCAATCGTACAATGCGAATAAGTCTGCAAGCGTCTGCGTTGGTGCAGACGAGACTTATCTGTTTGTACGGGCATCCGAAGGCCTCAAGGTGCAGAAAAAGCGAGTCTGCACCTTTTGTTTTCGGATGCCTGTCACGCTGAATAGGTCAATCGCCAGCAAACCGCAGACAATATGCCTACACTAAATTGGATAGGGAAAGACAAGGTCGTCACCCATCACAACGACGTGCCGTTTCGGGTGCTCGACCGCAAATATACCTTCGGCGACACGCCCGACAGCGGCAATATGATTATCCATGGCGACAACCTTGAAGCCCTCAAAGCCCTGCTCCCTGAATACGAAAATAGAATCAAATGCATTTACATTGACCCGCCTTACAACACAGGTAATGAGAATTGGGTGTATAACGACAATGTGAACGACCCGCATATCCGCCGTTGGCTTGGCAAGGTGGTAGGTTCGGAAATAGATGACCTTACGCGACACGACAAGTGGCTTTGTATGATGTATCCGCGATTGGTGCTGCTTCAACGATTGCTTTCAGAAGACGGTGCTATCTTTATTTCCATAGATGATAATGAACAGGCAAATTTGAAATTGATTTGTGATGAAATCTTTGGGAAGAACAATTTTATTGGGACTTTTACTTGGAAAAGTCGAGCAAAGCCTTCTAATACAGGTTTAGCAAAGTTTAAACCTCAAAACGATTCTGAATTTGTTTTTTGCTACAAAGGGAAGGGAACGCCAAAGTTTTTATTTGTTTCTTCTGGAAAAGAAAGAAGTTATCCACATACAGATAAAGAAGGTAATTATCGTCTGCAAACAATTCTTAAATCTAACCGAGGAGAAAACAAAAGGGAAACTATGACTTTTTCACTTAATGGTTATACTCCTCCTCCAACGAAAAGGTGGCAAGCAGGAGAAGAAACAATTCTTGATCTATATAAAAGGAATAGGATTACATTTGAGACAGGAGAACCCATGTTGAAATATTACCAACATGAAGAAAGTGAGGAATTTTCTCCATTTTGGTGTCACATAAAAACCGAAGTGAGTGGGACAGCAGAAAAAGGGAAAGGCATTCTAAATGACATACTCGGAAATACTCATGGTTTTGATACAGTAAAACCGACTTCGCTAATTGAATATCTACTAATTCATACTACGCTTCAAAATTCTATCATTCTCGACTCTTACGCTGGCAGCGGCACTACTGCCCATGCTGTCCTCAACCTCAACAAACAAGACGGCGGCAACCGCAAATTCATCCTTTGCGAGATGTGCGATTATGCTGAAGCCATTACGGCGGAACGAGTGCGCCGCGTGATGAAAGGCTACGGAGAAGGCAAAAACGTTGTAGCAGGCACTGGCGGTAGTTTCGATTTCTACGAATTGGGCGATACCATTTTTGACCCCGTCACCGGCAACCTCAACGACAATGCCGACACGGAAGCAATTCGCCGCTACGTGTGGTTCAGCGAAACAAATTCGGCCTACATCCATCCAGGCAAAGACGCACACCCTTATCTGCTCGGCACATTCCAACACAACAACTACTATTTCTATTACAAGAAAGGCGAGGAAACCTGCCTTGATTGGGATTTCCTCAACACCTTCACACAGAAGGACAAAGCCGAGATGTATATCATTTATGCCGACCGCTGTGTGCTTACAGAGGAGGAGATGATGCGGCTCAACATTAGATTCAAGAAAATTCCCAGAGATATAAAGCGCGTGTAATATGGAACTCAAAGGCTATCAACAAACCAACCTCGATGCATTGGACCGTTTTCTGTCGTGCGTTGATAAGAACAAAGATACGGCAAGAGGTTTCTATGAGTTTTGGCAGACCATATATTACAAATATTGAAGG
>CACXQV010000102.1 GCA_902769875.1 uncultured Bacteroidia bacterium
GGAATACTTCTTGCAGGCACG
This sequence comes from uncultured Bacteroidia bacterium, assembly GCA_902769875.1. GTDB lineage: Bacteria > Bacteroidota > Bacteroidia > Bacteroidales > F082 > Limimorpha. Next base: position 22 of record CACXQV010000102.1, read on the forward strand.
GTCGCCCAACTGCATCGCGGGAGCCGTGAACATGTCCAGTTGAGGGTTTGGGGCTGTCTTCTTAAACATCACTTTCCTGTTTTGATTGATGATGTAAAGATACGAAAAATAATCCAAAAATCGGCATAAATCAGAGATTATTATGAAACAATCTCAAACAAATTAACCCTGCCTTACTTTTTAAAGTGGACTCAATACTTGCTCATGGTTTTTTTTTGCGCAGTGTTTTATCACTATTTCGCTACAAAAATACTAATATTTCGGAAAGTAAGGAATTTTGGCATCGAAATTTTCCTTACCTTTGCAACCCGAATCAAAAGCCTGATTTGTATTTGCAAATAATTGATAATCAAATAAAATAATGAGTTTAAACATTTCAAAATTGAGAAACATCGGTATCGCTGCGCATATCGATGCAGGAAAGACTACGGTTTCGGAACGCATCCTGTTCTTAACAAGAGCAGGAGCGCGGCATCACCATCGCTTCGGCAGCCATCACCGCACATTGGAACGGCTATCAGATCAACTTAATCGATACTCCCGGCCACGTCGATTTCACCGTTGAGGTGGAACGCTCGCTGCGCGTCATCGACGGTATGGTGGCGGTGTTTTGCGCCGTGGGTGGCGTGGAGCCGCAATCGGAAACGGTGTGGAACCAAGCCGACAAATACCGTGTGCCCCGCATCGCCTTCGTCAACAAGATGGACCGCACGGGCGCCGATTTCCAAGAGGTGGTCAACCAAATGCATAAATACTTGGGTGCCAACGCCGTGCCGCTGCATCTCCCCATCGGGGCAGAGACTACGTTTGAGGGTATGGTTGACTTGGTGCAGATGAACTCGGTGCGCTTCATCGAGAAAGAACGCATCGTGGGTCCCATCCCTGAAAATATGATGGAGCAAGCCCAGGAAGCCCGCCGCAACCTCATCGAAAAAGTCGCCGACTTGGACGACGAAATCGCCGAACTCTACCTCGAAGACAAGGAAATCCCGACCGATATGCTGATGGCCGCCATCCGCAAGGCCACCATCAAACTGATGATGGTGCCGGTGCTTTGCGGTGCAGCCTATAAGAACAAAGGTATCCAACTGCTTTTGGATGCCGTTGTTGACTACCTGCCTTCGCCGAAGGACTTGGGTGCCGTCATCGCGCACGACCCCGCCAATGAAGAGAAGACCTACCAGCGCAATCCCTCTGAGAATGAGCCTTTCTCGGCCTTGGCATTCAAGCTTATCAACGACCCGTATGTGGGGCAGCAGACATTCATCCGCATCTTCAGCGGCAAGCTGACCAACGGCATGAGCGTCTACAACACCAACAAATTGAAGAGTGAGCGTGTGGGTCGCATCTTCCGTATCAAGGCGAAAGAACGCGAGGAAATCAACGAGGCAAGTGCAGGCGAAATCGTGGCTCTCGTGGGCATGAAATACACCAAGACGGGCGACACGCTTTGCGATGAAGAACAGCCTATCTTGTTGGAATCCATCAATATACCGCCAGCGGTCATCGAGATGAAAGTCAACCTCGACGACAAGAAGAACCGCAGCAAACTGAGCGAGGCCTTGGCCAAACTCTGCAACGAGGACCCGTCGTTCCATGCCCACTTCGACGAGGAGACGGAAGAGACCATCATTGCGGGCATGGGCGAGTTGCATTTAGAAATCATCGTCGACCGCCTGAAGGAAGAATTCAAGGTGCCGGTCACGGTGGGTGCGCCTTCGGTGTCGTTCCGCGAGACCATCACCGCGCCTTTCGAGTGCAACTACCGCTATGTGAAGCAGACCGGCGGCAAGGGTCAGTTTGCCCACACCGTCATTCGCTTCGAGCCGAACCCCGGCGGCGGCTTCGAGTTTGTCGACATCACCAAGGGCGGCGTCATTCCGAAGGAATACATCCCCTCGGTGCAGAAAGGTTTGGCGGCTGCCATGAACAAAGGTCCTTTCGCGGGTTATCCCGTCGTGGATGTGAAGTGCGTCCTCGTGGACGGCAGCTCACACCCCGTCGACTCCAGCGATATGGCCTTCCAACTTTGCGCCCAGATGTGCTTCAAGCAGGCCTTCATGAAAGCCAGCCCTGTGTTGCTTGAGCCTGTGATGAAGGTGGAAATCAACACGCCTGACGACTACATCGGCAATGTGACGGGCGACGTCAACAAGCGCCGTGGTCGCATCGAGGCGATGAGGCGTTTCCGTAAGGGTTCGCAGAAATTAGATGCTTTCGTCCCGCTGATGGAGATGTTCGGCTATGCCACCGCCTTGCGCAACCTCACTTCGGGCCGCGCCAACTACTCGATGGAGTTTCACCAGTACATGCCGACCCCGAAGGACAAGCAGGAGGAGATTGTGAAGGAGAGAAATCAGAAAGATTGAACGAATTATTTCTTCACTTTAATGTCCCGTTCTTCGATATATTTCTTGATGAAGTCGGCAATGTCAGTTGACGAGACATCGTATTTCGGTTCAAGAAGTGAGAATTCGGCGGGTTTGTGGAAATAATTATCGTTCAATAAGATACTGTAAATGAACTTGGAGTGGATGGTGTGACGTGAGAAACGTCCCGCATAATCCACTCCTTTTGCTAAATCATAGCCTTCTTTCAGCAATGCATAGATGTCATAATAGTCGCGAAATGCACTGCGTACGGCAATGGTGAACAATTTCATTCCCAACAATTCCTGCAACGATGGAGTGACAATGTTATTGTAAATGAAGCCTTTGCCTAATTCTGGGACAGAGTTTTCAGGCCTGAAAAACGACAGTTTTACGTTTCCGTTCACAAAGACTTGTAACTGGTTTTTACCAAGAAATTCTTTTCTGCAATCAGGGAAAACAGTCGACATTTCATTGGAAATGGCTGAAAAGTCAAGTATGGGACGGTCTTTTCGCGTACCAAGCAATTCAAAATCAAGGTCTTCGCTTTTTCTGTGTCTCATTTGAAGGGACTGTGCCGTGCCGCCGCACAAATACAAGTCTTTGACCGCTTCCATTTGCGAAACGGCTTCAAAAACGGGTATTGTTTCTGCTCTAAGCCCTAATTTCCAATCTTGGTTTTCCATACTGCTTCAAATATCTGTCTGGTTTCTTGATGTCGAAGAACATCACTGCCAAAAGCCAGTTGATGATGCCGTAATATTCGCCTTGCGAGACCAAACGCTGTCGCCATACGTTTTGGATGCGTCGCATCGGAAATAACTCGCTTAATCGGTGCAAGTCCTCGAACTCAAGATACAACAAGGCTTTTTCGATAAGCAGGTCGTCATCGGGCTTTGCGTCTTTGGCATACGACCACAAGCAGCCCATCTGTTCCAGTTGCTGCCATAGCACTTGTTTCTTGTGCTCAATTCGTTCGATTTCACCTTGTGTTTTGTGCATTATGGCGCAAAGTTACAAACGATTCTCCATTTCGCAAGTGTTTTTGTGAAGAATAATGGCTTTTTTAACCTTGATTCCCCAAAAATCATAGCGACAAAATTTTGTCCATACAAAAACTACATCGTTGATTTTTAATAAAATAAAGTTGGACAATCCACAAAAAGCATGGACAAAACCGGGAGGCATCCCGAAAACCTCTTGACAAGCGTTTTTTCTGTATATTTTTGCGATGTCGAAGCCCTGAATGGGCGACCAGACTTTAACGGGGATTTCAATCCCCAACCAACCAATAAAACATGTGCCTATGAAAGCAAAACTAAAATCCCTAATCCTCTTGGCCGTCGCGATCGGCGCGATGATGACCGCCTGCGACTCGCCCGCCAAACGCCAGCAACAGGCGCGTGCCTTATATGAAGAAGGTGCCGATCTGCGCCAGCAACGCCTCTCGGAAGAAGCCGCCGAGCGTTTCCTGCAAGCCTTGCAACTGATGCAAGGCTGCGAAAAAACCACCGAAAACCTTCGCTTGGAAGGCCAACTCAAGGACAACCTTGGAGCAATGTACAACAAACACGGCCTCTTCGAAGATGCCCTCAAAATGCACTGCGAAGCCATAGAATGTTTCCGCCAAATCGATGATTCCACGGCAGTAATGACCACGATGCGCAACTGTGGCCGCGTGGCGAAGTCGTTGGAGCAGTTTGCCCAAGCCAAACATTACTACGACACGGCCTTCAGCATCGCCACTTTATTGAATGACAGGCCGATGCAGAGCGACATTTATTTGGAGATAGGCCGCGACTACTACCTGCCCGTGGGCAACTATCCCGAGGCTATGACTTGCGTCCGTCGCGCCTTGGAGGGCGAACTCGACGACAACAACACCGACATTGCCAATATGACGATGGGTGTATTGTATTATTACACAGATAACTACGCCGAGGCCAAGCCTCATCTCGAAGCCGCTTTGCGTAGCGAAAGGGCTGGACTGAAAATGTCGGTGTACCAAACGCTCTACGCTATCGCATACAACGAAGGCGACTTGCAGAAAGCCCTTGAATACCAAGACCTTTTCACTCAAAATATGATGCAGGCGGACAAGGAACACGCCTCCGACAACCTGCAACGCCTCAAGGCCGAGTATGAACTGAAGGCACAAAAGAGCGAGATGGAAGTCGTGATGCGCAACCGCAGCCTCAAGCTTTGGCTTATCATTGCCGCAGCGGTGATTGCCCTGTTGGTCATTGTGCTGATTGTGAGGAAGAAAGTGAGCGACCACAAGTTGGCCGTGGAGCAGTTCCGCAGCCAGGTGGAGCGCGACCAAAACCGCATCCACGAATTGGTGAGCGATATGGAAAACCTCATCCGCACCAACGACGACCTCCGCCGCGACCGTCAGACGCTCTCGCAAAAAGACCTGCTGATGACGAGCAAGATCATGGGACGCAACAAAGTCTACACTACCGCGCAGAGCCTCGGCGAACAGGTGACTGCCGACACGATGAACTTCGCCCTCAGCGACGACGACTGGGCCGACTTCATCAGCCTCACCGACTTGGTGTACGACGGCTTCTCGCAGCGCCTCCTCGAACTCTATCCCAAACTCGGCAAGTGGGATGTGCGCATCTGCTGCCTCTCCAAGAACGGTTTCTCTAACCAGGTGATTTCCATCCTCTTGGACACCCAGACCGAGTCGTACTACCGCCGCAAGACCCGCATCAAGCAAATGAAGATGAACCTCACGGACGACACACGGACCTTTGAGGAGATAGTCAATGCTGTGTAAATCTTTAAATCTTAAATCTTTAAAATTTGAATTAAATAAATAACAATCAAATAATTAGACCTATGAAAAAGTTGTTTTTAATCATCACGGCCATAGTCGCCATCAATTTAAGTGTTATCGCACAAGCCAATTTTGACTTCTCGGCAACTT
>CACXQV010000103.1 GCA_902769875.1 uncultured Bacteroidia bacterium
GCAAGCCCGCCGAACCGCTGAAATCGAAATTGTTCCCTTGATGGTGGCACGAGGCGCAATTGCGGATGCCGTCAGTGCCGTCGCGACCCGAAAGGCGTGCATCATGAAAGAGTTTTCTCCCCAAGGCCACGCCTTCTTCGGTCATGGGATTGTCGGCTGGGATGTTGTTCTTTGAGGGGAAATAGGCTGGTTGTGGCAATTCGTAAGGTGTTGGAACATAATGGCTTTGCTCAGGCTTGCACGAAGCCAAAGCCAAAACCAAACCACAAACCAATGCTATGTTTTTATTTAATTTCATCGCTTGAATTTTTATTTGCGGGGTTTACACCGCCTGTTTTGCAGGGGTTTACACCGCCTGTTTTGCAGGGGTTTACACCGCCTGCCTATTTTCTTTCGTCCCTACGGGACTCATCATTCTCTCTTTCAGGCTTTTCCAAGTCCAGAAATGCGGCTTCGGAGCAGCCTTTTGCATCAAACTATTGAAGCCTTTCAAGATGTCGTTTTTTGTGATGTTCATATTGCTTTGGTTTTTAATGTTTTGTATGACAAACACGTCGTTTCCATTCTCTTTCAAGGCTTGTTGCGCGGCTTGGTTCTGCATGATGTGGCTACCGTATTCGTTAAAGTCGTAAAGGTTGGGGTTGCGGAACCAATTGTCGATAATCATAGTCAAATCGAGTTGGTTTTCAAAGGTTTCCGTTATGGTGAAATCGATTGGAAGTTCCACGGTGAAGTAGTTTTGGTAAAACTGGCTGTGGTCCTCGTTTTGGCCGATACCGAGATGGATGGCCAAAGGCGCAAACTGGCTTTCTGCGTCCAAATACTTCCCGTTGAGTTTCATATAATGGTAGCCTCCGCCAAGCAAATCGGGCCAAAACATCTCCGACTCAGGCGGGTCGCTGAAAAGGCCGGTTCGGTTGTCTTCCTCGTCCAAACCGAAAACGAAACGTAAAGTCTTGTATTTCCCAACGGGAATTGACTTGATTTCAAGCGTTTGGCTTTCAGGGATATTGGTGTCGATATAAAAAAAATGAGACTCCAACGTAACCCATTTGCCACGCTCGTCCTGAAGTTCCATCTTGGAAATGAACCACTGGATTTCAGTAATCATAAACTCGTTTCCGGCTTCGTTGCAGTAGCATAAACTATCGGTAATCAAGGCTTTGCCATTGACGGAATAGCCGATGTTTACGCAAAGGTCACCGTAACTCGCTGGTTTTTTGCACGAAACGAGCACCATTGTTGCCAAAAGGCTGAAAATGAGTTGCGTTTTCTTCATCGTGTTTTACAATCAGGCTGCAATGATACAAATAATTTGCCAAATGCTGTGTTTCGGATTTATTATTTCCCTATTTTTGTCGCTGAATTGGCTCGCCAGTTCGGACTTTATGAACTTTAGAAGCGTTATGCTTCCTTGTACTTGAGAACCTGAGAAATTTTCAAGCCAAAGTAAAACAAGAGGTTGTATAACGGCTCTACGCTATATGCGTGGGCTGTTATTACATTTTGTTTTACGGGTATTCTCAGGACCTTCAAGTACGATGTGATATAACACAGCGCACGCTTCTTTTGTTTGGTGTTGAAGAAAGCTGGATTTGTTAAATGGATTGAAAATCAGTAATTAACAACTTTATAAACATCAAAAAAGAGCAATGAGCAAAAAGAAAATGAAGACGAAAACAATCGTGATTTTGTTTGCGATGGCTGGGGGACTGGTTTTGTCGCCGCCTATGTTGGCACAGAATGATGGCTCTCGAGGGTTGTTTGGACGAGGAAGCAACAATGATTACGCCAATCGAAATGAGATTGGCGCATCGGGGTTGCTGAATCAAGGCTTCGGAGCAACAACCAGCAACCTCACCAACCAAGGCTTTGGCTTCACCCAAGACGGCCTTGACAATCAGGGCTTTGGTGCCACCAATGGCGGCATCACCAACCAAACCTTTGGCGAAACGCCAACGGGTAGCGGACTACTTATTTTGCTTGCGGCAGGCGCAGGCTATGCAACATTAAAGAAAAGAAAATCAAACCGTTAAAAAAGAATTGAAATGAAAAGATTGAGCACAATCGTAATGGCATTGGCACTGGTGCTGAGCCTTTCGCAATGCAAGAAGAACGAACAAAATAACGCAGAAAACCAAGGCGAAGCAGTGACCATCACTCTTGATGTGAGCGGTGCTTCGTCAGGCTCGGCAACCGATGGCTCAAGAGTGGTAGTAAACCCGAACACGGGAACCGTCGATTTTGAGAACAACGATCAAATCATTGTGGCCAGCGGCGGCAAGTATGTGGGCACGCTGACCTACAACGGCAGTCTGTTCACGGGGGCCATCAGCAATGCGACGGAAGGCTATCCATTACAATTCTATTTCCTCGGTAATGTCACGCCAGCCGAAACGCTTACTTCAGGTATTACCGAATCCTGTTCGGTGATTATCAGTGACCAAACGAATCACTTGCCCGTGATTTCGGCGGCATCGTCGAATGAGAACTACACCGCAAGCACAACGGACTACACTGCCCATTTGCTGAACAAGTGCGCCTTGGTGAAGCTCAATGTGACTACGGCTTCGGAAGCGGCCATTTGCGTGACTGGTTTTAATAATAAGGTGACAGTGAATTTCATGGAAAACACTTTGACCAATGGCCAAGAAAGCAATGGTGTTATCACTTTGCCTGCTGGCAATGGAGAGAAGTGGGCTATCTTGCTGCCGAATGAGGCTTTAGGAGCAGGGGAGCAAGGCAGTGCCTATTCTCAGGATGGCGTATATATTGGTACACGCGGAGCCGTCCCTGCCACTACAGAAAACGGTTATTTGACTGTGGGCATCGAAGTGAATGTTACTTCCGAGGTCAATCTTGGCGAAGTTCCTGTTGGCGCAATTGGCGGAAAGTTTACTATCAATGTTGATGGTGACCAAGTGTATTTCTCGCAGGGGAATTTGCAGTATCAGGCTTCTACAAATACTTGGCGTTTTGCTGAGAACCAGCATGATGTAATTGGAAGCGCCAATAGTAACATTTCTCCTACTTATGACGGTTGGATTGATTTGTTTGGATGGGGCACAAGCGGCTATGATGACAAATATCCATGGATGACCAGTGAGATAGATACTGATTATGGCGACAATCTAAACAACATTGCCTATACCGAATATGACTGGGGACAACATAACCCCATTTCGAATGGCGGCAATCAGGCAGGTCTTTGGAGAACACTTTCATCCGCGGAACTAAGTTACATGGTTTATCAACGGAACAATTGGGAGAATCTTTATTCCATGGGATTGGTCAATGGCTGGCATGGTTTGATATTACTCCCTGACGATTGTGTGTTGCCAGAAGGCATCATATTTACTCCCAATTATAAGCAGTTCACGAATGATGTAAATAACTTCTCATTGGAGCAATGGGGGCAAATGGAAGCGGTTGGTGCTGTGTTTTTGCCGGTGGCAGGTGTCAGACAAGGAACACAGATTAGTGAAGTTAACGAATCGGGGTATTATTGGTCAACGGACATAGACACATTTTCTCCCGATGATAGTGCGTGTGAAATGTGGTTTGGCAGAATGTACATCTATTATAATCCTGGCATTGGAGGGACCTTTTACCGTCATAAAGGCATCTCAGTACGTCTTGTGCAAGATGCTGATTGATTCAATAAAAAATCATAATACTTATCGGTATATCCGCCCTTCCGTTCCTTGGGAAACCTTGGAGCGGGAGGGCGGTGCTTTTCCTTTCGCCCCTCGCGGGGCTTTGTTCGGAATTTGTTTTTTGTTTGGCAGGGGTTGCATTGCATTTCACCCCTGCCTACTATCCGCCGTCACTCCGTGACTTGTGCTGTGGCACGAAGGAACCCCAGAGGGGTGATAGGATATTAGGCACGCGGTGGAGCATGGCGGAACCCCTGCCGGAAAATGGCAAGAACCCAACCATAAAAAATGTTGCTGTGTCGGTGTTTTTGTTTATTTTTGCAACTGAATTTCAAACATTGCAGCCATGCCGAAAATCTACGAGTATTTTGGAATCATCTTTTTCCTTTATCCAAATGATCATGAGCCTATTCACGCCCATGCCATCAGTGGAGAATAGGAGACCATTTTTGAACTTCATTTTGAGAATGGCCAACTAAAGGAGATAAAAACCCGTAAAAAGAGAGGGAAAGAGCATCTTCCGAAAGCAAAGATGGAACAGGCCAGGGCTTTTGTTGAGGTATTTGCTGTCCAGATTGCCGAGAAATGGTATCGGTTCTACATTTTGAAAGAAACGCTTACTCCTGAGAAAATCAATAAAAAGATATAAAGAAATGAACCCTTACAGTGTAATAGGAATTGAGCCTTGTGGCGATTATAAACTCCGTGTCACTTTTGCGGATGGCAAGATTAATGTCGTTGATTTTGAGCCGTATTTCATCAAGCGTCCACATCCGCAATACAACCGGTATCACGACCCCGTCCGCTTCCTTGACTATAAAATAGAGTACGGAAACCTTGTTTGGGGCGAGAATTGGGATTTGATGTTTGACCCGCTCAATCTTTATCACAACAACCTTTTCAAGAATTTCAATTAAGGTGAAGTTGTGGTGAAGGAACCCCAAAGAGGTGACAGGATATTAGGCAGGCGGTGGAGCACGGCGGAACCCCTGCCGGAAAATAGCAAGAACCCAGCCACAAAAAATGTTGCTGTGTCGGTGTTTTTGTTTATTTTTGCGGGCAGAAAAATAACCCATTATGTGTACCTATCCTATTTCATTGGACGAGAATTTGGTTATGCAGGCCGAAAACACTTTGCAAATCAATGAGTCTTTTCAGGCATGGTTGCAGCAACAAGTTGAGATGTGGCTTTTGGCGCAGGTCAACGGTTTGACTCATCGTGCAAAACCCCGACACGGAAACCTT
>CACXQV010000104.1 GCA_902769875.1 uncultured Bacteroidia bacterium
CCGATTGAGATGATCATACGTGGCTACCTCACTGGCAGTTCGTGGCGCACCTACAAGAGCGGTCAACACACCATCTGTGGCGTGCAGATTCCTGACGGCATGAAGGAGCACCAACGTTTCGCCGAACCCATCATCACACCGACCACCAAGGCTGAGGAAGGCCACGACGAGGACATCTCACGCGAGGAAATCATCGCCAAGGGATTGATTAGCGAGAGCGACTACAAACAAATTGAGGACATCACCCGCAAGCTCTTCCAGCGTGGCACCGAAATCGCAGCCAAGCAAGGCCTGATTCTCGTCGACACGAAATACGAGTTCGGCAAGATTGGCGACCAAATCGTGCTGATGGACGAAATCCACACGCCTGACTCGTCGCGCTACTTCATCGCCGACCAATACGAAGAACGTTTCGCCAAAGGCGAGCCCCAGGTGCAGCTCTCAAAGGAGTTCGTACGTGAGTGGCTGATGGCCAACGGCTTCCAAGGCAAGAAAGGACAGCAAGTGCCCGAAATGACGCCCGAATACGTCAACAGTGTTTCGGAGCGTTACATCGAACTCTACGAGAAGGTCACGGGGCACAAGTTTGAGAAGGCTCCCGATTCGGAAGACCTTGTCAAACGTATTGAAACCAATGTGCTGAATTACTTGAAGTTATAAGATTTACTATGGCTTATGACTATGGCCGTTTTCACTAATGTGAAGGCGGCCTTTGTTATTTTAAAAGAAGTTTTATTTCTTCACGAACTTCTGAAAAGACACCCTGCCATCAAAATGGGTGACTTTCAGCAGGTAACATCCTTCAGCCAAGCCACTTACGCAGATGGAATTCATGTTATTGGAAAACAACACCAACTTGCCGTCCAAAGTAAAAATTTCCACTTGTTGCAAGTCTTCTACTCCAATGTTTAACATATCCAACACGGGATTAGGCCAAATGCCAACTTGCTTTTCCGGGTTTTCTCCGATGCCGGTGTTTTCTGAATAATGGAAGGTCGTAGGGTTCGAAACACCAACACCTTCCAAATCGGTTGCTTGACAATTCAAAATTTTGAAAGCCGGTTCAAATGAATTGTCAAAATAGGAATTGTTCCAATAAGTCAAAAGTCCCGCTATATCAGTAGTGGAACTTTCATAATTGTAATTATATTCATACGAAGCGATGAAAAGCCAAGTTTCAGTGGAGTTGTAATAACCAAAACAAGTAGTTTTTATACAATTGCCGTCCATGTCGTATTCCCACTCTGTTTTTTCTTTAAAAACCAATGTATCAGACTCTTCTAACATCTTGATTTCTGAACTTTTATGTCCCGTTTCGTCATAGGTGTATAGAGTTTTAGCTATTGTATCTGTTTCCCCACGGTGTTTGACCACCTCTATACACAAATCTTCCTCGTTATAATAATAGTCCGTAACTTCATACAGCCAAGAATCGCCCGAGCTATAATAGAGGTAATGCTTCATAGCGACCAATAAACCATCCTCCCTATAAAGATAATCATTCCTGTAACTCTCAATCCATTCATTATTCTCGTTTATGTTAAAGCCTTTGGTAGTCAATAAGTTACCTTCTGTGTCGTACTCGTAGGTATATTTATAGATCCCCATGAGTTCATCATAGTTTCTCATGGTGCGAATTCTTTGGGTAATCAAACCTTGCTCATTGTAAGTGTTCTCATAGAGGTTGTAAACGCCTGTCATTTCTATATATTCATCCCTAACAACACGATTTTCATTATCGTAAGCGAAATTGTGGGTCGAATACACTTCTTCTTGTCCGTAATCATCATACACATATTTGATTTGAGTGCAATTGAGCCTTTCATCATATTGCAATCGCTCGACGGCAGAGCCGTAGCACACACTGTCTAATTTTTGGGTATAGTTGTTGACATTTTGCGCTACTGCTGAAATCATACAACAGATTGATACTGCGAAAAGTAATGCTTTTTTCATAACGGTTCGTTTTAGATCCTTGTATTGCAAAATTACAAATCTTTTATTTGATAACAAAAATACTTTCTCCAAGTGTTTCAAAGCACTTTTTTAAGTAACTAATTTGGTTACAGTAACCATATTAGTTACACTTTCCCTTGAAACTCTTCGGAAAGGTCACGAAAAAAGTCATAATTCAATGCTGAGGAAATGCGCTCAAGCAAAGCAATATCAATGTTATCCTTGCGGAAAATCCTATGGATATGCGGGCGGGCACAACAGATGTCCTCAGCCAACTTTGTGGCCGTAACACCTTGCTTTCGCATGACCTCTTTGATATGTTGCCCGATGTGCATAAAAAAGCGTGGAATTTGTTCAACTTGCCGAGCATCGGGTTTCCACGCCCACCATATCAACAAGTTATTCCACGCCAAAAAAAAGGCGTCTCATAACGGTTTCTTGATATGGTGTCTCCGAAGAGACTTTGTGGAAATTGATGCTCAAGAATACGTCTTTGAAATGCTATTCTATATGATTATGTGTCTGTTTTTGTTGGTCCTTTTGTTATGCTATTTAGTTTATATATTGCTAATTATCAATATTATATAGCTATTGAATCCAAATACAAAGTATCAGGGCAAAGGTCGGCACCATTAGGCCATTGGATGCTTCCCAAAAAGACTCTTACCTTACGGAAAAAAGACTCGTCGGAAAGAGGAGCAAAGATTCCCTTCCCTATATATGGGGAAACATCAAAACGTTTCATTTCGCCGTTGGCAAACTCCAACAGCAAAACATAATTGCTTTCCGCCTTCACTGATTTTACACGAGGGTTCATTTCTATTTACTTTAAAGGTTCTATTTGGAAGACATTGGTACCATTGGAGGCCAAATCCCAATCCGCCATCAGCTCGTCCTTATGAATTTCCAACCACGCCTGAACGAGTTTGTTCTTTCCAACAGGAAGTTCACCTTCTATTATCTCACCATCAGGAATTCTAATTACTGCTTCCTTGTCCTGACATTTGACATGAATGTGAGGAAAGTGATGCTGTCGGTTGTCAAAATAATACATGGAAATAATAATTCCATAAAACATTGTCAATACAGCCATAGTTAGATATTTTTCTGCAAAAATAGCAAAAAACCCGAAAACCAGTCGTTTTCACAGAGATTTTTCACGAAAGAGGTACTTCAACCCACTGGCCATCCTTGAAATTCACCACACTGCGGTAGCCAGCTCGTTTCAAGGCTTCCTCGGCGGAGTCAAATTCAAGTGTAATTTCGCTGAAGTGGTGGGCATCGGCGGAGATGATGGCGGGAACACCCATCTTGCAGGCCTCCTCCATCAGCCAAGGCGAGGGATAGAAGCCATTGTAGCGTTTCTTGTAGATGCCACGTGTGTTGATTTCCATCACCAAGCCTTTCTCGCGGATGAGGTCTAGAGTCTCAAGAGCAAGTTTGCGATACCACGGCTCGTCTTCATGGAAATAGCGGTCGCGGTTGTGCATCTTGATTTTGTCGAAGTGGGCGATGATGTCGAACTGCTCGTTTTCAATCATTTCGTTCGACTGCTCAAAGAATCGGCGCACGGCACGGCGGATGTCGCCATCGAAGAACTTCTGCAAGCCTTCGTCATAGACTTCCCACTTGGGGCCATCGATGAACCAGATTTGTTCGGCAAGAGATCCCTGAGCCTGTCGAAGGGCCGGATTAAGAACAAGATGGACTCCACCAATCAGATAATCAAGGCGATACTTCTCTTTGGTTACAGTAAAAGGCTCGGAAACGCCCGTGAGGTAATCCGCTTCCAACCCGCAATAGATGTCGATTTTGTCCTTGAACTCTTCTTTAAGTTGGGCAATTTCAGCTACATAATTCGGCATGTCGGCTGATTTCACCGAAAAAGTATTGTCGAAAGGCATGGGGCTGTGCTCCGAAAAGCCAAGCGTGGTCAAGCCCTGACGGACGGCCTCTTCCACGATTTCGCGAGGCTGCGACTTGCCGTCGGAATAAATGCTGTGGGTATGTAGATTGAAGTTTTGCATAATTTAATCTCTGGATTGCTTCGTCGTTCCTCCTCGCAATGACGCGAAGCGTGTCAATTATTGATTACCTTATAGACTTTGTCGCCGCGCCGTACCAACGACTTAACGGGAATGGAGCAATACTCGCCCTTCACGGTCTGCTGTACATTGCCCAAGTCCACACGAATCTCGCTGAGCGTGTCTTCATAGACGCCTGTGGTCGGCCCGATGATCATGATTTGTTCACCGAGTTTGAGGTCGTGGCTGTCCATACGGATTTCGGCCACGCCCAACTTGCTGTAATAGTTGGTAATCAGCCCGATATACTCCTTGCTTTGCGTGGCGTGTGAGCCATACTGTTTCGACCACTCAAAGGTCCTGCGACCCAGATAATAGCCATCCCAGAAACCACGGTTGTAAACACTCTTCAACCGCTCCATCCAGGCGTCAATCTTCTCTTGAGTGAAGGTGCCTGCCTGAATGGCTTTCACTGCCTCGCTATACACCGACACCGTCAGCTTGGTGTATTCCGGAGAACGACCTCGGCCTTCTATTTTCAGCACTTCGACACCGGCATCCAACACCCTGTCCAGGAAAGGCACAATCGGTTCCTCCTCCCTGGAGATCACGCGCTGCATCAGTTCATCGCGGACCATCAGGTTGGTCGCCGAGGTATCCTCATCGATCAGGAACAGCCTGGTCCCCGCTTCGATCCCTTCGATCACTCCGGCCGCCTGGGAAGTGCTCCCGCTTGCATCCAGAGTC
>CACXQV010000105.1 GCA_902769875.1 uncultured Bacteroidia bacterium
TTTCTATACGATACGAAAAGAAATCTAATCCGAATCTGAACATGAAATATACCACATGAGCAAATTGGTATGCGGTCCCATTACCACATCTATAGGATTCTGCGCCTTCCACTCATAAAACGCATCAGAATCGATAGCCATGTCCTTCGGGATAATTAGCCAACCAAAATATTGGTCAAGCAGATACTCCTCTAAAAAGCCATTTTCAATGATTTTATTATACTGCTCCAACTGATGGTGGATTTCTTCTCCACCAGGCGAATCAGGAAAGTCTTTTGCAGCCTTCACGAACCCTTCCACAGCTGCCATGTGAGCTTCCAAGTAAAGACTGGGATAACCACTTAATTTCTCCAATGAATCAACGTTTTCGTCTATCCATTTCAATTGCCCAACAATGGCGCCAAGCACACAATCTAACATCAGGGAATCGTGAATGGCAGCAGGGGCTACATGAACCTCATATCCTACTTTCAAAGGATCATTCTTGACAAAATTCGTTGGCACGAAATAGTCCATAACTGTCTGTTCCAATTGGGACATCTGGCAAGTGTCGATGTCGCTCGAAGTGATTCTCATCTTGAACCACCACCTTCCACACTCATAAAGCGTCAGCGACTCGTTTTTACCTTTGGTAGAAAATACCGACCTAAGCCCATTAATCTTGAAACCATCATTCTGGTATGAAACCGCTTTTGAAATGGCGTCTAATCCACCATGTATATTGGCCAATTCTTGCATCAATTCCGAATACTCATCATGTATTCGTCTATCGTGACCAATCCCCGCAGGGTAAACATAGACCGACAACAAGGTCTTTTTGTTGGCACTTTCATATACACCGCCCACATTCTCCTTCTTTTTATCAAAAGAATAAAGCCTATCACGATGATACTCTCCCAATTGCAAAGGGAAGACGACTTTTGTAGCAGAATGAACATAATCTCGCTTCGCCTTAATCTTCTTCGGCGCCTGCGCTTGCAGCTGGCCGAATAATAAAGCGACAGCAAATAACAGTATAAGTCTTTTCATTTCAAATAATTAATTGTCTTCCAATTTGAAATTGATGGGAATCAAATAAGAGACCCTTACAGCTTCCCCATTTTGCATTCCAGGCTTCCATTTCGGCATGGATTCCACTACACGAATGGCTTCCTCATCATAATGTTTATATAATCCTCTTAATACTCTTACATTGGTAATACTACCATCAGGCTCAATGATGAAACCCACAAAGATTTTTCCCACAGCATCAACTTGATACTTGTTAATCATCTCACCGCATCTCAAGTTTTCTTGAATGTATTTATCTAAAGCCTCTTGACCACCAGGAAACTCAGGCATCTGATCGACAATCGCAAAAGGTTCACCTTCGTCTGCTGGATCTTCAATTATCCCTTCTAATGGTTCAAGATATTCACCTATTTCTCCATCAACCTCAACAATGTCTCCAGGGACCACAAGTTCCATGTCGGTTTCGCAAGCAGTTTTCTTTTCTTCTGCTTTCATTGTATCCGGCACCGGCGCCATCACCTCGCCTTCAAGCAGGTAGGCTTCTTCGGGAATGGTGTCGTCAGGGTTGGGCATCTCGGTGGAATCGGGGATGTAGGGCACATCGCCCTCGAGAGGTTGGGGAATGATCCGGTCACACGAAGTAGCGGTAAGCATCGTTCCCACGGCCATTCCAGCGAAAACCGCCGCCTTGCCCATCCGTTGCCGTTTCTCCAGTTCGCGTTCCAGATAGCGTACTTCGGCCTCGCACTTCGGGCAAGTGCCTTTGCAGTCGCCTTTGTAAGTGCATTCTGAAGTCACAAACTCTATATCGTTCTCCGTTGCAATCTGCTTGCGGATTTCCTTCAGGATCTTGCAGGTTTGCTTGCCTTTTGCCATGGTACTATTTGTTTTGGTCAATCATTGGTCTTTTGGCGAAGGAGCCATCACCTCGCCTTCTAGGGGTTCTTCTATCCACAAATCATCTACTGTGGCTGGTTTCAAGGGAAATTGAATCGTCAAGGTGCAGTCGCTGTTCACTCGCTTCATCTCACCACTTTGCAACACGTAGTAAGCACTTTCCCAAGTATAAGCGTTCATGGCATCCACCACAGGAAAATCAATCTCGGGATCAATGCTTTTTTTGACAATAACCATCGATGCCTTGCCATTGGTATTCACATTGAACGACAGTTTCATCTCACCCTTAAGTTTGGTAGC
Source organism: uncultured Bacteroidia bacterium (assembly GCA_902769875.1). GTDB lineage: Bacteria > Bacteroidota > Bacteroidia > Bacteroidales > F082 > Limimorpha. The sequence continues at coordinate 2,209 of CACXQV010000105.1, forward strand.
CTTCTCGCCCAAATTGTAAGAGATGAATGCCAGAAGCTTTTCCTGCCCGCCCTTGGCAACGGGTGCATAGAAAGCCTTGGCCTCTTTCTTCATTTGGTCGAACTCAAAATCCTTGACCTCAAAGCCCAACACTCCAAGGTCAGCCATAGAAAAGCGAAATTGCTTCTTGATTTCAGGATTATTTGACAGCTCCACATAATACAACTGAGGCTCCATTGGTATTATACCCATCAAAGGTTCGGTTATGACTTCGGTCTCGCTCGCATCGAGCGTGTCGGCGACAGGCGTTTGTGCCATCGCCACAGGAGCAGCACCCAGCAAACCGACGGAGAGCCCGGCCACCATGGCCGCCTTGCCCATGCGCTGGCGTTTCTCCAGTTCGCGCTCCAAATAGCGCACTTCGGCCTCGCATTTCGGGCAAGTGCCGAGACAATCGCCTTGGTAGGTACATTCCTCGATGACCAACTTAATGTCGTTCTCTGCCGCAATCTGCTTGCGGATTTCCTTCAGGATCTTGCAGGTTTGTTTGCCTCTTGCCATGTTATTCGTTTTTTTATATTAACGCCACAAAATTACAATTTATTTTGAGAAAAAGTAGTTTGAAATGAATTTTCTTTTTGAACCGCCGTGCATAGATTCCCTCTCCCGCACTTGCCTGCGTTGGAATGACATGCACGGCTGACTGGAAATCGAAGATTAGCTACGCTGAATGCAGAGCATTTCGACGTAGTCAATGACGCGAAGCGGCAACCTCCTACCTCCTACCTCAAGACCTCCCCCTAGATTGCTTCGTTCCTCGCAATGACGCGAAGCGGCAACCTCCTACCTCCTACCTCAAAACCTCCAACCTAACCAATTCTCAATTATCAATTCTCAATTATCAATTCTCAATTATCAATTCTCAATTATCAATTCCCCTCATTCCACATTCCTCATTCAACCTCACCTTATTATATATCGGAATTCGTCAAATCGCGTCACACCCATGGCCTTAAGCCGTTCCATGCTTTTCGCCACGTCCTCATCGGTATTGAATTCAGAGATATGCGGCACACGCACCAGGATACGATTGGGGTCGCCACTCTTCAGCAGCCACTCCAAATTGGCCAGCACAATCGCGTTGTCCTTGCCCGTATAAGCCTTGTAGATTTCAGGATTCATGTCCTTGATGTCGATGATGTAGCCATCCAAAACCGCGTCGAGGGCCTGCACGTTCTCGAAAGGCACGTTGAGGCTGGTCTCGGCCAAGAGCTGCCATTGCGGACCACAAAGCTCCCGAAACTGCTTGATGAACTCCTCCTGCTGCAATGGCTCTCCCCCACCAAAAGTGACGCCGCCATGCGTGGCCAAGAAATACAACTGGTCAATCTTCACCTCCTCGAAGAGCAAATCCGGGGTGTAGTCGCGGCCTTTGTCCATGTCCCATGAGGTCTTGTTGAGGCAATACTTGCAGCGCAAAGGGCAACCATTGAACGCCACCAAGGTAGTGACGCCTTCGCCATCGGTGGTCAAGCGGTGACGGTCGAGTCCGAATATCTTAGCCGTTGTCATCCAAAAACTTAGGTTTTCCAGATTCGTCGACATAACGTCGTTCGGGAATCCAAAGGTTGAACACGATGCCCACCTGGGCATTGAACCCACTCATATTCAAAGGCCTGAACAGCCCTATAAGATTATTGGTAGTCAGATAAATGTTGCAGGTCTCAATCATCGCCGAGACGCCGAGACCGATGTTGTCGTAGCTGTGGGGCATCATCGTATAGGTGGCACACACGTTGAAGTTGTTCCAGAAGGAGCCGCAGTAGGCCAGCGTCAAGGCGGGACGGAAGCCACTGCCCAAGAAGCGACCCTGCACCTGTGCGCTGAAGCGGTTGCGGGCATCGAGGTCGTAGTTGCCGCGCAGCAGGAGGCTGGTATTCAAAGCGGTGTTGTACTTATCCATGGTCGAGAGCCCCACTTGGAAATAGCGCTGCAAGGTATCCAAGAAATGTTCACGATAATAGTCATCGGAGACAATGCGTTGCACCTCGTCGACACTTAAACCATCGAAGAGG
>CACXQV010000106.1 GCA_902769875.1 uncultured Bacteroidia bacterium
ATTTGTAGCGGCGCTCGTGCATGTCCAATTGGCTGTGCAACTCATCGACTATCTGTTTCATCTCCCACTTGTTTTTGCATAGGCTCATATCGAAATGCAGCACGGGGTACTGCTTCCAATCCTTTTCAAATTCAGCGATGGCCAAGCCTTCAAACAAGTCCTTTCGTCCTTGGAAGTAGTATTTCAAGGTGCTGCAAAGCAGGCTCTTCCCGAACCTTCGGGGACGGCTGAGGAAGACGAATTGCGATTCGTGCGTCAGTCTATAGATAAGGTCGGTCTTGTCGATGTAGATGCGCCCGTCTTGGCGGATGCGTTCAAAATCGGCGATGCCGGCGGTGTAGAGTCTCATGGGTAGCATGGCGAAATGTTTTTTTTATAAAGTCATCATCGTTCAATTATCCAATCCGAAACCGTCTTTGTCTCTTTCGAGAAAGCGATGCCAATCTTGACGACAGGCTTGCCTTCGGCTTGGTAGGGAATCGCGTAATCCTTCGAGTTGATTTGGTCGAGGGCCTCTTGCGCCGAGCCGCGCATCTTCAGCTCCATCACATAGACCGCGTCGCGCATAAACACGACCACATCCGTGCGCCCACGCGCCACCTTCACCTGCGTAAAGGTGCGGCAATTGAAGATGGAGAACACAACGTATGTCAACACTTCGTAGTATGCCTCATATTTTGTGATGTCGTCCAATTCCTTTGCCCCAAATTCCAAATAAGGAATCGAGGCGAAGAACGATTGCATGGCTTTCAAGGCTCCTTCGATGTCGTGGCGGAGCAACGAGACATAGAAGATGCCCGCGAAGCCCCGTGAATTGCTGTTGCCGAGGTTCATCATGCGGGCGAGGAAGTTTTCCATGAAGCCAACCTTCACCTCGGCATTGGGGAAATCGAGGGTGTAAAGGTCACCGTCGAAGTCATAGCCCTTGATGGTGAGGTAGCCCGCCTGATAGAGCAATGGCAAGGCCGAAGTCATACCCTCGGTGGGCACGTCGAATTGCGTGGACGGTACCTGAAGTTGCTCAAGTTCAAGCAAGTTGGTGTTGAAGCGTTTCATCGCATCGAAAAGGAAGGTGGGCGTGCCGCTGCCAAACCAATAGTTGTCCACATCACGGTTCATAAAGGCGTACATCAAACTGAAAGGGTTGTAAATATCGGGCGAACTCTTCCCGAAATGATAGCCGTCGTACTGTAGTTTCAATATGTCTATCATTTCCTCTTTCGTGCGATGGTATTCATCGGCAAGGATTTGGATGTCGGGGTCGAAGACGGTCAGCAATTCTTCAGTAGTGATTCCGCAAAGAGCCGAGTATTGTGGCATCATAGAGATGTTGCGAAGGTTGTTCAGCGTGGAGAAGATGCTCAGTTGGCTGAACTTGGTGATACCTGTAATGAACACGAACTGTTCGTCGGCGTCGCACACCTTCACCATCTGGTAGAACTCCTGCATGATGCGGCGCACCTGCTCCAACTCGTCGGGCTTGTGCAGGTAATCCAACAGGGGCGCATCGTATTCGTCGAGGATGACGATGGTCTTCAGGCCAGTCTGCCTATGGGCACGCTGTATCAGCCCCGCAAAACGCATCCCCGGCGTAGCTTCGTCCTCGTCCCTTCCATAAAGGGCTTCGTAATTCTTTAATTGCATCTCGATAGCCAATCCGATTTCTTTCATGCCGGGCTGGTTTTTGCATCGGCTCATGTCGAAATGCAACACTGGGTGCTGCTTCCAGTCCTTTTCCAACTCGCCGATGGCCAATCCTTCGAACAAGTCCTTGCGGCCCTGAAAATAGTATTTCAAGGTGCTGCAAAGCAACGATTTACCGAATCTTCGCGGGCGGCTGAGGAAGACGAATTTCGATTCCTGAGTCAGTTTGTAGATAAGGTCGGTCTTGTCCACATAAATGCGGCCTTTTTCTCTGATACTTTCAAAATCGGCGATGCCGGCGGTGTAGAGTCTCATAGGTAGCATGGCATGATAGTTTTTTCCGCTGCAAAAATAGCATTTTTTTGGCTTTTTGGCTCTTTTGGTGTCAAACAATTAATCAAAAGGGTGTTTTTTGTCATCAAGAATTTGTGGTTTTTTTATCAAGAATTTGAGAAATCGGAGATTCAACGTAGTTAATTTGAGAATTTTAGAAAAAACCCGAATTGCCATTAAAATAAATCACGAAATCGCAGATTCAACGGAGTTAATTTTCCATAAATGATTTTTGATAATTCGTGATATATTCGTGATAATTCGTGTGAAAGGAAAAAGAAAAAAACCGAATTGCCATCGAATCAAGCGACTAATTTTCCATAAATTCTTGTTTTTTAGGAATTTTATTCAAAAACACCAATCGGATTCGATTTTTTCACTACTTTTGCAGGCTGTTAAGGAAAAAACAAACAGATTCATCAATTATCAACTAATTAATTAAAATTCAAATTATTATGATTAAAAAGTCATTACTATTGACGCTGCTCTTGGCAATACTCGCGCCGTGGGCAGCACAAGCACAGGAAACACTGACCGTGTGCGACGAGACGGAGACAAACGAATACGTCCCTTTCTACGGCTATTATGCCGATGAAACACAACGCAACCAGATGATTTATCCCGCCTCACAACTTGGCGAAATGGATGGTGGGACAATCAAACAAATGGTGTTCTACATCGACCACGTAGACGGTTCCCGTAACATCGGAGACTGGATTGTTTCGTTGGGTGAGACCACTGCAACCACGCTCAGTGGACTTGACAACACTACTCCTCTTACCGAAGTCTATTCGGGGGCAATGACCTTCAACAGCGGTGAGACTTTGATGACCGTCACCTTTACCGACGGCTACACCTACAACGGTGGTAACCTCCTCGTTGAGTTCAACCACCCTGTTACAGCAGGCTACAAACACTACTATTTCACAGGCGTTACTGCTACGGGAGCCTCCTACTGCTATGCCAGCCAGCGCAACTTCCTCCCCAAGACCACCTTCACGTACGAAGCAGCCGCCAGCGACTGCCCGAAGCCCAATAACCTCGTGGCTTCCAATGTGACCGCCCATACTGCTGACTTGAGTTGGGAAAGCGATGGCTTTGAATTCATTTTGCAGTACAAAAAGGCCTCCCAAAGCAGTTGGAACGAGGAATGGTTGGATCCGGAAGAACTTGATTTTCCTTATATGCTGACCAACCTCGCTGCCGAAACCGAATACCAAGTCAGGGTTGCGGCATTCCATGAAACTTGCCCTACCGACCCCGAGACGGGCGATCACACCCAAAGCGATTGGAGAGAAATCAGCTTCACCACCTTAGAGGCTTGCCCCGCCCCCACCGGCTTCGCCGTGGCAGAAAACGGTCTCACGGGCCATACCGCCACTCTCAACTGGCAAGGCACCAGCAACGAATACCAAGTGAGATACAGAACTGCGGCTTACATGGATGGCATTGAAGAAGGATTTAACTCAGATCCTGAGGGTTGGTCCTACAAAACTGGTGCTTTGAACGCTGACGGCACCGCCACTTTGATCGACAATACAAGCTGGAACAGGGGCACAAGCAATGGCGTGTTCGACACACACATCTATATGAACATGTACAGCAGCAGTAGCAAAGACTATTGGCTGATAACCCCCAGCATGGAGATTCAGGACGGATACGCCCTCAGTTTCGATATGGCTTACACAGCCTATAGTGGTACACAGGCTACCCCGGCGCTCAACTGCACCACGCACAGGTTCGCCGTATTAATCTCGACTGATGACATGCAACACTGGGCCATCCTGCGCGAATGGAACAACAGCGGTTCGGAGTATGTCCTTGACCAAGTTTCAACATCTGGCGAAAACTCTGGCAACATCGACCTGAGCGCATACGCCGGCCAAACCGCTTACATCGCTTTCTTCGGACACGCCGAAGTCACTAATTATGACAACAATTTCCACTTCGACAATGTGGCTATCGGCACGCCCGTGCCTGCCGGCGAGATGCAGTATGCCACGAACATCACTGAGCAAACCGTCACCCTGCAAGGCCTGCTTGCCGAGACGGAATACGAGGCCTGGCTGCAAGGCGACTGCGGCAGCGAAGGCCTCAGCACCGAGGTTGGCCCCATCACCTTCACCACCGACATTGCCTGCCCCGCCCCCACCAATCTGACCACGAGCAACATCACCGCCAACTCGGCTAATATTGCCTGGACGGGTAACGATGATGCCACGGGCTACAACCTGCGCTACAGAAGCATCTTCTTGCAAGGCTTCGAGAGCGGCATG
>CACXQV010000107.1 GCA_902769875.1 uncultured Bacteroidia bacterium
AAGCCCATAGACAGTTAAAACGATAAGGCGGAGAGAAATCCGCCGACCTCCGCAAGGAGGATAGACAATTTGCAATGCTGCAAGCAGTCGTCTACCGAAATGTGAGAAGTTTCAAAACGAATATGTACCCGAAAGAAGTAGCGGATGCCACGTTTAGCGTGGGTCTTACTTGGGTATATAGGCATCTTCTCACAGCCTCAGACGAAAAGTTGGATTCACGCTTTCTTCATGTCTGAATGATTGGTTTTCGCTTGACAAAATAAGCAGGGAAGCCGAAAACTGCATTGTAGAATAGGCAAAACTAATAGTTGTGCCCGACACATATTAGGGATAAAAAAGTGAAAAATACATTATTATTCTACCTATTGTTGCTTTTGTTGTGTGGATGCACGAATAATCCTCACAACAATCAAGCACAAGGCAGAGGCTCTTCTCAAATATTAAAGGAAACCTTTGTAAGAAGCCCCAAAGCAATACATCCATCAGGTACTTTTGTTTCCAAAGATAATCCATTCTATCAGTCGGTGACATTTAAAGGAAAGAAAACTGTTGTCATTCGTGATGCCATTTTCGGGATTGATTTCCCTTCGGAATATGAAAAAGACGAGGAATTCCTCCAAGTCAAGACTGACAAGTCGGATTTGTTATTTGAGATTATTTCAGAAGACACCATCAAAGGCGAAGGATTTGCCGAAGGATTATACATTAAAATACACTAAAAGGCAGCTATTATGAGTACAGAATTTATCATCGGAACAATAATTGGATTGGTTGGTATTGTACCAGTCATTATCCAATTCGTTAAATGGGTCAAGAAACCAAAACTTAGTGATTTGATGAAAAAACTGGTTGATAACAGTTTATCTACACAGGCTCATCGGAAAATTCTTAAGAAGATGAATTTGGTGCTCCTGCGTTCTGGAAAACACATTTCATCTGAATACATCAACAACTTCGTTTTAGAAAAACGAGGCAAAGAGGCCATCTTTACAGACTTGTGCTTAAGTAATGACTGGGAACCAACCAAAGAGATGTGTGTTATGTTCATGAACGGCGACTATCCGTCAATACGAAAGAAATATTGGGACATGAAAAATACACAATTGACCAAGGAGGAAACAATGTCAATGTCTGTTGCAAAGGAGGAAATCAACAAAGAAAATCTTATAGACGACGAAACCGTCTATATGTCAGAATTGTTAATGAGCAAGTACCCGAATGCTTGCAAAAACCTGATTGAGATTCTCGAAAAACACAATGTTAAACACTCGTTTCTGAAAGGGACAAAAGATATTTGGTGCAGAGATTATATGCCAATCCAAACCAATTCTGGGAAATTGATACAGTTTCGCTACGACCCTTCATATCTGAAAGGCAAGAAAGAGTGGGAAGATTCACGCTCTGACGTAAGAGAAGTGTGTCGGGAAAATGGATTCAATCCCATTTTTTCGAATATCAATCTTGATGGCGGGAATGTTTTACTTTGCTCCGGTCGTGCAATTATTTCAGACAGAATCTTTACAGAAAATCCAGAATACACGGACAAAGAGCAACTCGTCAAAGAGCTATCAGATTTGCTTGAGGCTGAGATTATCATCATTCCGGCACAAAAGAGTGATTATACAGGTCATGCCGATGGTATGGTTCGTTTCATAGACCGTGACACCATTTTAGGGAATAATCGTTCGGAAGAGTACAAATACTGGTCGAATAGCATGGAAAAAGTTTTGAAAGACAAGAAACTAAAGTATGTCGATGTGCCATTCTTTTATGGATATAAGGATTCAAAACATCCTGAAAACGCCATTGGACTATATGTCAACTACCTTGAAGTTGGCAATCTGATAGTTCTTCCTGTTTTTGAGGTTGAGGGTAATAGAGACGCCGAAGCCATAGAAACCTTTAAGCGAATATTTCCTGATAAAACTATTGAGACCATCAACTACAACGAAATAGCGCTTGAAGGTGGTGTGCTTAATTGCTCAACCTGGAATTATCGAGCTACAAGAAACGAGCGAAGAGTTTTTGACAGATAAGGATTCCCCTTCTATCCTCCGAATCCGCGAAATGATCACTCCCTTTCGCGGATTTTTCGTCGCATATATCAAACCTATAGTCAATATATTGAGACTCTGTGCTCGTCCTCGGTGAACCCATCGGCTGGATTTTCATCGTTGCCACAATCGTTATGGAGGCGGGGTGCTGGCTGGCGGGAGGTGATTATTGGAGCAGCGTCCCCCTTCACTCAAAATGCTTTGCAAAAGCCACCGTATCTGTCACAACGAGTTGCGGGGCGCCGTCTTCGCGCCGGGTGATGGCACAGCCGGAAGGAAGGTCCTCGGCAAAGAAATCAAAGTCCTTGCCCTCCAGAATGTAGCGGCTGTAGTCTTTCTCCAAGCGCTCGCGGTCCATCAAGCCGGCCATCGCGTCGAGGAATTTCTCTGCGGTGAAATCGTCGATGAAAGGTTTCACTGTCTGCATCATCGGCTTCCAGGCGTTAGGCTCGCCCGTCTCTCTTTCATAAACGCCTGCCAAATGGAAGGCATAGCAATAGCCGCGCCAATACAAGAGCCAGATGTAGTCGCCGTCGTCCCAAAACTTCTCCTCGGCCTCCTCGTCTGGTGCGTTCCTATAGGGGCTGTGATAGAGTCCGGCAAGGGCGATGTTGAAGTAAGTGGCGAAATAAGTCGGATCTTCCAATCCCGAGGCCACGAGTTGGTAGCCTGTCTGCATCTCGTTGAAGCCCTCTGGGAACCACACAGGGCCGTTGTTCAGCCATTTATTCCCAACTTCATGGGTAAACAAATCCCTGCGCTTTGTGGTCAGGATAGTGTCGGCAGTGGCATCATAACGTGAGACGAAGCCGTTGGTGAAGCCGTTTCCTGTCGCTTCCCAAGTGTTTCGGCGGAAAGGGAAAAACAGCATCGAATAAGGCCCGTCGTATTCATCGCCCCAAAAACTGGAAATGGCAGAGTAAAAGGTCTTGAAATAGTCGGTGAGTTCCGCTTTGTTCATCTCAGCATTCTTGCGAAGGGCCGTCACCAAATAGTGAAGATTTCCGTCAACCATCACTGAGTCAACGGTCAGCAAAGGGTCGCCTGCGATGACCGACCATGCAATGTCGCGCACATTCCCTTCAAAACGCTCCGTTCCCTTTCCGGCATTATAGAGGCAGAAAACGGGATAATCGGGCACCGACTCCCAAGTGACCGAAACGGGTGTCTCGTCGTCATCGGCAGGCACGGCAAACAAATTTTCCGTCCTCGTGAACAGCATCGCATTGTCGATGTCGGGACGGAAGACGTCCCACAGGCAACCGCCGGGCGAGCCGTAATCGGCGGGCAGCGTGCAACGGACGACATACGAGAATCGGGCTTTTCCGTGTTCAGGGATAACGGTTAGTTCAAGCGACGACGTGTCAATCAACACTTTCCCTTTTTCGATATTCAAATCCTGAAACCAAGCCATCTGGTCGGTCATTCCCCCGTTTTCGGAGGCGTAACTAAAAAGCACGGTATCGGCAGGCGTGGCCAAAGCAACGGAAACGCCTATGCCATCACCTTTCCAAGACAACACATAATCAATGTGTTGGGCGTTTCTTGAACAGGAGGCAAATGCCAAAGCGGTCAGCAGAATAAAAAACAGTTTTTTCATTTCGATATTGTTTGAAATCCAGGATAGGATATTGGATAATCGTGGCACCAAAATTAGGGAATTTTGGGGTCCTGGGGTAATTGTTTTCTGCAAAAAGAAACATTCTATCGCAAAAACATGTACTTTTGCAGTTGAATTTAACAAGATTACATCAATGCGCTTTTTAGCCACCATATTGTTCTTCTTCCTTGCGAGCCTGAATGGTTGTGTAAACCAATCAGTTTCAATGGGAATCGAATCCTCAAAGACGGACAATGTCGTCTTTGTTGACTCTATGGAAGCCAACATGATGAATCTTTACAATGCTGCCGCCGAGACCCGTCATGCCGTGCAACAGGAAAGCACGGTTTGCACGCCCGGTTTCAGTATGCGAGTTTTGCCCAACCGCACCCGAACAGTCAGCAACGTGAGCATCAGGCAGGTGTTGCTTTCGACACATAAACCTGTTGTTTCACGGTTAATTCATCAATCTGTCACCCAGTTAGTTGCGTTCC
>CACXQV010000108.1 GCA_902769875.1 uncultured Bacteroidia bacterium
AAGAGAAGCCTAAGGAAAAGGCTCTTCAAGGCCTCCCTCGACCCCAATTATCTCATCGAAATCCTCGCAAATTATCGCATTTGATGCGGTTGCCCTGAACAGCAAAAGTTATGGACACAATCCAAAGAATCGCAGGCGGAATGTTGCTTGCAGGAATGTTGGGACTTGCGGGCTGCAACCAAAAAGTGAACTGGCCCGACCTGCCCGTTTCAGAAGTCACGGCATATTTCAGCGATGCCGCCAAAACCAGAACCATAGACACCGCATTTTACGAAATCCAGAACGCAAAAGGCAAAAAGTTGGGCACCGTCCTTTTCTCCTCGCCTTATTCCGATGGCGTGGAAGGTTTCAATGGCGCCACTCCTTTAATAATAGCTTTGGACGCTGATGGCCGAATCATGAAAGTGGCCTTACTCGACAACCAAGAGACGCCCAATTTCGCCCAACGTGTCGCAAACGGCGGCCTCTACGAAGCCTGGAATGGCCTCACTCCAGCCGAAGCCTTGACGAAAGACGTGGATGTCGTAAGCGGCGCCACCTACACCTCCAACGGGGTGAAGCAAAGCCTCGTGGCACGACTGAAAGCATACGAGAGGCAAATCAAGAAATGAACGAAGAATCTTGGTACGGTTTTTGTGTTTTTTGAGGGCATTAATAATCCAACTTACTGCCTTATGAAAAAGCTATTGTTATCATTGTGCCTGCTGCTTGCGGTGACCTTCACGGCTGAGGCACAGATGCGTCCGCCCAAGCCTCGCTATCGCCATCCACAGAAACGGACGGTGGTGAGACATACGCCCCCAAAGGCTCCAAAACCTGTTTACAGCCCCATGGGCGAAATCCGTTTCCATGTGCTGGCCGATTTGGGAGTCCGCGACTTCGGGGCCATCTTCGTGCACGAAATCCCGCACCATTTCAGCGTGGGCGGCTTAGCCGAATACCAGCTTGGACACATAACCAACGTGGGTCTTGGCGCCGAGTTTTATTCGAGCTATGGAGAGCATTGCCGGCTGTTTGAAAATATGCAGGAAACCTACATCCACACGGTGCCGGTCTATGCCAACCTGAAATTCACGCTGCCCGATGCCCCTATCAGTCCATTCGTCGAAGGTCGCATTGGCTATTCGATTCCTGCGGGCAAAGTGACCTGCTTAGACCCAAGCGGAGTACACCAATACTTGTCGACCGGCCTCTACACAGGCGGAGCCATTGGTCTGAAAATCTTCAGGACCTACCTGAGCTGGGGCGTTTCGGTCATTGACGTGGTTGACAGTGCGTTGGGGTTCAGCCAAGGCCGCAAAGATGTCATCACGGACTATTATTTCAGGCTTTCAATAGCGTTTTGATTGCACAAGCCTTGCCTTTTCGGGACAACAAAAAAGGCAAGGCTGTCTTATTCCTCGGAATCGTCATCGGGCTGGGCTTCAGCAGTGCCTTCCAAAACGATGACGATTTCACCTTTTATCTCCTTCTTGGAGAAATGCCCAATCACCTCGGCCAAAGTGCCACGGGCGTTTTCTTCGTGGATTTTGGTCAACTCGCGCGAAACGCAAACTTTTCTCTCGCCGCCACAGACCTCGGCCAACTGCTGCAAGGTTTTCAGCAAGCGGAAAGGCGATTCATACAAGATTGTGGTATAAGGATAGTTAGCCACCGCTTGCAACTTGGTCTGCCGGCCCTTTTTGTGAGGCAAAAAACCTTCGAAGATGAACTTTTCGGCGGGCAGCCCCGAATTGACCAACGCCGGCACGAAGGCGGTCGCGCCTGGCAGGCACTCCACTTCGATGCCGCGTTTCACGCATTCGCGCACCAACAGAAAGCCCGGGTCGGATATGGCTGGAGTGCCGGCATCAGTGACCAAAGCCAAGGTTTCGCCCGCCTCGATGCGGTCGGCGATGCGCTCCACCACCTGATGTTCGTTGCGGATGTGGAAAGCCGTCATCGGCTTGCTGATGTCGAGATGCCGCAGAAGGTTGCCCGAAGTGCGGGTGTCTTCGGCGAGGATGCCATCCACCTCTTTCAGGATGCGGATGGCACGCAGGGTGATGTCTTCCAAATTGCCGATGGGCGTAGGCACAAGATAGAGTTTCGACATGGCTGCACTCAATCAAACTTACGGGTTACCAGTTCCTTGAGCTTCTGATAGGCCACATTGCTGCTGTTCCACTGGAGTTCAATCTTCAGCTCGTTAAGGTAAATCATTGCGCCATTCAATGTCTTCAAGTCGTTGAGGTTTTCGATGGACTTGTTGTATTTTTCCATACTTCCGCCAAACAACTCATTGACGAACAAGAACTTATCGTTAATTCCAATGGCCGACCTCAAATCGGGGATGGAGTTTTGCTGCAACTTGGCCGCCAACGAATGGTCTTCCTGCCTCATCTTGTCGCCCAAAGTCTCAGGGGCTGAAAACTCAAACTCGGCATCATCGTTGTCGAAGAAATCGGACAAATCATGAGAGGCTGGGGCGATTTCCTCAGCAGGCTGGTTTGCAATCTTTTCGTTCTCCATCTCTGGCATCTCGAAAGGATTGTCGCGCACCAATTCATCACCAAACACCCGATCACGCTCAGGAATCTCATCTTCTGGAATGGCCTCCATCATGTGTACAACTTTTCTTTCAGTTGGCTGCGGCTCAGGAGCAGGTTGTTCCACTTCCTCTTGTGCAGGATTGTCCTCAAAGCGGAAAAACAAGCCAAACTCGTCACTCAGAGGAGCTTCCTCGACAGGCTTTTCTTCAGCAGGTTCCTCAATCACGACAGGTTGAGCTTCTTCTTGCTGTTCCATAGATGTTTCAACAGACTGATTTTCAACCATTTCAATTGGTTTTTCTTCAACTGGCACAATTGGCGAATCTTCAATAGGAGCAACTGGTGTTTCTTCAACGGAATCTTCCTGCGTTTCTTCAACGGGAATAAATGGTGTTTCTTCAACGGTAGCAGTTGGAGCTTCCTCAAAATGAATTGATGCTGTCTCTTCAACTTGAACTGACTGATTTTCTTTAAGATGAATATCTGAAGTTATTTCAACGGGAGCTGTTGGCACCTCCTCAAAAGTTACATTTGGCGTTTCTTCAACAGGAGCTTCCAGTGATTCTTCAACGGGAACAGCCTGATTTTCTTCATTAAGAATATCTGAAGTTACTTCAACGGGAGCAGTTGGCGTTTCCTCAAAAGCTACAGTTGGCGTTTCTTCAACGGGAGCCTCCAATGTTTCTTCTATAGGAATAAATTGTGATTCTTCTACAGGAACAGTTGTTGCTTCTTCAACAGATAGCATTGGCGTTTCCTCCTCTTGCTCGGGTATTTCCGGCTCGGTTTCAGGTTCTTCTCTTACTTCGGAGGGCGTTTCGTCCTGAACCATACCTCCAAAGAGCCCTGAAATGGCATCGGCATCAAACGGCAGATCTTCGTCCAAAGCCTCGTCGCCCAAACTTATGCTGCAAAGTTGGTCATAAAGGGTGTGAGTGCGATTCATCAGCACGTCCAAATCCAACAATTCAATCGGTTTTCCATTTCTGAGCAGATAGTTGACCTGCTGATATAACAAGCTGATTTCCTGTTTGATAGAAATCAGCTTTTCTTTTTGATTCTCAAATTTGTCGTTCATATAGGATTTATCTTTATTTTTGCTGGGAAGTTGCTTCACTGCGTTTGCAATGACGTTGCTAAAGTACAAATATTCTAATTACAAACGGATATGTTTATTGAAAAAGATTCTCACAACCGGTCGCAAGGTTGGATTGAAGTGATTTGCGGATCGATGTTTTCGGGCAAGACGGAAGAGCTCATCCGCCGTTTGAAACGCGCCAAAATCGCCAAACTGAAAGTTGAAATCTTCAAGCCAGGGGTCGACACACGCTACAGCGATGAAGACGTTGTTTCGCACAACGCTACGGCCTTACACTCCATTCCGGTGGAGAGTGCCCACGAGATTCTTTTCTATGCCACCGATGTCGACGTCATCGGCATCGACGAGGCGCAATTCCTTGATGATGAACTGCCTAACGTGTGTACGGAATTGGCCAACCAAGGCGTGCGTGTCATCGTTGCGGGCTTGGATATGGACTTTATGGGCAATCCTTTCGGCCCTATGCCCAAACTGATGGCCCTTGCCGAGGACGTGACCAAGGTGCATGCC
>CACXQV010000109.1 GCA_902769875.1 uncultured Bacteroidia bacterium
GAGGGCAACCCCTATCCGCGTATGGCCGAGACGCCTTCGGGAATGCTCAACTGCGTAGGACTGCAAAACAAAGGCGTACAGTATTTCATCGACACGATTTATCCGCGTATCAAGGACTTTGACACCAACGTATTGCTCAACCTCTCTGGCTCCTGCCTTGAAGATTACGTGAAAGGCGCAGAGATGGTGGATGCCTTGGAAAAGATTCCTGCTATTGAGTTGAATGTGTCGTGTCCCAATGTGAAGCAAGGAGGCATGGCCTTCGGCGTGACTACTACGGGCATCTCGCAAGTGGTTTCAGAAGTCCGCAAGGTGTGTCATAAGCACTTGATGGTCAAGCTCTCGCCCAATGTGACCAACATCGCTGAAATTGCGTTGGCTGCCGAAGCTGCCGGTGCCGATTCGGTGTCGCTCATCAACACCTTGATGGGCATGGCCATCGATGCGGAGAAGCGCCAACCGAAGCTGTCTGTCATAACTGGTGGCCTGTCGGGTGCTTGTGTGAAGCCCGTGGCCTTGCGCATGGTGTGGCAGGTGGCCAAGGCGGTGAAAATCCCTGTAGTGGGTTTGGGCGGCATCTCCAACGCCACCGATGCCGTGGAGTTCATGCTTGCCGGCGCCTCCGCCATCGAAATCGGCACGGCCAATTTCATCGATCCGGCGGTCTCAGCAAAGGTGGCATGGGGTATTAACGAGTATTGCGAGAGGCATGGCTTTGCCAATGCAGCTGAATTAACATGCGCATTGCTGTAGAGACACGAAATCTTGCGTTTTTACGGATTTAATCCTAATTCACACAGTCCATCCTTGTTGCCCACCACAAAGGCCACGGGCGGGTTGTCGCCCTGCACAAGGTCGTTCAGATAGAGCGGCTCGCCGAGGATGAAGAGCGCGCAGCGGAAGGTGTTGCCCGCCTTCAGCTTGGAGTTTTCGGCTTGCTCCACAACGAAACGATAGTCGCCGAGATAGCGGAACGTGCATCGACGATTGGGTTTCCATGACACGGAGACAAGGTCGCTGACCTTTAGATCATCCGTCTTGATGTGTTGCTTGGTCACACGGTCTGAGCCGTTGTCTTGGCCGATATGTTCCAAAAAACCGTCCCAGTCCTTAAACCCCAAGAATTTCGACAGGATCTCAAGCGTGCTGTTGCGTGTGGTGTCGGGACCGTCGACATAGCCCCATAGACGTTTCAGCGTAGAGGTGCTGATGTTTTCGTGGGTGCGCTCCCAGATGGCGCCGCTGAGGAAGGTGAAGTCGTTCGAGGTCTTCATCTTGCGCCCGACGCTTTCCTCGATTTGCTGCTTGAGTTCGGTGATTTCTGGACTGGTTTTCTGCATTGATTTGATGTTAGTTATTAGTGCTCGATTCTCTTCCTCTTGACCGTCATTGCGGACTTGATCCGCAAATCGAAGATTCGACGTAGTCAATCTCCTGAACAAGAAGGATTATCCTTGTTTTCAGGAGATGGCGGATGTTTCTCCGCCATGACAGCCTGAGAGTAATTACCCGCATTTCAACATACAAAGAAACGAACTTTTTTTGAAATTGGTTTATTCTTTTTGGTTCATTTTGACCGCGACAATGCGTTTTTGCTTATTTTTGCCGAAAAATAATCGGCCATGGACGACAGCAGCACATCGGGAATCATCAACGGTAATTTCATCACCGAGACGGATGCCATGACGGTATACGAGTCCTCGTCGTCGCGAGGCTTCAACCAAGTGGTGAAGGTACGGAGGCAAGGCAAGTGGTTCATATTGAAAGGCTTGAAGCCCGAGTATCGCGACCAGCAGGTCTATATCGAGTTGTTGAAGAAGGAGTTTGAACTGGGCACCCAACTCGACCATCCCAACATCGTGAAGGTCCTTGCCAAGGAGATGAATCCCGAGGTAGGGCCTTGCATCGTGATGGAGTATGTGGATGGCGTGCCTTTGGATGTGTTTCTTGCTGCAAAGCACTCAGTAACAGTCCGCAAAAAGGTGGTAGAGCAACTGGTGGACGCCCTCGTTTACATCCATGGCAAGCAGATCATCCACCGCGACCTGAAACCGAGTAACATTCTGGTGACAAGGAATGGCAACAACGTGAAGATCATCGACTTCGGTCTTTCCGATGCCGACGACTACGCCGTGTTGAAGCAGCCTGCCGGTACCTTGAAGTACATGGCACCCGAGCAAAAGGAACCCGCCGTTATGATCGACGGGCGCGTTGACATTTACGCTTTTGGCCTGTTATTGAAGGAGATCTTTCCGCATCGCTACAAGCACATCGCCGCCAAGTGTTCCCGTGCTGACCGTGAGCGCCGTTATCCCAGCGCCGAGGCTTTGCGCAAGGCCTTCGAACGTCATTCGCGTTGGCTTTGGATGCTCCCGATATTGATAGGCGTGGCGTTGGCGGTTATCCCGATGTTGTTGCGTCCCAAGGAAATCGTCAGGGCTGAGGTGCAGCATGTGATCGACACCATCATCGTGGAACGCAATCCCAACGGTTATTCCGACGAGTTCATGGAGTTGTTGGGCAGGGCAGAGAATATCATCGACAGCATGTATCAGCCAGTCATTGATGACGTGAACAATAGAAAACACGAAGTGGATGCTGCTAGCGAAGTGGATGTTGCTATTGCCTATAACGACGTCTATAATGATTTGAGCCGAAGGCTGATCATTTGCCGTTCGTTGTTGCACGACATCCAGTCGCCGCTGCTTGACGACCGCAAGACGAGTGATGAGTTCAGAAGTGCTTGGGAGAAGATGCACAACGACAAGTATAACGAGATTTTATATATGATGTTCGACTGGGTGAACCAAGCGAAATAGACTAGAGGAAATAAACACAAATGGAGTCAACTGATTGTACCAACTTTAGAAAGTAGACACGGAAAACATGAACCAACATGAACCTAACTGATTCCGTTTTTCCCAAAAAATCCTCATTTTTCTTTTGCTTTTCCCCAAAAAAACCCTAATTTTGGAGCGTAAAACTAAAAGAAAAGCCTATGGAATAACCCGCCGCAAGGCGCAATAAGAAGCGATATAGTTCATATAATCAGACGATTAGCAATATTCTGTCTTATCGAAAGTTTGGCGATTTGAGATTTGGTACATAGATATGGCTAAAGTCACGCGATAAGCGTGTACTTTTCCCATTCGGTACCAAAGGTATGCCAAACACCTCGATAAGCGGATGCAAAAGTATCACGCTTTTTTTTGTGCTGGCACGAAGCGAACAAATATGAACCAACATGAACCTGAAAAGATTGTGCGGAAGTGCGTTACTTTGCAGGTGGAAAACATGACAAGAACAACTAAAACAATACGAATATGAGTGTCGAATACTACAAAAAGAAATTGGTGGATTTGCGCGCCGACGTAGCCAAAGAGAAAGAAGCCAAGAAAAGAGACAACGAGAGGTATGCTGATTTAATCAAAAGTGCCTCGTCACCTTCGAGCAAGGCTTCTTACAGAAAGAGTAAAATCGATCATGCTGCTTCACACGATCGCAGGATTGAAAGCCTGAAACGGGAAATAGAGCGTTGTAAAGAGACTTTGGCGCGCGAAAGGGAAAGAGCAAAGAGAAAATAGAATTATTGTTTCACTTAAATACTTTAAATCATGGGACTGATTAACAATCTGAAAGACAAATTCAACAAGGCGGAATTCACTGTGGCTCCGCAGAAGAAACTCAAAACCCTCTCCAAGGAGTTCTTGGATGCGTTTGACCTTCAATTGGTGTTCTACAAAGGCAACATCATTGCTGAAGGTGACTTGACCTTGGCTGCCTTGAACAAGAAAACCACCAAAGATGTTAACGCCAAAGCAGACGGCATCAAAATCAAAGGCAGCACAAAAGTTGGCGATGCCGAGAAGATGTTTGACACCAACTTTGGTGTAAAGGTGCAAATCAAGGACAAGGCTGGAAAAATTTGCGTTCCTAATGAGATAACCATTGGGCAAGCCGCGAGAGGCGAGTATGAACGGTAATTTAAAACAATAAAGTTATGGCAACAACAACCAAA
>CACXQV010000110.1 GCA_902769875.1 uncultured Bacteroidia bacterium
ATTTTTTCTTCTTTTTTTCTTGTTTGCTTAATTCTGTTTGTTTTTCTTCGATTGGATGAAGGCATAGCCCATGCCGGCGGCAAGCAGTATGCCGATGCCGCCACCCAACGGGGCGCCAAACGGCTCGTTGTCAATCTGGCTTCCGGCTGCGCCAAAGGCCTCATTGCCCAAGATTGAGCCTTCGCCACGGTTGCCTTGTGAGTTCAACATCCCATGTTTCTTGCTGCTTTCGTCCTTGTAAGGATTCTGCAAAAGCCCGTGGTTGATTTGGGCGTCCAGTGTGGCCGGCGCCATCAGGGCTGCCAGCCCGAGCGAAAGCGCGAGGGCTTTCAATGTTTGTGATTTAGTCATTTTTTTATTGATTTATTGATTTCAAATTTCAGGATTTCAAGAAATTGCTAATTCGCAAGGACGGAAGGCGACCCGAAAGCCGCCTTCCGTGAGTTATCCTTGGGATGCCTGCTTATTGCGCATCGCGCACGAGACGAACGGAACATCCTTCGGCAGCAGAAAAACTACTTAAATACCCACCATATCCATTAAGATTCGCACAATATGCATATGGAAATGGATTATAGGGGTCAACATCACCCATCGTGCTTGACCAATAATAACAACTCTGACCAACATAATCCGGATTGTTATAATTGCCAGCCTTCGGCAAGAACACAGCACCTGCGTCCTGCATTGCCGCTGTATACTCGACAACACCACCATAATATGTTCCAGTCCATGCGTCAGGAAACAAAATAACGCAAGCCACGCCATTTGCCGTAGTACCTGGAACGCATAAAGGAATACCATCAACCCCAGTTCTACTATTCAATAAGTAGTCCCATTCATCTTTCGACAAGGTGTACCAGTCGTAACCTCTTTGGCTTTCATCAGCGAGCAAATATTCTTTGGTGAAATCAGCAGCGTTCCAATTTAATGATGAGCTCCACTCTTGATATGCTTCCCAATCATAATTTGAAACAATCTTCGGATCCGGGTCATTACCCGTCCAAGTGCCCCAGGCGAAATAATCAACCCAACTTGATTCGTCATAACTTCCAATATAATCCCACTGATGTTCGGCAAACCGCCAAGGATAGGTTTCACCGCTCTTGTATTGCAAGTTGCCCGGCGCGAAATAGATTTTTTTGACATTGCCCTGTCCATCATCAGAAACCGTAAAGGTATCGCCGCGGTCCCACACAATGCCTATGCCATCATCATTAAACATATCATAATCAATTGGACCCATTGTGAATTGAAGAGGTGAGTAACCTTCAGCATTAGTAGTTGCCGTGCTCGTAATGACTCCATCCACTCCTTCATCAGGCAGAAGTATCGCCCAACGACTAGGATGCAATTTGATCTCGCCCGTGTTACCATATTCATCACTAATTTTTTCGAATGAAAACCCACCATTTCCCAATCTGAAATCAACCACTACTTTATTCTTCATATTATTAATGGTTATGGTATTGCCAAACGGGACATTAGAGTCAAAACGAACCAAGGCGCACATATTGTTCAAGGTGGCGTGGTAAGAGGAATTATTTGAAGAATAATACTCTTCTGACTTGCTGTATGAAATCACAGGCAACCATTCGGTTTGGTCGCTAATATCCACGGTGCAACCATAAACATATCCGTCACTATAGGAGGGTTCATTAAGTACTGCTTTATTACCTAAGAAGTAAAAGTAAAGCGGTTCGCCTTCCCTGGGATTAGTGATTTCACCGCTGAAACCACCATCGCCGTATTCCAATTGGCCGACATATCTACCCCCACTGGCCACAAGAATCACGTCACCAGATTCAAACCAAACATACGGTGGGTAGACCTCCACTCTTGAACCATTGTTGTTGCCACCGTTCACTTTCAAGGTAATGGCCACTTTGTTGCCTTCGCCTTCATTGGAGTTGGCGTTGGCCTGTTCCTTCTTGCATTGCGTGAATCCCAGCGCCATGGCCAAAGCCATCACAAAACAGGTCATCTTTTTCATTGCTCGTCCTCCTTCTTTTTGAGTGCGACATAACCAAGGCCGGCGCCAATCAGAATGGCGATGCCGCTGCCGAGGGGGGCTTCGCCAAACATATCGTTATCGATGCTGGTGTAGATCGTTTGCCCTTCCCCACGGTTGCCTTGTGAGTTCAACATCCCATGTTTCTTGCTGCTTTCGTCCTTGTAGGGATTCTGCAAAAGCCCGCGATTGATTTGGGCGTCCATTGTGGCCGGCGCCATCAGGGCTGCCAGCCCGAGCGAAAGCGCGATGGCTTTCAAACTTCTTTTGTTGCTGGGGAAAGAAGGTGCAAAATTACTTTCTTCCTTATTACAAGGTGTTTTTTCGACTCGGCGATTTGTGGATTTACATTCGGCAATTTGTAAGTTTTCGGCCAAAAACTCGGCAATTTGTGTATTTATTCGGCAAAATGTAAACATTTTGGGGGTTTAGGGCGGTTTATGGGGAAAAACAATGGAAAGAAAAACTATCTTTGCCCTTTCATTTTCTTAGCGCAATGAAAGAACCAAGATTTACGTTTTTGTTGGGGCTGCTGCTCCTTGTCGCCTGCGGCAGCAACTCCACTCCGAAGACCACGCCCCCGAGCGGCCGCTACAGTGCCGACTCGCTGATGTTGTTGGCCTCCGCCGACCTCGATGCCGCCTACCGGCGCATCGGCGAAGGCGAACTTGGCGGCGAACTGTCGGCCTGCGAAGCTGCCCTTATGAACGCCAACATCACCTACCTTTTCACCGAAAACTACACCCTTGCCAAAGACTACTGCCGAAAAGCCATCGCCGCGCTCGGCGAAAACGACGACACGCGCCGGCTGGCCGCACTGCATCTGCTCGGCACCATTGCCGAAACCGACAAGGACTTCAACACCTGCATCAAGGCCTGCTCGGAAGGCAAGGCCATAGCCCATCGAAACAAACTGCCATTGGAAGAGCATAAGTTCGACTACATCGCCGGCAAGTGCATGTTCGACCTCGACCTGAACGACGAAGGCATCGCCCTCATGCAGTCGTCCATCGACAAGGCGAGACCTCTGGTGAAGACCGAAAGTGACCTCGGCAACCTTGTCTACTTCGTCAACAACCTCATCAACTGCTACCTCGCCGTCGGCGACATGCAAAAAGCGCTCGACGCATCGGAAACCTTGGAAGACCTTTTGGGAAACATGGAGACGAAATACCCTGACGACAAGCCTTACTGCGACTCATACCGCTATCATCTCTATGCGGAACGTGCCGTGGCCAAAGTCAGCCTCGGCCAGACCGGCGCCGCCCAAGCCGACTTCGACCGCGCCCTCGCCTACGACTTTGCCTACAGCGTAGACGGCTGCATGCTTCAAGCCGACTACTATGCGGCCAAGGGCCAAGTGGATTCCGTAGCCAGCATGTTGGCCCGCTGCCCCTATCAGGCCACCGACACCGTGCAACGCCTCTACCGGCGAAGGCTCTCGCGCATCGAGCAAGCCTACCGCGTGGCAGGCGACACCGCCATGGCAAGCCTCTACCGGCATCGCATCGACACGCTCTCGCAACTCATCGAGCGGCGCGAACAGCAAGAAAGAACCGCAGTGAACGCCGCACAATACGAAACACAAGTCCACAAATTGGCCTTGGACAACCTGACGGGAACAGCCAAAATGATACAAGTCTTGTTGGGCTTTTTGGCCTTGGCGGTGTTGGTGGCCATCCTCGCCCTGTATCGGGGAAGCAAACGCAAGGTGGCGAAAGCCGCCGAAGAGATGCGGCTGAAATCGCAGTCGATGGAGGAAGAAATGACAAAGCTGCAGAAACAAGTGCGCCTCATTGCCAAAGACAAAGCCCAAGACCCTGACGAAACGAGAAAGGGAAAGTCGTTGACGGCCTTGGTGGAAGGACAGAAACTCTACCTCAACAAGGACATCTCGCGTGCGCTGATTGCAGAAATGATGGGCTGTTCGCACCAAACCCTGACCAAGATGCTGAACGACATCCACCCCGGCCTTTCCTTCCCCGACTACATCAAAGGCTTGCGCATCGCCCACGCGCTCGACCTCATCAAAGAGCATCCCGACCTGACCGTACAACAAATTGCCGACCAGTCGGGCTTCTACAGCATCAGCAGTTTCGAGCGGTCGTTCAAGTCCATTACCGGGAAGACGCCGAGGGAGTATCTTAAGAGTTGAGAGTTTAGTGTTTAGTGTTGTCGCTTCGCGTCATTGACTACGTCGGATGTAGAGCATTTGCGAGGAACGAAGCAATCCGGTTAGGAGTTGGGGGTTAGGGCTGTTTTATGTCATTCCCGCATTGCAAATGCTGATACTCACGGCTTCCGCATTGCAAATGCGCAAGAACGGAGGGGAAACCCTTGCTACGGCGGATAAACATCGGCGAATACGATTATGCAACGGCGAATTTTACGAATTATGCGAATTTTTCATTGTCGCCATTTGCGTCCCCGCAAATGCATTGTCGATGGCTTGTGCGATGAAGACCATACAACGGCGAATTTTACGAATTATGCGAATTTTTTTGCCACCCGACCTCGAAGAGGTCACATCCCATTAACCGTAGGTCATGACCTACGGCAGCGTCACGACAGGTTAGCAGACGGCCTCGTCTGCGGCAGCATCCCAACGGGTTAGCAGACGGCCTCGTCTGCGGCAGCATCCCAACGGGTTAGCAGACGGCCTCGTCTGCGGCAGCACACCGACAGGCATACCACCAAACCCGCAATGAGGGGCACGGGGGATGATGGTGTAGGGATTGCGGGTCAAGCCCGCAATGAAGGGCGCGGGGCAGCAGACGGCCTCGTCTGCGGCAGCACCCCGACAGGCATACCACCAAACCCGCCGAAAAATCGCGGTTTCTTGTTAGGTCGTTTGAGGGTATGTTTAATGTCCTTTCCCGAATCGCGAATTAGGAAAAACGGGGGGTTACTTTACCACCGATATGAGAGGTACACCCAGCACTGCAGAAATACGAGCCAATGTTGAAAGCGTGAAGTTATGAGTACCGCCCAGCCACGAGTGGACAGAAGCAGGGGAAGTGCCGAGCCTTGCAGCCAACTCCTTTTGTGTCATCCGCTTCTTGTGCAGGGCATCATCAATAGCGGTGGATATGTCCAGCGACCAATCCACCTTCAACTTGATTTCGTCAGGCGTTTCATCTGTCACTTTTAGGAAAAGCCTTTCAGTTTCCACTGCGTGTTTCATATATCGAAAGTTTTTATTGTCAAGACCTGTTATCGTCGTTTTCTCAATGCTGATTGTGCCCTTGCGTTCGGCAGCTTTCAGCAATGCGTCAAGTTTCTGCAAGGTCAGCACATAGCCGACTAATTCGTTACTCTCGTCATAGGTGCGTGTTTTCTTTTGACCGCCGTTACCCACGATGAGTACGCCGTCAGACAGGCGCAGACAATAGAGACGCAGTTTGTTGGGACTCACTGGGATTGCTGCCACTCTGTCGCTCATCTTGCCCTCTGGCCTGAACAGCCTTTCAAGGAAACCCAACTTCTGAACCATACGGCGCATCACACGGAGAATCTCCTGCAAATCGGGCTGAAGCTCAACATCAGCATCGTTCTTTGTTATGAACTTTTGGAACTCGGTGTAACTCTCACCCTCAAAGCAGATAGTGAACAGACCTGCTTTCTCGGTTTGGCTAACTGATTGAATTGTTGCCGTTGCCATAATCATCTCGTTTTAGTCAGTGCAAAAGTACATCTTTGTTTTGAAACAATTACTTTTTATAGTAACTTTTTTATCTCAAAAAGTAATTTTAGACAATATGGCACGAAATAGCATTCCTTAAATGTCCTGTAAACACAAAAAAACCAGCGGCGGCATTAATGACAACAGGCGAGACATCAGTCCCTGCCTATGGCCAAGCAGCTGCCGCAAATCGCAAGATTCGACGATGCGAAGCAATCCAATGCGACAGCCCTACAATCCCGAACCTGTAGGGCTGTCACACCGTGGCAGCCACACACCGCATCATCGGTAAGGGTTCACACTGGCAACATCTGCAGGATTCACACCGTTTTTCATCGGCAGGGGTTCACATCAACATATCGGCAGGGGTTCATATCGGCAGGGGTTCATATCGGCAGGGGTTCACATCGGCAGGGGTTCACATCGGCAGGGGTTCACATCGGCAGGGGTTCACATCGGCA
>CACXQV010000111.1 GCA_902769875.1 uncultured Bacteroidia bacterium
CTTATCCCACCAAGAGTCAGAGATATAATCTTCAACCCCGACAGCATACACACGGTTGCCGTAGGGATTGCCGTAGGCCACGGAATACTGTTGATACACATAATTGCCAATCAAGATGACGAAGGCAATGGAAACGATGAGACCGATGGCCTCGATGACGGTATAAAGTTTGTTTCGGCTTAAAAACTTCAAATAACTGCTCATAATGATACAATGTTACAATTAAACGAGTATCCCATAGCATTGATTGTGCCAATATTGCAACTTGGTAATAATCAGCAAAATACAATTTCACCCTTTTGTAAAAGTGTAAAGTTTCTTTACAATGGGTGTAAAGAAACTTTACAGTGAGGACAACAATCAGCCTCTTTGACCTCAATAAATCAACCCGACCATCCAAAGCGGCAATTTGTTGCCGTGAGGCGATTCGATGTCATCGGCCAAGATATAGGAATTGGGCAAATCGGCAATCTGGTCAAAGGTCTTGCCTTCGCCGCCGACTTCAAATGTCCACTTCCCGTCCACTTTAAAGTCGCCTTGTTGCTTGCCGTACTCCACCTTATGGCTATAACTCAACTGATTGACGGCAAAGCACTTACGCACCGTGCCAATCTTCACTGGTGTGGTTGCCAAAGCATAAAGGAGGTTGGGGTTTTCAAGATAAATCTTGTCGGGCTTCTGCATTTTCTTCACGAAAATAAGGTCGCTGTAGAGCAGATGGATAAGCTTCGCGTCGGCCAAATGCCCCAGATATTCAATGACTGTGTTACGCTGTAACTCGATCATCGAAGCCATCTTGGAGATGTCCACATCGAAAGGAACCTGCTGCGCCAAGACATTCAACAGCGCCTTGACCTTCCTGCAATTGCTCGGATTCACCTTACGAAGCTGCGGCAATTCGACATCGATGACATAGTTCGTCACCTGCTCGATGAGCGGATAATAATCGATGGGATTCTTCAAGTAGAAAGGATAATAACCGAACTTCAGGTATTCGTGGAAATGCTGCAGCGGACGACACTTGCTGTTCACTTCAGCCGCGATTTCCTTGGCAGCAGCCAGTATCTCTTCCAACGAATGGCAAGGCAGAGGAATACCTTTATAGAATTGGAGATATTCCCTGAACGAAAGCCCAGGCATATAATAGCCACGGCAGCGACGCGAAAGGTCGGCATCGCCGTCAATCAACTTCAACAACGACGAGCCGCTCAAGATGATTTGAAGGTTGGGATAGGTATCGGCCACCTCCTTCACTTCGCGACTCCAGTTCTCGTATTTGTGCGCCTCGTCGAGCACCAGCAACTTGCCTCCATGTTTGTAGAACTTCTCGGCGACCTCTAAAATAGTATGTTGGGTAAAATAAGAGAAATCAAGGGAGCAATACAGCGCCTCCTCGCTACCGATACCATATTGTTGCCTGATGTATTGCCTCAACAAAGTCGATTTGCCCACGCCTCTCGGTCCCCGTATGCAAAGCATAGGAGCCTCCCAATTGACGTGGTTGATGAAGTTTCTCACAACCCCCATATTGGTGGCATTGAGCAAGGCATCCTGTTTCTCAAATAACTGTTCCATAGCGCTTTAGTTTAATCTGTTTTTTACAAAAAGCAATTTTATGATATTTTTGCTTTTTATAGAAAGCAATTTTTACTTAATTCTGCTTTTTGCAGAAAGCAAAAATAGGTATTTTTTGGATACCGTGCACAAAAACCATCATTTTTTTACCTAATTTTTTCATTTTTATCCTCTCTGCAACACCTCTGTAATCCTCTTGCTGCAAATGACCTGCACCACGCCGGAAACAATCAGCGAGAGGAGCAGGAAAGCCGCGAAGAACGACAACACGGCCACCGTCAGCACGAGGGAAACGGGAACATGATAGGCAAAGCCTTGCAGCCAATGCAACGAGAAATAGACTGACAACGCACGGCATCAGGCAAGTCATAGCGCAATTGGCAGACTCCACCTGTGTATCTAGTGCCCGTGGCCTTATCCACCGACATCAACAAGATACATTTTTACCCTTTTGCAAAAGTGTAAAGTTTCTTTACAGTGGGTGTAAAGAAACTTTACAATGAACCAAACAAGTCGTCCATCCGCACTTGAGACTGCATGATGCCACTATGGGCGTTTTGCCTGACACCAAAGGTGGTAATCATTACCAACTGCAATGCTTTTCGTGAGTTAGTGGCTTCACGAAACACCTGTATCTTCTTCCTAAGCTTCTCCTCGTATTCTTTATCGATGACGAATTCACCCATCGAGAACTTGATTTCGCAAATGTTGGTGGTACGGTCTCGGCGATCGATGACAAGGTCGATTTGCGCTTTGCCGCTTTCAGAAGAACCTTGCCATGATGAGATATCGGTCAACAGGGCACTTATGCCAATTGTCTTCTTGACTTGGTTGATGTGGTCCTTGCAGACTTGTTCGAATGTCTGTCCAGCCCAACTACTCTTTGCCGGATGATCAAGAAAATGAGTCCAAAAATGCTCGTCTGGATTTTGCTTGCCTTTCATGAAACGCAGGTAAAACAGCGTAAAATAATCGGACAACTGATACACGATGTTCTTTTCATTGTAACCGAAGGTGTTGTATGCCCTTACGAATTGGCTGTCTGACAGGTTTTTCAGCATCTCTGTGAGAAGACCGTTGTCATCAAGTTTTGTCTCCTTGATAATCTCTTTTCGGGAAAGGCCGGATTTTTTCGTGGATAAGGCTTCTATGATTTTCAAATATGCTTTCGAGTTTCCGAAAAGGGTTTCGTATAGATGATCGAACTCGTCCCACAATGGACCATTGCGCTTGAAGAAAACAGTATCAATGTTGTCGAGATAAGACAACTCATTATCAAGAAGTTTTAGGTAATATGGGATGCCGCCCATGGTCATGTAACACTCCACGATGTCGTATCGGCTCCAATTGATACCTCGTGAAACCAAATACCTTTCCGTTTCCTGAAGCGTAAAAGGCATGAGGTAAAGTCGTCGTGCAGCACGGTTGAAAAGTCCGCCTTTGTCAGAAAGAATCTTGTTGGTTATCCAGGTGGTTGCTGAACCACACGCGATTAATATGATGTCGTTTTGTTGCGCCCCCCATCCGTTCCAAAAAGCTTCAAATGCGCCAAGAAACTCACTTTGACGCGTGTCGAGCCAAGGAAGTTCATCTATAAAAACAATTTTTTTACGATTTCCCTTAATGCATTTCAATAGCTTTTTCAGTTCGTCGAAAGCTTCCAACCAGTCCGTTGGCGCCTTTTTGATGTTGGCTCCATATTCTTGAAGGGCAAGATAGAAATTCCTGAGTTGCATCTTCTTGGGTTTTTTGTAAAGTCCAGTGACATGAAAATCGTAGGTGTCATCGAAAAATTCCTTGATGAGAAAGGTCTTCCCGACACGGCGGCGACCATAAACGATAACAAACTCCGATTCTTTGGAATTGCGGTATTTTTCCAACTGACGAATCTCATATTCGCGTCCAACAAATAGATTTTTGTCCATAATAAAAGTAATTTTCGCTGCAAAAATAATAAAAATAGTCAAACTTAGGTGCGGAAACTTGATTTTTTATCCACTTTCCGCACCTAAGTTTAATGATTTGCATATAAAATTACAAAGCTCAAGTGCGGAAATCGGGTATTTTTATATGGTTTCCGCACCTGAGTTTGGAGTAGAATTGATTAGTTGCTTTTCTACTCACTCCTCAACGACTTCACCGGATTCATCGTTGCCGCCCGCAGGCTGCGTAAGGTGACCACCGCTATCGTTACAGCCAAGACGGCCAACAGCGCGAGGGCGAACACCCAGACATGCAGCGGCACCTGATAGGCAAAGCCTTCCAAATAACGCCGCATGATGACGATGCTCACGGGCACGGC
>CACXQV010000112.1 GCA_902769875.1 uncultured Bacteroidia bacterium
CGGCTTCTTCGTCGACAACGTGCAATACGGCGAGACCTTGAAAGACGATGTGCCGTGGACACGCTACACCGTCGCCATCAGTCCCGGAAACCACATCCTGGAATGGAAATACTCCAACCAACTCGCTGAGGGAGAATACGATAATGCCTTCTATATCGACGACATCACCGTAGGCAATGCCTTCGACATCTATCGTGCCAACTGCGACGGCAGCGACGCCGAGCTGATTGCCTCAAACATCGCCGACGCCCATTATGTGGATTACGGTTGGGACGCCTTGCCCATTGGGCAATACAAATACGGCATCAGCACCGATGGCGGAAACACCATTGCTTTGTCGGAATGTTTGGAAAAGGATGTGATGGTCGTTGAAGAGAATAACGAAATGGAAATCAAGGTTTATCCTAATCCTACAAATAATGTATTGTTTGTAGAGACGCGATTAATCGCGTCTCTACCAGCGAAATACATCATCACCAACGTGACAGGACAAACGCTGCTATCAGGCCACATTACAGATGAAACCCAGCAAATTGATGTGACGGGTTTGGCTGAGGGAATGTATTTCGTTAGGATTCAAGGAGATGAAGGGACAGTGACGAAGAAGTTTACTGTTACAAAGTAATTATCGATCACGCCTTGCGTCACTGCGAGGCACGAAGCAGTCCAGATAATAAAGCTCTTCATCTGGATTGCTTCGTCGTTCCTCCTCGCAAATCGAAGATTCGACGGAGTCAATGACGCGAAGCGACGACAAGATTAATCCTCCTCTTCCAAGAAAAAAATCTCCTCAACGGGTTTTCCAAACACCTGCGCCATCTTCAAGGCCAAGACCGTGGAAGGCACATACCGCCCTGATTCAATGGCATTAATCGACTGTCGGCTCACACCGATAAGTTTGGCTAGATCTTCTTGCGTGAGGTCCTTTTCGGCCCGCGCCACTTTCAAACGGTTCTTCATTGGGCGCAATGGTTATTTTTCCAACAATTTCACCAAATCCGCTTCCAATTCCTCTTCCATGCCCTTGCCGAAACCAACGTGCATCTTCGCTATCTTGCCCCCGCGGTCAAGGAAATACAGGGTTGGATAGCCAGAAATGTGGTAAGTTTCGGACAATTCGCGCTCGGCGAAAAGAATTGTGTAAGTAATACCGCGTTTAGCCAAGAAATCGGCCATCTCGTCCTCAATTGGGTCGTCAATTGGGTCGATGCCGAGCATAACAAAGCCTTTGTCCTTATATTTGTCGTAAAGACTTTGCAACACGGGCATGGCCGCGCAGCACGGGGCGCACGACTTGTAGAAGAAATCGAGCAGCACCACCTTCCCTTTCAGGTCGGCGAGGCTTATGGTGTCGCCAGCGAGTGTGGGCAGCGACCAATCCGGGGCGGGCGAGCCCTCGGCAAGCGGTTCGGGTTCCTTATACGGCTCGTAATCCTTCAATTTCACCTCGGCAGGAATGGATTCCAAGGTCAGTCTGGATTCGTCGACAATCGTATCGAAGGCAAGCAGCTTGAATTCATCGTATTGATACATCTTGTCTTGCTGTTCCACAATGTCGAAGGCTATGGCATACTGGATAGGCAGATAGTCTTTCTTGTCGATCCAAAGATTGGTTTCGTAACGAATCGTTTGCATACCATAAACGCTGTCGGGTTCTTCGTCCGTTGGACCAAGAATATCAACAAGATAGCATGGTTTCCCGTCTAATTTGGTCTCCGACATGGAATAGGTGTATGTGGAATCGGCCAAGCTTGCCTCACTTGGGACCGGATAGCAACTTTTGGTGGTCAAGGGTTGATAGAAAGTGCGGTTGTGTCGCCCAGCGATGATGTCGTCGGCCCACAAGTCGCACAACATGATAGTACCTGTAGTGTCCTTATAATAAACATATTCCTCGCCAGTGTAAAGGAAATGGTAGCGCCAATCGCCGAGCAGGTCTTCATCATAATAATGAAAGGCCTTCCCGAAAATGAGGTCATACGGTAGTTTCTTGAAGTCGCAGGTGTAGCGATTCAAAGTTGTGTCGGAATGAGACATGTATTTCTTTCGGACTTCCATGACATAATGCCCTTGTTGGATGGACTGGCATTTTTGGTAGGATTTCCGAAGGACTTCTTGGACGGTAGGCTCAGGCTTACTCGTACAGCCCACAAGCACGACCACGATGATAGCCAATGGCAATTTAGATTTAAATTGGTGCTTCATTTTGCTTTTGTTTTATGTTTGACTCCGCAAAAGTAAAATAAACTTTCCAATTAGACAAATTAATTTGTCATTTTTTCAGTTTTTCTTTTTTGGCATGGACTTACGTCGCCTGTCGAGTGGTCTGTCGTCCATACGGGACTACAATGCGCCGCAAAGTCCTGTGGGGACGACGAATAATAGGCAGATGGTGTCAACACTTGCCGACAGAAACATCAATTTTCGCAAAAACCGTCCATCCGCCCGATTTTTTTCCTATTATTGCAACAAAATTTGAAAACATCATGTCAAACGAATCCATCATACAAGTTTTTGAAGGCAAAAATATTCGTATTGTTTGGAACGAACAAGAAGAAAAATACTATTTTGCGGTGGCAGATATTGTTCAGGTTATGACAGATACCACAAATCCAACCGACTATTTGAAAAAGATGCGGCAACGAGACAAGGAACTTTCCAAAGGGTGGGGACAAATTGTCACCCCCCTTTTGTTCCAAACCGCCGGTGGCAAGCAAAAAATCAACTTTGCCGACCTTGAAGGCATTTTCCGCATCATCCAGTCCATTCCCTCAAAGAAAGCTGAACCCGTAAAACAATGGCTTGCCGAAGTGGGAGCACAGCGCGTCGACCAAATGATTGACCCCGAGTTGACTTTCCAAATGGCCGTGGCCGACTATCGCCGTCAAGGGTATTCCGACCAATGGATTAACGAGCGGATGAAATCCATCTTGACGCGTAAAGCCCTCACCGACGAATGGGAGCGTGTTGGCGTCAAGGAAAAACAAGAGTTTGCCATCCTCACCAACATTCTCACCAAG
Organism: uncultured Bacteroidia bacterium; assembly: GCA_902769875.1. GTDB lineage: Bacteria > Bacteroidota > Bacteroidia > Bacteroidales > F082 > Limimorpha. Next base: position 3,021 of record CACXQV010000112.1, read on the forward strand.
GCTTGGAGCGGGATGACAACAGGCCAATACAAGGCCTTCAAAGGCTTGACCAAAGAGAACTTGCGTGACAACATGACCAGCGTGGAAGTGGCGCTGAACACTTTAGCCGAGGCTTCCACCCGTGAACTTTCGCAACAGCGTAATCCAAAAGGCTTTGAACAAAGCAAACAAACTGCAAAAGATGGCGGAGGCGTGGCAAAAGCAGCAAGAGACCAATTGGAGAAACAATTAGGCCGCAGCATCATCTCACCCGCTAAGGCCAGCGACTACCTGCAACCTGCCGAAGACGTTGATGCCAAAGAACTGACAGATGGTAAAGAATAATTTGAAAACATTCACAATATGGAAAACGACCAATTCAAACTGCCCGAGAACGCGCAACGCGAACTGAAACCGGGCGAAGAGTACGAGCCGATACTCTCGAAAAACAAGAAGTACCAGGAAGTTACAGTATGGTCGGTGTGTATCGGCCTGCTGATGACCATCCTGTTTTCGGCTGCCGCCGCCTACCTTGGCCTGAAGGTCGGGCAGGTGTTTGAGGCCGCCATTCCCATCGCCATCATCGCCATCGGACTGACGGGACTGGCCCACAAGAACGACGCGCTCTCGCAAAACGTCATCATCCAGTCGATTGGTGGCTGCTCGGGCGGCGTGGTGGCCGGTGCCATCTTCACCCTGCCTGCGCTCTACATCCTGCAAGGCAAGGGCTACCAAATCGAAATCAACTTCTGGCAGGTGTTCATCGCCTCCTTGCTGGGCGGCATCTTGGGCATCCTATTCCTCATCCCCTTCCGCAAGTACTTCGTCAAGGAG
>CACXQV010000113.1 GCA_902769875.1 uncultured Bacteroidia bacterium
GGGTTGAAGTCTATAGGTTCAACTTTTTGGGTCGTCTCTGACTGTCGCTTTGCGTCATTGACTCGCTTCGCATCGTCGAATCGCGATTTGCGAGGAACGAAGCAATCCAGACTAGCCAGTTGATAATAAATTGGTCCTTCTGCCGTCGCACAAGCGATATCATAACCCGAGCCGCCGAAAGTCAGTTTCAGCAATTCGTAAGGATTCACATTCGCCCATCTGGCGAGGTTGGCAATCAAAGTTGAACTGCTGCCCAAACCCCAGTTTGGATCAAAATCAAGATGTGTGGTGAAATTCAATCCATTGCTTTCAAAAGTCTTGGGATTCAGCTGTTTGACAGCTTTTAGGATTTGAACCAGTTTTTCTGCCTTGGGCTGGTCGTCACAGTCTATGAGTTCAAGTGTTTTTTGATCCAAGGTTACTGAAAACCAAGGGCCATCAGGCTTGTAAGCATCCCATTGTAGAGACGCGCCATGGCACGTCTCTACCGACAAGGTCTGTCCCAATTTCAGCGGCAAGGCCAATGCCAAAGCACCTTTTAAAACTAGGTACTCACCTGTCAATAGGAATTTTCCGTGGGCTTGGAATTGGCTCATTTTTTCAAGGAATCAAGGTATTGTTCAACGCCTGCAAACGACACCGTCTTGTCCTTGAAATACTCCCTCGCCTTTTTCTTGTCTTCTTCGTTGGCATTCAGCTGGTTAAGGATGTTGTTGAGGTGCATCTTCATGTGACCGGCTTGGATGCCCTTGGTGGTCAGAGAGCGCACGGCGGAGAAGTTGTTGGCCAAACCCATCGTAGCGGCAATCATCATCAGCTCTTTGGCAGTGGGATTGCCCAAAAGTTCAAGGGTCTTTTTAGCCAATGGGTGTAGGCTTGTCAGTCCGCCCACGGTACCCAAGGCCATAGGCACCTCTAATTCGAAGTGGAAGATGCCGTTTTCAAGGGTCACGTTCGAAAGGCTCTCATATCTTCCATTGCGCGAGGCGAAGGTGTGTCCCGCCGCTTCCACAGCGCGGAAGTCGTTGCCCGTGGCAATGACCACCGCATCGATGCCGTTGTAGATGCCCTTGTTGTGCGTGGTGGCGCGGTCAGTGTCGATGTGGGCAATGTCGACAGCCTTCTTGAATTTCTTGGCGTATTCGGCACCCGAGAGGTGTTCGTCGATGCCATCAAGTTTTTCCACGGGACATTCCACCCAAACCTTCACGCGACAGTCGGGCGTGTTGTTCGATAGGATGGTCATGATGATTTCCACCTTGCGGAGCTCTTCGTGTAAGTCGTTGCGTTCGGCGAAGAAGTCTTGCAGGCTGTGGCCAAATTGCTCCAAAGCCGAGTTGATGAAATTGGCACCCATAGCGTCGCCCGTGTTGAACTCCACACGAATTTGGTAATAGTCAGGGATTTGTGTGCTATAGTCGATGAGTCGCATCCCAAGGATGCCTCCGCCGCGTTTGCGCATCTTCTCGGTCATGGCATCCGTGTCGACCAACAGTCGCTTCTCGATTTCGGGGAATAAAGCAAAGAGTTTTTCCTTGTCGCCGCTCCAGCCGAAATGCACCTGTCCGACCTTACGAACATCAATGACTTCGGCATGGAAGCCGCCGCGTTCGCCCCAGAACTTGGCCGCCGCCGAAGCTGCCGCCACCACGGAGCTTTCCTCGATGACCATGGGCACGATGTAGTCCTTGCCGTTGATGTTCACGTTGGGTGAGATGCCGTAAGGGATATAGAAGTTGGTGATGGTGTTCTCGCTGAACTCGTCAAACAATTGCTGCTGCTTCGAGTCGGGATGCCAATAGCTTTTCAGCAGGTTGACGACCTCACCTGGATTCTCGAAATAGTTGGCAATAAGTTTCAGCTTCTCTTCCTTGAGAAGTTTCGAAAAGCCTTTTTTTATGCGTTCGCGAGTGGCCATAGCCTAGTTTACCATTCTTCCTCTTCAAAGACCTTTTCTGGGACGAGGCTCTTTTCAAACTGTTGTCCCCAGTCTTCCGCAAAGGCAGCGATTTGGTCCAGATACCTGTCCCAGATAGGATTGTACAATGGGTCTTCCTTGTTCATCCATTCCTCGCAGGGGTGGGTGCTTTGGGTCTTCTGCATGAAGTCGGTGAGCGTGTAGCGCACACGGCCGGGACGCACCTCGATGGTGAAATAGTAGGTGACCCAGGGCCATTTCGACTTCACGGCATCGCCGTTGTCGAGTTGGAACTGATGTTTGCCTTTCATGGTGCGACCATCATTTTGCTGAAGGATGGTCGAAGGACTCTTGTAGTAGGAGTTCATGAACTGGCTGTAGATGCGGTTGTACACCTCTTCTTCAGAGCCAACGGTTTGGATGACCTTACGGAAGGTGATCTGTTCCGTCTTTGGGTCAATGGGCAGTTTGGATTGGTCTTCGTTTTGGGCAAAGGTGACCGTCGCAAACAAGACGGCGACAAGTAACAGGGTGAATCTCTTCATTGTGATTAAATTTTTGACAAAATTAGTAATAATTCAGTTGCTTTGGCGCAACAAGGGATGAAAATAGCAAAATTCAGGCCAAAATCAGATGGGTCTGAGGAAAGAACCGTCGCTGCAGTCGACTTGCATCTGCGGATGGCCTTTATAATATAGGGTTGAAGCGTCTCTCACCCAGCCTTCCAAAAGGCCGTCGACCCACACCGTGGCTTCGGAGCCGTCGGTAATCTCGACGTGCATCTCGTTGACTAAAGTCTCCACGATGTTCAAGCGGCTGGCATCACGCACTTTGATATTGGCCAAGGCAGTCTCGCCACCTTTGTTGACGAAGCGCGAGGCATCGTCCAATTCAACATTAAGCTGTTCGATGACCTTAATCACGCCGTTGAATTGAGAGGCGTCTGTCAATTCGGCCTTACATGAGCTTCCATCAAACTGGAAGCCAGTAAACACAGAGGCGTCTTCCATCTTGATGTCGCATGTTTGGCCCGTAAAGACCAAATTGTTGCATTGTGCGGCATCGCTGAGCTCAATGTCGAGGTTGCTGCCTGTAAACTCACCATCGCATTGTATTTTTGCGGCATCGTCTGCCTCAATTTTCTCAATGTGCGCGACATGTACGGTGGCGCGATATGCGGAGCCGATGACGGGGTAGGTATGGTCCTTGAAGCCGATTTGGAGTTCGTTGCCTTCCATCTGCACTCTAAGGCTTTCCTCGAGATAGGCGGAATAATCCAATTCAACGTAAGTGCTGGTGTCGGCAATCACGGTCACACTCCAGGCGTCGCTGGCTTTGATTTGGGTGATGTTGGCGTTTTCGAAAACGGTTTTTTGCACCAGCGTCATGTCGACTTTTCTGCACGAAGTGACGAAACAAAGCGCCACGCAAAGAATGAGGATGGATTTAATTGTTTTCATATTTTTCTGTTTTTGGAATGAACGAAGAATGGACGGATTTATTATTGGTGATGATAAGGTTCGCCTTTCAGGATGGTGAAGGCACGGTAGAGTTGCTCGACGAAAATCAAGCGTACCATCTGGTGGCTGAAGGTCATGGGCGAGAGCGATATTTTGGCGTTGGCGCGGTCGTAAACCTCTTGAGCGAAGCCGTAAGGTCCGCCCACGATGAAGACCAGCCTCTTGGCTCCCGATGCTATCTGTTTTTCAAGGCTTTCTGCAAACTGTACGGATGTAAGTTGCTTGCCGTTTTCGTCCAAAAGGATGACCTGGTCGCCGGGTTGCAGCTGTTGTAAAAGCAAGAAACTCTCGGCCTTCTTCTGCTGGTCTTCGCTGAGGGTCTTGCGGTTGCGCGGGTCAGGGATCTCCTTCATCTCAAACGAGGCATAATGCCCGATGCGGCCCACGT
>CACXQV010000114.1 GCA_902769875.1 uncultured Bacteroidia bacterium
AAGGGCGGCACTTTGGGTGAAGTAGGCCAAAGCGCGTTTGGGCTGGCTGTCTTTGGTGCACTCGTAGGCACCGCTAAGGGCTTCCATCTCAAACTCGCCGAAGTGGTTCTCTTGGGCCAACGAAAGTGCATTAAGATACTCTTTTTCAGCGTTTTCGTTCTGGCCAAGTTTTAGCTTCACGTCGCCTTTCAGCAGGTGGATGGCGGTGAGCATGTAGGGGTCGTTGAGGGTGGTGGCCAGCTGCAACGCGGCATCCAAGTTATGGTTGGCATCGTCGGTGCGGCCTGTCTCGAAATAGGCCTTCGCCAAACCCGTCAGCCGACCGACAATTTTGTTGGGTTCGGCGCCATAGCGTTCCGAATAGTCCAGCGACTGCTCCAAAAAGCGGATGGCATCGTCGATCTTTTCCTGTGGGTTTGGGTCGCCGTTGTCGGCCTGCGCCAAACGCACCTCGGCGAGGTTTTGGTAATAGGTGGCCAAGTCGAGGCAGCGCAGCGAGTCTTGGTTGTATTGCGGCAAAAAGCCCGGGTCGTCGTCATTGACCGAGGCGATGCAGCGGTTCCACATCTCTTCAGCCTGGTCGTATTCCCCCATTTCGAGGTACATCACAGCCATGTTGTTGAGAATGTAGCGCTTGTTGACCTTGGCCATCGGTCCGCCGATTTGGTCCATCGTTTCGCTACAAAGGTTGTAGTTGCGGATGGCCTCCTCGTATTGCCCCATGCGTTGGTAGGCGTTGCCCAAGGTCATGTAGCAGCCTGCCATGTCCATGAGGTTGTTGTGGCTGCGGTAGAACTCAACGGCAGCCTCGGCAAAACCTACCGTCTTGTCGAAGTCGTCCTCTTCCAGATAACGTATGAGTTCCGCCTTGACGGAATCGGGGTCGGTGTGGTCGTCGATCACGAATCCGTTGGCGACGAAACAAAGCACAAATAGAATGGCAAGCAACATTTTTGCGTCTTTTTGAAACAGCGTGCAAATATAAGTTTTTTTCGGGAAATGCAGTAAAGGCACTATGCTGTCCGTTCGGCGCAGAAAACGGTCAGGTCGCGCAGTGTTGCAAGCGTTTCCGTAGGAGGGAAGCCTTCCAATGCCTTCAAAGATTGTTTAAGGTATTGTGGCAATAGGGCTTGCGCCATTTCTGTGTTCTCGCCATCGAGCAGGTCGTCGCGCAACTGGAAAAGGATGCCGAAATTAAGGCCGAAATCCGAAATTTGTTGGATTTGTTCTTGTGTGGCGTCCACCGATAGGGCGCCTGCCGCGCAGCACGATTGCATGAGCATGGCCGTTTTTCGCGTGATGATGTCCAAATATTGGTCTGTAGGGCTGTCACATCGTGGCAGCCGCTGTTGTGTTGCATCACAGCGGCTGTCGTGGTACGACAGCCCTACAGAACCTTGCATTAATTCCCCTTCGCTCATGGCGGCTGTGGTGCGCAGCATCTCGTTGAGGATGGCGGTGTCGTTGGCAAGGAGCAGCATGGCCTTGGCCAAGAGGTAGTCGCCGGCCAGCACCGCCGACAGGTTGCCGAACCGCGCCTTCACCGAGGCGTGGCCGCGCCGACGGTCGTCGTCGTCCACCACGTCGTCGTGGATGAGTGTGGCCGTGTGCACCATTTCTGCGAAGGTGGCGGCACGGAGCGTCAGTTCGTTGACCTCGCCAAACATCTTTGCGCCAAGCAGCACCAAGATGGGCCGCAGGCGCTTGCCCTTGGTTTCGAGCGCATAGCGCATGATGCTGTCCATCGGCTCGGTATCGGCCTTCAGCGTTTGTGCGAAGAAGGCTTCAAACTGTGTCAACTCTGCACGAATGGGCTCGATGATATGTTCCAATTTTTTCACGCGGCAAAGGTAGGAATTATCACAAAACTAGCAAAACGTATAAAACTTTATTTGGTTGGTGCGGCCTACCCAACCGGGTGGCCGCAGGAAAGCAGGCCGGTTGGCTGCTTTCCAACTGCTATCTTGGGTTTTGTCTTGTTTTGTGGGTTTTGTGATAAAAATAGCACGATATTTGCTATTTTTGCGTTATTATTCAAAACGCTTGAATCATGAAACACCTCGGAATCATCATCGCCATCACCGCTTTAGTGGCCGTTGGCGCTTTGGCTTTTGCCATGCCTAGCAATGCCCCTGACAACCCCGACAACCCCAAAACCCCGAAAAACAGTTATGAGACTATGTGGAAAAAAGTAAAGGAAAACCTCGAAAAGAATCTGCCGGAATCGGCGGAGAAAGAGCTTGTTGCCATCGAAGAGCAAGCCTCGAAGGACAAAAACCAGACCCAGTTGCTGAAAACTTGGCTCTATCGGCAAAACATCATGCAGTTTACCGTGGAAGAAGACCCCGAGCAGGCCTTCATCCAGTACATCGAAGAGAAGGTCGGGCAGTTGGACGAGGTGCACAATGCCTTGCTGCACGAGGAAATCGCCAAGGCATACGCCAACTATCTGGACGAAAACGACTGGCGCATCAGCGAGAACCTGCCCATCGATGGCGATATCTCCAAGGTGGAGATGAAATATTGGGACAAGGAGAGTTTCAAGACGCGAATCAACCAACATTATGACGAAGCATTGAAACCCGTCGAGGCGCTGAAAAAGTTTGAAACTGGCTATTTCATGGTGCTGTTCGACAAACTGCCCGAAGATGCCGTGAAACACATTAAATATGAGATTTCTCTGTTTGAATTTATGTTCCACCGCGTGGCGAAATACTATCAAGAAGAGGCCAACGCCGACCAAGCCGAAGGCGACACCGAAAAATGGTGGCTGCCCGCCCAGGAGTTCGTCAAGGCCGACCTCGGTACAAGCGATAATCCGCTTATCAAATGTCTGAAAATCTACCAAGAACTGATCGGCTTTAATTTGAAGAACAATAAAGAGGACGTGCTGATTTACAACGACTTCAAGCGTTTTGGCTTCGTCAATTCCATTTTGGGGAAGGACGAGCAATACCAATCCGCAATGGAAAACCTGAAAGCCCAGCACGAAAACAACCCGCTCTCCGCAGAAATCACCTCGCTGATTGCGCGAAATATGATGAACCAATACGAGAGCAACAGCAGCGATAGCACCTATTTCGACCATTACAAGAAAGCCAAGGCGATGTGTGAAGAAGCCATCGCCAAATTCCCGAAGTCGCAGGGTGCCAAGAACTGCCAAGGTCTCATCAAACGCATCGAGGAGCCGCAAATCGACATCAGCTTGAACTCGGTGCAACTGCCCAATGAGACCATTCCCGCCGTGCTGGAATACCGCAATGTGACCGCACCTTATTATAGAATCGTGAAAGTCAGCGAGAAGGAGCTAAAACGCCTGCGCGACACGCGGGACAAGGAAGAACTGCTCAAGGAACTGAACAAAATGCCCGCCGTGGCGGAAAAAGAACTGAATTTGCCTGCCGAGACCGACTATCGCGAGCACTCCACCTTGATAGCCCTGCCTACTTTGGACAAGGGAATTTACTACCTTGTGGCCAGTACCGAAAAAGGCACGAAAGACAAGGATAAAACCCTGACGCTCACCTTCCAAGTGTCAAGTCTTGGCTACATCACCGACCAGATTGAGGATAAGATGACGGTCACCGTCGTCGACCGCAAAAAGGCGGAGTTCTTCGCCGACCTGATCGGTCAGTTCAAAGTCAACCTCCAGATCGTTCTGGCGGGCGAGGGAACGGCGACCTGGCCAAAGTCGGTGAAGGCGCGGCGATTACGGCCTTCGCCGGCGGCTATGGGCTCTTCGACGCGAACGGCGTCGCCGGGTCGAACCGCAGCTACTCCATGTGCCCCGGCGGCCA
>CACXQV010000115.1 GCA_902769875.1 uncultured Bacteroidia bacterium
TACTTTGCCAATTACCTTTATTTCATCGGTCGACGAAGAAGGCTTCCCTTGCACCAAGGCCATGCTCTCACCAAGGGTCCGTGAAGGCATTAAGGTGTTCTATTTCACCACCAACACCTTCTCGCTGCGTGTGGCTCACTACAAGGCCAACCCCAAGGCCAGCATCTATTTTTGTGATGCCGAAGGCTTCAAGGGCATGATGTTGCGCGGCACGATGGAGGTGCTGACCGATGCCAAGAGCAAGGAGATGATTTGGCGCGATGGCGACACACAATACTACCCTGGCGGCGTCACCGACCCCAACTATTGCGTGCTGAAGTTTACGGCTACTGATGGCCGTTTCTACAGCGATTTCTATCCGAGGAGCTTTGTGTTTGAGTAAGGTTTGTTGATGAAATCCCTGCCAGATGCTATATCGGCACTTCGATTTTTAGGGGCCGTTTGCCTTCTATTTTTCGAAGTCGAGAGCTGTGTTTTTTGGGTCATTTATTGTGTCTGTGGCCTAAGCGATATGGCAGATGGCTATCTCGCCCGAAAATTCGGATGTGAAAGCAAAATAGGTGCGTTGCTGGATAGTTTGGCAGATTTGGTTTTCGTCGTTTGTTGCTGCTTTAAGTTGATACCTGCTTTGGCATTGCCAAAATGGTTGTGGATCTGGGCAGGAGCGATTGTCGTTATCAAGGTCATCAATCAAATCTCTGCGTTAGTGATGTACAGGAGATGCGTTTTTCCTCATACTGTTGCAAATAAAGTAACTGGGGTTCTGCTTTTTGTTGGAGTTCCTTTGACAATATTTTTGGAATCGATTGCTCCTATGGTCATTATAGCCGTTGTCGCGACATTTGCTGCTGTTCAAGAGGGGCATTATATCAGGACGGGAAAGGGGCACTAATCATTCTCACAAATTCGTCGTGCCAAATCGTTGAGCATGAGGCATTGGTTTCTGCTGATGGTTATCTGTTCGTTGTGATGTTCCCATGGGGAAAGGATGAGCAATTGGCCTCGGGCGCAAGCCTCCATGCGGGTTCCGCTTGGTTTGGCGAGTTCGGAGAGACCGTTTTCTTGTAAGTAAATGAGTGGCAGCCCCTCGTTAAAGGCAGCCCTCATCACCGCTTTCTCGCCAGGAGAAATAGCGGGAGAAACAAGCACTGCGCCTTGTCTGGCTGCTGCCAGGTAATCCTGCACCTTTGCTTGGATTTCTGTTTCGGTGAGGCGACGAGAGCATTGCACAAATAAGCGAACGGGGCGGTTGAGCAGGAAACAATTCCCAATGGCAGAGAATGAAACTCCAACAACAGTTAGGTTTCGTTGGACCCGGAATAAGTCGGGGTGCTCGCGTTTCATAAGCAAGCGACGAGGGTTGTCGGCCAAATATCGAAGCCATGTTTCAAGTTGCCCTGCTCGTAGAAGGAGCTTGTCATTGTAGCCACGGGCAAAGAGCATGCCGTGGGTGCGGTCTTCGCCTCGTCGGTCTTTGCGGGGTGCGGGTTGGGTTTGTTGCGTTGGCAACGCAACGGACGGGACGGGCGGCACCCCTAGCACCAACTCACGGTAATGCTTGTTGCAGCTTTGCTTAAACCCGCGCAGTGCCATGCCAAGCGGTTTCTCCATCTTTTCTCTCACAAAAAGGATGCCGTGCAAATGGTCGGGCATCATTTGTAAAGCGATAACCTCCACCTCAGGATGGTGCAATGATGCCGCCCACCACTCGTCAGCAACGCGCTTGCCTAGTGCCGAAAGCTCAATGCGCGGCTCATCAGAGCAGCCTTCATGAGCATCGCTTTTCCCTACAACTTGCCCAAATAGAGCACGACGCCCCTCAGTCACCATTGTAATCATGTAGATTTGGCGGCCAGTATAGTCGTGCCCAACACAGCGGCGAAGCATGGATGGCTTCTTCTCGCCAGCAAAGGCTTTCTGTGCTTCGTAGGTTTCTCTTTTCATGCAGATGATTCGTCGCTTTTACACTGCAAAGATAGAATTCTTTCACAAATATCCCAAAAACTTGCGGAAACAAGGCTTATACCGTACTTTTGCAGCGAATAAAACATTTACAATGGAAACCGAAAGAATCCTGCTCCGGCCCTGGCGCGACGATGACGCCGAGGCCCTTTTTAAATATGCCTCCGACCCCGATGTCGGCCCTTGTGCAGGCTGGCCACCACACAAGAGCGTGGAAGAGAGCCTAGAAATCATCCATACCGTGTTTCATAACGATACCAATTGGGCCATCGAACTGAAAGAAACGGGCGAGGCCATTGGCGCGATAGGCTATCTGCCTGCACCCAAGAGCGAGCTCCCGGCGCGCGAAGGCGAACCGCTGGTGGGCTATTGGGTCGGCAAACCCTACTGGAACCAAGGCATCTGCACTGAAGCACTCGAGTTGATGCTCGATCATATCCGCAAGACCACCGACATCAAGTCGCTGATCAGCAGCCATTATTACGACAACCCCGCTTCAGGTCGCGTGATGGAGAAATGTGGTTTTAAGCCCACCGGTGAGACCTGCATCGACGAGCAACTGACGGGCACGACGAAGCCGACCCGGGTGATGCGGCTGGAACTTAACGCATAAGTACATTCCCGATGCGGCACTCCAGGCATCGTTTCCGCTTGCAATACATATTATAAAGGTGTAGCAGCGCCTGCGTCTGCATGGCGTTTTCCGCCTTGATGCCGCATTGGGCGTAATGGCGGATGACGGCGTTATCTTCGGCCTCGGTGTCTTCCAAGAACTGCATGGCCGTCTCGCACACCGATTCGTCTTTGTGCAGCTTCCCGTAGCAAAACAACAATGGCGTCACGGCATTGATAATCAATACGTCGATGGTGGTGTCGCCTAGGTGTTTGGGCTTGGGTTCGGTCGCGACGCCCAGCCGCCAATGCGTCTCCCAATAATCCGATGCCGCCACGTCAAACAAGGCCTTGACCTCGGCGGTGGCTTTCGCCGCCCTGATTTTGGAGAACAGACATCCGTTTTTGTGGATGAGCTGCGCCATCTGTGCCAAGCGTATTGTGGGGAAATTACTTGGTCGCATCCGCATGAACTTCCATCGCTCGGCGGGCATGGTCAGCAGGTTGAACTTGGCACGCATCACATTGAATTCGCGTTTGAGCAGCAGGGGATAGTCCTCGGTGAAGTCGTCTTCGAGAAATCCGGCACAGCCCTGGCTTCGACCTGCACGAGGTTGTCGGAATGCTTCAGCAAGGTCTTGAAAGGCAGGATGTTGGCCAGGTATTCAAACGCCTCGTTGTTGACTTTCAGGCCGAAATAGCGCATCAAGAGTTTGTAAAACGCGTCTTCCCAGTCGAATTGGTTGGCTTCCAGTGTCTTGGTGACGGTCTCAGACTTGCTTTCAAGGCGTTCCACGGCCATGCGGTCGAGCCACGAAAGACGGGTGAAGACGGGCACTTTGGTGATGCTTTTCTCGCAGGGAATCCAGGTTTTGGAAGAGATAAACTTTTGATATTGAGAGAATAACGTTTCGTCGAAATGCCCCTTCAACTCCAAGGTGGGGATGTCGTTGACTCTGGAATCGTTTTCGTATACTACATGAAGAATCACGTTTTTGTAGGCTTTGTCGGTCTGATGTCCGTGGCGGTTCCAGTCGCTGCTCTTCACGTGGATCTCCACGTGGCCCGCCCAGAGTTTGTCGCCGATTTGGATTTTGGCTTCGAGGAAGTCGGGGCCCGAGTCGGTGTTGCGGTAGCCCGTCGTCACCACCTCGACTGTTTCGCCTTCTGTGGTCTTCAAGTCCTTGTCGGTCAGGCGGTTCTCCCAGATGTAGTATAGGAACTCTTCTCTCATTGTTTCTTTTTTTGTCACAAAACCTACAAAACGTTCAAAACTTTTTTGGGGTAGTGAAAGCGGCCAACTGGCCCGCTTTCTGGCGGCAAGCGGTTGCGTGCCGCCAATCTTCTGTCATTGGGTTTTGTGAGTTTTGTCAGTTTTGTGATTATTTGATTTTCCAGCAGTTCAAGGGTTCTGTATCCAGATCGCCTTTCTCCTTGGCCCAGTCGATGAAGATGGAGCGTAAGTCGCGGTCGCTCTGCCACACCACGTGGTCTTTGATCTCTTCTTGCGCCCAGCCCACGCCGTTGATGAGGTGGTTGCCTCCACCCATCGAGCGGTAGGAGTTCATCACCACGTTGTAGGTCTTGTCCATGTCGAAGGGCGTGCCGTCGGCCATGCTGAGGATGTTGATGCGTTCACCCATCGGGTTCTTGTCGGTCACTTCATAGATGATGCCTGCAGCGCAATCGAAGTTGTAGATGGGACTCTTCATCTCGTAGGCGTATTCGAGGAAATCCTTTACCTCCTTGCCTGTCAAGGCCATGACCGCCAAAGAGTTTTCGAAGGGGTACCAAGTGAAGAAGTCGCTGACTTTCAGCATTCCCGCTTTGATGGTCTTGCCGCCGCTCAAAGGTGCCGCCATCGAGATGTCGGCATGGATGCCTTCGGCTTCTACGGTCTCCATCTGGCAGCGATGGATCTCGTCGACCCAGAGGCAAGGTCCCTTGAAGACGTCGTCGGAGCAGATGTCAACGCTGATTTCGGCCACCATCTGCTCCTGATAGTCGCGTGAGCGGTCGAGGTAGGGTTGGAGCAAGGCGAGGTAATCGGCGTCTTTTTCTTCACCGTCGGTGGGCATGAGTTCAATGCTGATTTGTGGCTTTTGGCCTTTCTTGAGCGTCACGTTGGCTTTGGCCAGGCCTTGTCCACGACAGCCCGAGTTGAGCACATAAACGGGCTCGCCGGCGCAGTTCGTCACCTTTTCGGCTCTGGCGCGATGGTCGTGACCATAGAAAATGAGGTCGAAGCCTGGCACGTTTTCGGCAACCCATTTCGTGGCGTTCTCACGGCCAAGGGGATGGTCGGGAGGCAGGTTCTGCATTTGAGGTTCAAAGCCGGAGTGGAAAAGGCCGATTATCATGTCGGGACGCTCTTTCTCTTGGATGATGTTGACCCATTTCACGGCGGCCGCTTCGAGTTGTTCGAAACGCAGGCCGGGGCGCAGGCGGTCGGGTACCCAGGTGACGACGTAGGGCGTGGTCAAGCCGAGCACGGCGATTTTGAAGTCCTCGCGTTCCAGAACGACGTATGGCGTGAAATACGGCTCGCCCGTCGTCTCGTCGATGACGTTGGCGCACACCACGGGCATCTTCACTTCGGAATAGAGGCGGTCGAACACCTTGCGTCCCGCCTCAATGTCGTGATTGCCAACGCATACGGCATCGTATGAAAGGTAATTGAGTATTTCGGAGACGAGGTTGGGGTGCTCGGCGTCTTGGTTGGAGCAATATTGGAATGGCGTGCCTTGCAAGTCGTCGCCGTTGTCAAGCAAAATCAGATGGTCGCCCAATTCGGCTCTCATTTGTTTGATGACGAAGGCGTCGTTGGCGAACTCGTCGTAACGGCCGTGGGTGTCGGTGGTCTCGATGATGGTAAGGGTGGTTTCTTTGGGCGCACAAGAAGCCAAAAGTGCAATCAATGCAATCATAAAAGCGTGTTTGATATTCATCATGATGTGAAGCGGTTTAAAGCGATAAAAGTAGGACATTTTCTGCCATGTGCGACATAACAACGAAAATTTTTTCCCCAAAAAGGCAATGGTAACACTTAATTGCGTATTTTTGTGCCACAATTCCAAGACCGTTTGCAACATGGCCGACCTAAGCATCATAGTATCCGAAATCGAATTGAAATTGCGGAAGTTGCTTGATGAGAAACAGCGGTTGGCGGTGGAAAACAAGCGATTAGCCGAGGAAAACGCAACGTTGGAGAAGGAAAATCTGGCGTTGCGCCAGTCGGCGACGGAGTTGCAAGACAAAATAAATAAATCTACAATTGTTAACGCACTCGACAACGAGGGAGAAATAGAAGAAGGTAGAAAGCTCATTAAGGAGTTGGTGAGAGAAATTGACCAGTGCGTTTCGATTTTGAACAGTAAGGAATAACCAGATAATTGAACGTCAGCGTGATGGATGAGATAACAATCAATATCACCCTATTGGACAGGCCCTACCGACTTTCGGTGGCCCGCGCTGACGAAGAAAAGGTCCGCAAGGCCGGCAACCTCATCAATGAAAGGGTGAAGTACTACACGAAGCATTATGCTTACAAAGACGTGCAAGACCTGCTCTCGATGACCGCCTTGCAATTCGCCACCTCCGTCGTCAAGATGGATGCTGAGTTGACTTACCGCAATCAGGATTTGGAACGCAAACTAAAGGATGTCAACGACTTACTGAGTGAATAAACATAATCTGCGCATAGCGCGGAATTGTTCTTTGAAAGATTGGGACTGCCTGTTCAGCGCATTGGTAAACTCAACACTATCAACACATCAATCGGTCTACTCGCGCTCTGTAAAAACAGGCCTCATTCCCTTCGGGGAAGTGCTCTCGGGCACCGGTGGACGTTTGCGCAACGCGGTGGCCACAAGCGTATTATTTTGGGGTTTACGCATATCCCTTCGAATAGGCAGTTCCCTTTTGCTTTTTCCTCATTTATCGAGTAAAACAGAGTTTTTAAAATGTTATTACTCACCATCACAAACACTACTTGGATTATCATCGCCGCAGCGGCTTTGGTCGTGGGCCTCGCGGTTGGGTACCTCATCACGGCCACCCTGCTGAAAAAGGCAGTCATCAAAGAACAAGTGGCCTTGCTTGAAGAGGCCAAAGAGAAAGCCGAAGTCATCAAGAAAGAACGTATCCTGCAAGCCAAGGAAAAGTTCCTCCAGATGAAGGACGAACACGAAAAGGCCTGCGAGGACCGCAAACGCGAGCTGGCCAGCGCCGAAAACCGCATCAACCAGCTGAAACAGGATGCCAACAAGAAGATGGATGAAG
>CACXQV010000116.1 GCA_902769875.1 uncultured Bacteroidia bacterium
TAAGTGATGTCCTTGATATGATGCCTGCCTTCGAAAAGGGCGTTCAGGAACGAAATCAAGTATTCCTTGTTCAGCTCGCTGCCGAAGATGTACTTGAAGCCGAAATCCGTGTATGGGCTGATGTATCGCTGTCCGTTCATAATTTGATGGAATTGTTCCGCAAAAATACACTTTTTCTAGAAATCCCGTCGTTTTTCACCGCGTTTTTCCGAAAAACCAAGATTTCAGAAGGAAAATCGGAAATTTTGTCATAAATTTTCATCTATTTTATGCCTAATTCGGAAATTTTGTCATCAAAAACACCATTTTTGGCCTGTTTTTGGCCTTGGCAAAGAATTTGACTATGAGAGGTCGTCCGAGCGAAAGGACAAAGCCCCGTAGGGGCGACAGCCAATAAGCAGGCGACGCAAGTCCCTGCAAACGAACAATCAACAAACAACTAAAAATAGGAGAACAAAACCATGTTAGTAACAAGAAGAAACCAAGACTTCATGCCGACGCTGTTCAACGAACTGATGAACTGGAACGACACGAATTATTCAACCCCTCGCATGAACATCATGGAGACGAAGGACAACTACAAACTCGAACTCTGCATCCCCGGCCTCACCAAGGACGACGTGAAACTGAGCATCGACACTGAAGGCAACCTCGTGGTTGAAATGACCAAGGAAACCAAGAACGAGAAGAAGAATGAAGATATGCGCTACCTGCGCCACGAGTTCTCGGTGGAACACTTCCGCCAGACCGTGATGCTGCCCGAGGACATCCACAAGGAGCAAATCAGCGCAAAGGTCGAAAACGGAATCTTGGACATCGTCATCCCGAAGGTGACCGTCGAAGAGAAGAAGCAGGCCGTGCAGACCATCGAGATCGGCTAAAGCCTTGCCAAAACAACCCCAAAAACGGGACGGAGCTTTCCGCCCCGTTTTTTTGTTGCCCCAAATCCTGCTCTCGATGCTTTTAATTTGTAATTTTGCCGCCAAAATTGACATTCGTTGAATCAAAAGACTTCAAATGCGTATGAAAAAAACGTTACTCATCACCTTTTTGGGCCTTTTCTGCTTCTTGCAGGCCTTTTCGCAAGACAAGAAGCCTTTCGTCACGTTGGACAACCTCCAACTGAACACCCGTGCCGACTTCACTTTCGACTACCATTTCGGCCACGACACCGTAGCGCCCAGCACCGACCACGGCTTTGCGGGCAAGTATCTGGTGGTCGCCTTGGACGGCACCATCGGCAGCAAGTTCAGCTATCACCTGCGCCAGCGCATCAACACGCCCAACATCGGCTTTGCCAACACCTTTTTCCAAGGCACCGACTGGGCCTACCTCAACTGGCATTTCACCGACAACGTCTTCCTTTCCGCCGGTAAACAAGTGGTTGCCATCGGCGGCTGGGAGTACGACTCCAACCCCATCGACATCTACTACGGCACCGAGTTCTGGAACACCGTGTGCTGCTACGAGGTGGGCGCTTCCATCAACTTCAAGGACAATTCGGGAAAGAACCACCTAATCTTCCAAGTGTGCAACTCGCCCTTCATCAACTCCGCAATGCAGAGCATCTATGCCTACAACCTGATGTGGTACGGCAATTTCGGCGTGTTCAAGACGGCCTATTCCGTCAACATGATTGAGAGCATGCCGGGGCAGTTCATCAATTATATCTCGTTGGGCAACAAGCTGCAATTCAAGGGCGTGGAGATGTATTTGGACATCACAAACCGCGCCTCGTTTGAGCAAGAGCAGTTCTTCGGGCAAGACATCACCACCATTTTCGGCATCGGGGTTGACATCGGGCCGAAATGGATCGTGTTCGCCAAGGCGGGCTACGACTTCAACAAGGCCCAACTTCCCAACGCCACCAATCCTTACGACACCTACGTCGAGCCCGGCAAGAACGTCAACTTCGAGAGCCTCGGCTTCGAGTTCTATCCCATGGCCGACCGCAGCCTGCGCCTTCACCTCTGCGGCTCGCACACCAACGTGGACGGCTTGAGCAAGTTCCAAGCTAACCTCGGCCTCACTTGGAAAGTCGACCTGCTTCACGCATTCATAAAAAAGACGAAAGACTAAGGACGTAAGACGAAAGAGGACTATGTCCCAAGTCCCAAGTCCTAAGTCCCAAGTCCTAAGTCCCAAGTCCTAAGTCCCAAGTCCCAAGTCCCAAGTCCCAAGTCCCAAATCAAATAAAAATCAATCCATTATGGCAAAAACGAAATACAACACCATCAAACGAACCACCACTTTCTATCACGAAAGGGTGGAAAAAGTCTTCAAAAAGATTGAAGAAAAGCTCAAGAAGCCCTTGAAATTCACGACGAAAAGAAGTTTCGAGGCCATCGTGTTCCTCATCATCTTCTTCGCCTTCTTCGGGCTTTTGGCCTACAAGATGACCCTGCCCAAGATGCTGAACACCTTCATGCAGACGGCCTACCACCTGTTGCTCGAAACCGTGTTCTACATCATGGCCATCTGCGTGCTGATGGGCGCCATCAGCAAGATGCTCACCGAGTTTGGCGTGGTGCGCCTGTTGGAGAACCTGCTCCGTCCGCTTATGAAGCCGCTCTACAACCTGCCGGGCGTGGCGGCTTTGGGCGCCATCATGACTTTCCTGAGCGACAACCCCGCCATCATCACCTTGGCGCACGACAAAAACTTCAACCGCTATTTCAAGAAATACCAACTCGTTTCGCTGACCAACTTCGGCACTGCCTTTGGCATGGGCTTGGTTGTGGTGGCTTTTATGACAGGTTTGGGTTTCGGCAAGGGCGCCGTGATTGGCGTGGCCGGTGCCGTCATAGGCAGCATCGTTTCCACACGGTTGATGCAACGCTCCACCTTGAAGGCCTATCCTGAACTGGATGCTCCCGTCGACGAGGAGTTTGGCGGCGACGAACAACAAATCACCTTCAAGAGCGAAGGCAGCGTGTTCATGCGATTCCTCAACTCCCTTCTCGACGGCGGCAAAGACGGCGTCACCATCGGCGTGGCCATCATCCCGGGCGTGCTTTGCATCTCCACCATCGTGATGATGCTCACCTTCGGCGCATCGGGCGCGAATGGCGAGTATATGGGCGTGGCCTACGAAGGCGTTCCCGTCATCAGCTGGGCGGCCAACAAGATCAACTTCATCTTCGACTGGCTCTTCGGCTTCAAGGACGGAGCCCTCATCTCCTTCCCTATGACGGCTCTCGGCGCGGTGGGCGCCGCCATCGGATTGGTGCCGCGATTCATCACCGAAGGCATCATCGACAACAACGCCATCGCCGTGTTCACGGCCATCGGGATGTGCTGGAGCGGTTTCCTCAGCACCCACGCCGCCATGCTCGACAGCCTCGGCTACCGCAAACTCATCGGCAAGGCCATCGGGGCTCACACCATCGGAGGGCTTTGCGCCGGCATCGCCGCCCACTGGCTGTATGTGTTGTTGGCATTGTTATTCTGATTGGGACTGCAATTGTAGAGACGGTGCATGCACCGTCTCTACGAAACAGGGCACGCAAATCGACAAGAACCAAAAGTACACAAAAAGGCCCGCAGCTCACGAGCTGCGGGCCTTTGCTTTTGTTTGTCACCTCAACGTGATTAGACCGTCACGGCGAGACAAACGGTTTACTGATTACTCCTCCCTGCGCTTCTTGCCCACAAGGTAAGCCGCGCCAAGGCCGAGCAACACTGCGATGCCGCTGCCTACAGGGGCATCTTGGTTGGTAGTTTC
>CACXQV010000117.1 GCA_902769875.1 uncultured Bacteroidia bacterium
CGCGCCCGCACCGCACTGAAAAACAAACTGAAAAGCATCGACAACCTAATCGACATAGAGCCATGAACATCACAACCGACAACTACGAAGCCTATCTCACCGACTACCTCGACGGCAACCTCAGTGCCGACGAAACGGAGCAACTGAAACAATTCGTTGCCGTCCAAGGCATGGACTGGACCGAACTCACCGAAGGGCTGCCACAAGTAACAGCTCCTGCCATCACTTACAATGGCAAGGAAAGTCTGAAGAAAAAAGGCACAGTCATTCCTCTCTATGTCAAAATCGCCTCGGCTGCCGCTGCCGCAGGCTTACTTCTCACCATCGGGCTTTGGCCTGAGAAGTCACTGCCCAAGGTGGAGCCGATAGCCGAACTGAAGCCAATCCACTCACAGCTAACCGTCACGGAAGACCCATTACGAATTGTGCCCAAAAGGATGGTATCGTTCACCGAAAGCCAAAGCGAAAAGAAAGAGGCCAAAAGCCAGCCGACAAGAATGGAGATAGAAGCCATTGCGGCATTGTCGCCCATGAAAGCACAAGAGATCGCTGCTTTTGAAACGTCCGATTTTGCCCATGCGTCCGACATTGAGCTGTTGCGATATCGGTTGGAGAGCGAGTCAACTATGGCCCAACTTGCCTTTGAGTCGGCATTTGAAGAAGAGATGCCCACCTCGCTCATCGGGAGAGGCATCTATCGGATGACCGAAGGCCGACATGCGAGCATCGGCGACCTCATCAATGCAGGGCTTCATCTTGCCAAGAAGGAAATCAAAAAAGCCTCTGCCGATGCTGCATTGGCAACCTATTACCGTGCGGAAGAGCACTTCGAAGAAGCCAAGGAGCACTGGCAGGAGAAACAAGGGGAGTGATTTTTTGCCACGCGGAAAGAATTAGGCACGCAGAAATCGCAGAATGAAATGAAGTTGTAGTCGCTTTGCGCCAACACGCTTCGCGTCACTGCGAGGAACGAAGCAGTCCAGGGAACCATCACTCTGGATTGCTTCGTCGTTCCTCCTCGCAATGAAGCAAAGCGGCACGAAACACGCACTATAAAAATCAGAGATTGATGCTAAGCCCCAACATGAGCGGATGGGCCTTGGCCGCATCACGCCCCTTGACAAAGGTAGGGACAAGAGCGTAGCTGACAAAAAATCCCAAGTTGTCGCCACCAACGCGCAGCGATGCATCGCACTTGAACAGGTTCGTCAGATAGTTCGAATAGGTCTTCCTGTTCTCGCCATCGCAAAACTTGATGCGATTCCATGCAGCGACACGGATACCACCCGTCACACCGAAGTCGATATATAGATGGTGTGTGGGGCGTACTTCTATCATCAGCGGGACCTGGACGTAGAGCAAGCCGAATTTGCTGTTTTTCACGGGGCGGTCGTCGGGCAGCAATGTGTTGACCAACTCATTGTTTTCCACCGTCATACTAATATAGTTTTTCCAGCTGTAGTTGTTCCAACCGAGGCCGATGCCCGTAAACACACCCACCATTTTCTTGCGGTCGAAAGCGATGCCAATATCTGCTAGGTTGAAGCCGAAATACCAGCTGCGCAATGGGCGGATGGCCATCGATTCATGCGGGCCTGTATAGACATTCGCCGCAAACGGGTCGATGAGCATGTTCAAGCCCGCCTCGAAGCCTTGCCAATGTGGATTGAGGAGACGGCTTTGCTTGCCTAAGCGTTGTTCCCGTTGGTATTGGTAGGAAATCACCTTGCCATACTTGTTCACCAACACGTCGCCCGAGCCGGTGGCGTTGGTATAGGTTTCGTCGCAGTTCAAGTCATTTATTCTCAAGTCGCCTGAGCCAGTCAAGTCCGCATACAGCACCTTACAGTTTCCCATAAGCGTGACATCGCCCGAGCCGTTTATCCGAACACGGATGGTGTCGTAGTCCACATTCATCTTCAGGTCGCCGGAACCTAACACGACGAGGTTGAGGTTCTTGCCCTTAATTAGGCCTCTGCCTAACACGTCGCCCGACGAGCGCATGATGACTTCATCGAGTTGCGGCATGGCAACATCATAATCGCCTGAACCTCCCATCGTCAAAACGCCATCTCTCACGTAATGCTGGGTGGTCGATTCGCTGCCGCGCGAAAGCGAGAAGTCTCCTTGACTCTGTTGGACACGCACGTCGCCCGAGCCTTCCACGACGATAGCATGGATTTGGGGTTCCTCTTTCTTTGCAGGTGGATAGTTGAATTGTTTATCAAACTTATTCTCAAACTGTTCGCCCCACTGCTCCATCTTGCGGCCCCATTGTTCCATCTCCTTGCCCCATTGCTCCATGTCGCGTTCAAATTTCTCCCAATCCACGGAGTCGGAAAGATGCTGGAGCACCACCCCCATCTCGCGCATCCTCTCGGCAAATTGCTCTTGGCTTTGCGATAATTCAGCCATCCGGCTCTTCATGATACTATCCGTTTTGGTATCAATCGGCTTGGGTTCATTCACCTGCGCCTTCATCGTTCCGAAGACCAGCAGCAGCAAGGCTGCCAAAATCATTCTTTTTTTCATTTTATTGCTGTTTTAGTTGTTTGTCTGTTTTTCTGACGCGGGACTTCGGGACGCGAGACTCGAGACTTCCGTTTTCCACGGGATGACAGTCTCGCAGTCTCGTGTCTCGCGTCATCAATCGTAATACGGAAAAAGGGCGAAAAAGTTACAGACATAGCGAAAACTTTTCAAACAAACGCCGCCATATACAACGGAACATAAAGTATATTGTCGGTCTTTTCAAAGTTGAACTTGTTCATTACCATCACCTTACCAATCTTCTCGGGCTGCTCCTTCAAAGCCGTATCCACCGAAGCGTGACGCTTGTAGGTGTCGCCCGACTTCACCTCGATGATGGTCACCTTATAGTGTTCAGCCAGCAAAAAGTCCAACTCCTGACGGCTCTTGCGGTCGTAATAATGCAACTTCCGCCCATGCTTGCGCAACTCGGCGGCTACGAAATTCTCCGTCAAAGCGCCCTCGTTGATGTCAATTTCGCCTTGCATCACCTTGTATTGGATATTGTCGCCCCACAACGCGCACAACAAGCCCGTGTCAAGCATATACACCTTGAAAAGGCTTCGGTTCTCTTCCTGCTCGAACGGCAAGGCCAACGAGTGCAGGTTGTAGCAAAAATAAGCCACGCCCGCATCGTCGAGCCACGAAGCCGCGTCCTCGTACTTCTGCATCGAGGCCGTCTGTTCCATGTTCTTCAGGATGAAGCGCTTCTTCTGCTTGCTGAGTTCCGACGGGATGGCATCGAAAAAACGCTTTGCCTTGGTCTTCTGCTCGGCGGCGTACTTGGCGATGTCATCGCGATAGCTTTGGATGATCTTCCTTTGCTGCAACAATGTGGCAGAGAAATCGGCATTGCCCAAAAACGTAGCCACCACTTGCGGCATACCGCCAACAATCAGATACTCACGGTAATACTTCATCATCAGTTCATGCACGAAACCTGTGACTGGCACTTGGCTTAAATAGGCCGTGCGCAAGCCCTCCACGGCTATTTCGCTCACGCCACGAGCCCAAAGAAACTCCTCGAAATCCATCGGGAACATCTCGATTTGTCGCTCAAAACCAACCGGAAACGACGACACCTCCTTATAATTGATGCCCAACAACGACCCCGACTCAATATAGTCATACAC
>CACXQV010000118.1 GCA_902769875.1 uncultured Bacteroidia bacterium
ACGCCATTCCAAGTCTGACAGGATTTCTTCCATCTTCTTCTCTATATCCAGAAATTCCTCCCGGCTGATGACCAGTTCCTCCGGGTCGGAAACCTTGGCCCCGGAAAGCACATCCAGGAGAGTCCTGTCGGAATCCTCATCGTAGATGGGCTTGTTGAGGGAAATATAGGAGTTCAGCGGTATGTGCTTCTGCCTGGTGGCCGTCTTGATAGCAGTGATGATCTGCCTGGTCACGCAGAGCTCCGCAAAGGCCCGGAAGGAAGACAATTTGTCATTGCGGAAATCGCGGATGGCCTTGTAAAAGCCAATCATGCCCTCCTGGATGATATCTTCCCTGTCTGCACCTATAAGGAAGTAGGAACGGGCCTTGGCCCGCACGAAATTGCGGTACTTGTTGATAAGATAGTCAAGTGCCGACTTGTTGTTGTTATCCTTGATCTCCAGCAGGACTTCCTCATCCGTAAGATCCGAGAATTCGCTGTAGGCATCTTCCAGTGAGTTCTGTATAGTCGATTCTGCTTCCATCGATTGTTCCCCTTTGCCTCAGGTGCCTCGTGCATCCCTTGCTATATCTATTGCCGGATAAACTCTTTTACCCCTTATAAAGGAAATTATACCTGTTTACCAAGTTTCAGTCAAGTTTACAAAGTCACCCAAAGGCTCTTTCCTACTTTTTTGCCAGCCGCTGTCTCATAGATTCATACATGAGAATGGAACCTGCCACCGAGGCATTGAGAGAGTTGGGCGATTTCTATCAGTACCATGGACAATTTGATAGCTCAGCATATTATTTGGATCAGGCCCTAGCGTATGCCGAGCAAAGCGGGTCATTGGAAGCAAAGCGCGACTGCTTGTCGGCCTTTCATGTCATGTATTTCAATGCGGGAGATTACGAAAAGTCGGCCAACTACCTTAGCCAGTTTTGGAAAGCTTCGATTGCAGATGCTGACGACAACTTGCTGATGTATTATTATCATGACATGGGGAACATCTTTTATGAGTCTGGCAACTTGGATTCTGCTGATTATTATTACAGCCGTTTGGAGGAACTTGTGTCCCAAACCGAGCCTAACGCAGATACTTGGTTCTATTACGGTGTCTTGTCCGATTATGCCGAAGAACTCGGCGATTATGAAACCGCTTGCAAATATGGATGTTTGTACGAAGAAGGCAACAATCTAAAAGAAATAGAGCAACAGGAGAACAATCTTGCGCTTATCAGCCATAAATACGACAGCGAGGTGATGCAGAACGAGTTGAATCGTAAAATCATTATCAAGCAACGCATCATCGTCATTGTCAGTTTGGTAGCGACTTTGGTCTTGGCTGCGTTGTTGGTTTCGCAAATCCGCTTGGCACGGAGGCGTAAACGCGAGGCCGAAATCAATGCCGAGCTGTTCCACTTCAAGCAGCAGAACAAAGACTTGGCACAAAAGCACGCCGAGCATGAGCAAATCCAGCAGGATTATGCCGACCGCCTTTCGGAGGCCTTGATGAAGGAACAGCGTATCATGTTGTTGTTGGACAATTATCTGAACAGCAACAAAAAAGCCAATCTTCTCAAGGATTTGGAGACCTCCGTTTATGACGACAAAGACCATTGGGAAGCCATGCTGGAAGTGATTGACCAACTCTATCCCGACCTTACAGCAACCCTTCAGCAGAAGTATCCCGATTTGGACGAGGACGAAAAGAAATCCTACATCCTCTCTTATTTCAAACTCTCGCGCCAAGAGGAAGCGGATTATCTCGGCACTACCGTCAATATGATCGACAAACTGCGCGGAAGACGGAGGAAAAAGATGGAGGAAGGGTAAAAAACTTTGGACTGTTTCCAAAAAACGTTTGGAATAGGTGTTGAGCTATCTCTTTTGTTTTCAAGATTTTAGGTTATTTTAATACTCGGAATTGTTCGGAATGACTGTCCAACCGCTTGACATAGGCGGTAGTTTCGCAGCATCATTTCCATTACGAAGTGTAAAACAAAGTATCACCCTAAAACACAAATCACTTATTATTCACATTTTAAAAACATAACAAAATGAAAAAAATGATTTATCTGCTTGGTATTATGCTCCTTATGGCAGGAGCAGCCAAGGCGCAAGACGCAAAGACCCAGAGCGGTCCTGAAATCGAATTTGAGAAAGTCGTTCACGACTACGGCGATGTGCCCTACAACGGCAACGGCGAATGTGAATTCCGTTTCACCAACACGGGCAACGAGCCCCTGCTGATTCAGAAACCAAAGTCAAGTTGCGGCTGCACTATCCCTTCATGGCCCCAAGAGCCCATCCTCCCCGGCGAGTCAGACATCATCAAGGTGACTTACCGCACCAACCGTCCCGGCATCATCAACAAGACGGTGACCGTGACCTCCAACGCCGTCAACAATCCCACAGTTGTGCTTCGCATCAAGGGCCGAGTGCTAGACCAAACTACCGAAGTCCTCCCCGAGAAGACAAACGGTTTCGGCAACGGCTCTCCTGTCAACAACAACTGATCTGAAGTAATTATTTGGTGATCTTAAAGCCGTCTAATGTTACCGTTAGATGGCTTTTATTATATGGATAAAGCCACCAAAGACCTTGAAATGTGATGCTTGGAACACAGTTTAAAGCCATCTGATTCCTTTCTTTACTAATTTTCATAGGGACAAAATTTTGTCCATATCGTATTCATATTGTTGATTGTCAAAGAAATAAGATTTTACAATCAAAAAAAGCATGGACAGAATTTTTAGGCCTCCCGAAAACCCCTTGACAAGCATTTTTTTGCTATACTATTGTCGGTGCAATTCAAAATCATACGACTATGAAAACGACAAGAATTTATGCCTTGCTTGTAATCCTGATAATTTTCGGGGGCAAGGCTTTCGGACAGGAACAAGAACAGCTGTTGCCAAAGTCAATGGTCAAAATCGGCATCAACGCATTCCTGACGCAAGAGGTCAAGTCGTCGGATATAGAAGCTGCTGTGAATTCATACCCATTTATTGGCGGCGGGCTTGAAGTATCTTACTATCACAGACTGCCTTATCATTTTGGCGTTAATGTGGGCTTCGGCGCACAGTTTCAGCCTTCTGTTTTCGACAACACTGGAGATTCGGAGGTGAAAGATATCTATACGATATATACCCCGATGATTTGCCTTCCTTTCTCCATCGAGAAGACTTTCCCTGCCATCAAGACAAAACACGATTTTTTGCTGGTTGGCGAACTTGGAGGCAGGCTATACAAACCGTATAAGTCCACATACGAGTACACCATGATGTATGGCCTCGATGAAAACGGAATTTGTCTTCCTGACGGGTATATCATCGACTATCTCGTGTTGGACAATCCTATTTCCGTGTCATGCTTCGCTAAAATCGGCTTGGAGAGGCCGACACGCAAAGGCAACATGCTTCGCTTCAATCTCTTATATGATTACTCGTTTAGGGAAATAGGCGCAGGCGAAATCTGGAAAGGTTGCGAACCTGATACACACTATGGAACTTTAAGCCAGAGGTTTAGCTATGTTGGCGTGGAGTTTAATTATGGGTTTAGGATAAGATAAAGGCTGCCAAAGAAATGCATGCTTGACTCAGTTATTGAGGCAAAAAGAATTTGTAACTTTAAAATCAATAAGTTATGAGAACAATTAAATTCA
>CACXQV010000119.1 GCA_902769875.1 uncultured Bacteroidia bacterium
CATCACGCAAATGGAAATTGCAATGACAAGCTTCCACCTTGTACCCCAAATCCAATAACACCCGTAATAAAGCCACGCTATCGGCTCCTCCCGACAACGCCACCAGATATAGTCCATCGGACTTTAACAACTGATGACGTCCGATGAAATCGCTGATTTTATGACTAAACGGATTATTCAACGTACAATACTAAGCCTTTTAGATATTCGCCTTCAGGATGATAAATGTTAATGGGATGGTCAGCAGGTTGATGCAATTGGTGAAGAATGCGTACTTTACGCCCCGCAAGAGCAGCAGCCGTGAAGACGGCATTACGGAAGTTCTCCTTAGTAACCACCTGACTACAACTGAAAGTGAAGAGAATTCCACCTGGCTTGATGGACTCAAATCCTTTCACATTCAGACGCGTATAGCCCTTCAACGCGTTGTGCAAAGCAGCACGATGCTTGGCAAAAGCTGGTGGGTCAAGAATGATTAGGTCGTATTTATTCTCATTAGCATCAAGGAATTTGAATGCATCATCACAAAAAGATTGGTGACGTTGGTCGGCAGGGAAATTCATCTCCACATTCCTATTCGTCAAGTCAATCGCTTTCGCACTGCTGTCAACGGAGTGAACCAACTTGGCTCCACCACGCAAAGCATAAACGGAAAACCCTCCCGTATAACAGAACATGTTCAATACGCTTCTTCCCTTTGCATATTTTTCCAAAAGCATGCGGTTCTCGCGTTGGTCGACAAAGAAACCTGTCTTCTGTCCACGAAGCCAGTCAACATGGAATCGCAAGCCATTCTCAATAGCCGTATTGTCGTCGCTACCACCATAAATAAAACCGTTTTCTTGTCCCAACTCAGCTTTGAAAGGCAATGTGGTCTCACTCTTGTAATAGACATGCAGAATCCGCTCTCCCATCACCTTCGTTAATGCTTGGCAGATTTCGTGTCGGCAGACATGCATACCAACGCTATGAGCTTGCATAACAGCTGTTTTCCCATAGCAATCGATAATCAATCCTGGTAAATTATCGCCCTCTCCATGAACCAATCGATAGGTGTTATTGTTGGGATTGTCTGCCACTCCAATAGCCAAACGGGTGTCCAAAGCCGACTTCAATCTGCTTTCCCAGAAGTTTGAGTCAATCTCAACATCATGAAACGACAACACGCGAACAGCAATAGAGCCGATTTGATAATGGCCAACTGCGATGAAATCGCCGTTTTCAGTCATCACCCTTACCGTCTCGCCTTCCTTCACATCGTTGTCAACATGATGGATTGCCCCCGAAAACACCCACGGATGAAAGCGTTTCAGAGATTCTTCCTTGCCTCTTTTTAAAACTACGGTTTTATAATTCATGCTCCACTATTATTTATTGTTAGTGTCATTAGTCTCATTTTCGCTTACGACTTTGTCTTCAACAACCACCAGTTCATAGTCGCCACTTTCGCGCAAACGCCTGATTTCATCGTAGAGATTGATACATGCCCACGCATCGATGGCAGCATAAAGCTTTTGCTTTTCATTCAACACATCAGCATTCCAATTCGACAATCTTTGCCGTTTGCTTATTCGTTGGTGGAAGAGGTTGGCATATAGTTTCTGAAGACTCAAGTCAACAATTCCCAAATCGCCTACCATGTCCTGAATGTCAATGAAACGCCCAGGTGTGAAATCTGCCCTACGGCGCAAACTATTCAAGTCGTCGTGCCAAGAAAGTCCCACCATAGGAACTTTTTTGTTCTCCAAAAGCCGGATGATCGCATGCGGCATTCCCATCATGTTCAAGCGGAAGAGGAAACAGACATCTCTCGATGAAACCTGCAATAATGACACTTGATAGTTCTCACCTTTGCGAAAAGATGGACGTGTTTCGGTATCAACGCCCAAAATATCTTGCAAGAGGAGGTAGTCAACGGCCTTCTCGGCTTCATTTGCTGCCATCACGACAATGATTTTTCCAGGAAAATCTACCGTTGGAAGTCCTGGGATTTCCTCTTTGTTAAACTTGTTATAAATCGTTTTTTTCATTTTTTATCGCTATCGATGTGCAAAATTAGAAAAAAAGTACGAAAATATGTGCGAATATGAGTTTTTTACAGTATTTTTGCACTTTGAATCGATAAAACTTGAGATTATGGCAAAGAAAAAAACTGTTCGCAAGCCTAAAGGCTTAGGTGAGGCGATCGGCTTCAAAAATATTTTCAGTAACGAGAAGACGGATTTTGTGCTGGGAGTTTTCTTGTTGTTGGTGGCGGTCTACGTCATCATTGCGATGTGTTCATATCTTTCAACGGGGCAAGCCGACCAAAGCATTTTGGAAGACATGCGACCGGGTGAATGGCTGAATAGCGACCATAAATTTGCAAATTATTGCGGTTCCATCGGCGCTCTTATCTCTTATGCCCTCATTACCGTCAATTTTGGAATTGCCGCTTTCATGATTCCCGCCTTCATCATTCTTGTGGGATTAAGGCTGATGGGTGCCTACAAGGTTAACTTGTGGAAATGGTTCTTGGGAATGGCGTTGGTTATGGTGTGGTGTTCGGTCACTTTTGCAAAATTCCTCACTCCCATCATGAGCGACCAAGTGTATAATCCGGGTGGAAATCATGGCCTTTTCTGTGTCCAGCAATTGGAAAACATTATCGGTCCTCCGGGATTGATGGTCGTGTTGTTGCTCACGGCATTGGGATTCCTCACTTATTTGAGTGCCGAGACCATAGAAGTGGTGAGAAAGGCGCTGAATCCGCTCAAATACATCACGAGCAAAGTGAAATTCACGGTCACAAACACCCAAGACGAAAACTATAATAACGAGCAGAACACACTTCAGCCTGCAACTGCCTACGCTGATAACGGCAACTCGATGGGTGTTATCGACACGACAAACTATCAGGAAACCGCAAACGTGAGAAAAGAAGATGCGACACCTGTGGTGGTCGACTTGACAACAGAGGCCGTTGACGCCCAAACCACAAAGGGCGGTTTGCCCAAAAACAACACCTCCAAACCCGAAAAGGTTGCACCATTGACGGTGGAAGCTGGCGTAAGCGAAGACAAGGCAAAGGGAAATACGCTCTCAGTGGAAGAAATCATGAAGACTCCCATCAACCCGCGTGAGCCTTTCCTGAAGTACAAGTTCCCCAGCCTCGACTTGCTAAAGAAATATGACGATGGCGGAAAACCCACCATCGACATGGAGGAAATCAAGACCAACAACGCGCGTATCGTGGAAGTCCTGAACTCGTTTGGCGTAGCCATCAAGGAAATCCATGCCACCGTAGGCCCCACCATCACGCTCTATGAAATCACTCCTGCCGAGGGTGTTAGAATCTCGAGAATCAAAAACCTTGAAGCCGACATCGCCCTTAGCCTTTCAGCACTTGGCATTCGTATCATCGCCCCAATTCCCGGCAAGGGAACCATAGGTATTGAGGTGCCGAACAAGAAGGCCAACATCGTTTCGATGGAAAGCATCCTGAACTCGAAGAAGTTCCAGGAGACAAAGATGGATTTGCCCATCGCATTGGGAAAGACCATCACCAACGAAGTCTATATGGTTGACCTGGCAAAGATTCCCCACTTGCTTGTTGCCGGTGCAACCGGTCAGGGAAAGTCTGTCGGCT
>CACXQV010000120.1 GCA_902769875.1 uncultured Bacteroidia bacterium
AATCGTTATTGAGATGCCTTGGTTCGGCGGGGTGCTTTCTTTGGGCTTGCTTGACATCATCGGCGTGGTCATTTTGCTCGCTTTGGTCGTCATCTACCTTGTCACCATCATCCAAGATGCACGCTATTACGCCAAAATCGACCCGAAACACAAGAATGGATAAGCTGAAAGAACTTATAGTGAAGCGTTTACCGAAGTTCTTTGCCGGAAATCTTTTTGGGACGGCCATTGACACTTTGGTGTTGTGGCTGTTCTCCCATCTCGTTTTTCATGACTATGTGGGGCAGGTCATCGTCTCGCCAATCATATCGTTCGAATGTGCGGTGATGGCAAATTTCGTCTTTTCATATTATGTGACTTGGAAGGATCGTATCAGCCAGCTTTCATCACGGTCGTTCTTCAGGCATTACTTGGGCTACAACGCTTCATGCACAGGAACATTCCTTTTGAAAATGGGCATTTTGATGCTGATCCAATGGCTGACGAAATGGGACGTGGTGATTTGCAACCTTTTGGCGTTGTGCGTTTCGGGCGTGGTGAATTTCTTGATGGATAATTTCGTTGTTTTCAAAAAGAAAGCGGAGGAAGTCTGATGCCACTGATCACGATGAAAGACATAGAGAGCCTTTCGCCTATATTCAAGGGCGAGAAAGGCAACAAAACGGCCAAGAGGCTCTTGCGGCTGATGGGTATCGACCGCTTGGCGGAGCATTATGAGAAGTTCGAACACTTGTCGGGACCCGATTTCGTGGCTGCCTATCTTAAAGATGTCGGCGTGGAATATCAAGTGGAGGGTATGGAAAACCTGCTTTCATTGACCGATGGGCCTTTCATCACGGTCAGCAACCATCCCTACGGCGCCTTGGACGGTTTGATTCTCCTTGATCTGGTCGGCCACGCCCGTTCCGATTTCAAAGTGATGGCCAACAAGTTCCTCTCCATGGTGAAAACCATCAAGGACAGTTTCATTAGCGTGGTGCCGCTTACCGACGACTCTAAAGGAGTGTCGGTCGACAGCATCCGTGGCGTTCGCTCAGCTATTTCCCAATTGAATGACGGTCATCCCTTGGGCTTGTTCCCCGCAGGTGCTGTCTCCAATTTCCATTGGAACGACTTCCGGATCTACGACCGCGAGTGGCAGGCTTCGGCATTACGCCTCATACAGAAGATGAAAGTGCCCGTGCTTCCCATCCGTTTCTTTGACCACAATTCCACTTTCTTTTATTTCTTGGGCATGTTCGGTTGGAAAGTCCGTTCGATGCGGCTTCCCAAAGAGATACTGAATAAGGCTGGTCGCGAAATTCGGGTGGGAATCGGCCCCGTTATCAGCGTAGAGGAGCAACAGGAATGCGCAAACTGGAAAGACCTTGGGATTAAATTGAGAGAAGCCGTCTATGGTATGGACAAAAAAATGTGAAGAATATGAAGATAAAAGTCAAAGAAGTTACTACGAAAAAAGAGTTGCGAGAGTTCGTCCATTTTCCAAACGAGCTTTACAAAGACAACGCATATTACGTGCCGCAAATCGAGTCGATGGACCGTGACACGCTAACGCCATCAAAAAACCACGCCTTCGAGGTGTGCGAGGGTAAGTATTGGTTGGCTTATGATGAACAAAATAAGGTTGTAGGGCGTGTGGCAGGCATTATCAACCACCGTTACAATGAGAAAGTGGGCGAGAAAACCTGCCGTTTCGGTTGGATTGACTTTATTGACAATCGTGACGTTTCCGAAGCGCTCATGAATACGGTGGAAACATACGCTCTTGAAAAGGGCATGGAAAAGGTTTGTGGACCTTTGGGATTCCTTGAGTTTGACGCTGCCGGCATATTGGTGGATGGCTTTGACAGGCTTCCTACAGCCTACGGCAAATACAACGACCCATATTATGAGTACCATCTATGGTCGATGGGTTATCGTAAAGATGTTGATTTTGTGGAATACCTCATCAAAGTGCCGGATGTAATCCCTGAGCGTTATGCTCGCGCAGCCAAAATCGTGGCGGAGAAATATCAATTGCATGAAGCTCCCATCAGTAACCGGAAAGACATAGACCCATATCTCAACGGAGTTTTTCGATGCTTGAATTCCGCCTACTCGAAACTCCATGGTTTTACGGAGTTGTCTCCAGGTCAGTGCGAAGACTTAGGAAAGCAGTTCCTTAGCAATATCAACGTCGATTACCTCAGCATCATCCTCGACGGCAATAACCAAGTGGTGGCTTTTGGAGTGGCACTCCCTTCGCTTTCTAAGGCTATGCAAAAGGCAAAAGGTCGAATGTTTCCTTTCGGGTGGTACCACATGATGAAGGCCTTGAAGAAAAACGACACGATTGACCTTTTATTGATTGCCATCGACGAACATTATCAAAACAAAGGCGTGAATGCCATGATTTTCAACAAATTCGCTCAAGGCATCGTAAAGAACGGAATCAAGTACATCGAGTCCACCCGTGAACTGGAGGACAACACCCAAGTGCAGAATCTTTGGCATTACCTTGAGCACGACTTGGTGAAAAGGGCGAGGACATACATCAAACCATTAAAAGAACAAAAGCATGAAAACAAACCTGCTGAATAAAATCTGTGCCCGAAAACGATGCGTTGATTCGCTTTGCGCTAATGGCTCCCCCTACCTATGAACAGGTTGATAAAGAGATTGATTTGATTAAAGAGAGGGGAGAAGAATATATTGCGAAACTCTTATTGTATTTGCGACATCTTAAACCATTCGACTATGGCAGCAAAAAAATATCCGTTAGGCATTGCTTTCAGTGGTGGTGGAGCTAAGGCTGCAGCCCACTGTGGTGCGCTTCAGGCGCTAAAGGAGTACGGCATTCAGCCTGACATAGTATCGGGTACCAGTGCAGGTGCACTTGTAGCGGTACTCTACGCGTCAGGCTTTACTCCAAAACAAATGGTTGAAACCTTTCTGGGATTGAACTTCTTCAAGGACATTGTCACACCAAGTGTGCCAAAAGGAGGATTGTTTGATTCGCGTCCATTGACGGAACTGATTAAAAAAATGCTGCCTTACTGCCGTTTGGAAGAGCTGCCTATACCGACCTTCATCATCGCATCCGACATCGAACATGGTGTGCCAAAAGTATTCACTAAAGGAGAAATTGCTCCGCGTGTGGTGGCCTCTTGTTCCATCCCGGTCATCTTCCAACCGACATGCATCAATGGAATCCACTATGTCGATGGCGGAGCGTTCCAAAACTTGCCCGTGTCGGCCATTCGCCAAAAATGCGAGAAGGTCTTTGCACTCAACCTGAATCATTTGGAAGAGGACAAATACAAAGATAATATCATATCGGTGGCTTACCGTTCGTTTATGATGATGATGGTAACAAACGTGGCTGCCGACACAGCCCAAGCGGACCTCTGCATTGAGCTTGACACCTTCGGTTGCACGGCTTACGATATGTCGAAAATTGAAGAGTTGTTTTTCCGTGGCTATGAGAGCACCGTGAAAGTCTTGGAAGAGAATGGATACCAGCGCGTTATGCTAAATGATGCCAAGAGCTTCTCCAAGAAAAAACGAAAGAGAGACAGCATAAAAAGCCCTGAAATGACTTTCCACAATACTATACTAAAAGGGAT
>CACXQV010000121.1 GCA_902769875.1 uncultured Bacteroidia bacterium
TGAAACGTAGTTTTTTACCGTGTGGATTGATTTTATTTGGTAGTCTTTTTTCAACGAGGCAAACGAAAGCTCTTGGCAAAACTTGTCGAGTGTGGCATTGGCTATTTGTCGCAGAGTGGTTTTGTATCGGATTTTGTAGCGTTTGCAGATATCCTTTGTCAGAATGGCTTCAAGCAACGACATGATGTAACGACGTTGGTTTTTCATGTTCAGCGTTTCTGGAAAACCTCCTTGTTTCATGTATTGCTCCAAAGCATGAAGCCTCAATCCAGATGCCTTTGTGGTAAGGCCTGTAGTGTCAATGCCTTTTGCAGTGCAATATTCCTGGAACGAAAAAGGAAACAACTCAATTTGGTTGTATCTTCCGGTGAGATGGGTCGCCAAGTCGCTGCTCAATAGGTTGGCATTGCTCCCTGTGATGACCAAATGTAGTTTTTGTCGTAGTAAACGGTTGACAAACAAATGCCATTTCGGAGCGTTTTGTATTTCGTCCATAAATAGACAATCAAAATTGCCGTATAGGTTGTACAAGGCTTTTAGAATGTCGTTTAATTGTTCGGCGTTTAGATTGGCGAGATTTTCGTCGTCGAAGTTGACATAGGCGAAATTGCGTTTGCTTTCCATCAGCACTTTTTGACACAAAGTTGATTTTCCGCAACGTCTCACCCCAATGACAACTTGGACAAGATTGCTGTCCAAATCGAGTTCTTTTTCTTCTTTGCGTGTGACAAACTGGGAAAAATCTGTTTCCCGAAGCTCGTTCATCTGGTCGCGCAGTATGACTTCAAAATTCTTTATTTCCATCCTAAAATTAAATTTGATGCAAAAATAGTAATAATCTTTTAATTACAAACATCAAACTGCACTTTTTGGAAAGTTTTTTATACTCTAAACTGCACTTTTTGGAAGGTTTTTAGTGTTCTAAACTGCACTTTTTGGAGGGTTTTTGGTGCCCTAAACTGCACTTTTTGGAAAGTTTTTAGAACAAATCCTCCATCCCAAACACCCCTGTCTTCCCAATGAGGAACTCTGCCGCAGCAATAGCACCCATAGCGAAACCTTGCCGGTTGTAAGCCTCATGGGTGAGGGTGATTTTGTCGGCGGGCGACTCGGCCATTACGCTGTGGATGCCGTTTACCTCGCCTTCGCGCTTCACCTTAATATATAGGGTGTGGTCTGCAGGTTCGTCGATGCTCCAGCAATTATAATCATGGTTGACGGAAAGTATATCATTGGCAAGTTTCACGGCGGTGCCGCTGGGCTTGTCCAGCTTGTGGATGTGGTGCGTCTCGGCCATCGATAATTGGTAACCGTATTTCTCTGCAAACTTCGCCAACTGCTTGTTGAGCATGAACATGATGTTCATCCCGATGCTGAAGTTGGGCGCGGTGAAGAGACTTTGCTTCTCGGCCAGACAACGTGCCTTGATTTTCTCAAAATGCTCCTGCCAGGCCGTGGTGCCCACGACAATGGGGATGTGCAAGTCAAAACAGCGGTGGATGTTGCCTACCACTTGGTCGGGCTGGCTGAAGTCGATGGCTACATCGGCATGTTTCAGCTTTTCAAGGCGCTCTTCCCATTCTTGGGCGTTGTCGATGGTGACAACGATAGTATGTTGGCGGGCGAGGGCGGCATTCTCCACCTCGTGGCCCATCTTTCCGTATCCGATTATGGCGATTTTCATAGTTAGAAGTTCAATTGAAAAGAAAGCCCGACCTGGGCATATTGTGGGATCTTGATTGGCGTTTCCATTTGTTGCCGTAAATAGGGGTCGACCGTGAGGCTGAGGTCGTCGCTGATGTCGTAAGAGTAAAGATGCCCGTCCACGCAGGCGTCCACGATATTCAGCCCATACCATGCCACGGTGAGGATGGTAAAGAACTCAAAGTCACGGCGATATGATTCCTTGTAGGTCTGTAGCTGACTTGCGGCATACCGATTGGCCAACTCGGTCTCGTGTTCGTTCAAGGTTACGCCCTCGGGCAGGTCGCCCGTGTTGTATTCGTAGGCGTGGAGATAGGAGCGGTATTCGTAAAAGTTGCGGTACGACAGATATCCTAAGCCGCCCAATCCGGCATATACAATCGGCACTTTCCACCATTTGCGGTTGTAGATCTGTCCCAAGCCTGGTAGACAGGCCGACATGATGGTGGCTTTTGTGGGGCTGTGCGGCTTCTTGACTTTGGCGGGTTTGGCCTTTTTCTCTTCTTTGACGATGGTGTCGGCAGTGATGACAGCGTTGCCCACCGTGTCAAACACCACGTTTTGCGCTTCCGTTTTCTGAAAAGCGAGGATGGCGACGAGGCCCAATAGCAACAGGAAACGGCGCGGCATGGCGTTTATTTGTGGTTGAAGAGTTCCATGATGCGGTCAAACTCGGCCTCGTCCTTGAAGTCGATGACCACGCTGCCGTGGCCTTTGATGTCGCGCTTCACTTTGACCTTGGTGTTGAGCGTCTGCGACAAGGTCTTGATTTTGCTCTTGAAGTGTTCGGGGATGAAGTTGGTCTGCTTGCGTTCCTTGTCGGCCTTGCCCTTGGCCTTGTCGGCCATCTCCTCGGTCTGGCGCACGGTCATCTCCTCCATGATGATCTGTTGGAGGAGCTTCAGTTGCTCTTCCTTATCGTTGATGTTGATGAGGGCGCGGGCATGACCCATGCTGATGTGGCCGTCGCGGATGGCGAGTTGCACCTCGGGCGGCAATTTCAACAGCCTCAGGAAATTGGCCACGGCGCTACGGCTCTTGCCCACCTTCTCGCTGACCTCCTCTTGGGTGAGGCTACATTCGTCGATGAGGCGTTGGTAGGAGATAGCCACCTCGATGGCGTTGAGGTTTTCGCGGTGGATGTTCTCGATGAGGGCGAGTTCAAGCATCTGCTCGTCGTTGGCCACGCGGATGAAGGCTGGGATTTTGTTGAGTCCGGCCATTTTGGAGGCACGCAGACGGCGTTCGCCCGAGATGAGTTGGTATTTGTTGTAGCCAAGCTTCCTGACGGTGACGGGTTGGATCACCCCTTGTTCCTTGATGGACTGTGCCAACTCGCGCAGGGCGGTTTCGTCAAACTCGGTTCTGGGCTGGAAAGGGTTGGTCTCAATTTGGTTGATTTCGATTTCGGCGATGGCACCGGCCACGAAATCGCCGCTGATGTCTTTACTGGTGATGTCGGTCTCGGGGCTTCCGAGGATTTTGTCGAGGCCGCGGCCCAAGGCTCTTGTGTTCTTGTCAGGCATGGCGTGTTAGTCTTTTGTGGATAGGTTGTTCTTTTCGAGGATCTCGCGGGCGAGGTTGAGGTAGTTGATGGCGCCAGTGCTGTTGGCGTCGTACATGACGATGGTCTTGCCGAAGCTGGGTGCCTCGCTCAAGCGCGTGTTGCGGTTGATGATGGTGTTGAACACCATGTCCTGGAAGTGCATCTTGACCTCTTCCACGACTTGTTTCGACAGGCGAAGGCGGGTGTCGAACATGGTGAGCAGAATGCCTTCGATGTCGAGGTTGGGGTTGAGGCGCGTTTGCACGATCTTGATGGTGTTGAGCAGTTTGCCGAGACCTTCGAGGGCGTAGTATTCGCATTGCACGGGGATGATGACC
>CACXQV010000122.1 GCA_902769875.1 uncultured Bacteroidia bacterium
TTGTTTCTTCATAGCTTCGAGAACTTCTTCCGGGGTGTGGATGATGCCACCGACGCGGCCAAAGTGTTCGGCCTTGGCGCGACCGTTGCAAGCCAACAGCACGTCTTCGATCATCTGACCACAGCTCAATTCGACTGAGAGGAATCCCTTGACACCCTTGTCGATGAGGTCGCGGATGGCTTGGGTGGGGTAGGGCCACAGGGTGATAGGACGGAGCAAACCGACCTTCAGGCCTTCGGCGCGACCAAGTTGTACCGATTTCTGGGCGATACGGGCGCTGGAGCCGTAGGCAACGAATACGTATTCGGCATCGTCGCAGTCAATCATCTCATAGCGGACTTCGTTCTTGGTCACTTCGGCATATTTGCGTTGCAGGGCACGGTTGTGTTCTTCCATGCGAGCCGAGTCGAGGTCCAAGCTGGTGATGACGCGGTGTTGCGTGCCACGCTTGCGGCCGGTGAGAGCCCAAGGATACTTGGCTTTGATTTCCTCTTCGGTGAGGCGGGCCTTCTGCTCGGGCAGGACGACCTTTTCCATCATCTGGCCGATGGCACCGTCGGAGAGGATGCACACTGCCATTCTGTACTTGAAGGCCAGTTCGAAGCCCAGCGGCACGAAGTCAGCCATCTCTTGGACGGAAGCGGGGGCGAGGACGATGTTACGGTAGTCGCCGTTGCCGCCACCCTTGGTGTTCTGGAAATAGTCAGCTTGTGAGGGCTGGATGGTACCCAGGCCCGGGCCGCCGCGGACGACGTCGGCGAAGACGCAAGGCACTTCGGCGCCAGCGATGTAAGCCAAACCTTCTTGCTTCAGGCACACGCCTGGGCTTGACGAGGAGGTCATGACGCGCTTGCCAGCAGCACCAGCGGCGTACACCATGTTGATGGCTGCCAATTCACTTTCAGCTTGAAGAACGACCATACCGGTGCGTTCATAAGGGTTCTGTTCCGACAGATACTCGATCACTTCCGACTGGGGGGTGATAGGATATCCGAAATAAGCATCGGCGCCGCAGCGGATGGCGGCCTCGGCCAATGCCTCGTTACCCTTCATCAGTTTTAATTCTCCCATTATGTAAGATTTTTTTGATTTGTTAGACAATTGGTTGGATTACAGGGCTTTTTTGTAGACCTTGATGACGCCGTCGGGGCAGGTGATGCCGCAGCTCGCGCAGCCTATGCAGGCTTCGGGATTGGCCATAAATGCGTAGTTGTAACCTTTTCCGTTTACTTCTTTTGCCAGTTCGATGACTTTGCATGGGCAGGCTGTGATGCATACGCCGCAGCCTTTGCAACGCTCGATGTCAACGACGATGGCTCCTCTGAATTTTGCCATATTGATAAGTTTTTAAAAATTGTTGAGTCGTTTAATAATGAGCCACGAAATTAGGGAATTTTGGGCAAACATTGTTCGACTTTTCGTTTTATTTCGGGGTAAAACGATAATTTAGATTGATTTTAAACAATGTAATCGGTCCACAAAATGTTTTTACCGTGCAACTAAATTAAGGAGCAAAGTGTATAGAGTCAATCTTAAGACCTGAAACTAAAGTAATTGCCCAACGTTGGCGATTCTATTATTGGCGATTTTGATGTACTCCTCAGAAATATCATATCCAACGAATCTTCTCTTGTTCTTCAAAGCAACAACGGCTGTGGTACCGCTTCCCATAAAGGGGTCTAAAACCACGTCACCTTCAAAACTATAAAGATTGATCAACCTATGTGGTAGTTCTTCGGGGAATGGTGCGGGATGGTTGACGCGTCTTGCACTTTCTGCATTCATCTTCCAAATGCTTTTAGTCCAATCCAAGAAATCTTCCTTTTTGATGGTGTCTTTCCCCTTTTTTCGGCTCATGCATCCTTTGCTGAACACAAGGATGTATTCATGCACATCTCTTAAGATTGGATTTGCAGCACTTTGCCAACTGCCCCAAGCGCAAGAACCTCCAGATGAAGCTGCTTTATCCCAAATGATTTGTCCTCGATAGTTGTATCCGATGTCAGCCATAATCCGTCCAACGTAATCCGTCAAAGGGATATAAGGTTTTCTTCCCAAATTGGCGACATTTACACAAGCTCTTCCACCATCAACCAATACTCGGTATGTTTCTCGCATTACATTATCCAATAAATGTAGGTAGTCTTGCAATGTGAGATTTTGGTCGTATTCTTTGGTGACATTGTAAGGAGGAGAGGTAATCATTAAGTGGACGGAATTATCCAGTAATTCTTTCATGTCCTCTGAAGAATGAGCATATATCTTGTTTACTATGTCGTCGCTCAAATGATTTTCAGTCTTGTCCTTTGCTTCAATCAATTGTATGCCTTGATACAAGTTTGACTGGTAAAACTTGTCGGCGTTATGGCCAACTCTTGCTGAAACGCCGAATGATGAAGTCTCTGTTCCTTTTTTCATAAGTTCAGCATTTCGATGAATCGTTGTCCTTTTAACTCGTCAGTGGTTTCCGCATTGGCAATTGAGATAATCCTACCCAAATCTTTGTTGCTCATCATGGAACTGAAATAGTTCATGTTAGCGTTTAATATCTGGTCAATATAGGTCTCGATTTGATTGGGAGAGTCAAATGTCTCAAATCCTTTCTCTGGCGTTTCCTTGATAAACTCTCGGTTGGTGGGGTTGGGATAAAGCGAAATGAATTTTTGAATCACGCCGCTTTGTTTTAGGCAATCAACCTTGTCAACATAGTTCTTTGTGATAGGTGAATTTCCGAGAATGACAATAGGTATTTTCTTTGCTTTTGAGCTGTCAACACGCAAGTTGATGGATTTTCCGATGGCTTTCAGCATGCTATCGGAGCGGAGCAGAGAAGGATTTCCTTTGTGAGAGTAATAATCGCCGCAAAATTCAAATTCCTCGTCGTCATTATAGAAGTAATTGTTCACGATCCCCATCTTGATTTCAAAAATCAATTTGATGTTCTCGGGTCTTTGGATAGTGCTGGCAGATGTGCAGAAAGCCAAATCGGCGGCGCTTTGCCTTGATAATCCTATTTCCTCGCAAACGACACCATTTACAGCATATAGATTGTTGTGTCGTGCGATTTGAGAAAACAGGTCTTTGCACCATTTTTCCGTGTTTGTGCCGATGAGCGCATTCCTTGAATTAGGAACATTGACCCTTGAATTGTCTGTTTTGGGCTGAAAGGCCATGCCAGCACCGACTTCGGAGCGGAGTATTTCAGTCATGGCAGCGGGCATAGCAAGAAGCAATGGAATGCCTCGGCCTCGTTCAACTATCATCATCGCGACGTGTCGCAGTCGGTCATGTACAATCCCGCAAGCGGTGTCTATACCTAC
>CACXQV010000123.1 GCA_902769875.1 uncultured Bacteroidia bacterium
AAAGATGATGGAATGGTGGTGCGGCCTTTCTTCGGATTCCATTTCATCTCGAAAGCCGCGAATTGCCCATCACATTCTTCCACATAATCAATCTCTTGTTTTTGCGTGGTGCGCCAAAAATAGGCATTCACATAACGATGGTTGTAATGGTTGAATTTCATTCGCTCGCTGATGAAAAAGTTTTCCCATAAGGCACCCATGTCGTCGCGAAGGGGAATCGGATTGTAGTTGCGAATGAGCGCGTTGCGAATGCCATTGTCATAGAAATAGATTTTTTTGCTTTTCTTCAGTTCGTTGCGGAGGTTGCGACTGAGTGCGGAAAGTTGAAAGATGACATAGCATTTTTCCAACAAATCGACGTATTTCTCAATCGTTTTGGAGTCGGTGCCAACGGTTTGCGCGAGTTCGTTATAAGAAACTTCGTCACCCAATTGCAGGGCCAAGGCGATTAATAGTTTTTCCAAGATGGCAGGTTTCCGCACCCCTTCCAATGAGAGCAGATCTTGGTACAGATAGCTGCTGGAAAGATTGCTTAGCAATTCACGGGCGTTCTCGTTATGGCTGATTACATCGGGATAGGAACCATAAATAAGGCGCGATTCAAGCGATTGCTTTACGAGGACGAGGCCGCCATTATCGTAAACCTCTTGGGTGGAAATCGGATAAAGGTGATATTCGAATTTCCTTCCCGTAAGCGGTTCGTTGAGCCGACCTTGCAGCAAAAAAGAAGACGATCCCGTAACGAGCAGCTGGACTTCAGGGAAGTGGTCGGTCATCATTTTTAGCGTCACTCCAACGCCTTGGATGCGTTGTGCTTCGTCCACCACAACGATTTTTCTCCCTGCAAGCATTTGGCCGATGTCGTTCAGGTTGGCATTTTGCAAAAGACTGCGCATTTGTGGGTCGTCGCAATCCAACAAAAGTGTTTGCTCGCCATTGATGCCTTTTTTTGTCTCTAATTCGTCCATTATTTGACGAAAAAGCGTGCTTTTTCCCACTTGTCTTGCGCCAATAAGCAAGATGGCTTTTCCTCGAAACATTTTGTCTTCAATAACTTGCTGTAGTTGCCTTTTAATCAGAGCCATAATATGATTGTTTTGTGCTGCAAAGATACGAAAATTGATTCATATTCCAAAAAATCAATATAATTTTTCGGAATATAATCCAAAAAATCACTATAACTTTTTGGATTAGGATTGTTATTTTGTGTCTTTTTATGGCGAAAAAGTTGCCGCAACTTTTTCGCCATAAATGTGAGGGCAGATTTCATCCCAATAGTTCTTCCACCGATATTTTCATCCGCCAGCACCACTTGTTTTTCGGATCGGCGGGCACATTGATTTGGTCGTCCGCAGGGTTGGGCGACCAATTCTTTTCGTCCAAGTCCAAGAGGTCTTGTAGCGGGTAGATGTTCCACTTTGAGGGGCTGTCAAAATGCTTTTCCATGATCTTTTTGAGGGTCTTGGTGGTGACTTTGCGGTCGTCGAGGTCGAGGCTGTCGAGGAACTGACGGGTGCGGACGCGGTCTTCGGCCAGCCAGCCGCGCAAGGTGGGCATATCGTGGGTGCCGGTGGTGTAGACGCAGTTTTCGGGTAGGTCTTCGGTGTGCACAAACGCGTGACCAAACACTTTGGGCATCCGTTGCACCTCAAGGCTCATGATGCCCAATTGTTGCATCACTTCAGGCACACAGGCGGGAATCATGCCGAGGTCTTCGCCGCAGGCAATCATCTTCGTTGCGTTGATGAGAGCAGGCAATTTCTCCAAGGCTTTCTGCTTCCAGAAGTCGTTGTGGCGATGGAAATAGAAGTCTTCGTAAATGCCATCGATGGCTTGTTTTTGCTCCTCGCTGAGGGCTTGATAAGCCTTGGTTTTGTGCAACTCGATGCGAGGAATGTACTTGTCTTTCTCGTTCGGGGCAGGGATGAAGAGGGTGTCTAGGCCTTTCTTCAGGTGTTTGCTTTTGACGAAATGGAAACCGAAGCCTTCAATTTCTTCTTCGCTCAGGGGCAGGGCGGGAGAGAAGTGCCCCAGCAGTCCCGACTTGGCCGTCTTGGGAATCTCCCAGATACGGAAGAAGCCCAAGATATGGTCGATGCGGTAGGCGTCGAAATAGCGCGCCATCACTTGCAGGCGGCGTTGCCACCAGGCGTAGCCGTCCTTCGACATCGCCTCCCAGTTGTAGGACGGGAAACCCCAGTTTTGTCCTTCTGTGGCGAAGTCATCGGGTGGGGCACCTACTTGCACGTTGAGGTTGAACAAGTCGGGATGTGATTTCACATCCACGCCTGCGGGATTCACGCCGATGGGGATATCGCCCTTCAGTAGTAAACCTTTATCGTGTAAGGCTTTGACGGCCTCGCGCAGCTGTTTGTCGCAGTGGTATTGTAGGAAGAGATGGATTTCCGTGCCGTTGCCGTCGCGTTCGGCGCAATATTGGGCATAGTCGTGCAGCCAGTCTTCGTTTTCTTTGACAAATCGCTGGAATTCAGCGGTTTCTTTCAAAGAGTCCCATTGCTGCTCGAAAGCGATTTGGAAATGTTTCCATTTGGCTTTCAGCACTTTGGGATAATTGACGGATTCTTCTTTGTTTAGGATTGTTCGCGTCCGCTTGAAAGCTTTTTCCCCCATGTCATTCCCTCGGGAATCTATGGGGGAAAAAGCGTTCTTATTCAGTTGTTCAATGTTCAAATAAATCGGGTTCAACGCAAAAGCCGAGATGGCATTATAAGGATAGGAATCACGCCAGTCATAATGCGCTGTCGTGTCGTTGATGGGCAGGATTTGTATGATGTTCATGCCGTTGGCCACGCACCAATCGCCCAGTTTCGGCAGGTCGGCATATTCTCCGATGCCGAAATCGTTTTCCGTGCGCAGGCTGAACAACGGCACGGCCACGCCGTGCATCGTCTGCCTTTCGGTGAGGCCAAACCAATCCCATGTGCGGTCTTTGCCCTCGGGCAGGATGCGGTTGGGGCCGTCTTCCCAATGGATTTGGTCGTTTTCGCGGATGAAATATTTGTATTCCACCGTTTGTAGAGACGTTGCGTGCAACGTCTCACTGGCATTGTTTGTTTGACGATTAGACGTTGCACGCAACGTCTCTACAGAGGCGGACCAAATCCCAGGCCCCACATATTCCATCGCAACGGCCTTGTTAGGATTCCATTTCCCTAATTCTGGGATGTTTCCCGTGAGGAACAATTCCTCGCCCCAGTGGCTGTCGTATCTTAATCTGAAAAGGGTTTTCATGCCGCAAAGGTAGGGTTTTTATTCGATT
>CACXQV010000124.1 GCA_902769875.1 uncultured Bacteroidia bacterium
CGAAGAGAAGATCATCCCCGCCGACCCGTTCAACACCCTCGACCAAGAAGGCGTTGGCCAACTCGTCAAGTTGGGTGTGCAGCGTGGCCGTAGCCAGCGCGCCAACCTCAAGTGTGGCGTCTGCGGTGAACACGGTGGTGACCCCGCTTCGGTACGCTTCTTCTACAAGGCCGGTTTGAACTACGTGAGCTGCTCGCCGTTCCGCGTGCCCGTCGCACGTCTGGCTGCCGCTCAGGCCGCTATTGAGGAAGAGAGAGCAAAGTAAGAATGCTGAATGCTGAATTATGAAATCGCTGATTCAGCGAAGCCAATGCTGAATGACAGCCTCCGAAATTCGGAGGCTGTTTTTGTATTCTAACTTCTAAAAAATGTGCACTATATATCGATAATTCAAACAATGTTGCTATTTTTGCACATTGAAAAACAATAATGATGAACCACGAAGATAATGACTATAGCAGTATGGCTTCAGAACCATCCGCGGCCCTATATTACGGTTCAAGTACCCAATTAAGAGAAAGCGGAATCATCCCTGAATTATCCCATCTTAACCAAGCGGATACGCTCTGGATTATCCGATTTTTACAAAAGAAATTGGAACAAATGAGAATTGAGGAGTTAAAAAGTCAAAAGTCTGATATTGACCCTATGTATGGATTAAACTTCCTTAGAAGCATCCATAAAAGTATGCCTGACTATGAAGAATTAAGAGCCGAGTATCTACAAGAAAAATATGGCGTTTGATTATGAAAGTTTTCCTCGATACCAATGTTTTTGCCGAGTATATATTTGAACGGGATCAATTCAAATCGGTTCAACGCATATTTCAAGCCATTGAAAACAAAGAAATTGAAGCTATAACCTACGCAAGGGGATTCATCGGCCTGAATTGACAGAGCAGGTTCGTAAAATCATACTCAGCATACTGCAACTTGTCCATATTGG
Source organism: uncultured Bacteroidia bacterium (assembly GCA_902769875.1). Lineage (GTDB taxonomy): Bacteria > Bacteroidota > Bacteroidia > Bacteroidales > F082 > Limimorpha. Next base: position 946 of record CACXQV010000124.1, read on the forward strand.
AAATATGGAACAAAGCGATATGATTTTAGGAGTAAACGACACCGGTTTTTCCGATATTGAAGACTGTTTCCAATATCAATGTGCTTTGAAAAACCAATGTTCTTACCTGATTTCCATAAATATCAAAGACTTTCCTAACATATCAACTTCTATAGAAGCAATAACGCCTTTTGAATTTGTGGAAAAAATCACACCCTCTCCACATCAATAGCATTCTCCGACAAATAAACCAAAAACGCCCTAATCTCCTTGTCGGTCATTTCCTTCAAGGCGTTAGTGTATAGTTTCACTTGCTCGTTATACTTTTCGTTTGGTTTACCTGTCTTATAATCAATCAAATAAATCACATTGTCAAGCTCAGCATAGCGGTCGAAACGACGGACCTCGCCTTGATATAAGACTTCACACTCCGTCTTCACTTTGGCATCGGGACCAAAGGCTGCCTGAATCATCGGATGTGATGCCATTTGGTTGAACCTGTCGCGAATCCAGTCGGCAGCGGCTTGGTCGAGGGTTCCATCAGCGAGACAAGGGCTCAAAACGACGTCTATGTCCTTATAATGATGAATCCGTGAAAGGATTTGATGCACCAGCTCTCCCCATTCTCTTGGCTGCAAACGCTCGCTTTCCACTTGCCATAGCTTGGTAGGCTCGGGATCGACATTAATTTTCTCGAACCAATCCATTGAGATTGAATCCGTCGGCATCTCCACGGTATCTTCCTCGGCCTCTTCCTCCGGATTCCTGAAATCAGGGCTACCAAAGCGATAGACAAGAGCCTCGCTTCCTGACACTTGATGACCACCCTTGTCGGCAAGAAAACCGCGGATAACATTGGGCTTGTCGGCCTCGCCTTGCTTGGCGATGACATAGAGACGTTGTACGGCACGGGTGAAAGCCACATAAAGCAAGTTGAGATTGTCAAGTTGGTTACTCGCTTTTTCTTTATCCACCTCATTCTTCGCTTCCTCACCCATAATAGATGCTTTCTTATCCAGCTTAAACAACACCTTGTCCAAATTTGGAATGGCTTCAAAGCCCAGATTTTCAGGACGCAGCCATTTCTCTGCAGCTTTTCTGGCGTTCTCATCCAAGTCGACGATGGCCTCAGGATAGATGACGACGGGAAACTCCAAGCCTTTCGACTTGTGTATCGTCATGATTTTCACCGCATTGCCACCAACCGACATCACCGAAAGCTTGTCTTGCTTATTATCCCAATACGACAGGAACTCGGACAGGCCTTCCAGCGGACCCGACTGCCATTTGAAAACTTCCTCCATGAAATAGTTCAAGAAGGCGTCACGGATGTCATCGAAATGAAAAATACGCAACAAACTGGCACAAAGGTCGTAGAGACACGTTGCCTTGGACAAAGCCTCTTGCAGCGCGCCAGCCTTGCCGATGCCCATCTCTTGTTCAATCGCCCGCTCGCCCTTGGCTATCGCCTTCACCGCATCAAAAGAATGACTGATATCGCCCTCAAAATCAGGATGCTTCGTTAGCTCCCAATAATGCAAGACATTGGCGACATGGGTCTCGTTGCTTCCATCGGTCAAAAAACGCAAGGTATTCACCATCAGCTGTACCTTGTCGGATGACTTGAGCAAAATCGAGTCCTGGGAGATAACAGGGATTCCACTGTCGTTCAATCTATTGGCAATCATTGAACCATAGCCTGACTTACGGGTAAGTATGGTAATGTCACTATATTGGTAGCCATACTTCTCCTTCAACTCACGAATGACGGCCTCTACCCTATCAAAGCAATACTCGGGTTGCTCATCGGCATCATAGAGTTCCACTTGCACCAAGCCCTCATCGGTTTTCGCTTTCTTTTGGAAGATGCTTACGCCTTCGTCGGTTCCAGGTTTCTCCGCCACATACACCTTTTGCTGGTCGGACGACAAGTCATGGTAAGCATACTCGAAGAAAGCGTTGTTGAAGTCGACCACCTGGGCGAAAGAACGGTAATTGGTATCCAGATTCTTGAAGGCGAAGTTATCTTTCAGGTTCTTTTCAAACTGTCGGAAAGCAGCCTCGCGTTCGTCCATGGGCAAGGCATAAATCTCAGGCAAGCGAGCGATCTGCTCCACCTCGCCGCTGCGGAAGCGATAGATGGATTGCTTGCCGTCGCCCACCACCATACTCATATTGCCATTGGACAAGCCATTGTCAATCAACGGCAAGAGGTTCTGCCATTGCAGGATGGAAGTGTCTTGGAACTCATCCACAAAGACATGACGGAAATGCTCACCGATACGTTCATACACAAAAGGAATCGAGAAATCGCCCATCACCGTGTTGAGAAGTTTGTTGAACTCCGAGATATGCACGATCTCCTCTTCGCTGGCCAACTTGTCGAACTCCAAACGAATCTGGGCGCGCAGGGCATAGAGATAAAGGAATCCGCGTTGTGCCTTATAAAACAAATAGGCACCCAAGTCATGCACGACGTATTCCTTTATCGACTCCAACACGGGCAACAGCCTTGCATTGATTTCTTCAACCCTTGCCTTACCCAATTGTTTTTCAGCTTCTTTCGAGAGACAATTCCATTTTTCAAGCACGGTAGTGAGACGGGAACTGGGCAGGTCATATTCTTTATTGGAGAGTTTTCTAAGATAGGAAACAAAACCATTCTTGCCATAATTAAACTGTTCATCGCATAAGCCGTATTCCGTTTTCAACTTTCCAAAATCATCCAAAAGCGAATTCAATCCCTGCTCAAAGCCATAGGTTTTACCATTCAGGAAATCAAGGGTTTGTTTGT
>CACXQV010000125.1 GCA_902769875.1 uncultured Bacteroidia bacterium
AGGATTTAAAGATTTAAAATATAAAATTCAAAGATTTGAAAATTGAACTGCAAAGTTAGGGTTTTATTTCATCATTTCACATTTTTTCCGATTTTTCCGAACAATTTTGTAGGCGACAAACAAAACCACGGCAAAAAGCGTTATGGCCAGCAGGCCGAAGAAGGCTAGGCGGTAATGGTTGCGCTGGGCTTGGAGAGTTTGGATTTGGTTGTTTTGGGAGTCGTGGTCGACAATCAGGTCGGAAACTTCATCTCGCAATTGTCGAAGGTTGTCATAAATATCAGCATTTTCGCGAAGGAGGCCATTATACTCCTCTTCAAAATCACTAAGTTCAGATTCCAAATCATCGAATTTGCCAAGACGGGCATAATTAAGCATAAGGGGTAATCTCATTGACGAACGAGCAATGGCTATCCCTGACTTCGATTCCATTTCAGTAAATAGTTTCAAATAATGAATCGATTCTAAAGGCATTGCAAGATATGAATATGCAGTCACAAGTCCAACACAAGCCTGCATTTTGCCTGCTGTATATGCATTTGTCTCAGCTAAATCATATGCTTCTTTGAATTTCTCTATGGCTCCTTTGTAATCACATTGATTATAATTGGAGTTCCCAATTTCGACCAACAAATCTACTCTATTATTTATCGGAACTGGAACACCATTTTCCATCAACATCTCTTGCAATCTACAAGCTTTGTCGTAATAAAAGTAAGCGGAATCGTAATTGGCTGATTCTTTAACATATAATTGGCCGAAGTTTTTGTATGCCATCAACAACCATTCATAGTCACAGTTATTTTCAAGTTGCGGAATTACACCATTAAACAATTTTCGAGCTTTTATCGTATTTCCATTTTCCATATAAAGAACAGCCATATTCGCATCGGCATGAGTAATCATCACCGTATCACAAATAAGCTCATAATACTTCCTCGCTTTTAAAAAAGAGTTTTCTGCAGTAGTATAATCAAGAATTTGACATTGGAGTACGCCCTTGTTGAAATACGCATCGGCAATGTTTACTGTATCATTCAGTTTTTCAGCCAAAACCTGTACTTTATCATATTTAATTAAAGCAGAATCAACAAAACCTAAAGTTTGTTCCAAGAATGCTTGTTTCCATAAAACCTTAATTACACTGGCTTCATCATTCAAAGCAAGATACTGGCTATACGCCTTATCTAAATACTCATTTGCCAAATCAAGGTCTGCATTAAAGCCAAACTGCATTCCCAACGCATAATTCGCCTTAGCCTCCAGGTCCGCAAAGCCTTGATTTTGTGCTTCTTTTATGGCCTTTTCACCCCAATCGATGCAATCATCGTAGGAAACGTCATAGAACTCCCAAGTCAGTTCTATCATCGTCAGCACTTTCTCACGACCTTGCTGAGACGGCAGAACGTTTAACAGGCTATCCACAATCCTCGTCTCCTCCTGAGCAAAGCCCACCAAGGACAAAAGCAACAATACAACAACCCCTATTTTAAACTTGAGGCCCATTAAACTGCTAACTCATAGAAACATATTGTATTTTCTTTCATCGAAGATCGTAGTGCTTTCGCCATGGCCGGAGTAGACCTCGGTGTCGTCGGGCAGATGGAACAAGCGCTCGATGATGTTGGTGCGGAGCTGCTCGTAGTTGCCCCCAGGGAAGTCGGTGCGGCCAATGCTGCGGCAGAAGAGCGCGTCGCCGGTGAAGACCCACCCTTCGATTTCGGCGTAGAGGCTGATGCTGCCCATGGCATGGCCCGGCGTGCTGATGACCTCCAAGGTGCTCTCTCCCACCTTGATGACTTCGCCGTCCTCAAGGTCGCGGTCAGGCAGCTCGCCCTCACCCATAAACGACATTCCAAACAATTGCGCCTGCTGACGCGAACGCAAGAAGTCGTCTTTCACATTGGGATGCGCCGCCACGGGGATGCCGTAACGCTTTTTCACTGCCGTGTTGCCTACAATATGGTCGATGTGGCCGTGCGTGTTGATGACCATCAGCGGTTTGAGGCGATGACTGTCAATGAAGCCGAAGAGTTCATTCTCTTCGCCCGCAGTGGAGCAGCCCGGGTCAATGATGACGCATTCCTTGGTATCGTCGTCGTAAACGACATAGGTGTTTTCCGCGAAGGGATTGAAAACGAAAGAATCAAGTTTAAGCATAACGATGTTTTTCGGTGCAAAGGTAAGGATTTTTCCGCAGTATTCTAAAGATTTTGCCTATCTTTGTCCGCTAATTTGGTATTCATGTTGCCGAAAACGAAATACACCATCCTGTTTCTGCTGCTATTTGCCCTGGCACCGCTGTCCCATGCCCAGTTTTACAACGGCATGAACATGCCTTTCGGCAAGAACCGCGTGCAGTGGGGCGACTTCCATTGGTCGTATTACAGGAACGACAACTTCGACGTGTATTTCTACCAAGGCGGCGACGACCTTGCCCGTTATGCGCAAGCCTACGCCAAAGACCAGATCCCGCAACTTGAAGACCGTCTCAACAGCCGCTTCAGCAAAAAGATCCAGTTCATCGTGTTCAACAGCATGGGCGACTTCAAACAGAGCAACATCAACCTCGACGACGAAGAAAACGGCAACACGGGCGGCATCACCAAAATCATCGGCTCGAAAGTCATTCTTTACTTCGACGGCGACTACACCCACTTCGAGGCCCAGATTCGCGAGGGCATCGTCCGCCTGCTCTTCAGCCAGGTGATGAATGGCATCAGCATAGGTTCACAAATCCGCAACTCCTACCGCTACGACATCCCTCAGTGGTTTCGAGACGGCTTGGTGGCCTTCATCGCAGGCAACTGGGACAGCTACAAGGAAAGCCAACTACAACGTGGCATTACATCTGGCAACTACAAGAAAATCAACCATCTACACGACGAAGACGCCGC
>CACXQV010000126.1 GCA_902769875.1 uncultured Bacteroidia bacterium
TACATCAACTACGACTTCACTGCCGAGCAGTTTGAGGCTCTAAATGCCAAGTATGGTTTTGATTATAAGCTGCTGTCGTTCAGATAATTCATTTATATATTTTTCTGCGACATTTTCATCTGTATTCGACGAAGTCACTGTATACGGTATGATGACCCGAGTGAAATTGTCCATAAAAACAAAATCCTCTTTCTTATAGACCTTGAGTACGCGCAACAACCCTGTTCCCAACGATTCCACCAAGTCAACATCGCGGAAAACGCGCATCAATTCCTTGTTACGAGGGTTACTGACGCCATTGAAAAAGTCAGACATGCTCATCCCGTTTGGCAATGAGCCTGCCGAAGTGATTTCCAAACGGTCAGAGAAAAGCTCGAATTTCGGCGGCACTTCATTGAAATAATCATTGTGAACGATGGCGTTGATGACCAATTCTCGCACTGCACGCTCATTCCAAAGAGGTGTATCCGTTCTATAAGGATATCCGATGCTACTTTTAACCGTATTTTCAACTTGCAAGCGATTGAGCACCTGTTCGGTAGCTTTCAGCAGCGAGCAGTACCCATATTCGTGATTCTCTATCAGATCATCCCTGTCCGTTCCTGTATACTTTGCCAATTTGATTGACATGCTATTTGAATCGGCCAACAAGTAGGCCACATAATTATAACTGCCATCTGTCGTGAGCAAATCAAGCGTTTTGGCGAAACTGTCATTAAGTGTTAATCCTTGACTATCATAGTAGATGCGTAGTTGACGAAAAGTCAAGTCTTGGTGAGGTGAAGGGATGTTTTTAAGCGATTGACGCACCCGTTTTGCATACAAGTCTTCTATTTGCTTTGAAGTCATCGGTTCCGAAGCCGTCCCGACACGCAAGAAACACCCTCGCTCCGACAAACCGTATTTCGTCTTGTAGTAGGGTTTCTCACTCCCGCTGGCAACAAAAATCTTAATGACAGGAACTTCATCGATACGCTCAACCGTAACATCAAACAGCCCCATCGGAGAAGGAGAAATGCCCATACGGATACGGTCTTTGGTTTTCAGTATGTCGCCGTCAATATCCTTTACGCCAACCGCATTCCCGCTGTCGTCAATGCCAATATAAACCACACCGCCCTCGTGGTAATTGAGGAACGCCACTACTTCGCGCTCGATGTCGAGTTCGCGTGTAAGTTCGCGCTTGAATTCTATGCGGTTGGTTTCTGTAAGCATTCTTTTCCGTCACATTTCCATACCGCAAAGATAATCTTTTTCCCGATACCAACCTCAAAAAAGGTTTTCTGAAAGTCACATCGGGCTTGAAAAATCCTTTCTCACCTTCCTGCCAGCCAGCACCTCGCCGCCATAACGATTGTGGCAACGATGAAAATCCAGCCGATGGGCTCACCCACAATAATTGCCGAAAAAAAGCTCCGATGAACTCTTCTATAAAATCTGTTGATAAATCCCCTTATCTACATCCTTGAACACATTGAAAACCACCTGTTTGACACTGCAATCGGGATGCTCGGTCAAGTAATTTTTGATGGTTCGCACGGCGATTTCGGCGGCCATTTGGTTCGGAAAACGGAACTCGCCTGTGGAGATACAGCAGAAGGCGATGCTTTCAAGATGATTTTCATCGGCACAAGCCATGATGCTTCGGTAGCATGAAGCCAGTTGTTCCTTTTGGAATTCCGTCGGGATGCCGTTGGGGATGATAGGTCCCACCGTATGAATGACATACTTGCACGGCAGGTTGTAAGCCTTTGTGATTTTGGCCTGCCCCGTCGACTCCTCGTGACCTTGTTGGAGCATCAGTTGATAACATTTCTCGCGTAACTGCACACCCGCTGCGGAATGAATCGCATTGTCGATGCACTTGTGCAAAGGATGGAAGCAGCCTAACATTTGGCTGTTGGCCGCATTGACGATGGCGTCTACCTTTAATCGGGTGATATCTCCCTGCCAAACCAACAATTGTTTGTTGGTAGAGACGGTGTGCACACCGTCTCTACAATCGTCCAATTCTACCACACCCTTTTCTTGTAATTGCACCTGCAGTTCCTCATCCTGCAAACGCATAAATTCCTCACTGACGGGTTTCGGCCAACGCACATTGCGCAAGGCACGAAACAGGTCACGCTTGCCTTGCAAATCCGTAGGGACCTGCATTTCAGAATACTGTGGGTCTTCTTTTAGAAGATAGTCTATTAAATAGTCCAGACGTTTCATTCTCAACAATTTAACGATTCAATAATTCCTCCAAGATTTCCCCAATATCCCCATCAATCACAATCGACCTGTCTTTGATTTGTTCCACGGTGAACGCCTCGCCAAGGTTGATGGTGGCGTAGGTGGCCTCGGGGTTTTTGTAGGTCATCTGCATGAACGGCAGTTTGATGATGGTCGGGGTGTTGCTTCCTATTCCGAGGTCCCAATATAGGATTTTGCCGTGTTGGTGGCCGTTCACGAAATCGAGGTAACGCTGTGCAGCCTGGTGCCAGCCTTCGTCCTCCACAAAGGTGTCATCGGCACGCAGGTTGACCTTCATGGGGCCGCCACAGACGGGACAATGGGGAATCAATTCGGTCGGGATTTTCATATCGTTTTGCGCCGCAATCATTCTCCTGATGGTTTCCTCATTGTCATAAGTCTTTTGGTGACAAGGTTTCGAGCATTGGAAAAGACCATAGTCGCCTTGGGTGTAGAACAGCCGTTGTTTGTCAAAGCCCGCCTTTTGGAACTGGTGGTCGACATTGGTAGTAATGACGAAATACTCCTTGTCCTTCACGAGTTTCAGGAGGTTGTCGTAAACGGGTTT
>CACXQV010000127.1 GCA_902769875.1 uncultured Bacteroidia bacterium
GATTTTGAGGAATTTCTTTGGGCTAAAGGCTATTCTAAGCAGCAGGTTGAAGATCTATATGAGCACATGCTTTCACTGAAGCCATTTACACAAATCGAAATGGACACTTTTATGGGTGTTTTCCGTGATTACATGACGCTTGGAGGGATGCCAGAGGTGGTCAAAATGTACATAGATAATGGCCATTTTGGAGGAACACTGAAACTTCAGAGGCAGCTGCTTAGGGATTACGAAGAGGACATCACCAAATACGCAAAAGGGGCTGATAAAGCAAAAATCCTTGCAGTATATAACCACATCCCGACTTTTCTGGCTAAAGAGAACAAGAAATACCAGATCACGAAAATTGCCAAAGGTGCTCGCAATAGGGAATATATTGGTGCTGTTGACTGGCTGAAAGAGTCTGGGGTGATTAATGTATGCTATTGTCTAAACAATGTGGAATTGCCTTTGAAAGGCAATTATGAAGCCGATTGCTACAAGATTTATTATCACGACATAGGGCTGCTTATCGCCTCATTGGACGAAGAGGCTCAGGACGACCTGCGAGTCAACAAGAACTTTGGGACTTACAAAGGAGCCATCTATGAAAATGTGGTCGGCGAGATGCTACGAAAGTCGGGGTACGAGCAATTGTATTTCTATAAGCATGACAATCCTTCGATTGAGATGGATTTCTTTGTCAGAGATGCCGATTCGCTGGTTCCCGTTGAGGTGAAGGCAAAAGACGGTGCTACGGCATCGCTGAACAACTTGATCAAATGGGATTCCTATCCCGAGGTGAAATACGGCATCAAATTCGGGTACAAAAACATCGGCTGGAACGGGTCTTTTTACACATTTCCCTATTTCCTTGCCTTTTTGTTGAAGCGATTCCTGAAAGAGAAATGATATACAAGTTGATGCTTTCTTGGATTGTAAACAAAAAAAGCCACCGAAATCGCTTTCGATGGCTTTGTCATTGTTGGTGTTTATAGCTTAATCTCGACGCCGACGCTCCTGAACTTGTCCGTCGTGACTCCTGGCTTGTACTCGGGCAGAAGGTTGGTGAAGACCCTGATGCCGTGAATGAAGCCCAAATGCTGGGTGTTGAAACTGAAACCCACTTCCAATTTCCAAGGGTTGAAGATGTTATTGATACTTTCTCCCGTCCATGCTATACCGGTGGACTGTGTTGGGTCAATACTCGTACTGAGCCTTTCTCCCAACAGTCGGGCGCAATAGAAATCCAATGAGAAACTTTCTGTTTGACGTTTTCCAAGGTAATAGTTTAAGGTAACAGGAACACCTAAATAATGGTTCAAAAGCCTATTGCGTTGGAAAATCCCTTGACCATCTATCACCACCAATTCGTTGTCTTCGTATTTCACATGATGACTCAATGTCTTTATATTATGATTCCATAATATTCCTGTACTTAAACCCCAATGGTTGCTGAGTTTAAAATAGGTACTCATGCCCAGTTTTATCGACAAGGTGCTGTTCTGCAATAGAGGACTATTGGGATCTTTCGGGGTGTCGCCTTTACGGATGCCAATTCCTCCGTCAAGAGAAATGGACTGACTCCATATCTTTCGCTGATTGGTGGTGACCAGCTTGCCATCGACTTCTTTGGTCTTGATTTCTCTTCTTTCCTTTTGCCAATAAGGATAATTGTTGGTTGCCTCATAATCATACAGGGTGATTTTACCTCGCAAGGTGTTGGAGCCATATTGAAAGTTTGCGTCTGCATAAACATTCACCACAGCGTCACCTTCCCCCGAAAGGGTATCGATAGTCAATTGGGCATGGTCCCAAATCTCCATTCCTGGCGAGTTTTCTGGGTTGGGGATGTGATAGTGCCGGACATGAAAGTTTGAATATTTGGAAAGGATGAGATTGGTCCAGTCCTTCGGTACGGATGCTGCGGATGCAACGACATAATCCGCTTCAGCAGTCGCATTGTTCAAAAGATTGATTTGCCCGAAGGTCATGGGGCCTTCAATCTCCACCACGGTGCCTCGGGGCAACTGGGTGTTCTCAAGGATGGTCAAAGTTTGGTCTTTGACGTTGCAGAGTTGCACATTGTAGGCCCGTGCCGCCAAATCCTCTTCGGTGATGATGGCCACGCGGTAGCCGCTGTCGGCCTCATGGTGAATCAGATGGACATCCCATCCTGAATTGATTTCCAGCTTGTTGATGCGCTGGTTGATGTTTTGCTCGATGGCGACTTCTTCCTGGGCGAAGCCTATCTGTGCAGCCATAAGAATGGCTAATGATAAAAAGATGCGTTTCATGGTTTCCAAGTTTTAATTGAGTTTGATTTCCAAGGCCAGCGATCCGTTTTTCATGTTCGGGTCTTGCGGCTGACCGAATAAGGTCCTGTCTTCCAGGACAGGTTTGGTGAAGAATTCGGGGTCCTTCTGACATTCGTAGCACACCAGGTTGAGGCTCCGGATGACTCTCCGCTGGGGCTTTTGAACGGCTGAAGGTGTTTCGTTTGTTGTGGGTATGGTGTTGGATCCAATATTCGTAGTGTCTTTGGGCGCCGTCGGCTTGACCTCGGCAAGCATGGGCTGTTCGACCACTTCTTCGATGATTTGAGTCTTTGGTTTCTCCTTTTTCATCGGAGCGTGTTGTGGGACGACGGGTGTCTCTTCTGCCAAAAATGTTTCGTTAGCAACAGGTTGTTCATAGACAGCATCGTTCACCTCGGACTTGACGGAATCAACGGTTTTCGTTTCTTCA
>CACXQV010000128.1 GCA_902769875.1 uncultured Bacteroidia bacterium
CGCGACAACATTCGTTGGTATTTCAGCGAGGAAACCGACTTGCATAAAATCGTTCCCGAAGGCAAGAAGATCGTCGCCATTGAGACCTCCGACAACGCCACCTGCATCTACGACACAGAACTTCCCGAAGACGTGGCCTTCATCGTAGGCAGCGAGCGTAACGGCTTAAGCGACGAATTGCTGGCACAATGCGATATGGTGGTGTATATCCCCGTCCCAGGACCCACGCGCTCGCTCAACGTGAGCCATGCTGCATCCGTGGCTTTATTTGAATGGCAACGGCAAATGCTAACCCATTCCGCATTAAAGAAATACAAGCACATCTTCTTCGATTTGGACCGCACGCTGTGGGACTTCGACGCTGCCGCTGAAGTGGCTTTTGAGCGTATTTACGACAAGTATGATTTGGAAAAACTCGGCATTCCCATCATCAAAGACTATGTCTACTGGTCGCCGCGCATCGTGAGGTTAGTGCCAGGCACGATGGAGTTGTTGGAATATTTGAAGCCGAAATATCACTTGCATCTAATCACCAACGGCTTCGAAGAGGTGCAAGACACCAAGTTGACCCTCTCGGGAATGAAGCCCTATTTCGAGACCTTGACCGTCTCTGAGGAGGTCGGCGTAAAGAAACCCAACCCTGAAATCTTTCAGTATGCCTTGCGCAAAGCCCATGCCACGGCAGAAGAGAGCCTCATGATCGGCGACGAAATGGATGTCGACATCGACGGGGCGCGTGCAGCGGGGATAGATACGGTTTTGTTTAATCCGAAAGAGGAAAAGATTGAGGGGGAACGGAGGTTTGAGATAAACCATCTTTTGGATATCAAACAAATACTATAATCTTTCAAAAATTCATGCCGAGCAGAAAACAGCAGAAACAACATCATAACAAGACATCATGAAAAAAATAGCATTGTTTTTAATAGCCTTCATTATTGTGGGGAACCTTTATGCACAGGACTATAACACAAAGGATAAAATAAAACAAATAGATCAGCAGCAGCAGAATCGTCTGAACCAAAGCATTCCCCCTACTCCCAGAATTGATTCGACATTTTCGCCTCCGGTCCTAAACTGGCCTGAAATAAAACCGCTAAATATACACGAACTGCCAAAACCTTTCAAACCGCTGAAACACGACTCGCTCCGGCGCGAAACACTTAAATTCGACTCGCTATTACTCGAACAGTCAAAAACGAATAGAATCGGGAAACAGTTCCTCAACTTTCAAACAACACTAATAACAGCCAAACAGAAACCAATAATCTTAGGTCCGACAATAGACTTTCACACAGCACCTACAAACGAACCGCCAATAACAATAGGAACACTAACACTAGATGATTTTGTTGAAATTGGTGAGATTACATTAGTTAGAAAAATGGTACCTTCAACGATTATGGGGAATAAATTAAGTATCGAATATGAAGACGGCCAGGGTGAGCTGCCTTATATTTTAATCACAGCTGATTTGTACGCAAAAGAATTATATAATGGGATGCTTATTTACCAAATTGTATATGATGGGAAAACCATCGCCGTTCAATCTGACGGCACAGTTTGCATGAATATTAAATACCCTAGAAAAGACTTTAGTGTATTCTTTTATTGCTTATTACCATCATCGAGATTTTGGCCATAGAAAGGGAAACACAATCTCTTTTCCATATCTGAGATTTTCAACTATTTCAGCCTTGCCAATACCGTTTCTTTACCTATTGTCTTTTGGTTGATTTGCACGTCGATTTCTGCATCCAAAGGCAAGAACACATCGACGCGTGAGCCGAAACGAATCATGCCCAGCTCCTCGCCTGCCACGGCCTCGTCACCAGGCTGAAGATCGCAAACAATGCGGCGCGCCACGAAGCCCGCTATCTGACGAACCAGGATTTCACGGCCTTTCTTGTCTTTCAGGATAATGGTATTGTGCTCATTATCTTTAGAGGATTTTGGCTTGAACGCTACTAAAAACTTTCCGGGATGGTATTTGTAATAAGTCACTTCGCCGTCGAAGGGGAAGAAGTTGATATGCACATTGTAAATCGACATGAAGATGGAGATCTGGCAACGCTGGTCGTGGAAATACTCGTCTTCCATCACCACTTCGTTAGCCGCGATTCTGCCATCGGCAGGCGCCAACACTGAATCGGCTTCTATCGTTGTCTTTCTCCATATCGGGACACGGAAAAATCGGATGGTCAATATAAGGACCGCAAGCTCAAAAGCATAAAAGAGACAATGCCACAGCGTCTGCGAAGGCCAAATCAAAATGACAATCACGGCCAACGCCACAAGGATGGCGAGGGTGGTCAATATGGCGCGTGTGCCTTCTTCGTGTAACCTCTTATGGATCTTCATAGCAGCAGCAAAAATACAAAAACAAAAGGAACGCTGAACATCACAGAGTCAAATCGGTCCAAAATTCCGCCGTGGCCTGGGATGAGCTTGCCCGAATCCTTCACGCCTGCCTGACGTTTCAACATCGACTCACACAAGTCACCCAAGGTGCCGAACACCACTGCAATAGCCGCCATGCCAAGGGCAATGGGGATTGTAAGCCAATCAACATAATGAGCAAAGACAGCCGTGGCGATAAGGGTAAACACCAAGCCTCCGATACTGCCTTCGATGGTCTTGCCAGGGGAAATACGAGGAAAAAGCTTGTGTTTGCCTAAGAGTCTACCCGTCAAATAAGCGAAAATGTCGTTGGCCCACAAGAGGCAGAACACAAGAATGATCAATCCAGGGCCTGCCATGCCGCCAAACAAATCCTCACGAAACATAAACAGCATCAAGGCAGATGGCAAACAAAGGAAGGTGAAAGAGGCAAACAGATAGGTGAAGATAGGTTTTGCGTCGTGTTTGACGGAGAAGAGCGCATAAAGGAAAGGCAGCATGAGCAACGGTAGTTCCAACAGCAGCCAACGTTGCTGCAACACACCCAAGGCCACCAAGGCGGCGATGCCAAAAGTGCTAAAAGAGAACACTTCACCTATGGCAATGCCGACAGTTACGATAAACAGCAGCAAGGCGGCGTATGCCCAAGGCGATGCAAAAATGCAGCCCAGTAGCAGGGCAAGCAATACCAATCCTGAAGCGGTACGAATCAATAGTTCTTTCATGGTACAAAAATGACATGCAAAAATAGGAAAAAGAATGATAGGGGCGAATGATATCACTAAAAACAGAGAACCCCACACCTTTTCAGGTGCGGGGTTTCCGTTTAGGGTGGGCGGCGAACTACTTTCCCACGGTCTCCCGCAGTATCATCGTCGCG
>CACXQV010000129.1 GCA_902769875.1 uncultured Bacteroidia bacterium
TGATAATCGCATCATTCTTGCGCCGGGAGAGGAAATCACCATCCAGCCCGAAGGTTTTGTCACCGAGTGCGACAGCTATTTTCGTGAAAAATTGGCCAACACCAAACATGAAAATGTGGATGAGCATCTATATTTAATGGATTATTTTACGTTGGATCCCAACTATTTGGGTCGAATTGACATTGTTTCTGCCGATTCGATGCAACAAAGGACGCTTTATTTTGAGTTTTACAAGCCTATAGCCCCCGAAGGTTTTGGCTTTCCTCAGCTCTTGAAAGAAGCTAACAGCTTGAAATCATACGACTATTCAGTGGCCAGTTATAGGGGAAACATTCTGATGTATAAATATGGTCGGTATGTCTATCCCAACTTCCTGAATAGCTTGAAGGTCAAAGACCTTGAATTCACTTACAGTAGCAAATTCAAGCACTATGCCCGCTTCGATGGTGACAACGATGCGGTGGTCATCAGTACGCCGACTAAGAGCTTTTCGCAAAAGACAGCGCCATTTGCCTTGTTTTTCCTTGGCCTATCGTTGCCCTTCCTGCTTATCGTTTGGTTGACACAGCCAAAAGAACACAATAGATGGCGCGACATGAGCTTCCGCCGTCGTTTGCAGACTGTGGTCTTGCTGACGTTGGGTATCTCGTTTTTTGCCATAGGTCCCGTCTCGGTAATCTATATGCGGTCGCTCTACAACCAAAACATCAGCGATGCCCAGTTTGAAACTACCCGGACGCTTTCGCTTGAGATGCGCAATGACCTCGATTTTGCCACCTTGATGCGCACGGCCTCAAAAGACACGTGGACCGACATCTTGCAGCACTATGCCAACACGTTCTTCACGGACTTGAACCTCTACGAAATCAACGGACAGCTGTTGGCAACCACACGTCCCGAAATCTTTGAGCTTAACTTGCAAGCTCCCGTGATGAATGCCGAGGCCTACCAAAGCTTGAACCGCAACAAAGACCTCTTTTTTACCCATAAAGAGCGTCTTGGAAAAGGCAAGTATGAGTCGGCTTACATCCCGCTGACGGATTCCAATGGCAACACGTTAGCCTATCTCAATACGCCTCATTTCTCGAGCTCTACCGAATTGCACAACGAGATCCGGAACTTTATCCTTACCTATCTCAATATCATCATTGTGCTGCTGGGTGGTGCTTTGGTCTTTATCCTTCTTATTGCACGTCATTTGACAAGGCCTTTGGCATTGATTCAAAACAAGCTGGGCGACCTTAAGATTGACCAGAAAAACGAGCCTATTGAATGGAAAAACAACGATGAAATCGGTGCCTTGGTCAAGCAGTACAATCAGCTTATCGTGGAGTTGGAGAAGAGTGCTGCCGAACTGAAGCGCACCACGGCTGAATCGGCATGGAGAGGTGTGGCCCGACAGGTGGCGCACGAGATCAAGAACTCGCTTACCCCGATGCGATTGAGTGTGCAGCTTTTGCAGCGCAATGTTGACAACGGGAAAGCCACTCCTGAGCAAATCCAGCGGACTACCAACACACTCATTGAGCAGATTGATGCTTTGTCGGACATCGCCTCTTCGTTCTCGACTTATGCCAAGCTGCCTGAAAACCACCCCGCACCTTTGGATTTGGCGGAACTGGTGGGCAATGTGGTCAACTTGTACGACAATGTGGAGAACATAGAATTCCATTATGATTACGACAAGGCAAAAGACCACACGTACAATGGCGACAAGACCAACCTGAATAGTGCTGTCGGCAATCTCGTCAAGAACGCCGTGCAAGCCATTGGTTCGAAGCCAGAGGGTAGGGTAGAGGTCGCATTACGGTCCACGGAAAAGACATTTGTCATCAGCGTGAAAGATAACGGCAAGGGCATTAAGGAAGAAGATAAGAGCCAGATTTTCCTGCCCAACTTCACCACCAAGACAGGAGGCTCGGGCGTGGGTCTCTCGTTGACCTACAACATCGTGCAGGCCGCTGGAGGTACCATTTCCTTCGAAAGCCAGGAAGGGGAAGGGGCAGAGTTTATTATTGAATTACCGAAACAAGATGGATTTCTTGAAAGAATATAAACGCTTGAAAGCAATAGGTTTCCCAATCTCGGACGAAACGATAAGTTTTATAACTGCTTTGGGCAAAAGTAACGAAATTGAGACGCATTTCGACATCTATTGTATGGAAATGCAGTGTCCAAAACAGGAACGCGGATTCGGCATTTACGAAGAGTTTTCCGAACATGGCAGAGCTGGAGGAGATTATCTTTTGTCGCGTCTTGAAGACGAGGAGAGCATCGCCATAAACGCCGCATACCTATTGTCTTCATTCAGAGAACAGAATGTATGCCATTTCAATGCTGCAGAGCAAGCAACCATCCTTCGGGCTTTGACAAGACTTGCCGAATCCAAAACAGCCGAAATCCGTCGTAAAAGTCTGATTGCCATTGGTTGGGTTGGTGCCGTGAACGAAATAGAATTGTTGAACAGACATCTATTGACAGACGAAGACTCCTTATGCCGTGCATGGTCGGTATCGTCATTCTTACAGATGAGCATGTCAAAACGCATTGAAGCTGACTTATTGCAGTCAAAAACGAGAGACAACTTGATAAAA
>CACXQV010000130.1 GCA_902769875.1 uncultured Bacteroidia bacterium
GCCACGGTGGGGCAGGTTTTGGCGATGTTCAACTCGCGCTTCGTGAAGATTGTGTTGGTGTGCTTCGTCATCGCCGTGCCCGTGAGCATCGTCATCATGAGGCGTTATTTGGAAGGCTTCGCCTATCAAGTGCCGCTGCATATTTGGGTGTTTGCTATCGCGTTGTTGGCTGTCTTGGGCGTAACGATAGCGGTGGTCACCTTACGCAGCCTGCGGGCGGCTACGATGAATCCGGTGAAATCTTTGCGAAATGAATAATTTATTATGGGATTGCCTACGGCAAGAAATGCTTTGCATTCATCGAAGATAAATCTTTCAAAAATATAATAAATCGATTTTTGAATGATTTTGAAAACAGATTTTGTTAGATTTCTTGCGAAGCAATTCGAACAATTGACTACGTCGAATTAGCATTTCAACAATCAACAATTTAACATCATGAGACTATACAAAAAAGGCAAGACCTCCCTCGTGTCTTCCATCCTGAACATCTTGGGCTTGACGGCAGCCTTCGCCGCGCTCTACATCATCCTCGTGCAGGTACACCACGACCTCACCTACAACAAGGCGCTCAAGGATAGCGACCGGATATATGTCCTTACCATGCCAGACCGGTTTTCAAACAATGTTTATTCGACATACGTCAATCGTCAGATGTCGGAAGCGGTCATTGCTGCTGTCCCCAGCGTAGAGGCGGGCTGCTGCGCTGCCAATTTAGGGAGCCTCGAAGTTTCCGTACGCTTGGGCGAAGGACAGTCGTCAATCGAATTGAGAGTCACCAGTTTCTCCAAACCCGCCATCGACGTGTTTGGATTTGAACTTGTTGCCGGCAATTTGGACAATTGGATTAGTAACACGGATGCGGTTATGTCCGAGTCAGCGGCCAAACGCTTGGGCTTACAGGTGGGCGACCATTTCCAATATGGCTCCTGGAATTGGACAGATGTCACGGTAGCGGCCATCTACAAGGATATGCCTGTCAACAGCGACCTTTCCTCCATCGACTTTATTCTGAATCTGGGCGAAGCGGGTATGAGCGATTGGACCCAATGGGGCTGGAATTATTTCATAAAACTCGCTGAAGGCGCTGACCCAAAAGAGTTCGATGAAATTGCACACCAAGTCGCCTTTGACCTTTTTAAGACAAAATTCGACATTGACGAAAGCAATTTGACCGAAGAAAAAGCAGCGGATATTGAGGGATATAAAAAAATGATGTCACCTCATCTAATGAAGTTGACGGACAATTATTTTGCCGATAATGTCGGGCATCCGGGTAAGTCGGGCAATCGCACCACGACCATCACCTTGCTTGTCATTGCCATTTTCGTGATGCTCATCGCCTTCATCAACTATATCAACTTCTTCTTCGCGATGGTGCCGTTGCGTCTGCGGAGTATCAACACACGCAAGATATTGGGCAGCAGCCGCTTCCAATTGGTGATGTCGTCGGTGGGCGAGTCGGTGCTGATGGTCGTTATCGCTCTTGGACTGGCAGTGGCTGTGGTTACACTGTTCAGACAATCCACCTTGGCTGCACTGATTGACACACCGTTGAACTTCGGCCAAAACTTGGGTATTGCGGCTTTGACCATCGGTATCGCCTTGCTCATTTCGGTGTTGGCCAGCCTCTATCCGGCCTTGTTCTCCACCTCGTTCAATCCCGCCTTTGCCTTGAAGGGTACCCTCGGCACCACGCAGAAAGGCAAGGCTTTCCGCATCGGCTTGATAGGCTTGCAGTTCACCGTGAGCATCGTGCTGATTATCTGTGCGATTTTTGTTCATCAGCAACGCGATTTCATGATGAATCACGACATGGGTTTCAACCAGGAATACCTACTTCAGTCGCATGTGACATGGGAACTCGCCAACAACCGTGAAACTGTCGAGAATCAGTTGAAAACAGATGCTGACATCAAGGACATCGCATGGGGCGACGGCCCGTTTGTGGCCAACAGCCGTATGGCCTGGAGCCGTCCGTTCAATGACAACGATGTGCAATGGCAGGTTTATCCAGTTTCTTGGAACTTCCTGCGTTTTATGGGCATCGATATTGTGGAAGGCCGCGACTTTACTCCCGCCGACGAGCAATCGGAAAACGGAGTCTATATCATCAACGAGACGGCGCAGAAAATGTACAGCATCACCACTGAAGACAGAATCAGGGGCCATAAAGAGGTTCCTGCCGAGATTGCAGGTGTTTGTAGGGACTTCAATTTCTCTCCTTTGCGCGAAAAGATTGGGCCGTTTGCTTTTTATGTGTATGGCAAGGAGCCGTGGAGTCCGTGCATGAGGCTGTTCATCCGTACCGAAGCCGGCGTTGATACCCAAGCGTTGATGGAACGCTCAATAAAAACCCTCAACGACCTCGACCCGACATTA
>CACXQV010000131.1 GCA_902769875.1 uncultured Bacteroidia bacterium
CAAGTCGACCAAGGAAGGCTTGGAGAAGCTCGACGAAGCCACCTTCTTGGACATCTTTGAAGGCGTTCCGCAGGAACACATCGCCCGCACCGACCTCGAAGCCGGTATCCCGATTGTCGATTTCATGGCCGTCAACACGCAGATCTTCCCCTCGAAGGGCGAGGCCCGCAAGATGACCCAAGCCAACGGCGTGAGCGTCAACAAGGAAAAGGTCACTCTGGACAAGGTCATGACCACCGACGACCTCATCGACGGCAAGTACATCCTTATGCAGAAGGGCAAGAAGAACTATTACCTCGTGGTGGTGGGGTAATCATGGAAAACACGGATAAGCTACACGGCCTTTGGTTTTTATGCTTTGCGACCATGAAACGCTTGTTTTTCATAGGACTTTTGCTTTTTGTCGTGTTGATGTCCGCCTGCTCCAAGCACGTAACGCCTCCGCCGCCTGAGGAAGACATGCTTTATCGCGTGGAATGCTTCTACCCAAACCATCCTGACAGCGCTCTGCAAATCCTTGACACGTTGAACCTTTCGGTGCTATCAGAGAAGGAACTGGCGCATTATTGCCTGGTGCGGATGTGGGTGAAAGAATTGAAGAATCAATATGACTCGGAAGTCGATTCTTTGTTGCAAGTGGCTGAGGATTACTTTGTTGGAAGTCGTGACAAGTATTATGAGACCATGACTTTGCTGTCGCTTGCCAGACTGAACCTATTTAAAGGTGGAACCCGACAAACCGTTCTCGACTATAGGCAAAAAGCCATGCAAAGCATAGAACTCTGCCAGCATGTTGATGAGCGTTTGTTGCGCTACTCGGAGCCGCCGATTGGTGAACAAGAGAAAATCGACAAGGTTAGATATGCCATCCATCAGAAACTGGGCATGTCATACGGGAGCACCGGCTATCACAAGGAATCCATTGAGCATTTGAAAGCGGCGCAAAACTATTATGCTGAAACTCAGAATCATAAGGAATATATGGTGTGCACGTTTCCTTTAGGCATGTCTTATCTTGCTTTGGAGGAATACGACAGCTGCCTTGTGTATTTTCAAAACGGTTTGCACGATGCCCAAATCTATGGTAGCATCAACGACTGTGTCTTTTATTATAGTTGTCTTTCCATTTATTGTATGCAACGGGTTGAGAAACAAGCTTTTTCAAACGAAGAAGAACGCGAAGGCCTGTTGCGTCGAATGATAGCGGAAAGTCGCAAGGGATTGGCGCTTTTGGGCGATACCATCGAAAGCAATTATAAAAAGGGGCTGGTTGAAAACTTGGCCGAAGCCTATTACGAACTCCATCAATACGATTCGTGTATCTATTTTGGGACACAAGCCTATGAAATGCCCGACCTCCACGAACAAGGTGGTTTGCTGTACAAATGGCTGTTCTACTCCTACAGGGCATTGGGCGACAACGACAAAGCCAGTTTCTTTGCGGAAAAACTGATTGTGGCACAACAAGAAGAGAATGAAAATCAACAATCTGTCGCTGAGGTGAAAGGTGAGTACGAGAAGCAAATGGAAATCAAAAAAGTGCAAGCCGAACAGCAAATTAGGCGGTATAGGCTTTACCTATGGATAGCTTTGCTGCTGGCAGTCCTGCTTGCGGTAATCGTCTTGGTGTTTCGCTATCGGAAAACCAAGGAGTTGGAAGTCCTGAGGTCGCGCGAGGCTCAGCAAAAACTGCAATTGGAGTTGGATCATGCTGCACAGCATTCCATGCAATTGTTACAGCAACGAGCATTGGCCATTTACCAATCTGACCAAGACGACAAACTGAAACGTATTCTCGACGCATTCGATTCCGTCTATCCGCAAGCCATGGAGAACCTGAAAAAAGACCATCCCGACCTGAGCGAGACGGAACGCCAACTTGCCCTGCTCAATCTCCTCCGTTTCCGCTCGAAGGAAGAGGCCGACTTGCTAGGCCTAAGCGAAAACACCATCCGAAAATACCGCTCCAACCTCAGGAAAAAGTTGGATTCCGATGCGTTTTCCACCTTTGGTGGGTAGGAAAAATGTGTATTTTTGTTTTTTCTATTTTGTTGAATATCAATTTATTGTAATTCCAACAAAAGTGTGTTTTGTGTATTCCCATGCCTCGTTAAGGGTGATGGCTGGTTTTTCATTTAATTTTGCGTAAACCAAATTCAAAAAGTAAAAAAAAAAAAAAAAG
>CACXQV010000132.1 GCA_902769875.1 uncultured Bacteroidia bacterium
CTGACCTTTGTCACCATTCCTGACGGTGGCGACCCGGTTTATGAGAACAAGTTGCACATTGTGGACACCATTCTTGTCCAGCAAACGACTACTTACACTTTGGTCTTTGCCAAAAAGCCGTCCAACCTTCGTATCTTCCACGGCAACGAGGATGAGTATTGGTCGAATGTCGCTAACTGGGAAGGCTACATCCTGCCGCAGGCCAACGACGAAGTCCTCATCAATGGTATTTGCGAACTCGACGAGGATGCGGAAGTGTTCTCGCTGACCGTTGCAGAAAACAAGTCTCTGACCATTCCCGATGGCAGAATCCTCACCGTTTCCGGCTCTTTGACCAATGCTGACGCATCGGGATTGGTCATAGAGGAAGGCGGCCAGCTGATGCACACCAACACGGGTGCTCAGGGTACGGTGGAGAAGAACATTTTGCCTTATACCGAAGGCACCAAAGATGGTTGGTATCTTGTTTCTTCTCCGTTGGCAGGCTTCACGAATGTGACCTCCGTGAGCGACCTGCTCAGCAACAATTACGACCTATACTACTACGACGAGCCGACGCATTATTGGATCAATCAGGAATATGCCGCCAACAACTTCACGGAGTTGACAAACGGAAAGGGCTATCTGTACGCCAACAACGAAGAGGTTATGTTAGGATTTGAAGGCGAACTCCAAAGCGGTTCTGCCATAATCAATGTTTTGCTGAATTATACAGATGGCATTGATTTGGCGGGCTTCAATTTGGTGGGCAATCCATACGCGCACAATGTCACTTCGTATGCTTCCGTCAATGTGGCCAACGGCTGCTATCAGTTGAATGAGACCAAGGACGACTTCATCGTGAGTGAAATCAGCGAGGAGAACCCGCTACATCCAGCCGAGGGCTTTTTCGTGAAGGCTACGGATGAGGGTGCTTCGATTACTTTCAATTCGGGTCGCGGTGCAAAGGCTAACCCCGGCGGTTCAATTCGCGTTGAATTAGTTGAAAACGGCAAACTCATCGACCGCCTCATCGTGAAGCTCGAGGGCGAGCCATTGAGGAAACTTTCGTTGAACGAAATCCGCACCAAAGTCTATGCCACGCAAGACCATCAGGAAGTGGCTATCGTGAATTGCACAGGCAACGAGCAACCCATCAATTTCAAGGCTTCCAAAAATGGCGAATACACCCTCAATGTGAACACCAATGGCACAGAATTCAATTACCTCCACCTCATTGATAATCTTACAGGTGCAGATGTGGATTTGTTGGCCCTTCGACAGGCTCAGGGACCAATGAGTTACACCTTTGAGGCCAAAACAACAGATTACGCTTCGCGTTTCCGTTTGGTGTTTTCCATTTGCGGGGACGCAAATGGCGACAATGGCGACGATGCACCTTTTGCTTTCATCAGCAACGGGAACATCATCATCGTTGGCGCGGATGCCCATGCCGTGTTGCAGGTTGTGGATGTGATGGGGCGGGTTCTCGTTTCTCGCAAGGGAGATGCGATGAATGCCCTCTCTACCAGCGGAATGGCCAAGGGCGTGTATGTCTTGCGTTTGATTGAAGGCGACAAGGTTCGGACACAGAAATTGGTCATTGATTGATTTGGGTTTGTAGGGCTGTCACATTGTGGCAGCCGCTCCATTGTTTTGGGCGGCTGCCGTAATACGACAGCCCTACAATCCTATTCAATCCCGTATTTTTCTGCCAGCAAATCCATCAGTTCATCGGTCTGCGCCATGAATTGTAGGGCATCGTCTTTCCATTTGCGGTAGTGCTTTTCCTTGGCATTCTTGCCGCGCAGTTCGTTCATCTTGGCGAGGAAGGAGGTGTCGCGGCCCAATTGGGTGAACATGGGCAGCATCTTGTGGCAAAGGTTCTGCATCTCTGCGAAGTCCGATTTCTCGATCAAACTGTTCATCAAGACCAAATCGTCGGCAGTCGATTGTACGAAGACGGTCAGGATGTCGGTCATGGCTTCCTTGTCGTTGCCCATCATCTCACTGAAGGCCGGGAAGTCGGGGAAGGCGATTTCGGTCTCGCTTTCGGTTGTCGTCACGCTGCCAAACAAACCTTCCAATTGCTTGAGGTTGAACGGTTTCTGCAAAAATCCGTCGAAGCCTTCGGCCTTGGCTTTCTCGGTGGTGTATTCGATGCGACCAGTCATTAGGATGATGGGCTTGTTGATCGGTCGGTGAGGATGTAGTCGTATTGGTCGAGTTGCTGCAAGGCGTTGTCGAAGTCGTTCATCGAGCGGCAGGGGATGGCTTGGTGGCCCAATCGGTGCAACATGCTGTCGATGACCGACAATAAGGTGTTGTCGTCGTCAAAGACCAAGATGTTGAGGCTTTTTTTGTTTTCGGTTGGCATATCGGCTTCTACTTGCCTTTCGATTTCCTCGACGGGAATCCTGACCTCGAAATGCGAGCCTTTGCCCACTTCCGACTCGGTGTGGATTTCGCCGCCGATCAGGTCGACGAGACCTTTCACGACCGACATGCCATAACCGCTGCCTTCGGCAAACTGGTTGTAGGTCTCGATGCGGACAAAAGGCTTGAACACCTCTTCCAATTTGTCTTGAGGGATGCCCACACCCGTGTCGATAATGTCGAAGACGACCAAGTTGCGCCCCATCCTTGCCTTGAATCTGACCTCGCCCTCAAGGGTGTACTTGATGCCGTTTGAAATCAAGTTGGTGAGTATCTGCCTGATTTTCAGTTTGTCGGCGTTGAGCAGCGTGCCTTTCTCTATTTGGTTCTCCAATTGGAATTGAAGGTTCTTGTGCCGCGCTATGGGAGCGAACATTTCAGAGATTTCTTCACACATTTGGCCGATGTCGAAGGTCTCTTTGCTCACTTGCAGCTTGCCTTGTTCGAGGCTCGAAAACTCCAGCAGATTGTTGAGCAGGTTGAGGATATGGTCGGCTGACTGTTGAATTGAAACGATTTCCTTTTCGTTTTCGGTCTTGTCCATAAGCTCGACGTGGCCCAAAATGGAGGTCAGCGGCGCCTTGATGTCGTGCGAAACGGAGAGCAGCAGCTTGTGGCGGCTTTCCATGATTTCCTCGGTTTTCCGCTTGGCTTCCTCGGCTGTTCTGCGGGCACGAAAACTTTTGTTTACATCGCTGACAATCAGGATGATGAAAATGACAATCAAGATCAATGTGGCAGCGCCGATGAGTACCGAGGTCCTGATATTCTCCCG
>CACXQV010000133.1 GCA_902769875.1 uncultured Bacteroidia bacterium
CCGGCGCCGGGGATACCTTCTGTGCCTGTGTTCTGAATGTGGAGATTGCCGTTTCCGCTATGGGTGTAAATGTAAACTGTATCATTCAATTCATATTGGACTGCTTCTATTCCAGGCAGTTTGTGACAGCCGGAGAAAATGATAGCAATCCAAAGCAGCGATAATGAAATAATCCAGCCTCAGTGTTTCATTTGTTGAGTGTTTTTCCTAGATATTTCCATAACCTTCCTTGTTTTGATGAATCCGCAGCAAATTTATGAATTAATGCTGATAATCAAAAAAAATGAATGTTTTTTTTGATTGCCTCACAAAAAAGCTTCTTTTTCTCCCTTTCAGGACTTTGTTCTTCGTGCGCTTTGCGTCACTGCGAGGCACGAAGTAGTCCGGATGGACAAAAAAAGTCGGAAAAGCATTTCGCTCCCCCGACTTTTTCGTTGGGCCAACCTCCTGTCAAGGTATTAGCGTTAAGGAGTTATCGCCGTGTTTGGCGGCCAGCAGTCCCAACTGTTCGCTATAGTACCATGCGTAGGATATGTTGGTAGTGTCTGCCATATAGGACCCTTGGTCGACATGCACATTCTCGTAGGTGGTTTCTCCGATCGTGAATGTGGTGGTGGAAAGGTCGTTCAAGGGGAGGGTGCGGCCTAATATGGTATGCCAAGAATAGAAGTTTCCGTGATTGTCCTGGAAAAGGCGGAGCTTTTCGAAACTCACAGTGACCACCTTCTTTGGTGCCACGATGCAACGCAGCAGGCAGCTGTCTTCGGGCGGACTTTGAAGCACCACCTCACGAGCATAGAAATAGGGACGAGGCTCAATGGACATTTTTCTGGAAGGGTGATAACGGTAGTCGTCGTAGTTATTGGCTACATAAGTGGTGTCGTGTACAACGGTGAAGCTGAGTGTATCGCCAACTTGGTTGAGCATTCGGATGTTTTGCCCCATCTGATAAGGGACGATGGCCGCTTCTTCCTCGGTGAGGCGACGGTAGATTTGAGGCTCTTTCACGCAAGAGGCCATCACGGCCACGAGGGCGATGCAAAATATCAAGTGTCTTTTCATAGCGTTTACTCCTTATCTTTTAGTCCATAACGAAAACCGATGCTAATCATGCCTTCCATGCCGATGCCGCACTGGATGAAGCCGGCGCAACGCTTCGTGCCGATTTCCACTCCGATGGGAACGATTTGGTAGGCGTAGTCGATTCTGTCTTTGAATTTGTTGGAAGGCATGTCGATTTCAAACACGTCGGGTTGATATTCCTTGAGGTTATAGCCCCAAGCCATGACGCCTTGCCCGACTTTGCTGTAGAGGTTCACATACTTGGTGTTGAGCCAGTTGATTTTGAGGTGAAACATGAGCGTGTGGCTCGACTCGCCGAGGCGGCAGATTAGGCCTTCGCGGGTGCGAGGCGTTTCATAATAGGTGTAGACGCGTGGGTCGAAGCAATAGGTGGCTCCGATGCCGATGACCTTGTTGAGGCGGCGCGTGTAGGTGGCATAAATGGCACCCACATGTTCCTCCAAGGGATAATAGTGTTGGCCTGGTTTAAAACGGAAGCTGCTTGACGGCATCACGCCATAGCCGATGCTGAACTCGTTCTTGTTGCTCCTGATGGTGTCGCGCTGCGCGAAGGCAGGCACCGCAAAGGCGACGAGCAAACCGAGGATGATAAATTTGGTTTTCATAACTATTTGAATTTGAATTATTTACTTTCCGAAATGAAAATTGTATGCATAGCTGACGAAAACAGCAGGTTTGATGCCTTGACTTTGTTTTTGCGGAGGCGTGATGTCATAGTCCATTTCGTAGGTGTGGATATTGATGAACTGCACACCAAGGCCGAGGTCGGAATGTCCGAACGAACAACCGCCAGCCACGGTGGCATAAAAGCCCTCGCATAAAGCCGATGACACATAACTACTGCCTTTATAGCCCAAACCCAATAGGCAAAAGGCATAGCCGCAACGGGCCTCTACAAAGGGCTTGACATTGCTACCATTGAAGCGATACTTGGCCGAGGCGAACACCGGCAACCAAGTGACCACATCGGAAGTTTGGCGGACATTGGCACCAATGCCTATGCTCAAATGGTTG
>CACXQV010000134.1 GCA_902769875.1 uncultured Bacteroidia bacterium
TAACCTCGTCCAGATGCAGGAGGCGTTCCATAAGGCGGATGGCCCATGAGGGCAGTTTGACCCTCTTGCTGGATAGAACTTTTTGGAGGTCAACGTGTTTTTGGGTTATTGTGGAAGGATCTATGTGATTGATTTGTTCCATTTGACAGTGAGTTTCGAATTTGCAAAGATACGAAATTTATTTTATTCTGCCAAATATTTTCTTTATAGGGAATTAAATTGTAGTTTAGTAAAGAAAAAAGGGGCATCTTTGTGGGATGTCCCTTTGGGGTTGTATGATTCAGGATGGTTATGGTTACTGAATCATGATTTTTTGCGACATGGATTGTTTTTCTTCGTCGGTGAACTTGGGCAGGGTGATGGTCAGGATACCGTGTTCAACCTTTGCACTGATGGATTCTCTCTTGACGTTCTCGGGAAGGCTGAACATTTGTTTGAACTGCAAGGTGCTGAATTCGTGACGGAGGTAGTGGCGATCTTTCTTTTCCTCTTTTTTCTCGTCTTTTTTCACCATCTCGATAACGAGGTTGTTTTCGCTGTCGACGCTAAGGCTGAGATCGTCTTTTGTCAGGCCCGGCACGGAGAGTTCAAGCTCGTAGTTTTTGTCGCTCTCGGTGACGTTCATTTTGGGCATTGGTGTGTGTTCATCGCAGGTGCCGTAATTCCAATTGTTCCAATTGAGAAGTTCGTTGAATAACGAAGGCATGAAGTTTTGATTTCTTGTTGCGAGTAACATGGTTTTAATCTCCTATTTTTAATTGTTATTAATCTTGTTTGTTTTGGTCGTGTTGCCGACCGTTTTTTTCTTTCTGTCCTTGGGTTCTTGTCCCGAGGACACTTAGTTATGTGCAAGCGCAATGCCAGCCGGTTGTTGGTGACAAAATTTCCGAATTTGGCTTTATTTTGTCTTGTGTTGCATGACAAAATTTCCGAATCAAGTATGGCAACAGAAACGGTTAATATGGGTATGAAAAAGACAAACCTCTTGCAGGGATGTTTGCAAGAGGTTTATTTTAAGTGAATTGTGGATGAGTTATTTTTCGGGATTTCCAGTAAGTTCGCTGATGCGCTGAATGGCTTGGCGGATGCTTCCTATCTGGTCGCAAACGAGCGTGAGACGTTCGGGTGTTTCGCGCAGGTGGACTTGGGTGGGATGGCTCTGGGCATAGCGTATCATTTGCATGAAATTGGCTGAGCGATAGAATGGATTTTCCTGGTTGGCAACAAAGTGGCAAATAAGTTTGTTCTGTTTGAGGACAAGTTTTTCGATGCCGAAATCTTTGGCCATGCGCCGAAGGGCGATAGTTTGGATGAGTTCTTCGGTTGGGCGGGGTATAGGCCCGAAACGGTCTATGAGTCGTTTGCGGTAGCCGTCGAGTTCCTGGTCGGTGGTGAGGTCGTTAAGTTCTTTGTAGAGCAGGAGACGTTCGCTGACGCTGGTGACATAACTATCGGGCAGCAGTACTTCGAGGTCGGTTTCGATGACGCATTCCTTGACATAGGCTTTGTTCTCTTCGATTTCTTGCTGGAAGAGGTCGTGGAATTCGGTTTCTTTTAGTTCTTCGATAGCCTCGTTGAGGATTTTGTGGTACATATCGTAGCCGATGTCGCTTATGAAACCGCTTTGTTCGGCACCGAGGATATTGCCGGCACCGCGGATGTCGAGGTCGCGCATGGCAATATTGAGCCCGCTGCCAATGGCACTGAACTCTTCGATGGCCTTGAGTCGTTTTTGAGCATCGTCGGTGAGGGAGCTGTAGGAGGGAATAAGCATGTAGCAGAATGCCTTCTTGTTGCTGCGACCGACGCGGCCGCGCATTTGGTGGAGGTCGCTCAGTCCGAAGTTTTGGGCGTTGTTGATAATCATTGTGTTGGCATTGGGAATATCAAGGCCGTTTTCAATGATGGCGGTGGCAACAAGAATGTCGATTTCACCGGAAAGGAATTGCATCATTGTTTCCTCAACCTGTTTTCCGTCCATCTGGCCGTGTGCGATGGCCACGCGGGCATCGGGTAC
>CACXQV010000135.1:0-1360 GCA_902769875.1 uncultured Bacteroidia bacterium
AACAAAAGAATAAATGCAGCTGGTTTATTGGCAGCATTAATTGTTAGCAACAGAATTTTGTAAGATTTTCAAGTTTCGCACATCCCTACGGGATGTAAAAGGTTGATGTTGTTTTGTTTTACCGATAGTTAATCCCTACGGGATTAGTCAGACACTGTGACAGGGCATCCCATCGGGATGCGCGTTCGGTAAAAACAAAACACAGGAACAACTGCATCCCATCGAGATGCGCCATAACTTGCAAAACTTGAATAAGATTTGCTTCAAAAACTAAAGATTCCTTTCCCTCCACTGCTGGCTGAACGACTTGGCTGCAAACTCGGGCATGGGTCTTTCTTCGCCCCAAAGCGGTCCCAACAAGCGCTTCATCTCCAACTTCTTGAAAAACAGCGGGCCGTCCATCTTTTTGCGCGTCTTGCAATGCCAAATCATGGCTTTCACTAAGGATTCGTATCTTGCACTGCCCGTCTTTTCCATGATGGCCAAATGACGGTTTTCGATAATCAAGTCGTCCAATGGAATCTTCACGGGACAGATATCGACACACTTGCCACACAAGGAACAGGCGGAATTGAGGTAATTGTAGTCCTCCAAACCCTCCATCAGAGGAGCCATCACAGTGCCCACCGGACCGATATGTTTTGTGCCGTAGGAATAACCGCCAATGTTCTTATACACCGGACAAATGCTGATGCATGCCCCGCAATGGATGCACGACATCACCTTGCGCTGGGTTTCATGCGCCAACAACTGGGAGCGGTTGTTGTCCAAAAGGATGACATACATCTGTTCGGGTCCATTGCCTGTGGTGGAGGGACCAAAAGTGATGCTGTTGCAAGCCGCCATGCTCTGTCCATTGGAATGCAACGACAGCAAAGGCAACAACACACTCAAGTCGTCCATGTTCGGAATCACCTTGGCGATGCCTGCCACCACGATATGGATTTTTGCCAATGAGGTGGATTTCAGTATATTGCCTTCGTTTTCGGTGAGCACCACACCACCCGTATCGGAAAGCAGGAAGTTGGCTCCCGTGACGCAAATCGACACATCCTGGGTCTCTACACCTACCTCGTGCCTCACAAAGTTGACCATCTGCTTGACCGAGCTGTCGGGCTTCAACTTGAAATTCGAAGTCAGGATGGCGTTGTTCTCTTCTTTTGAAAGATGAATGGAAGGCGAAAGCGGATGATAGGATTTCTGCTGGCCTTTCTGAAGCACGAATCGTCCCACTTCTGTCTCCACCACACGAATGTTTTTGCGCTCCAAGAAGCCATTCAATTCGATCTCATCAAGCACAGTGGAGTTGGAACGCATGATGGCATTGGCTTTTTCCTTGCGGATGAGGTCGAAAATCATG
>CACXQV010000135.1:1425-3176 GCA_902769875.1 uncultured Bacteroidia bacterium
CACTTTGCCACCGTTTTCAGCGAAGTGGGTCTCAAAGTCAACCAACAACTTCTCTGTATTCAACAAAGACTTGTTGCGCAGGGTATAGGCACGCTGTTTCTCCAGGTCTAGGTTGCGGTAGTTTTCCTTGCCTTTGGCAAAGTTGTTTTCAAAACAACCCGTACTGTAGTTGATC
Organism: uncultured Bacteroidia bacterium; assembly: GCA_902769875.1. GTDB lineage: Bacteria > Bacteroidota > Bacteroidia > Bacteroidales > F082 > Limimorpha. Next base: position 1,601 of record CACXQV010000135.1, read on the forward strand.
TTCTGCCAATGCTCCTCATCGAAAGCCAGAGCCGAACTCTCCTTGAATATGGTTTGGGGTTCACTCATTTTCATGTTGTTCTTCAACGGGTTCTATCTTTTCAACTCTTCTCGTGTGGCGACCGCCTTCAAAGCCAGTGTTCAGGAATGCCTGCACCATCTCCCAAGCCAATTCATTGGGGATGAAACGACCTGGAAGGGCAAGGATATTGGCATCGTTGTGCTGACGGGCAAGCTTGGCCAACTCCACATTCCAGCACAAGGCAGCGCGCACATGGTGATGGTGGTTGGCCGTCATCTGGGCACCGTTGCCGCTACCACAAAGGATGATGCCCAGCGGATATTCACCATGCTCGATGGCCGATGCCAAAGGATGGATCATGTCGGGATAGTCGACACTCTCGTTGCTGTGGGTACCGTAATCCTTCACCTCGTATCCGGCTTCCTTCAGTTTTTCAATCAAAAATTGCTTCATTTCGAAGCCGCCATGGTCGCTCGCTATCGGTATGATGTGTTCCATTTTTATGCTGTTGATAATTTGATTCGCAAAATTACATATTTTCATTGTTCGCCACTGCTATATCGCACTATTTCTGAAAGACTTACCCGCTTTAAAATTGTCAACGGTTTTTGTTTAATCAATTGATTGTCAGTATTATATTGAGTTATCAACAGGTTTTTTGTTGATAACTTTTTCATTCAGGTGGATAAAAATGACGGGCTGTTGATTCCACATTTTTTCAACCCAAATTCAGGCAAAAATGAACATATTTTCAAAAAATCTTACCTCATTTTATCCGTTTTTTCGGTTTTCACCGAATAGCCGAAAAGGTATTGATAAGACTGAAAAAGAAACCTTTGTCTTTTTCATGGGGTCGTATCTCAAACTGAAAAACATTAATGCAAGATTTTTATTGAAAAGTTATCAACCAATTCACAGGCTTATTAACAGCAGTAGCATTTTTAAAATTAATTCAAAAAAATAAAAAAATGAATTTATTAATGATGTTTTGAGTGTTGATAACAGTGGACGATTTTTTCGGCGAATTGAAACAGGTGTGCCATTAATCCGACAAAAATGTCTAATTTTGACCCGTTTTTAAAGCGATAATGAAAGGCAAGAAGACCATATTATTGTTTCTGGCGATAGGTTTGCTATTCAGTTTGAAGGCTTTCTCACAGACTGAATATCAGACATATAGTTATCCAAATGGTCAGATATCGAGCGAAGGAACCTTGCGTGATGGCCGTCCAGATGGACTTTGGAAGACCTATTATGAGAGCGGTCAACTGAAATCGGTGGGCAAGCGTAAGGATTTTCTCTTGGACAGCACATGGGCGTTCTTCTCCGAGGCGGGCGACACCACTTTGATGGTCAACTACAAGAAAGACCTGAAAAACGGGCCGCGCTTTACCTACGGTAAAGACGACATCTTGGAAGAGCCTTTTGTCAATGACGTCAAACAAGGTGAAGGTCGGCGCTATGATCGAAAACGTCATCTCATCCAGACCATGACATTCAAGAACGGCTTGGAAGAAGGCATCTCGCCTGTTTTCGACACCACTGGATTGTTGCG
>CACXQV010000136.1:0-1710 GCA_902769875.1 uncultured Bacteroidia bacterium
GGCTCATCACCTTGCGGAAAGGCGGATAGAAGAAGTCGATGACCTTGGTCAAAGTGCGTTCTATCCAAGATTCTATGTTCTTCAAGGCTGACATTCGGGGCGCAAAAATAAACAATTACAGCCAAATAACATCAAAACCGCCTCCCATAGATTCCCGCTGCCCCTGCATGCCCACGTTGGAATGACATGGGAGGCTAAACAATTCAGAGGCTTTTGCCACATCGTCCGTGAAGCCCAGCACATATCCGCCGCCACCTGAGCCTGAGATTTTTACGCCAAAATGGAAATCAAAATCGGTGGCGAATAAATCCAAAGTGTTATCAGTGATCATTGGGCGAAGGAATTCCATTTGGCCATTGGAGAGTTGTTTCAACGAATTGAAAAACAACTCTTTATTGCCTTCAATCATCGAATTGATGCAGGAAGTCACACAAGGCACATACTCCGCTTGGAATCGGCTCAAAAACTCGGGATTTTCGCGCTGTGCCTTGAAATGGTTGACCAATGGCTTGGTGTTGCTCTTTATCTTCGTGTCAATCAAGCAAATATGGATGTCTTTTTTTAGGAAATCATCCGAAAGCAGTTGCACGCCCTCAGGCGTGATTTTGAATGGTTGGCCCAAATAGCATTGCAAGGGGTCGATGCCGGAACTGCTGCCGTGGAAGTGGCTCTCCATTTGGCCGAAAAGGGTTTTCAATTGCAGGTAGTCATCACTTTTCTGCACGGCATAGCGGTCATAGACAGCGGCCACCAGAGTACCAGAGCTGCCCAAGCCATAGCCCGAAGGCACAATGGAGGCAAGGAAAAGCCCATCATCTAAATCCCTTCTTAAATCCTGTAAATCCAAGAGGCCAGATAGTTCTTCTTTTTCGGAGAGATACTGGCAAAAGCGCTGCAAACTTTGGTTGGAAGTCAACGAAGCAGCCTTATTCCGGCTTTGTGGAAACTGCCATTGCGCCGAGAACCGCTTAAGCGGAATCATCAGCGCAGTGGCATCGAAGATCATCGAATACTCGCCGAAAAGGATGACTTTGCTATAGTAACGGTCTCTCATCACAGCAGTTTTTTCGGTCCGTCACCGACATGATCGGCAATCCATTTGTTGTCAACACAATAGGCGGCCAGGTTGTCTTTTATGAAATGTACCACTTTTTCAGCTTCGCTCTCGGGATAAAGCAAATGCACATTCGGACCGGCATCCAAGGTGAAGCAGAGCGGAATCTTGGTTTCTTCACGAAAACCCTTAATCTCATTAATGATATTCAAAGTGTTGGGCTTCATCAAGATAAATGACGGGTTGGAGCACATCATCAGGGCATGGAGTTGTAGGGCTTCCGACTCGGTGATATTAATAAAGGTATCCAAATCCCCCGATTTCAAGGCGGCAAGCAAGTTTTTGATGTTTTCATTAGCTTGTGCATAACGTGCTGAGGCGTATGGATTTCCCTCCATCAAGGCATGACCGGCGCGACTCGAAACGGATTTGGTCTCGCCGCTGACAATCAAAATGCTGTCGTGATAAGTCTTGAAAATGGGATGGATGTCATCAGCCAACGAAACGGCATATTCGTCGGAACTGCCTTCGTAGGCCTCCGTTTTGCCCCAAAGTGCCATTGCGGGGAACACCGAGCGCGCCGCACTGCCTGAGGCCAATCGCGAGAAATAAGAGGCTTTAATTAAGGTCCCTGAGCCTGTCGAAGGGCCGACCAA
>CACXQV010000136.1:1756-2685 GCA_902769875.1 uncultured Bacteroidia bacterium
ATGCACTCATCGAAGAGGCCGAAGAAGCGATGCCAGAGGAATGAGGGAAGGTGTTGCGACTCTCGACTTTCAGATTCAGTTGGTTGAGGAACGGGAAAAACGCTTGGTGGTCCATCAGGAACTTCTCGATTTTCGCGCCAAAAGCGGGATTCTCCTTGCCTTCAAAGAAGAAGCTGAAGCCGAATCGGTTGGCTTTTTCATACTCGATGAAAGTCTCGGTGCGACATTCCGACAAAGTGAAACTAATCGAAGGATTCTGAGGAATTTGCTTCCCCTTTTTGCCCCAATATTTCACCAAAGCGATGTTAGACGGACTTGCCCAGCCTACCTTAGCTTGAAAGCCGTTGGGCACTTCGCCTTTGAAGGCTTCGTTCAACCACTTGTTTTCCATTTACATTGCGTTTTAGGCTGCGAAGATAGGGATTTATTTGGAGTTTCAGACCAAATCCCTATTTTTGCACCTTATTCAATAAACGCACACTCATGAATCTTTTCCAACTCTTCAAGAACGTAAGCCCCTTTGTTAAGCCTTACAAATGGCTAGTTTTCATCACTTTAATACTTACCTTGATTGGCTCCTTGATGGCACAGGTCAATGCCATCGTGCTCGATTGGACCGTCGACGAAATCAATGGTTTGGTCACGGCAGGCGTCGACTGGGGTCAACAAGCCATCCGCATTGTCACCATCATCTCCATCGTGCTGCTCGGCAAGGAAATCCTCTCCGCCCTCATCACCTTCGCCCAAAATTACTTCGGCGAGCGGATGCGCATCTTCGTCAGCCGTGACTTGGCGCAGAGCGTCATCGAGAGGGTCCTCACCTTCCGCATGGCCTACTTCAACACGGGCGACAATGCCACAGGCAAGCTTCAAGCCCGTATCGACCAAGGCGTGAGCAGCCTCTCACGCACGGTGCAGAACTTCTTCAT
>CACXQV010000137.1 GCA_902769875.1 uncultured Bacteroidia bacterium
CAGACCCAAACCCTGCGCCGCTTTGCGCCATCCCCCTTTTAAGGGGGTTAGGGGGTTTCCGAAAACCCCGGCAGGCAAAAAACACATAGAGACGCCACAATGTGACGTCTCTACGATCTTCATGCGGGAATGGAAAATCTCCCTTCCCCCGGCTTGCGGAATCGGAAATCCCGCCTCCTTGCGAACCGATTAGTTGGCATCCCACACCAAACGGACGCAGCAGCCAAGACTGCGATGCTGCGTATTATTCGCTTCGAAGGTCGGGCACGGGTTGGTTTCGACGGCACCGCCTCCTGGATAACCAAACCAGAAATATTTGGCATTTTCAGAGGATCCAGAAATAACACGGTCAGACGCCCAATAGAAGCCTTGGGCTGCATTATTTCTATTGCCGTAGTAAAAATACTTTTTATACTCTGCTCCTACGCGGCTGCCCACGGCAGGCAGGAACACGCATCCCGCCTGCAGCAACTTATACATATTTGAACTCGGATTAGTATAAAAGTGCTCTGAATTAAGAGGAGCAGTCTCAATCAACTTATATATACCGGCTGCTATATCATGCGGAGAATAATTCACATTGCCATCATATTCAGGAGTATAATTTCCACTAGCTGGATTATGATTGCCAGGACCAACATACACTTTGTTAATCCTACCAGGCCAGAAACCTATCTTATTAGCATTCGCGGCCTGTGTGAGGCCGAGGCCTGAATAGTCAAAATCGTCGGGGAACAACAAGAGACCTTGAACATTCGTATAATAGGGATCACCTTCGTATGTGCAGGGAATCAAAACCGATACCAACATGAAGCGGTTGCCAGGCCTCTTGTGGAGCAAATAGTTCCACTCGTCGACGGTCAGGGTGCGCCAATGATCGTTCCCTTCGCCCGTCATTTGTTTTCCCCATTCTGGATCTGCACCATCCGCCAATTGCTGATTAGTTATATAATAGGATGAATTAATAGATTGATTCGAAATATGTCCCCAAGTAAAGCGATCCAAGCCGGTGAGGTTTGATAGGGTTACATCACCATAAGCAGGTAAAGTAGTAGTGTATTCAAAATTCGAAATCGAACTACCACCACTGTGTTCCTCGTTAAACTGAGTATCGTGGAAATGATATCCGTCAGTCGCATTCCATGTCAGGTTGGCCTTCGAGAAATAGACTTTCTTTCCGGTTGAACTCACCGTGAACACAGAAAAATCGTCATTACTGTTTTTGATGACAAGGTCTGCATTAGGCAGTGTAATAGGAGGTTGATTTTGGATTTGAATGCCTTGGCCGATACCAGCGTTGACATAGGTGTTGTTGCCAATGGCAGGCATTCCTTCTCCTCCTCCTTGCCAAATCACGTTGCAGTTAGAAAGGTTAGTGCCAGGCAGAAGGATGGCCCATCTATGGGTGCTGACACCTTCTTCGCCAAAAAGCGTGATGTTGCCCATCGTAGTAGTAGTGGGCGTAATGGCATTGTTGACAAAGTCGATGGTGGCTGCGTTCGGCACGTTTGAGAGCGTAATGGCATCAGTTGTCTCAGTCAAGAGATTGATTCTCACCAAGGCGCACTTGTTCNAGCTCATTGGAAGCACCGTAGGAAAGCACGGGCAGGTTTGTGCTCTGGTCAGCAATGCTGATGCTGAATTCGGTTGTGTTTAGAGCAGGATTTTTGGGACCCTTGCCGCCCAAGAAGTAGAAGTGCAAGGGCTTGTCGGTGACGTTGGCATCCGGGTAGATGGTGCCGTCGAAAGAGCCGTTGGTGTACTTCAGGAAGCCCACATATTTGCCGTTGTGGCCCACATAGAGCGTGTCGTCGTCAGTGAAGGCAAACAGACCGTATTGAGGGGCGATGTAGTATTTTTCGCCGTTATTGTCCTTGCCGTCCTTGCCGTCCTGGTCGCCCACGTTCACGGTGATGTGCACCCCGGGGTTGCTGGGCGTGGCTGAGGAGGGTGTTTCCTGTTTCTTGCATTGGCTCATTCCAAGCACGAGAGCCAAGGCCATGATAATTGTGCTAAGTCTTTTCATTGTATCTGATGTGTTTTTAGTTGTTTTCCTGTTTTTTACGTTTTTTTGAAAATGCGTAGGCCGCGCCTGCCGCAGCCATGATGAAGAGTCCGCTGCCGAGCGGAGTTTCGTTGAATTGCTCAGTGTTGATCTGCCAGCCTCCGGTTCCGCCGACATTCCCGCTGTTGAACTGTTCGACAAAGATGCTGTAGCCGCTGCCGCCGCCCGAGTCTCCTCTCAAGTTTTGCCTGCCAAATAATGACCCGAAGGATCCGGCATGGCTACCGCCGTCGCCTTGTCCTGTCGAGACACTGTAGCCATTTCCCGAGCCGTCCCTGCCTAATAAACTCTTTCCAGACCATGCCTGCGTGCCCGACCCGCCATTATCTTGAGCGGACACCCATTGGGGCAGCATCGTCATGGCTGCAAGCCCAAGGCAAAGCACGATGACTTTTCGTTTGTTGTAGTTTCTGAACATTTGTTTTTAGGATTTAAAATTTAAAATTTAAAGATTTAAAGATTCAAAATTTAATAAGGTTTTTCAAGATTATTCGGCCTTCAACTCGGCCATACCCCTTGCTTAAAGGCGTGCAAAAGTAGTACATTTTCTTATATGAAAAGCGCCTCAAAAACCCCAAAACAGAGGTTTTGCAAATCCCGATAAAAGTTTTGCGGATTCCGCAAAA
>CACXQV010000138.1:0-945 GCA_902769875.1 uncultured Bacteroidia bacterium
TTATCAATAAGAAATTTTTCTTCATCGGGCATCAAATTATTTACTACCTTTGCAAAAAATTAGAAATATCGAATTACAAATCTCAAATCTTTGAATCGAAAATGGAAAGAATACTCGGCATCGGGAGTGCTTTGGTCGACATCCTGACCCAAATCCCAAATGAAAGCATCCTTCAAGAACTGAACCTCCCCAAAGGAAGCATGACCTACGTCGACGCTGAAACCTCAGTGGAAATAGGCAAAAAGTTGGCTCATCTCGGCAACCAAATGGCCTCGGGCGGCTCGGCGGCCAACACCATGAGCGGGCTGGCCCAATTGGGCATCGAAGCGGGCTTTTTGAGCAAAATCGGCAAGGACGAAATAGGGCAATTCTTTGAAAAACAAATGACTGAAAGCCATGTGAAGCCCTTGATGCTCAAGAGTGAAACGCCTTCAGGTCGTGTGCAAGCCTTGGTCACTGCCGACGGTGAACGCACCTTTGCAACCTGCCTCGGCGCCGCCGCCGAAATGTGTGCCGACGACATCAAACCCGAACTTTTTGAAGGTTGGGACATTTTCTACGTGGAAGGCTATTTGGTGGCCAATCCCGACATGCTGAAAAAAGCCATCGCAACGGCCAAGGACAAAGGCCTGAAAATCGCAATCGACTTGGCCAGTTACAATGTGGTGGAGGAAAGCCGCGATTTTCTTTTGGACCTCATCAACAATTACGTCGACATCGTGTTTGCCAACGAACAAGAGGCCTTTGCCTTGACGGGCTTGGAGCCAGAAGAAGCCTTGCATTTCATTGCCTCGAAAGTGCAAATCGCGGTGGTGAAAGTGGGTGCCAAAGGTGCTTTCGTCCAGCGCGGCAATGAAATCGTTACCGTGCCGCCAATGGAAGCCACGGTGGTCGATACGACGGGCGCGGGCGACATGTGGGCTGCGGGATTCCTCGCGGGTCTCG
>CACXQV010000138.1:962-2205 GCA_902769875.1 uncultured Bacteroidia bacterium
ATCGTGGCCAAAAACATCATAGAGGTAGTTGGAGCAAAAATGGATGCCGCGCGTTGGGAGAAAATTCACGCCGACATTGCACTTTTGTAATCACAAAACCTACAAAACTTTCAAAACCAAATTATTATATTGCATGACAACGACTCCCAAACGAGTTGTCGTTGTCATGCTTGAACTGCATCCAAAGGATGCGTTGGAAAGGAGCCGGTTGGCGACTTTCTCTATGAAGAAGTTTGGCTGGTTTTGCAAGTTTTGTTACATTAAAAAATGATTTTAGTTGAAGTAATCATTATTTTTTGTACCTTTGCGCCCACTATAGTATTTTTCGCGAAAAATAAATATTTAATAATTAGACAGTTAGATAAAAATGAAGGAATTCCAGACAAAAGACATCCGCAATGTTGCCCTCATCGGCGCAGCAAAGTCGGGTAAGACCACCCTTGCCGAAAACATGCTTTTCGAAGGCAAACTCATCAACAGAAAAGGTAGCACCGACGAGAAAAACACCGTTTCCGACTACCGTCCCATCGAAATGGAACGTCAGATTTCGGTGAACGCCTCTATGCTGTATACCATCTACAACGACAAGAAAATCAACATCTTGGACACTCCCGGTTTCACCGACTTCTCGGGCGACATCGTTTCGTGCCTCTATGCAGCCGACATGGCCGTTTGCACCGTCAATGCCCAGTCGGGTGTTGAAGCCACTACCGAAAACGCTTGGCGTCATGCCGCCAACACGAACAAGCCGGTTGTGTTCTTCATGAACCAACTCGACCACAGCAACGCCAACTTCGACAACACCATCCGCGAACTGAAAGAATATTTCGGCGACAAGGTCACGCCTATCCAATATCCCGTCAACGCCGGTGAAGACTTCAACGCCGTCATCGACTTGATTATGATGAAGATGTTGGTCTTCAAAAACGGCAACGGAGCACCTGAAATCCAGGACATTCCCGCCGCTGAAATGGCCAAGGCCGAAGAGATGCACAACAACCTCATCGAGCACGCTGCCGAAGGCGAAGAGGCCCTGATGGAGAAGTTCTTCGAGGAAATGACCCTGAGCGAAGAAGACATGGAACGCGGTATCCACCTCGGTATCGTCAACCGTGAGATGTTCCCCGTCATTTGCGGCGCTGCCAAGCGTGGCGTGGGCGTCACCCGTTTGATGGATTTCCTCATCAACGCCTGCCCGTCGCCCGCCGACATGCCGGCCATCAAAGCCAACAACGGACAAGAA